>JBEDUN010000085.1:0-7830 GCA_040414675.1 Nitrososphaeraceae archaeon | reverse complement strand
AGTCAGCACATCAGCCTGCTGGTAGCAAGGATGCACAGGACATAATGGCAACAACTAATGAAATGATATTCTTTATTATAATAGGCCTGGGGTACACTGCAGTTGGAATTTACATAGTAGAGAATAGGTACCGTAATAAAATCCCACATATAATGACCATAATAGGTTCATTGGCGCTTATTATATTTTACATATTAACTAGGACAATAAATATTCCTAGCATAGGAATACAAGATGATGTAGGCGCGACAGACATATTCACAAAGGTTATGCAGGCAGCAATTGTAGCACTATCTTTATACATACTTGTATCACTAAGAAAGAGAAAATCGCATCAGCCATATCAGTATTAGAATATGTGGCAAAAGACGATTACTAACAGTAAAGAAAAATCAAGAGATGCCATAAAATGAAAATGAAAATGATTTATTGATAAACCATCATTTTTAGTGTGGATGTGCTGAAACAGTGAATCTCCCTTCCAACGACAAGTATTTTGAACAAATGCTCGACGAGGAAGAATCTAGAAGTAATAAGAAAATGAATCAATATGCCAGGCTGAAGCTAATTCGCAATGCAAAGTTACAGGCTGAAATAGTAAATAATAAAATAATAAAGCAGTTTCCAGATATGCCAAGCCAATGGATTGCTGCTGCGCAGTATATTTTATTTTCAGTCGTATCCTCATACTTACAGGCTGCTGACCAACATGGACTGGAAAGAGATATGACTCTCGCCGAGGCAAAAGATAGAATTAGGCATTCGGTACTATCTCCTACTGCCAGAATAATAGCAGAAATAGACGCTTATCCGAATATTGCAAATGTTAAGAATTGGTACCAAAGTCATGACCAACTTCGGAAACTTTTCGACGACGAATCTAAAAGGCGTTGACCTGGGATAAGAATACTGATAAATGTCGACATGGCTACAAGCTTGCAATATCGAACATCATTGTAATTTATCGTCATTTCAAAGTCGTTACAATTGTAATAGTCTGGATTCATAATAAAGGCAGTATGCTGTTCTTGAAAGAAAAGGACAGGGTTGTTTGCCAAACCAATTGTGGTAGAATGAACCAGTTCCGCAAAACAACCTCTGTGTTATCGATTGGATCTTGTCTGAATGCCACAAATCTTCATCAAAATAAAAGTGAAATAAAGTTTAATTTAGCAAGATGACCTACAATGGCGAATGTTACTTACTATCAAACTTTCTTCGCTATTATAGACTGACCTAATTTTGGCATTTATGGCGTCGATAATAATGCTTGGATTCAGTCGTTTTATAGGTGATATTATAGTTGTATTGCTGTAGTTTGTTTGTTGTAGAGTTGTTGTATTCTGAGCGTACACAATAGATATTGCTGTAAAAGATGCGACTGCAAAACCAACTACAATATTGACAATTACTATTATGAAGATTACAGATTTCCTCATATCAAAATATGAGATACTAACTATTTATCAATTGGATATAATCGCAAAGCAGCTCTTTTTCCAGAAGTCTTAATTTAGCAATTTCGTTTTCTGCTACCAGATACTAAACTTACAACCACAAGTATTATCAGTAAGACTCCTGCGATAGACCTTCAGTCAGGATAAAAATTTTTACATTCTGGATTGTACTGACAAATGAAATAACACACAATACAACTTTGAATTAAACAATTTGCTGACTAGCAACGGACTAATAAACAAGGATTGACGGGCAATAGTCTGCTAGCAGTATAGCATTGATTAAGAATAGTGTCCATTATAGGCATATTGGAGTGTAGCCCAGAACTATGCTCTGACATATTCATTACGATCGTGTCGTGAAGTTCAGCAACCTATGATTGGGTGAAAATATCCTCTTAGGTTCTGGATTTTAATGGTCGTCTAGTTTCTCTGTTCTAGGTGTTTTTACGTATACCTGGCGTCCAACCCAAGACTGTAGTTCAAGTCTACATTCAACTGTTTTAAACAATAGGTACCAAAATAGTAACTGCCTCAAGCAAGTAAAATATTCTGTTATCAGGTCGTGGTCCACGGGGCTCTTACCACTCACCTTTTGATCAGACCACGGCCTAATAACAGATAATATGAAATTGCGTTGTCTATGAATCTCAAGTCTTCAAAGATTGTTGTATTCCCATTTAGGATCAATTGAATTAGACTTTCATTGCTATTAAAAATCAATATTTATTCTAAGAACTGTATATCAAGTATTATAAATTAAGTATTTTTACTGCTAAGAGTTGTTGGGTGGAACCCAATACCGATATCTCGATTTCGCATTTGTTATCTAAATATATTAAGATACACATATACCGAATTTCACTATCGTACAATGTGCCAAAACTGATTTATCGCACATTTTTACCAAAAAGAATACTGAGAATTCTTCTACTTAACAAGGTTAACTAAAGATTATAAATATATAGTACCGAGCTCCCTTAAATGGAAAAATACAATAATACTAAGACCATTTTATCTGTATCTAACAAATCTACAATATTGGTATACATGTTGCTGCACTAACGATTTCTACTGCTGTTATTTACTTTGTTGCTGCTTCCCAAGACTACTCTGATCTTTTACAATCAGTATCTTCACTATCTAGTAGTAGTAACCATAGTAGTAGTGAAAATAAGGAAGCCGCAGCAGATGCTGCCTCAACCACAAATGAAATGATATTTTTTGTTATAGTTGGTATAGCATACATTGCAGCTGGAATATGGATGCTGGAGAACAAATACTATAGTAAAATACCCTATGTCATAGCTGCTATATGTTCAATAGCACTCATTGCATTCTATATAGCAACAAGAACGATAAACATTCCTACCATAGGAATACAAGATGATGTAGGTACCATAGATATACTTTCCAAAGTACTGCAAGTAGCTATAGCTGGTTTATCGATATACATAGCCAGAACATCAACAATAGTATGGAGAAGTGCTACCACTTCAAGAGCAGCACCTTCATCCCCAGCTGAAATGTTAGAACACGAAATGCAAAAAATCCGGACTAGGGGCGAAATCTAAAAGTGAAATCAATGCAATATGTGCGTATGTGCCGCAGGTTGGCGTCGGTGCTTTAACCTATCATCATTATCTGTATACCTATAGTTATGTGCGCGCCAAGTAATAGACGTTACAAAGACGGTAATCCTAGAGATGAAGAGTACATAGTCTGGTTGCTGTCAACTACCGAGATGGCTCACAGTCAATTACCATATTTCCCTCATCAACAATTATCATATAATGATAGTCAAGTAAATGCAGCACTCAAGAACGGATCGGGGGGAGGGATCAAATAGGTTCTTCAAATTTAGCAAAACATAGATCTAACTTGACAAACACCACCAAAGTTGCAATTTTAACTTTTGGCGATGGATGGAAAAGCCAGTTTACTAATGCAAAACCAATTTTAGACAAGTACGGATTCAAAGCCAGCTTCTTTGTAACATGTGATAGAGTAGGAAGATATACTAGGATGAGCTGGCAAGATTTAGTAACTCTGCATAATGAAGGTCATGATATAGAATCCAAAACTATGACCGCACCAGTATTGACTAATGTATCTGCTGACCAGCTGAATTATGAAGTTAGTCAATCAAAACTATGTTTAGCGAATCATGGCAAAGGGTCGAATAATGCTACAGTTGTAAATGCAATTTCTAAATATTATGATCTTGCAATAAATGGCTTTTCTAATTTGATGTTTTTACATTGTGACGGATGGAAAATATCTTCTCCCAATCAGACAGATTGTAGGACATATTACGACAATGGCACTCTTACCTATGCAAATAGATATGTAGTTAGAGAATGGAGTCATAACTATCAAGATGATACCTACGGACACAATAACACGAAGATATTCCAAGTATTTGTGCAAGCAGTCAATAATCAGACAGCATATAATGAAAATGGGACTATTGATGCTATTCCAATTGTGGCTTACCATAACATAGCTGAGATAACATCATCAGATTCAGGTAATACTGATTTGGCTCTGTTTGCAAAGGAAATGAAATATTTGCATGATGGTGGATTTAAGATAATAAGAGTATCGGATCTTGGATATGATGACAAGACCAAGGACTTGTATATTAAAAGATGGGGCAGCTAAAATAAAATGAAATCTCTACATATTACTATCCATATTACTATCAATGTGATTACTAAGTATTAACGGTCCACATTATACGCCCACCAAATAACCAATTCTATAAATAAGAAATGTTAGGCAATGTAAAGGCTTTCTCCTTCTAACTCGATACGATTCTTGATAACATAGTGTAAGAAAAGAGTATTATTGTACATGAAGTATTACAAATGCGCTCTTCGTTACTTTCCTTTGTAGACTGTGAGATTAATTGTATCATACAATCAAAGAAAATGCCATTATTGTTTATAATTCTCAAATCATCAACGAACTCTCTTTAAGCATTAGTTGTCTTTAGAAAGTGCACTGATTTCATCTGCTTGGTTTGTGGTTTGTCGTAGAGGTCAGGATGTAAATAAAGCCCTTGGTCATTGAGTTGCTTTTCCTCTTCAGTTGGTAACGAATGCAGTTTAGCCCAAGGGTCTTTACGAATGCCAGTCACCTGCCAAGAGACTTTCATATTTTTTGCGCCACCTGCTATGCTAAATCTATTATTAGAAATTTCATGTTGAATGTAGAGATTTGGACCTGGAGCTCCAATAGCTGTCAGCTGATAACGAACTTCCTGGTTGACTGCCTCAAACCATTCTGGAAGCTCTACTATGGCTTCTCCATTTTCATTCAATACAGCTACCCCATCGTAGATGTTCTTCATATTGTCAGACTCTACAAATCCATGATTGAGGTACTTGTTAGCAGGGTCAAGAGGATGATCAATCTTGAAGCCTCCACCTGCTTTCGTAACGGTACCATTCACAGTTAAATCACCATTAAAGTCTCCATTACCATTAAACTCTCCATAGCCGTTGAAGCTTCCATGACCGTTGATGTCTGCAGCACCATTAACAGTGAATATTTCTCCCCAGATACCGGGATCCTGTGCACTAGTACCTATTCCTACTGCACCGCTTTGATATATGCTAAGTACCTCATGATCTCCAGGATTGACTCCGAATGAGAACCTCAATCTGCCAAGAGGTCTTCCACCAGATGGACCGTTGTCAATATGAAACCAAGCAAAGCCATCTGGTGGAAAGAAAGTGATAGCACCAGCTGAATTAAAATCTAAACCTGTGGAAATTCGATCAAATACATGTAACATTGTACGCGGTTGGGTGGTACCGATTCCTACGTTACCCCCGCTCTGGTTCAGGTACAAGTTTTGGCCTCTAGCATTCATAGATAAAGGTGCACCTGTGCCTTCTATGCCTAAAGCCACTTTATCAGCCCGAAGATCCAATTTACGAACTCCATCTATAGATTCTAATCTGGTCAGATTTCCCTTCACATGTAACTTGACCTGAGGTGTGCCAGTCCCGATACCAATATTACTGGATGGATCTATATGCATGGCTTCAGTTCCATTCGTTTTTATGATAAGAGGATGATTGTCTGTAGTACCAAGAAAATTGGTTGCTGGATTTGTGCCTCCATTACCGAGTAAATTCCACGGCATATCATTATTCATACAATTAATATATTTGAGAAGTACCATCCACCTCCTTCTCTTTTCCTTTCGACTATTATACCGCACTAGGTAATCGGATTGTTTACAATAATAAACACAGTCATTATTGGCAATAGAAGTTGGAGAGATGAGTCTGAGAAAAGAATTCTATAAAGTATAGTATAGTGAACATGAAAAATGGATCAGCCTTAGTACTTAATACAACTGACAAACAGCTGATTCATGCAATTGGGCAGTTTATGATGTTTCAGGCAGCCGCGTATAGCGGACATTAATGGGGTGGTTTATAGACTCCACGAATTAAATTACTCGATCTGCAGCGGACTTGCCGCCTTTATCATTGTGCCCTTGTTGAGGGATGCGATGACGATGTTGATGGTGGTGGGTGGGGAGAAGGTGGTAATTGTTGTGTTTTAAGCGGCTGCTGCGGTCCTCCAACGACGCCTGATGGAGGATTTAACACACGTGCACAATAGCCAGTACAATAGCGCGGCCCACAGTCATGAGGTGCAGTATCGTTGGGAGTCTTAGTACATATAGTACACCAAGTCGACGAATATGGAGCGTTAACATCTTCAATTTGGCAGCATCTGACTTTGTTGTTGATAGCAAAGCCGCATTCTACCTTACCCGGTTGCTTAGGCTTTGCTAATGCATCAGATAAAACAACAGATAAAGAACTGAAAATTAATGCGACAAGTACGAATGTAATAATTACTAAAACCAAGGCATTTGTGCTACTGGGCATAGTTAGTCGATGACTTGTCTTATAGAAAATCAGTATTTAATCTTTTAACCTTTTAAAGATATATCAAGAGAAAGTTACCATATATTGACATTCCTTCTTACTGAAATCAGTTTAATGGGATCGCTTTGAATTCTTTACATGGTGAAGAGAACTTTCATTTAATAGATGATATGAAGTTAGTTAGTTGGGACAAAGGTGGAAGACTTATCGAAAAGTTCAGGTAGACGGTGTGCCTAGACTAGTTCTGGAATACAACGAGAGTGTCTGGGAAACCCCCAGGTATTAGTATTTAACTACCCTGTGCACCCGTTGAACTGACAATTACATCAGGACATTTTACTTCTACAAGGAAAGTATTCTTTTTATGCTTGAAACATTTGAACTCTGGCTCTTCGCCTGCGCCTGCATGTGACGCACTTTGTTTAAGCAATCCTAATACAGTCATATTCTTAGCGTCTCCTACTGTTACTTCTGGTTGTTGAGTAGCATTTTGGGTTGTTTGTGCAATAACGCGTTGTGATGCCACACCTGCTATCAAAAAGACTCCCGAGATAAGGAGAATAGTTGCGATTCTTTCCATATTATACGGAAAAGACTAGAGTATATAACTATTTGGGGACATTGGACAATATTTTCTGTTCCATGGAATTGAATTCCCGCCATGGCCGACTTACACACGTGTGACAGCGTCTTTTAGGACAGCAAGTTCGATTAAGCCCTTATTACCGGGCGGAGTTATGCAGATTTGATTATGAGCGACCCAATTGCAGATCTCATGCAGAAAGCGAAGGCAATTTGGACCTTGGATTCTTTTATCGATATAGACCCATTCTGCAATACAGGATCTTTATATAATGATTTGCAAACGCGCACCTGAATATCAAATTCAACTAAAATTAGTTGGAGTAGGAAATCTATTGTAAACTACAATAGATGACATGATATATTTCAAAGTAATAATAGGATATGATCAGAACAGATCAGTAAAGAATGATAAATATTTAATAATCAATTCGAAACATAACAAAAATACAAAAAAATGACAGATTTAGATAGTAAAGAAATGAGTAAAAATTCAGGAATTAAAGATCTTAAATTATCTGGCTCAGGACAAAATACATTTTCACCATGTGAAACTGTACAATTGTTTGGTCATGTAACATTCGTTGAGGGATATGCTCTTCCAAATTTTCTTGGTTGTCATGCAATTGTTAGATTGCGAGATCCACCACAAAATAATGTTGCCGTTCTTACCAGTGAACATAGACTTCAAACTATACTAGAAACTGCACTTTCAACCGGTGACCTAATTGTTTTTTTTGGACAAAAGCTCTTAAATCCACCTGCACCAAGAGGAGGAACTTGGACAGTAGACGTGTACGGTATTGATGGTGTAGCTATTTATAATTTCCCTTAATAACAAATGCTGGATTTGATTGACAATCAATTATAGTATT
>JBEDUN010000084.1:0-7294 GCA_040414675.1 Nitrososphaeraceae archaeon | reverse complement strand
GTACAGCCACACTTGTAAGGGCATCACCAGCGTTCGAATTTGATTTGTCTATGGTTTGAGAATAGGCAGAATTATTGGTCAATGGAGATGCAAATAAAATAATTGTTAGTGACGATATGACAGCTATAGAGACATACTTAGCTAATTGTCTATCAAAAAACACCTTCACCAAGGGCCCCCAAAAATTCTGTCTACTCATAATCCAATTTGACAACGTCAGTTATCTAGTTATATTAGGTTTTAGGTACAGCCATCTAATTAATTTGATGATAAGATTTGCAGCTAAAGTAGGGCTCAGGTCTATCGAATATTTTTAATAATAAAACTACCAAGTATTTGGCAATTATATAATTGGTATAACGTAATCCGTGCATATGCCAAATGCTATGACTCTTCAGTATATCTTAATTCATGCCCTGCAATTGTGTCTTTGCTTATTTGTGACCCTATTTGGAGACATCATCTGTAAAGATGGTGATACTAATGATGCTGGTAGTTGTAGTTTACTATATTTTGGTATCTGACTCGATGTAGAGTAATTAGACAGTATAATCATCAATTTTGACCTTGAGTAACGTAGAAAGATGTAGCAGACATTCTTGTAGAATCTTGAATAACTATGATATTCTTGCTACAATCAAATTGCTTACCAGAGAATATTGATTTTTGAATTAATAGATTTGTTAATCGAAGAATTAGAAAGACAATACTATGTTTTCTCTAGAATCACGTACATAGAAGGATCCGATAGCAGATCTGAATCTAAATCACAAAAGTTGACTCTCTATAAACAAGATTAGAACCTCGCTATGTACAACCGCTTATTATGAATTGTAGGAAGCACAATAGGGCTTGAAGTAGCAAAAATCTTCATGCAGGCAGATTAATTGTCACGAGCACTAACTGGAGCAGCAAAGTATTTTCCATCCTCAGGCTCATATGATCTCATATTTCTTACTGGCTTGTTACTTTCAGGAGCAGCAGCAATAATACTGGAAATATTGTTATGACGTCATACTTTACAATGGCTATACCAACCTTGGATGATGATAATAGAGATCTGATAGATACATATGAACAGACAAACACACGCTTGATTGAAAAGTTAACGACCAATTCTTGAGCATAAATATCATTCATTTTGGAAAACAGATTACTAAATGCTTTTTGATAAGTCATTTTAATGGCTGACTAGCATTTATGGACAGTTGTTTTCTTTGCATGTTCCAGCAAGATTATTACCTGGTTATTGTATTATTATATAATACCAGCAAGCATTAGGATACATTCGCGCTATAAGTCGAATACATTAAACTAGACAAAAGCGTGAGAGGGGTTTTTTAGCAGCCATGGTACTAGGGTCTCGTTGCTGCTACTAGTACACGGCTGCGATTTTGTCCCCTATGTTTGATTCCTCTGCTTGCTGGGGTTTATCACATACTGCATTTAACAGTTAATTAGAAACTGATCACTTATTCAGAGTAAAAAAACATTTCGCGAAAAATATTATAGAAAAGATTTCTGGTTTATCCAAAATTTATTGATAGAATGAACTAACACCCATATCCACACTCATCGCCAGCTCGTTGTATATGTTTGAAGTAAATATAATAAATCATCTAGTCACTCCCTCCTGCCCACCGAACATCCAGCTTCTTAAATAGGATCTAGATACTCTATCGGTTAAAGTGAATACGTATGAATAGAATTATTTCATTTTTTTTGGTTATTGATTTCAATAAAGATAGAAGAAAAAGTCAGAAGTGGCCTCAACAGACTACTTTAGAGGAGTTGTTTGAGAATACGTTTTCTGTCAGTTGCTCACATAACTCGACCCGCTCTCATTTTCACGATTCCAGAAATTACGCAGACACTGCTAAAGTTCATCATTTTTTATCATTATGTGAAATTGAATGGACGAGATGGCATACAATCTATAGCAACTACCTACCAAATCCAAAACAAGACAATTATTCTAAAACAGATAAATATGCCAAGGAAGACTGACAGGCAATTGAAAGTTACTACATGAATGTGGCGACAAATAATAATGAAAACATGGATACTTACACTTGATCAAGAAAAAGCAACTTGGTTGTCGAATATTATGAGATCAATGAGAAATGCGTACCAAGAGGATAAGCCGTTAATCTTAGGCTCAGAAGATGCTGTCAATGCAATAAATATTATAAATCAAATAGCTCAATACTCAAAAGGCTAAAGGTCAAACAGAATTCCCTATGCCGAGATCATGAGGCTAGTAAAAATAGGTGATCGAAATACACTATGAAAAATATCTGGTTATATTATAGCAACTATTTTTTGACGTAGTTGTCCTACTCACATGGTTGGTAACTATTGAAGAAATTGGAACAATCACAGCATCAGTCATGAAAGCAATTATTATTTTTCATAATTAGAACCTATTAAAAGATATTTGGAATTTCTTAAAAGTCTTTGGTAACAGCTAGTCAAGATACAACAACGTTAAGACAAATAATGGATAATAAGAGAAATTCGCTAGACAAGTCCTTTACCAGACAATATTTGTCCATTGTTACTACAATAAGAGCCTATCTACTAATAAGTAGGTCTTAGTTCTTTGTCAAGAAAATGATTTGATAAATTTGAAAATTACATACGGATAAATACGGGGGATTGCATTTGCTTATAACTTTGAACATACCGTGCTATCTAATACATGATCCCCTATATTCTATCCAATTATGTCATCTGCGTGCATATTGCTATAATAACAATATAAGAGTAACTTAGATTTCATAATCGTTTTGATACATAGAGATGTGCAAAGTCAGGTCCAGGTTGACTCTATATTATTAATTCAGTCAACAACGACTATGAGTCAACAGGCCTTCGCAGATCATAACAGGTACATGATCATTATATTAACTATTATCCTCCTGCAACAACGAAGAGATCTTCTTGGTATTTTGGTAAACCATCCAGGGTTTTTGGCTCTACTCCGAAAATAGATCCAAGGACATCGTTTGAATAAGCACCTAAAGCTCCTGATATTCCAATATCTTCAGGCCGCTCATGGTTAAAAAAGACAGCAAATTTCATCTCTTCATTAGTATTTACATTTTCTATGTAGTGAAAATATGCAGGGGGAATAAATACAACTTCTCCTGGTCCAACTTCGAACGTATCGACTTGGTCTCCCGGACTGAAGATAGTCATCCGTCCTCTGCCACTTATTACATAGTCCAATTCGGCAGAATTAGGATGCCAATGAGGTTCACGGATTCCTTTGGGTCTCAAAGTTAGCAAATAGCAAGCAAGACCACAGAGAATACCAAAGTTATTCGCATTACCTAGAGAGACAGTACCTCCATTACTTTGGACTGTGGCTGGAAAGGCTTTAAGATTGAACTTGTGATAATTAGGAATTCTGCGATAAATTGGTGCGGCCACATTACTAGAATTGGATTTTGAGGTTATTAGTAAATCTTGACTTGATTTTTTGAATTTGCTAAAATAGTCAGAATTTAGGCCAAATGTCGATCCAAGTACTCTATCAGTTATCGATCCTGTTGAACCCGATATCCCAATATCTTCAGGTCTTTCATGGTTAAATGCAATTGCAAATTTTGTTTCACCACAGTTGATATTTTCTATATGATGAAGATAGCCTTTCGGAACAAATACAATCTCACCACTATCCACGGTAAAGGTATCATGTCCAGATCCTGGACTGAATATTGTCATTAGTGCTCTGCCTGATATACAGTAGCTAAGTTCAGCTGCATTAGGATGCCAATGTGGCTCTCTCACACCCCCCTCGTCTAGCCGAAGCAAATATAGTGCCATGCCTTTCAGGATAGAAAAATTATTTTCATTAGCCATAGTTCGAGATCCGCCATTGCAAACAGATTGTGGTCTAACAGATTCAAGATCGAAGGCATGAATGGAATTCATATACCTTTCTTATTATCATAACTGGTTTTATTTCAAGCTTCTCGCAGTGTTAATATCTGCTATTGTATACTGTTTAACAGTTTTCTGGTACTATAACATGGAATATACAGAATACCAATGCATCATACAATAAATTAGATTTAATATCTAACTTCCAATTTCATTCCATTTTTGTTAGTTGTATTATAACTCAGTAAATAGTTAGCCATAACATGCGATTCTAAGTGAAACACATTAATTTTACTAATTCATTATACTCATAGGCTATTATTATTAATACAAGGACAAAATGGAATATGTAAACTAGCTGAGGCGGCAAAGTCAAAGCTAATGCATACTACTACACCTAATTTGAGTTTTAATCATTCTGGTAAGAATGCCTTTTACTCAGATGTGGAATATAAGGGACAGATTTAAGTTAGTTTTATTATTCATCTGCTTATTACGATAATAAAAATCCAATGGAACCATGGAGAGAAACAGTCGGTCAATATCGATCAAGGCTACACTGGCAATCTGGTTAGATAATCCGTGTTCTATTTTCTTCAAATTTACAGAGTATTCATCATATCATAAAGCACATGTTCTTATAGATCCTGGCTCACTATGAACATGCAGAACGGTCCACTACACGTACCAAAAATTATGGCAAGTCTAATATATTATCTTATACATATCTGAGTATGAGACCTATAATCATAAGCACAATTGGGGGTTTATTGTTGGCAGCCACTCTGTTAGGTGGAATGTTTACTTTCGCCAATATGCAAAAAGCTAGTGCGCAGATGAGTGCAGGAGGCAATATGACAGGAGCAGGCAATATGACAGGTGGAGCTGGAAGTGGAGGAGGCATGATGGGAATGATGATGGCTGGTGCCGGGCCTAATCTTACTGGGTCTATCAAGTTATCTACTGTTTTTGGAAATGCATTAGCATCGCAGATAAAAGTTAGTCTGAGTCAAGCTGCAACGACTGCAGAAAATACGGTTGGAAATAATTCTCATGCCGTAGCTGCGCATTATGGGGTTGTAAGCGGGTATTTGGTAATCACAGTCTGGGTTGTTGATGGCAGTTATAACTTCCATCAAGTAATAGTGGATGCAGGAAATGGAAAAGTGCTAGTAAGTCAACCAGCGTTAAAAGGAGGACCAATGATGATGCATGGTATGATGATGGGCGGCGGTCAAATGATGATGCACGGTGGACCTGGCTCCATGATGAATGGCTGGAGTGGTGGTGGCAGTCCTCATAATGGCATGATGAGCGGACCAGGAATGGGTAAACCACAGTATTAATCGTAGTTGAATGAAACGAGTCAGAATAGCAGAAAAGGAATATCATCTTATTTTTTTCAATTTACGAAGATCTAAGTAGTACTTATCGACATTGCAGGTACTGTCTTTCAAATGCATAACAAAAAAAGTTAGCACATAATACTACAACATACAAACATACAAACATACAAACAAATGACACAGATAATATCCAGTGCGACAAATTCTCATAATAGTTGAACGTGTTATTTCAAGCATCATAGAATGCATTTTATAAATTATACAGATTTTGATCACGACTTTAATTTTCTTGCACTTCGTTACTAGCCGATCTAATCCTCAAAAACCCAATTTAAAAAAATGCTCTTAGAATTTGGTCTCAAATGATCTTCAACTTCAAACTCCTGTACGAAATCTAGTTTGAATTCTGCGCTTTTGATAAAAGAAAGTTAGTTCCTTTCCGATCTGTTGGCATTATCAACATAAGCACGTTTATCCAATATTGATTCCATTTGGACTAGTTGTCTTGGTTGGCGCACTAGCAATATTGTCGTTTATGCTACTTGTTAATAAAATGAAGAAATCCTGGTAATGTGTAATGATGTGTACAGAACTGTGTGTCCTCAAATGTTGAGAATAGTAACTCCTGTTAGGGAAGCATACTCATTTATCGCAGACCACTTCGATTATTGATATGCAGAGAATTTGAGGGAGCATTTGAAAATGCAACCCATCACAAAACAAGACAACTTGTGATGGCGTATATATAACGCAATAAAACTCAGTACTATAAAATATAGTTAAATCCAATTTTAAATTCAAGATTGTAAAATATATACTAATACAATTCATATCACATTTAGTCGTACCTATATTGGATCTAAAAAATGGCTCGTGAATGCTTGCTATCGACTGAATAAATATTATAAATATGAACTATTTTGAACTCTTATATATAGAAATATACGCTCGACCAAGTTACAATGATAGAGCGATAACAATTATGGATTTTATGAATGGAGAAAATTTACTATGAAGATTGGAATAATTGGATCTGGAGATGTAGGACAGAAATTGGCAGATGGGTTTATCGAACTCGGTCACACAGTCAAAATTGGATCACGAGATCCAAATAAAAAAAAATAATGGAGTGGATAGGCAAATATGACAATGGAACAGCATCCTCAGGAACGTTTGCAGACACAGCGTGGTTTGGGGAACTAGTTGTAATTGCAACTTTGTGGGCAGGAACTGCAGATGCCATAAGGATGGCCGATCCTAAGAATTTTGCAGGAAAAATAGTGATAGATGTTACCAATCCTTTAGACTTTTCAAAAGGAATGCCCCCAAGAATGGCAATAGGTCATACAGACTCTGCTGGCGAGACTATACAACGCATACTGCCAGATTCAAAGGTTATAAAAGCATTTAATATTGTTGGAAACCCACACTTTATACATCCAGATTTTCCTGATGGCCCACCTACAATGTTTATATGCGGAAATGAGGACCAAGCAAAGAATATACTAATAGAAAAGATCCTCACACCATTAGGCTGGGATACACTAGATATCGGGGGAATCGAGGAATCTAGGCTGCTTGAGCCACTTGCGCTACTCTGGATAACACATTACTTTAGAACTGGTAGCGGAAACCATGCCTTTAAGCTGTTACGAAAATGAAAAAAATATATGCTCTATTGAGGGTAGACTAGACATCATCATGAAAGCAGAATAGAAAAGCGAACAATCCTGCATGTATCAAAAGAATTCAGTGATCATAGGGGCTATATCTCCAACCTATGATCAATCATCTGAATTCTACTTCTTGGAGCGTCACTATGTCTGAAACCGAACAGTCTGGATTCGAACAGCACATACACATACACAATATGCCTATTTAATGCTGCTGGTTCATCATCTATCTACACTCTGTCTTTAGCTCAAGACATAGTTAATTATTTGATATGAATTAAGTGTCAATTAACTGTAATGTTGCAACATTGGACATTGTTACTTATCTGATATATCTCTTGATACTGAATATTTCTTTTTCTTCCTGCAATTGCAAGACTTGCGCTT
>JBEDUN010000083.1:0-12486 GCA_040414675.1 Nitrososphaeraceae archaeon | reverse complement strand
AGCGGCATTTAAGGAACATTTTGAACCATCTATTGGAACGAGTATCTTTCTTATTTGAATATTACAATTACTATTGATATCTGTCATTACTGCATTTGTTGTCATGTTGATTTAGTATATTAAAGATGTAATCATAAATCTATTGTTTCTGTATATAGAAGAGAATGTTTAGAATGTAATGATACTATGAATTTTCTTCTAAGCCAAATCGTAGCAATCAAATTAATGCCAAAATTGCGCACATAAACATAATGGTCAGTAAGTCCATAGAGTTTTTAAGTAATATCTGCCAGATACCACTGAAAGATGAATGCTGAGGAAGCCAAGGCATTTTTGAAGGATAGAGGAACACCGACTATAAATTATCCTCACGGTTACTTATTAAAGGTATCTAGAAGAGGAGGTAGTCCATCGCGCCGCATAGAAATGGATGAACTGGATATGATCCTAGCATTAGGCAGAGTTAAACTGATTGCGGTTGAGGACACTGGGGGATATACTTATCGAAGTTGAAAGGAAGGATGTAATCCTAGACTAATCTGTGGTATTTCCTGTTCGATTGAGATAAAAGAGACGGACTTTATTTGCGGTTGACAATCGGAGAAAGTCAAGATGTAACAAAATAATCAACCCAAAATCAGAAATTAGTATGTGCTTGATCATAACTGATATTGTATTGATACAGTATACTAGATTTGTTTTGTTTATCAGGTCGTTACAGCTGTGAAATCAGCTGTATTTGACATTGTTGTTGACATGAACGAAAATCGCGTAGAGCATTCAATCTGACGAGAAAAAAGAAAATATCGATTCTGATTATTTAGCATACAATTATGTAAATGACAGGTAAAAAGGTGAAAGCAAGACAGATTTATTTGGTATATCACATATGACAAAAGTTCTAACTCACTCACTTATTGATTATGGTGTAAGCTATGGCTATATACTACAGTCACAAATGATCTGTATATGGCCAGCGAAAAGAAACAAAGCGAGAGCATATCCATGAGTAAGTTGCATGAAGTAGCTAACGAAAATTATAAAACCCTTTCAGATGAATATGCCAAGTCTATGCAGCAGCACATACAGGCATTATCAGATCTACAACAAGAATATCTGGAATCTATTAAGCTCGCATAATAGAGTACAATCTCTTTACAAAAAGAATATTTTTCAAATTCTCACTTATATTACCAGACACCTAGCACAGCTACGACAAATACTGAAAATATGATAAATCATTCAAAAGAGTATACAAACAATCTTATCAAGTGGGTGAACATACAAAATAAGATTCTGGCAAAGTCTACAGAACTTTTAAAGGAGCATGTAAAGAGCTATAACGCAGCAATTGAAGAGATGGTGGAATATCACTCAAATATAATAAAAAAGAAGTAAACTCATATCTCTCCAAAGTACAAAGTAGCATCCTCTCTTTCTATTTACGAACTCAGGCAATTGAGATAACAAAGTTCGACACGAGAACATCACGAACTATACTTTCCGAAGAATGTTTATGATTGCTTCGTCATATGACTTTCATAATAACCACACATGGCTAATATTATGCTCATACTAAAAGCAATCTGTCAGTTAGTCATAGTGTTTATGAAATCCGAGGCAATAAGCAATTATCGCCGTTTACATTGCATCATTAATAAACCTGCTCCTTGTAGTTGACTCCCTTAGGCCCAGATTGTATTAGAACACTGGACAACGAAGACATATAAAGACATATCTGATGCCCTTAGATGGACACTGATGTTATATCACTTAGCCGGTCAATGTAGTGCTTATCTCTACCGAGAGAACTCCTAATTTTAGATGGTATTAGCTACATACTATGATTGATACCATAATTCTAATTGAGGATCTAAATCAGAAATACGTGGAGCTTTAACAGATCGGTCGTGATTCCTGGTTCTTCATTAGTTATTGATTGATTTATTGCTTGTTTGAACTGAGATTTATTTTTCATTAGGCGATGGAGATTTGAATTTAATAATACTCAAGTTTTGAAGAAGACCTATCACATTTAGAAATAGCAGGATTTATAGAAAAACCTATTTCAATGGATAAACTATGCAAAATAGCATACACTATAATTGATAATAAACCCCTTCAATACGTTTCCGATGTGTATAGATTATTATAGTTAAAAGTCAGCAACCGCATAATAATCTTGATATCTCAAATTATTTGCGCAAACGTCTACTGCTGTGGGTAGAACCAATTACCCATTAACTTTGGTTTTCGGATAATTGGTACCTCGCAGCGGGGCCTGCATGTACAAAAATTTCTCTGCTACTATGTGTTCAAAAATATCATCAGAATACCCACCTTTAGATACCTTTATGATTAAGCCTGAATTGGTTATTGAATCCTGAGTCAGGACCTCTAAGAGAATCTATAAGCCCAACTTAGGGATTCCCTAACAACCAAATTGAGTCTTTTGAATCGATATGATCTTGTACATTATCCTTTACAACCATCTATGACATAATTTGAGCAAATTGAAACAGATTTTCTGCTTATTTTCATGACGTCTAAGCCCCCGAGATATGTATGACACCGTAGATGAATTTAATATCGAATCATCGCTACATATCCATCAAAGAGTGAATTTAATATTCGTCTGAGGTAATCTACTTCATAAATAATGGGTGGCAAAATTGAGTCAAATTTGTCTTGCAATCTATTACAGAAGGACATTACTAAATTGAAGTCTGGCACTCGTGTTCTTTATTACATGGAAAGATTTCCATTTGTTTTCCCTGATCGTTATTTTTATCACCCAATGTATGTTTAAGTCCAACTGGATCGATCTTCTGTTGAAGTGAGCGCTCGATACTTATCGAAGTCATGGAAGCTACAATAATGAGGTCTATTAGAATCACTACTACGATTACCGAAAGTGATTTGGTTGTTTGGTTGTATACACATTCGGTTACAGGTAGCTTATCCATAAATACCTCATTAGAGCACATGCTAATTATTACTTTAGTCATATATAGAAGATTCATTAGGTTTTGTGTTAATTACTTGTGATAGAATGAGATGATAACTATCATCAATATCTTGTAGCAAGTTATTTTCGCTATACGCTAAAAGAAAATCAATCAGTGAATAATCAACTAACAAATTGCTTTATCTGTGTGACACAGTGCTGCAGTTAAAGTGAATAAATCTGAGTATAATAGGTCTAGCTATTATTTCTACTACCTTCCTTAGACCAATAGACGAGAGGAATAAGACCGTGTGTTACAAAGTCGACATTTGTAAGTCATCTCGTTAATCATATCTCATCTCTACTAAAAATAAACTGCAATCTCTATAACTATTGTATTTCTATTCGCTTGCTAACAGGAAGACGAAAGGGATCAGTATGTATGATTAGTACTAATGTTTTGTAACAGCTACTAACGCTAATTTTTCATGTTTGTAAAAATGAGCACATTATTGGATAAGATTGAAAGAATACTATTCGAAATGATGGGGACCAGAAGGTTCTGAAACCTAAAATATATGCTGAATGTTATTAGGCATAATAACTTTGGCTAAATCTAGAAACATTACCTTGTCTTTAGGATTATTCTTGATTACTATGCTTGTATTATCTTGTTTATCGACTAGTGTCTTCAATCTACATATCCAGGCACTAGCTCAGCAGTACATTCCTACAATAAAATATAGAAATTTAATGATAGATTTGGGCAACAGAATAAAGACTAACGCTCAGATAACTTATCCTGTTGTTGGAAAAGGACCATTTCCGGGGGTACTTCTTGTTCCTGGTGCTGGGCTAACTGATATGAATTATTCTGGAGACTATATTCGAATTGATAACAAAACAGGATCAAAGATTTATCCACCAGCCATATTCTTTCAAATAGCTCAATATCTATCGGAGAGAGGATTTGCAGTGCTTCGATACGATAAGAGAGGAGTAGGAGCAAATCTCACCGTTGCTGACAGTAAAGTATGGAAAAATATGACATACAATGATTTAGTACAAGATGCACATAAAGCTCTAAATGTTCTAATACATCAGCCAGAAGTCAATCCAAATAAGATAAGTATACTTGGCCATAGTGAAGGAGGTGAAACTGTTACAAGAATTGCTATCGATAATCCAGCAACTGCTAAAATTAAGAATATAGTGCTTTTAGATGCCCGAATTCAAAAGGCTCGTAATGTGATGCATTATTTGTTCGTTGATTTACCACTCGAATATGCTAAAGAGATATTGGACAAAAATCATAATGGATCTATCTCATTGCAGGAGGCTTCACGAGATAAGATCTTCCAAGGCATAGTTGGTGGTAATATTAGCTCGCTGCTTTCTACTAATATTAATTCCAATATCACTAAACCTCTAAAACCAGAATACAGTCCCAATAATGATATAAACATAAACATCAATTCAGAGCTCAAATCTATACTCGAGAAGAGATCTGAAGACATGCTTAAAGCATTTAGATGCGAAGTTCCTAGTCCATGTCCTACTTATTTAAGATCACTTCTTAATTTAAATTCAACATTAGACATCATAGGTAATGTTCCATCATCGACTGGCATTCTAATGCTTCACGGACAAAATGATTCTGGAAGCCCAGTTCAACAAGCATTTCTCCTACAGCAAAGACTAACGGAACTAAATCATCCTGACCATACATTGATAACTTATCCAAATCTTGGACATACACTTTATCCCTCATCTCAGTGGCAAACATCATCCGGTCCAATACCATCATATGTATTAGCTGACCTGTATGCCTGGCTTGAATCTCATTCTGGATTTACTAGTCATACTACAGCAGCCGCGCATGTCACATCTATATCATCCTCTAACTCCACTGCTAAATAGAATGATTCAGAAAAAGTCCGGTTTTGTACCCAAGTGCGGAAAATATCTTGGTGTTATGGGCAACTTTTTGAGCTTTATAGTTATCATCATTTGCTGCACTACCATATCATTATTGCTGTCAACGACCTATATGGCTCACAGTCAGTTACCATATTTCCCTCATGATCAACAATTATCATATAACGATAGTCAAGTAGATGCAGAACTCAAGAATGGATCTGGGGACCAAATAGGTTCTTCAAATTTAGCAAAACATGGACCGAACTTCACAAACACCACTAAAGTTGCAATTTTAACTTTTGGCGATGGATGGAAAAGCCAGTTTACTAATGCAAAACCAATTTTAGACAAGTACGGATTCAAAGCCAGCTTCTTTGTAACATGTGATAGAGTAGGACGATATACAAGGATGACTTGGCAAGATTTAGTAACTCTGCATAATGAAGGTCATGATATAGAATCCAAAAGTATGACCGCACCTATATTGACTAATGTATCTGCTAACCAACTGAATTATGAAGTTAGTCAATCGAAACAATGCTTGGCAAATCATGGTTTGAACGCTACAGTTTTTGCTACTCCTCATGGAAAAGGATCGAATAATGCTACAGTTGTAAATGCAATTTCTAAATATTATGATCTTTCAATAAATGGCTTTTCTAATCTGATGTTTTTACATTGTGATGGATGGAAAATATCTTCTCCCAATCAGACAGATTGCAGAACATATTACGATAATGGCACTCTTACCTATGCAAATAGATATGTAGTTAGAGAATGGAGTCATAACTATCAAGATGATACCTACGGACACAATAGCACGAAGATATTCCAAATATTTGTACAAGCAGTCAATAATCAGACAGCATATAATGAAAATGGGACTATTGATGCCATTCCAATCGTGGCTTACCATAACATAGCTGAGATAACATCATCAGATTCAGGGAATACTGATTTGGCTCTGTTTGCAAAGGAAATAAAATATTTGCATGATAATAGATTTAAGATAATAAGAGTATCGGATCTAGGATATGATGACAAGACTAAGGACTTGTATATTAAACGATGGGTTAGCTGAAATAAGATGGCATATCTATATTACTATCAACGAGATCACAATCATATCATTTGAATTAGACGATTGTTCCTAGTCCACTGGAGTTAGAAAGATTGGATTAGTACTATGCCTAAATAGTTAGTTGGCTAATCTATAGTGAATAACAGATAGTGTTCTTCCGAGTTATAGGCCAGATATTAGTAGTTGGAGCGAAGGCAGGGATGAGAAATAACAGGAATAAACGAGTAGCTAATAAGCCATGACGAGAAACAATAATAACGACCATGTTATCGCTTTAATTGGCTTTGCTATCTTTCTGATAATATCCAGTGTTATTCTGGTACCTGTCTATACTGCCATGGGTAAAAATCACTCTATCTCTGGGGGTAGTGATTCTGGCTTGGGCTCTAATAGCAGCAACTATAGGTCTGATTCGAGTAATAGTATAGGTACAAGTAGCGATAGCAGTAGTAGCAGTAGCAATAGCAATAATGACAATCCGGACTCTAGCAATGCTGACACCAGTAATACTGACCATGCTAGCGATAGTACCACTGCTAAGGGTGCGATCGTAACAGTCAAACCACCTAACGACCAGTCAAGTTCAAGTCAGTCTAATAATTTTCCAGGATTATCAAATTTAGCAAATCAATCTAGACCATAAGGTCTAAAACAGCGGTAAAGACCTCGTGTTTGCTCGACCAGCTTATGAATGATACTACTTCCATAGTGCCTGTTTTGATATTGCAGTCGATGTGGTCGATATCAGAATGCAGATTGTACCTTGGCCAGACTACAATCGATAACATACAAAAATTGTAAGGATATAGTTTTGTTATGTTAAGGCGTCATGGAAAATAATTCCGAGTGTGTGTCGCTCTCCATCATGCACTTCGCTTACGCCATGTCTAATTTGTGCTCGAAAATATCCTTTGCTACCTTTTATTGGTCTGAAATTTGTTGTGATAATTAGCATATCTCCTTTATGTGGTTTTAAGACAATTGCTTTTGATTGTGCTCTTGGAATTTGCTCTGTTAATACAAATTCTCCACCCGTATAATCGGATTCAGGTTCATTTAGAAAGAAAACTAGTTGAAAAGGAAAAAAGATTTCACCGTATAGATCTTGGTGCAATGTATTATGTCCATCCTTACCATATTTTAGTATAAGAACTGTGGGTTTTGTTTGATTGTGATCATGGCAAAGCCTCTGAAGGTCATCAAACGAATCTGGAAAGTGTCGGTTTATGTTCAACATATTCATCCATGCATTTGCAATAGGTGCAAGTTTTGGGTAAATCCCTGTTCTAACAGTCTGAATTAAATCAGGTAAAGGATATTTAAAATATTTGTATTCGCCTAATCCAAAACGATGTCTTTCCATTGTGATGGTTTTGCGATATAGATTAGGATTATTGTAATTACTAATTAATTCATCGCATGATTGACTAGATAAAAATCTTGGCATCAAAGCATATCCTTTTTCGTTCATTCGTCCTAGTATGGTATGCCAGTCATCATCAACTATCTCTGTAAACTTTCCCTCTGGATTTTCCATTAATATCACGCTAGTTATCTGGTCTTATATTTTCACAGGACTAGCAACATCTGAAAAGGCTGTATCAATGAAAAATTTAGTTAATAGATTATCGGCTGAGTTAGACTAGTAGGATAGAGGCTTCGTGTCTATAAAGACTGTCGCTATCAATATGTATATTTAAGCCAAAAAGTAAAAAAGTAAGAAGGCTAAAAATTGATCTGATAACTAAATACGGTAGTAACCGCCCCTAGTATAGCACTGGTATTATTTACGCTTCCATACTTCATAGCAGTCGTAGCAACTGTTATTTATACAAATGAGAAAATTAGAAAAGGTGATTATAATAAGGATAGCAATGAAAGTGAACAGCAAGAAACTACTATCTAATGATCTCAGAAAATAGATTTATCACTTAATCTCCTCCATATAATGTAATACATTAGGAACTATCGTAACTTCATTTGTTGATCTGTTTGTCTCTTTCTTCGTAACTCTTCGTCCAAAATCATTGTGTATATTTGTGGTATAGCCTCTACCCCTGCTAAGTTGTCTTCAACTATGTGCGTATTGAACTTTTCTGGATCTACTACTTTTTGCTTCTCTTGAATTTCTTTATAAATCATTTTTCTAACTTAGGCTATTGTTAGTGCTTTTGTCTTTGTCTTTGACAATACGGTATGTTGTATGTTAGTCAGTTATAGGATTAAAGTCCAGACTATCGATTAAGAGAGTGAGAGCCTGAGATAGGGTATAGTGTGTAACTACCCTATCTCAAACTCGATTAGACTGGACTCATTCGTTACTATTTGTTTGTTCTTGGCTTTCTATGGTATTCATATGTCGGTCCTATGGCAGATATATCTTGAGGGCATACTCATAAAAGCAACAACACTACGACCAAATCCTATTTGAACAGTGATTGCCTAATTCTACTAACAAATCATGTCAACTCATTAGACCTGTCATATTAGTCCGTCCCCCAAGGATTATCTATGACAAATCGCCAAGAACCATCAGACTGTTGACGCAGAACATCCGCAGATTTGGCAGTCATATTAACAGGATTACCATCAGATCCAGTTCCACTGAAAGACCATTCAGTAATTACAAGAGCAAGATCGCTTGCTTAAAGAACCCTTTTTACCTTTAAATCTAGTTTGCCCTTCAAGTCAATAAAACTACCTAGACTTTGACGTATACCATCTGGACTTTTTGCAAGTTGCCCTGGTTGCAACGCAAAACACGCATCAGCCTCATAGAGCGCCATGAGGGAATTTAGATCCCCTGTGTTAATACCTTCAACTACTGAATTGAGCACTTCTCCTGGTGTCATCATATTAGGCATAAACGGGTTTTGTAGTGATTGTCACTTTAAAGTTTGTTATGAAAGGTAGAATTCATAGCTTATTGAGAGCTCTAGCAGCCAATTAATATCGGACCTTTCAAAAATCCTCCTCATTTTGGTAGTAAGCCTACAGACAGTTAACCTACCGTTTTATGCAAATAAAATGGAAAGTATTGTTAAACACTAGATTTACGTTCCTACTAACTAATCTGGCTCTGCTGATAATCTTTCAATTAAATATTTTATCTAGACAGGCTTTTCAATAAGACATCCAAAACTTACATTACGGTATACTTACCTTAAAGCGGATATTTGCAAAAAATGAGAAAGAAAGTAGACTCGATCAGGTTTTTATTTCATCATACTTTTCATCATTTTTTCATTTGCCGGACTACAAAACATAAAGTTCTTCAAATGTTGCAATTCGCCATGACTTGCATTCTGTAATCCAGATTTCATCATTCCTTGTTCCATCATGTTCATCATCATTCCTTGGGTTGAATTAGTTTCATTACTTCCAGCAGTAGCAGCTGTAGTAGCATTAAGTAAACTGGGTAATGATTTCATCACGTCGCCGAGGGTAACGCACATTATTGGAGTAGTAATAACACCGAACCTGGTGATATTGCCAATCAATGATTTTGTTATACTTGATGCAGATTTAGCTATCGCCTGATGTGGTCCACTTATAGTTTGCGAGGTAAAGCTGGCAGCCGTGAGCGCAATTGTAAAAAATAATATGGTTCCTAAAGAATTCATACTGGAAAGCCATCTGAACGCAATCTAATAAACATTTTGTAAACGACGGCTGTGTAGAAAACCATCACCAATATTACAAGATTAGTTAGTCTTTACATGTTGTAGACTATGCATCTGAATGATAATTCCCTGTCCTGTATTCTGGTCAATCTAGACATCAAATGCTACCCAAATAGTCTCTTTATGACTCACACTATGGTCTCATCTTTGTTTCGTTGATTGTACAACAATCTGGAATAACCACGTTTCATCTGCTTTCTATACCTACCAGATGTTCTCCATATCGGGAAATGTTCATATCGAGCTGGGATTATACTTAATGCATGCAAACCCTCTCTTACCAGCTGATGATTGTCTTCATTATCATAACTCCTGTCAACTGTAACTACGGATAATGGAAGGATATTTGATGCTCTTGTTATAATTGGTTTAAAATCTATATTATCATGTCTTGTAGGAGCTCGTCTTATCCTTATGTTACAGATAATCTATTGTTATACGTCAGCTCCCAATAGATAGATAAGTTCGCATATTTACTTCTTAATCCTGTTCTTTCAGTATAATATTGTGAAGCATGAGTTATCTTAAATCCCGTTGAATCTATTCCTTCAAAGATATGCTTGGTACCGTTAATTAAAATAAATGACGAAATTATCTTTTCAAACAATGCATTATTGATTCCTACAATATGTCATGTCAGGTTACGACTATACTGCAATTTATGCTGATGCGGAAGCAATGACCTAAATTTGGTGAGATGCATCCTTATCACAAGGCCATGATAACTATGTATGATCGTGTCTCATTTCAAGTCCAACAAAAGTCCCCTACCTGAAATTAGCGGGAAACAAGTTCAGAAAATTTAGTGATAGTATATCGCACTATTAATATATTTTAAGAGAACTCTATTATCAAGAAGGAAGAAGAATATGGCTTTAGTTATTGGAGTTGTAGTTGCTGCTGTAGCTTGGCAAAGAAAAAATGAAAGAAAAAAAGCAAGGGAGATGAAGAAGGAAATGAAGAAAAGGAGGAAGAAAAATCGATAATATGGAGTAGGTCGTTGGAAATAATCAATGCAGATAGACGAATTACCAAGAAATTAGAAATACGGAAATAATAAAATAATACTAATAGAAACTGTCGGGCACATAAATTCGAACTGCGAACGTAATGCGCAGAATTTGGTTTGAAATTAGCAGCAAAAATAAATACAATAGAAAATAAATTTCCTAGCTCAGAAGCAGAAATAGAAGAGTTAGAGAAATTACTACTAAGGACTAGGTATTGAGATATTCATCCACCCGCGAGGTAGCACAAACAGCACATCGTGAAGAATAATTGGAAAAACAGGTAAAGCAGAAAATCCTAACTCATTCAAGGATTGCTAGGAACAAGAAGTAAGGATTCGCAGACAAACAAAAGATGCTATAACTAACCGTGCAGTTCTATGATTTGATATTGGAAGTTGCACTACATAATTGACTTGCAGCACAAAATCTACTAGTCCAGTAGCTAAATAATTGATTTTAGAATATCTATCTAGGTGAATAGAAAAGGTTTGTCAGATATGAAATCGATTACCGGGAAGAGAAATTCTATAACTCAAGACTTTAGCGTAGCTTCCATAATTACAGAAAAGATCACAAACATATAACGTTGAAGAGACTTGAAAGTTAGGCATCTAATGGCATTACAAATGTAAAAGCAGAACTACAGTAAAATTTCGAGTACGTTATAGAGTAAAAGAAAGACGCAGAACTAGACGATACCTGTGTACAAAATAGAAATATTGCTTTACATTGTCTTTATTTTACCATAATTATTTGCCAAAAATACTTCTGTCCTTTCTACCTAGTAATGCTTCTTTCACTTTATTATTAGTACGGGACAATCTGCATATTTGACTACTTCCGAAGCAACACTTCCAAGCAACATTCTTTTTAGTCCACTTCTACCTCTTGTTCCTACAATAATTAAATCTACACTAAATTTATCAGCATAGTCTACTATTTCTAATGATACCGATTTTGTGGCAACTATTTTATCAGTTTGAATATTTACATCTGATTTCTTAGCCTTTTCTACTATATTGTTAAACCATTTCATCTCCGCTTCTTGTTTTGAAATCGCTATAATTTCTTTTCTAGGGGTTGCTGGGATATTTGGTGTTATTGCATCTATATCATCATGTGCATATCTAAGCTCCCGAGTCAAGACATGCATCACAATCATAAGAGCGTTAGAGAGCTTCGCCAGGTTGATTCCATAGTCTGCTGCATCAAATGACTCCTTAGAACCATCTATGCAAATTAGGATTTTATTAAAGCTCTTGCTTGAAGACTCGAGCTTTTTTATGAACTCATCACAACTTTCTACTATACTACAATCTTCTTTCAGGATATCTTTGACTTCTCTCAGATACTTGATTGCTAGTGGTCCGCGTGCATATAATTGATATATTTTCTCAAGCCTGTGTTTCTTATCCATGGAATTAATTATTTCATCTCTCAAGTCTTCAAATTCTGTGACAGACAACGACTCATTTATTACTGCGTCATGCCTGCTATATTCGTATACGCATGTAACTAGTTCTAATTGCAATTTCAACTTGCAGCAAAGAATCTGTTAAACACATCCATCAAAATTAGAACTTACGTCACAAATACGAAGTAATTAGATAAGACAAAAGAATTTGAACTGACGTAATGTCGTGGCTAAAACTTTCTAATAAATTCAACCAATTTCATTTGCATACAAACATGATATCGACTACATAATTCATAGGATATTTCCTGCACTGCAGTGCATACTATTTTAATACCACATATTCTACATTGATTTGTATCAATTAGTATGAGTAAACTTAGACTGGCAATCAATGGCTTTGGAAGAATTGGAAGATGTTTTCTGAGAGC
>JBEDUN010000082.1:0-13138 GCA_040414675.1 Nitrososphaeraceae archaeon | reverse complement strand
CGAGAATCAAACTCGATGATCACGTTGTTATTTAAATCTAATAAGCACGTGGGATATTTACTAAAGTGAAAAAGTCTTTTGTTTTTATTGAGACCTGCTTTGGTTACACTAATTTAGCTTTAGAAGAACTTACGAAAATTGAATATGTAACAAAGTGCTTCAAGCTCTACGGTATTTATGATATCGTTGTAGAGATTGAGGCCCAAACGATACAGCGACTGAACCAGGTAAATAGTAAGATCAAAGCCCTATAAATCGTAAAGTCAACAACCACAATGATTGTTAGATCAGAAGTGTAGTCATGATTTTGATTTGCTGCAGTTACAATCCAAATTTATTTGCTGCTTTTCCTTCTATGGGATGAAGCATTTTATATTGCTTATCTTAAACTGGTCACAAACTAGTAACAATGAATTAAAACCTATTACGAAGCTTTAACAGGGGTTATTTTGTTTATGTATAAAGCTGGATGAATAGATATAAGCCCTTTCGCATCTCTCACGACCAGAGTATCAAAATGATAAAATAATCTTCACACAAGAATTAGATAACTTGAATATCTAAACAAAATTATTGGCTAGAAAGCAATTTCTCAGCCTTGTCCAGATTGATATTTATCTTGCCAATTAGTGTTTTGACATCGTTTATTGGGGCCTGATGCCTGATTTGCGCTCTCAAATCTCCCCTCATCATGAGTTCGGTATTTTGCTTCAATGCTTTGTCGTGCTGCTGGACGGGTGTCTCAACAAACTCAAAGTTGTCCAAATAGGCTTTAGTTGCAAGATCTAATGCACCCGTAAAATTTTGTTTTTGATATGCACCAAGTGTTTGGTTTAGTAATTGTCGTGCATTTGCTATGTATTGAAGCGTCTTCGTATTCGAAGCTGCCTCGGCACCTGTCAGTGATGAGGTACTTTTGGCTTGACTTGAATTATTAGAGGAAATACTATTATTAAGACCAACTGCGTTACTCGGACCTACTGCAAATGCTAGTCCAGCAGTAGCAGAGGATGAAGAAATGAACTGTGACTGCGATACTGGAGATGCACAGATCAATACTGTCAGGGAAATTACTGAAAATGTTATTAGCATAACCCTACCTTCTTTTAGAAAATTAATTTGGTCCTTCATGATCTTAACATCGTCATGATATTCGTGAACGTATTTAATCTAATTGATGATTCTCTGTAATGAGAATCTAACATTATCAGTGGGTCAAGAATGGTAGATGAAAAAATGATGAGAAAAATCATGGAGTTGGTATTCTGTTCTGGAATAGTTTGTTAAAAAAAAGAAAATGTATATGTTCTGAACTAGGATACTCTAGTTGGCTAGCTGTACTGAAGAGTAGATGTAATATCTTTTAAGCCAGACAACACTTTAGTCAAGTACATACCAGAGCTAGTCCAAACCATCAGAATCTGCTGGGAACCGGTTCCCTTTTGTCCCCCACGAAGACTTGCAAACTCATGAGTGCTGTCAATGTTAAAGCCATGGCTCTTAAAATCTGAGATATATTTGTCCATAGATCTTTTTGGTATCATGAATGCGCCTATCGTATCAGGCGTAGTACCATTAGTAGTAGATGAGCCAGAGGCCTTATCTATTACTCTAATATTTCCCCTCATGACAAATCCCTTGCTTTCGGAGTCAGCATTAGGATCTGAATATGCAAAATTTCCAGTGTTATTAAATTTTATCGGTTTTGTGTTCTGGGTATATGTGTACGTTCCGCTATCGAAGGAAAATGGTGCCGTTCCCGATGTAGAACCATTTTCATTTATTTTTAAATTATGATCATGATTTACATCTGCACTGAACCAAATTACATTTGTACCCTTGTTAATTACTGCATTTTGAGGAAGAAATGGCTGATCAATAAATCTGCTCTCCTTATCACCATATTTGGCGGGATCTCCATGATGGGCTTCATCAGGAATTGTGATAACCAAATTTTTGATACTGTTCGGAAGTATGATTGTACTAGTGTTGAACAAACTTGATGCATTAATAGTAGGCGAATCTTCCTGCTGTGCTGATACAGGTCTGCTGATACTATATGGAGTTACGAACAATCCAGGCATAACAAGACATGTAGTAATTCCCGATACCATATACACTGAATTAAAGGATTTTTTCTTATTCTTATATTGTGTGGACTTGCTACAGTTAACATTCGTCTTAGACATATTAGGTCAGCCTAATAGTTGGGCTTTGGATTATTAAGCTTTGCTCCCTAAATATATCTCACATTTATGGTAAACTCTTGAATCAATACCGTAGGGGACTAGCGTTTATGACCTACAATATATCATACAGAATAATGACCTAATTAGGCATACCATGCAATTGAGTCTAACTGTTCGCTTGTTCTATGCATTTCTCAATCAAAACTTAAGTTGAGATTGACCAAATTACTTATGGTGACACTATTGGACGGCCGTTGATGATCCACTATGACATTGACCAAAAGGATTGAAATAGTAAAGACTGAACCACCAAATCAGCTAAATATTTCAAATTAAATATTTTGATCATTGGAACACTTGACCGCCAATAGTTGCTATGCATATCTGTTGATGCTCCATCTCTAAGTTATTTAAACTCGTTCCTGTTTCTACGATATGAGAATTTGTTTGTGAAGACGATTTACAAAAACTCTTAAAATCAATGGGTATGTTTTACTAATCCGTTATTAGTATTGCCAAATCTGAATTCAAAATTTCTGAAATTTAGACACATTTGTAGATTTCTCGAACCCTATTGGTAGGAATTGACGTCCATGTACCTCAACTAGCGATATGGAGAAGTATCCTACTCGACTAAGTATATGGTCCGACTTGCAAGGCTACTTCAAAGTCATACATCGTCGAGTAGGACAATGCGCGTGTTTTTTTGCCGGAATAGCATGCTAGTTTATAGCATACAGATATCCATTTTGCGAGCGCCTAAGATTCCAGATGCCAATGCCAATATTTCCAGTTGGTTCCAGTGTAGCTTAGATTGGAAGATATTAGACAGGCTTAATTAGGTGAGCCTAATATTTAATCCTATTTTTGATTCTCTTTATAGAGAACTAAGGCCATCATAAAAAACCTCACATTGCTTGTCGTCAGATCAATTTCTGTTACAAAAAGATTTAGTATTGTAGACAAAACAAACACAAGTCCAAAGAAGAATCAAGTGAGTATTAATTAAATCAGATGCTCACGTTCGTTGGACTAATTTTTCCTTGACCAATTAAGGACGTCAAATTAATTTAATTAGGCGATGGAACATTAATGCAAAAACAAGCAGTATTTGCGTTACTTTCTGAGTCATTTAACGAATTTTATTTAAAATATAAAACCGATGCTATGAATCTGGATCTTTGCAATATATAATGCGAACTTTCAACACATATAAGCGGAATGGAGATACAATTAAAGTCTCGAATTAACTAGTGCAGCATCGTCGGCATGATATCCATATCATAAGTCCTTCTAATAATACAAATTACATTCGAAATTTCCGAATTTGCATCTATGATGTTCAAGAAGCCAAACTTGGAGTGTTATCCTATTTCTTTACCTTTGCAGTCTGTTGAGTAGCCAAGTAAAATATTATAATCTATATGAATCTTCTATATGACTTCTACGTACAAATAGTACTGAGTGCAATTATTCAAGTCTTACCTACTATCGATAGTGGCTGACAAATTACGAGACATCAAGGAAACGACTTCAGATGCCGCGGGAATCATTAAAGAGCTTGGTAGCCCTGAGCTTCATAAGTCACTTGATAAAATAAAGGAAACTGCCGTTACTGCGCAGAACATATTGGCTAATTTGCGAGAGCCAGAAATGGTAAAAAATATCGAAAATATTAGACTCATGGCAGAATCTATAGAGGGAACGTCAGCTAGAATTGAGAAAATGGTGATTGAAATGAAAGCCACTGGAGTAATAGATCAGGCATCATCGGCGATCAAGTCTGCAAAAAATGCAATAGATTCTATGGGTGATCAAAGTGGCGCAGGTGAAATGACCATAATAATAAAGGACCTCATTAACTCCTTAAAGGATCTAATTGATGAATTGAGACAGGTATTACTTTCTTCAAAACAAACTGGTATAATTCACAATGCAAAAGAAATAGCTCGAGATGCGGATAGCATTTACAGAAACTTGAAAGAATAATCTGATCATCGCATTGAGAATACACTAATCTAAGTTGCAGACATTCCCATCTATGCAACTAGATAATCCAAACATTCTCGTTGAGCTGCTAAATTGATATGGTTAGGCCACGATGACGAAAGTCTAAGTAGGAAGTGACAGTAAATAGGTCGTTGTAGAAAACTTATGCTAATTAGAAGATCATCAGAAATATACATCAGGTCTTTTTACAGAAAGAAACACGAAATATTAGATTGATCTATTTCTAGCTTAGATGCCAAATCTTCGTTTATGTGAAAGTCTATTGATCGAAGCATTGATGAAACTCAAAAAATGATTCCTGTAGAAATAGTCTGAAAAGACCCGCATATCCCAGATTTCCTGAAAAATGGAATTAATGAATCCACATCTGATTAAATAAATCCATTATGCCAAAGGTCATACAAAGTTTCAGTTCTACGATAGTTGCGTAGTAACTGTCGATAATGAACGAGTTTGCCATCATATAATATCGTTAAGGATCTACATGGTGATAGTTCCAGAGGGTAACGTAGTAGTCTAGCGCAAATCTGTGGCAGTATTCTTTTACTAAACTATAATATCTTATGCTAAAACTATTATGTAATTTTTTAGATCCTTGCATTCACTATTCCCTGCTTGATGAGTTCTGAACCTATTCCATATCCAATCAAGGCAATACCAGTTCCCAAACCGGCCATTTCGAGACCCCCTTTAATCCAACTCTTTTTCGCTAATCTACCTTTAATTGCACCGACTGTAAATGAAGATATTACGCTGATCCCAATAGCAGATGCAATCGCATAACCCGACGATATTAGTCCTGCCTTGACAATAAAATATGGCAAGATAGGTAGTATTCCCCCTATCAAAAACGACCCAAACATTACGAGTGCACCCCGCAATGGGTTACCAACGATCTCTAGATTGATACCGAGTTCCTCGGTCAACATAGTTTTTAGCCAAACTTTTTTATTTGAAGTTATGGTGTTTACTACTTTTTCAAGTACCTCTCCTTGAAATCCTTTAGCTTTGTATATCTCTTCTATTTCTTCCCTTTCTTTTTCTGGAATAGACTCAATTTCAAACTCCTCCCTTTTAATTTCTGATTCTAATATTTCTCTCTGAGATTTCACTGCAAGATAGTTTTGAACTGCCATAGCCTTCGCACCGGTGAACATTCCCACCAGAGCAGCCAAAATTACAACATCTGCAGATATGGCAGCTCCACCAACTCCAGCTACGATACCCAATGATGTATTAACGCCGTCACCAAAACCGAATACTAGATCCCTGATATAGCTACTCTCTTTTATGTGAGGTTCAACATGTATACTGCCCATATTATTTCTGTCATTTTTTCACCTTTTAATGTATATAACTGTAGACCGCCTATACTTTGTGTTCAATTTTTTGAGATGGGAACGTGACTCCGTATAGACAGAGGAATCAAACTTTAGACGTTCTTATAGATTATATAATTTATGTTGCTTAATTATACAACTTTCTGCGGCGATAGGGACAAATTTGGTAGTTCCAGTAAAACTATCTACACGTTAGCATTACTGTGTTAATCTACCCTTTTTCAGCAGGTGGAAAAATATTATCAGAGGTTACTCAGAAATTAGCAATCTTAATAAATTTAGTAGAAAAACCTGGGTGCATGAGCTCTTCACGAACACCCAGGATGGAATGAACACATGTCCTTTGTCATCTGTGTTGCTTGACGCCCATGTAAAGGCAGTACAAGTAAGCACGTAGTTAATAGTATAAAGGGCTTGCTCACTCAAGGGGTTTATTTACGTTGCTGATTTTTTTGCTACATTTTCGGAAGATACTAGGATCATATCAAAGATATGATCATTGTAAACATATAGACATCAATTTTTTCCATTCTCGGTAGAACGGTTAGTCCAAGTCATATGTTAGTATATTTGTTGCATCCATGCTATCCTGTGAGAGTTTATTCTGGATAGTTGACAGTGGATTGACCAGGTCTCTCAGGACGAATAATTTAATGACTACCTGCTTGTTGTTAGAATGTTTAATTTGCTGTTCCAGTATACAAATTGCGCACCCTATTAATCCCATCCTCGCTTTGGCGAAATGGGCTATTCAGTCATTGCGGAATAGTTGATTATATCAATAACTGCAAACGCAAGAACAAAATTGAAGTAACTGATAGAGCATACATTTATTTTACCATAAGCGGAGCCAACAAAACCACCAACAATGTGGATCCGACTAGTGCTATAAGAAAGAGGCGCTCACGCGTTATTTTAAACTTCTTTAGGTCTACATTCATAATCTTTCTCCATAAATGATCTTGTTGCATTCAAGTATATATCTTACTATTTACTCAATCAGGCTGTAATTTAGATCAGTCAACCATATGCATAACGTATTTAGGATTTAACTTACTTAACGAGACGAGTTTGAAAGATCTTTACTGACTCTTTAATTCTAGCAGTGCCCTGTTAATTAGCGCTGATAGACCAGTATATTTAGTAAGTGAGCCAACTAACAGTTCAAAATCCTCTTCACCTCTATAACCTTCATCATACTTCATCTCGATGATTTCGTTATCGGTCATTAATGTTACTGTCACAAGGGAATAGCGACCATTACCTGGGTCAACTTTCTCTATATATTCTCGAAATTCGATACGTCTTATAAAATACCCCTGATTCTCTATATTCCCATTAGATAACACTACTGCTGTTCGGGATGGATTAGCCATGATCCTACCTTGTTCTACATCGGTTATTTTTCTCATCTTAATTACGATAATCCAAAAACCGTACCCATTCTGGGAACCAAAGATTATTTTCTGGTAAGCCGATACCTTTGGCAAGAATCTCTGGTGAATTGTAATATACCGTATCAGCACCAATCTGATTCCCTATTCTCTCATTGACTTGTTCAATCGAGGATACTTGACCTACGTATTTATTTGCAATTAGATCCCTGTTTTGAGTATAGAGCCCTATTTGTCTCCCGTCGATCGTAGGCGGATAAGTAACAACGACACTTATTTTTCTGGCTCCAGCCTCTCGCAGATAGTACATAGTTTCCATGACCGTACTTCCTGTCTGAATAGTACCTTGGATTGTTGCAATACTTTTATTTGAAATTAGTTCTTTAACTACGAACTTCAATGATCGGCCAGTAGATAACAACTTATTCTTACTTACCTCTTCTGAGAAATCAATCATATGATCCGAATCATCATATCTGTCTTTGATTATCCCCTCAGAAATATCAAAATTCTCGTGGTGTTTATGATATTCATTGCTAAATCCTAAGGTCATAGGACGTGTATAATCAGGTTCTGCATGTGCTGAATCTATATCCAGCCATCTAGATAAAAATTTGGCCTGTTCCTTGCCAATATTTTTTCTCACTTGGTAAATGCTTTTACCATTGATTGTCGCCGCAACATTTGATTCGCGTACAAATTCAAACGGATCCAGCATTAGATTCGAATAATCCAATTTTTCGATAACTTCTAATCCATTTTGATCACTCATCTTTATCAGCTGCCCAGGAAGCACATCCTTGAACTTTAGATCTATGAGAGAGGTTTGAAGTGAGTTTTCTGATGCTAAAAGGTACAAGCTCTTTTTTTTATTTGTGGCCATAACAAGCGGCTTAAACCCAGTACTGTTTCTGAACGCGTAGATAGTATTTTTTGTCATCAATAATAGATTACCTCTGAGATGTCTATCTAGGAAGTCTATTGCACGATCAGGTCGTTGCTTTTCTAGCAGTAAATTCGTAAATATATGATAAATTTTATAGAGAGAATCATAGTCTGTGGCCTCATCAATATATGGATGTAAATGCAGCTTTTCAGTGTCCACAAAGAAACCATCAAGAGCAGCACTAATCTTGTTCATGCTTTGAAACTGTGGATAGCGTTTAGATAAGTACCCAAGTCCGATATTGCCTGACAATTTTTCGAGCTCAGCAAACTTCAATAAATATTCATCCGTAGGCAGAGATCCATGACCATCTATGGATTCATCTTTTGAAGAGATCTTCCAATATGCCTTGCCTCTGTGCTGAAGCATACGCATTGAGTGAGCCAGAACATATACCACATTAGCATTTGATTTTGAATCCAAACTAGATACTCCGATAATTCCGGCCATGACAGGATCCCCATTCACAACTTCGAAAGGCAAGATAAAAACATTAAGTAGGATGGATCTTATTGTTAAAATGATGCATGACCTATTAGGCATTTGTCAAAAAGCTTAAGTCACATGTACGTGTCTCTTACTCCAACTTTTCTTTATTAATTATGTGGATGTGTAGCAAATGTTCGGAATTTCGCAATATGAAAGTTACCCAGTAGAAGAATATATGCAAGTTTCTGACAAAAGATTTCACATATTATTAAATCTTCTGGATAAGATAGTAGAACAAGAATACATCACATTCAGCTTGTCGAATGTCCCAGTGACCAAATTTTTATTTGCACTCAATCCTAAATATTCACAAAGCACTTCAAATCGACTAGATTTATTAATACATTATTATCGATGATAGATATGCTTGTCGGTATAATAGGTAAATCCAATGTTGGTAAATCTACATTTTTCAATGCTGTGACAGATCTTAGTGTACAGACTGCTAATTATCCATTTACTACGATAGAACCGAATGTGGGCGTTGCTTATGTTAGGATTGAATGCGTATGCAAAGAGTTTGAAGTTATGGACAACCCTATTCATTCAGTTTGTGTGGATGGTATCAGGTTTGTCCCAATAAAAGTAATAGATATTGCAGGATTGGTGCCTGGTGCTCATCTTGGGAAAGGTGTAGGGAATAAATTTTTGGATGATTCTCGTCAGGCAGATGCGCTAATCCACGTAGTAGATGCCTCCGGTTCCACAGATGCCGAAGGTAGGCCAGTTGGTGCAGGAACAGCTGATCCCCTGTACGATATTAAATTCGTAGAGGAAGAGTTTGATCAATGGCTTTGTTCTATTGTAGGTAAGGAATGGAACAAGTTTTCGAGGGAAGCTGAAAATAAAGGACAGAAGATTGATGCTCTACTTGCAAAAAGACTATCAGGGCTATCAATAGATGATATTCAAATAACAAAAGCAATTCACCAGTCAAATTTAGATAACAAGAAGCCAGTCATGTGGAGTGAATACGATATTTTGAAATTTAGCAAGAATGTGCGGATTTTATCCAAGCCAACAATAATTGCCGCAAATAAAATAGACATCTCATCTACCGAGGAAAATATCTCTACAATTCGGGAAAAGGGATACAAAAATATCGTTCCATGTGCAGCAGAGGCAGAGGTGTTACTAAAACGCGCCGCAAAAAACAAAATCTTGCATTATTTACCTGGTGATCATGCATTTGAGATTAGACCTAATGCAAATTTAACTGATCAGCAAATGAAGGTCCTAAACACCATAAGCCTGCTTTTCAAAAAGTACGGTTCTACCGGTGTACAAGATGCATTAAATAAATTGTGCTTCGATTCATTGAAATTGATCGCTGTATTCCCTGTCGAAGACGAATTCAAATTGACTGATAAAAAGGGCAATGTTTTACCTGATACATATCTGCTACCGGAGGGTTCAACCCCTAAAGACTTGGCCGTGAAGATACATGCGGATCTAGCAAAAAGTTTCCTTTACGCTGTAGACGCGCGTAAGAAACAAAGATTAGGTGCGGAGTATACTCTAAAACACAAAGATGTTATAAAATTAGTCTCAGCTGCAAGTAGGAGGTGATATTATGTGTATTCGCTTGGTATAGAAAGTACTGCTCATACTATCGGATGTTCCGTCATTAAGGTTGATTCGCAGAAAATTGGCCATAGAAGCAAATGTGAGATTTTATCCGACGTCCGGGCGGTTTACAAAGCTCCAACAGGATCTGGCATACATCCACGTGAGGCATCCCGGCATCACTGCGACAATGCCCCACACATATTGAAAAAATCCTTGAATGATTCTGGAATCAAAGCCGCCGAACTAGATTTAATCGCATACTCCGCCGGACCAGGTCTGGGTCCATGTCTCAGAGTTGGAGCCGTACTAGCGCGTGCAATCGCAGCGTTCCACAAAAAGCCGCTTGTGCCCGTAAATCATGCACTGGGACATGTTGAATTAGGCATAGTACTAACAAAGTCTATTGATCCATTGGTTCTGCTTGTTTCTGGAGGACACACAATGATCCTCGGCTTTAATAATAAAAAATGGAGAGTATTCGGTGAGACTCTTGATATAACTTTAGGACAGTTACTAGACCAATTCGGTAGAGCGATGGGGTTTGCTTCACCATGCGGTTCCGTCATAGAGCAGCTTGCAAACGAATCCTCAAGGCACTACTTCCCTCTGCCCTATATTATAAAGGGAAATGATGTTTCCCTGTCAGGATTACTTACTGCTGCTAAGGGACTAGGAAATGGTAAGAATATTGAGTTGGCAGATGTGTGTTATTCTTTGCAGGAAACATCATTTGCAATTCTAACTGAAGCTGTCGAAAGAGCCCTTTCATTTACTAACAAAAAGGAGGTCTTGATCGTCGGAGGAGTAGCAGCAAATAAAAGACTTGGGCATATGCTACGCGAAGCATGTCGTAGACTATCAAGCAAGTTGTTCATCTGCCCTATTCATTATGCTGGAGATAATGGTACACAGATAGCTTGGACTGGTACAATAGATCATCTTTCAACAGGGAACATGATCGATGTGGAAAAGGCATCCATACAGCAATCGTGGCGGTTAGATACAATTGAGGTGAGCTGGAGGTAGTCAGGAAACCAATCATGTAGGTTATTCGTCTGATGAACCTTTTGGCTGATTCTTTATATTCATGAATATTGCCTTCTGCTCTTCAATAAGCTTTACCCACTTACCGATATTAAAAACTCCAAATTTAAATTGCTTACCATCAATTGTAGCGATCACGACTTTCTTGATAATAAAACCTTCAGGTCTAACCGAGGATATTTTGTCGAGAGGTAGATCGAGAAGCACTTCCTCAACCTTTTTTGACAATGTAGCCATCTTTCCTTCTGTTTTTTCAAAGATGATTCTTAGATTAGTTAAAGTAAGAATTCCGTTCTTTAGTTTGTCTTCAGCACAATCTTCTTGAAATACTCTTATTTCGCCTTTTTTTGGATCCGCTCCTGAGGAACTCACATCAGAACTATAATATTTAAGAGTATTTTATATATTGCGTAACCACTTTCTCATTATAGTAGATCAATCAAATACTTAAAGATGGAATTTGATGAGTCTTTATTCAAATCTCGGGAAGTTCTGGCAAAATACGCATAATAACAATTGTACTTGCAATTATTAGTTACATGATTTAGATATCATGATACCCATTGTTGTCTAACCGGAAAAGTGAATTATTTGCATCATTCTCCCTCAGCACACATTTCAATTAGATTTAGTACACTATCCACGGATCCATTCTGTCGAGAATCAATCCAATAGAACGCTTCAACTTTATGGACTATTCCTTTGGATAGCGCTAGGCATAAACATACGCGTCTGATTACGGTTTCCATTCCCCTCTCTTTCTATTCAATAATTCTGCATTTTTATGTTGAATCAGTCCTTGATCATAACCATAATCAAAATATATCACTTTAGAAGTTTCATAATTTGGGTTATCCAATTCTAATTCTTCAATACTCATTAAAGCATCAAAGGGCTTAATGTGGTTATTAGATTTCATTAGTGCGTCCCATCTATTTCTAATGGCTAGCTTGGCTAGATCAATGGTAGAGAATATTCCTATTGTCTGTTGCTCTTCGTCATGGGATATAACTTGGTACACCTTCATGTCTGTTAAAAAATGGAGTATTCAGATGTCAAATTATAACAATCGGTTAGCGATTCCTTGTGATGAGTTTCTATTGCAAGAATTATAGATTTTCATTTTCGCTCTTTTTCTTCATTCCGAAAATACCAAGGTTCATCAAAATCATCCAATACAATTCGCACCTTTCTCCTCATAATCAGGTTGTCCATTCTGTTTGTAATGTCTTTGATCGGTAAGTCCGCATGCCGTCTGGGGAGCATTTCAAGGATGTCGTCATCGGTCATCATTTCTTTGGTAATCCATTGTACTTTTCAGTATCCTCATAAAAATATTTTTCTTTACTAGCTTGCTTATTAGTTTGTGAAAAGACATAATAAATAAGCATCAAAATGCATGAAAACTAGTTGCAATCACAAAGTAATATGATTGCCCTTATATACTCCAAATCTATTTTTTGTTTGATAATTCACAAATCATTATCATTCACAAGACCATTTTTAGGCTTATTATTAGAATTATTAAGATACAAGGATACGAATTTGTTGTTTTATACCAAAATACAAACTCGATTTTACTATCTAAGTGCCCAAATGTATTAAAGGAATTCAGCGATTCATAGTATGTTTTCTAAATTTTGAATTCTAAAAATTAGATACTAATCAAGGTGATTCGAATCATTTTTCACTTGATATAAATTAAAAAGCGTGACAACCTGCGAGCAATTAGTTTAAAGAACAAAAATGGATAGGATTGTAGAACTATCTCTTAGTTTTGGATTCGTTAACTATTACTATTGCTCTGTTACTATGCTCCTGTGCTACCGCCGCTGCTACCGCCGCTGCTACCGCCGCTGCTACCGCCGCTGCTACCGCCGCTGCTACCGCCGCTGCTACCGCCGCTGCTACCGCCGCTGCTACCGCCACCATAAGTGGAGTCGAAGCAAGTTCTTATTTGTGATTTGGTTGCAGAACCACCGCTCGAAGCTGCATCGGAGAGGCATTTCTGAAATGATTCATAGTCACTTTTAGATGAGCTGCTGCTTGTACTGCTGCCACTGCTGCCACTGCTGCCACTGCTGCCACTGCTGCCACTGCTGCCACTGCTGCCACTGCTGCCACTGCTGCCACTGCTGCCACTGCTGCCACTGCTGC
>JBEDUN010000081.1:0-15603 GCA_040414675.1 Nitrososphaeraceae archaeon | reverse complement strand
TGTCCACATCCACCACCACCTAATAATAATCCTGATAGATGTCCAGATGGTACACCTATGCCTAAAGGTGGAGTAGCAGAATGTCCACATCCACCACCACCTAATAATAATCCTGATAGATGTCCAGATGGTACACCTATGCCTAAAGGTGGAGTAGCAGAATGTGTACCGCAACCTAAATCATTGCCAACTCGTGAAGCCGGATCTTCACCAAATCCTACAAATAACTGTGAGAATCCTGTTTTTGCGAATGCAAATACAGACAAGTGCACTGAATCTGGCACAATGGTTCCTCAAGATATAGAACACAATGTAGGCAGCGGAAGTAATGTCGGTAGTGGTGAAGTAGAACACAATGTAGGCAGCGGAAGTAACGGTGGCGGAATATCCACTTCATCTTCACAATTGACAGAGACAGTACCTAGTGGACTTGGCGAAATGATTCCGTCTCTTGGCGAATTCTCAGGATCGAGCCAGTTACACAGATAGTCAGCTAACACAAACGTGGACCATCGATCACAATTTTGATTAACATGACAATTCTACTTACATGATAACTAATATACACGTCAATACTTTCTATAACTCTCCCGATGTTATTCCCGTTAGGTCATAACGTTACGAGAATCTTAAATTTTATAATTGATAATAGATTGTTCATCTCTCAACGCATATGTACAATCTCCTCTAACTTTTGATCAATGTAATGGACCAAAGAGTTTACCTAGACTTTAAGATGAATCAAGTACGTTTTTGATAAATAGAATAATATGCCGCTGAGACAATAACAATGATTAATCTATCATGTCAGGGTTAAGATGATGGCACTATCATCTATAATCAATCTATCATATTTTGATAGTCCATCCTAATCTATATTAAATCTATATAGAGGTCGGAAACTATTTAAAATGCAGGAGAAGTTTACTGGTCGCAATCACTAGATTTGATTCATAATTTGTTCTCGTAATGTATTGTCTAGCTATTGTTGCTTGTTCGTTCCTATGATATAATCTTATTATAAAAGATCCTCGTATATTTACTTATGAAAACAAAACGTCAAGTAGGCTATTTAACAGCTCTGTCTTGTATTTCTGTAGCTCTGGCATCTATGGTTTTATCAAGTGGTAGCAATGCCCTTGCACAATTGCAACAACCTAACAATACTGCTTCTAATGGTGCGATGATGACACTTATGCCAAGTGGTCAACAAATGTCCGGTCCAAACGCCATGAGAATGAATTCTGCAAATTGGACCAGCTCCGTATCTCTATTTAGTCCTATAATAGATGCAATAAAGTCGAAGATACATACAACTTTAAATGATGCTACTACAAATGCATTGAAAGCCGTAGGTGGGGGTTCGAATTCATCAGCTGTGGCAGCATTCATTCATCCAGAGAGAGGATTCATTGTATATGACGTCTTTGTTTTAGATTCTAACGACAACATCCATAGAGTAATAGTAGATCCTGGTAATGGAAGGGTGCTATCCAATCAACCTATGTCTTTGATGGCAATGATGTCAATGATGCATCCCTCAATGGGAATGAGTGGAATGATGGGTCATGGAATGATGATGCAACATGGAATGATGGGAGGTCCTCAGAACAACGCATGGCCGTAATTAATCAATCGAAGTAAATAGTTATACCAAACAGCAATTACGAATAGATTCATCACCTTCTTTCTTTCCTTTTTAATTTCCTTGTGTTAGCATGAAGATAGAAATCCAACTTGCAACTTTTGTGAATAACCTAATTTTTGTTAAAATCCTTATACGAGTAATAATTATTTTCTATCTTTTATAAACGGTTATTCATATAAAAAATGGACAGAATCTTTGTGATGCATTAGCAAATAGAGAAATGTTTGACATAATACTAGAACAACGACTGATTATGTATTATCTGATATGACATTTGATGATGTGTCGAGATTCAATCAATTACACATCAGTAAATGGATAAGTTATAAATCCGGTTTTCTGTTTACAAGACACATTATTAATAAGAAAAGACAAAGTATTAGTTTTAGCTAATTTCAGAATATTTGTATGGTCACCTGTGTGGCTGTCCTAAAAAACTATAACAATTCTACGTGATATCTGCTTGTTATATCAGACAGATATCGTTATCTTTTCTAATACTTTGTCGTTGTTCAGTTAGTTGGTCTTAGCCCGTGGCCAAACCTTCTTTTTGTGCTTAATCCCTTATAGAATACATTTTTGTCATAAGGGCTACAATACTATTGACAGCTCTCGTAACAATTGGCATTTATACTGGCAGTGAATCGACACATGCAGTTATAGTCGTAAAAAGGACTATAAGTTCTAGTGAGCCAAATGCCACTGGTGCTGGTTCTAATATGACTAAATGCAACTACTGGCAGCTCCAATATGACCAAGTAGCAAGTCTTAGTAGCTTCTCATCACAGAACAAAAACTCTACATATTTTTGTAACATACACACCACTAAATACAATATTAAATTCGGCTGTTTGCCAGGTCTTTTGAAGGAAAAAACCCGACATATTTCGATTTGTGGTTCTGACTTGTATATGCTACAGGTTAGAAAGATTAAGCCTAGAAAGTTAAAGAGAGTTTCAAGTACATTTCTACATAATAAAAAAGTCGAATGAAATCAGATTATGTATGTTTCGATGCTTGAGCAACTTGTTGGGTTGATAGGCATATTTCCTGCAGAATATAATCCAAGAATTTTTTATATCTGCTGGATGTAATTATTGGGTGACTTCGACGACCACATTATTATTATCGTCATCATTGTTATAATCATTATTATCACTACTATCGTCGCTATTATCATTGCTGTCGCTACCATCACTGTGATGCTTATGCTGCTCATGATGTTGATTGCTATTGTTACTAGTCCCATGATGATCATTATTGTTACCATTATCATAGCTACTATCATGCTCATGATGCTGATCGTTAGCGGTCTCGTGATGTTGGGACTGACTGCCGCTATCACCACCATTATTGTTGGATGATCCCGATGAAGCTGGGCTAATCGGAGGATAAGAAGATGAAGTAGGATCATTCGAGCCTTTTTCTGTAGTCTTTGCGTACAAAGGAGCTGCGAGATCATGTGACGATATACATGCCACAAAAGATAATACCACTAATGTTACCATAAGCAATTTTCTATTTCCATCTATGAAGATGTGAGTCAATTCTTCTATCTTAAACTTGGTATTATTATATGTGGATTAGGACACTAATGTAGACAATAATAAACTTGCTATTTATTCCAAAATAAAATTAGATAAGAACATTAAAGGTCAATATGATCGCATAAATTATTTATCTATCTATCAAGTTTTATTTTAGAATACTCAGTAGTGATAATGGCAAAATAATAAGATATGTTATGTTCTAATATCAGTCGTCTTCAAATTGATAATTAGGTTAAGTCATTAATACCAAAAATGGAATTTATCTATCCGTTTTTTAGAAAATGCTAAAATAGTAATCGTCTTTCTAATTACAATGAGTATAGAGCGAAGGATGTATAAAATAATAAATAATTCCCTATCGTCAGAACAAGACCAAATTAATAGAATAAAACACATAACCTACTGCTCGAAGGAATCAATAATTCAAATGAGAGCTATTGATGCACTTGGAGCATACGGTATACCGGCAGTCAACGCTATAAATGAGATTCTTAACTGTTCTAGCATCAATAAGGAAGTCAGGACGCATGCGCTGAATGTTATCCAAAGTATAAAGAATAATTCATGAATTAGTTCTGGACATTATGGCTTGACACATAGCTTAAAGACCAGTATAATTAGGCTGTTTGTCAGGCTAGTTTTCGAATCCCAGTCCAACAAACAACCCCTAATTATGGCTTTGGTTCTGGCATTGGTGTTTAATCTGTAATTCGTTAAAGTCTAACGTAGTATATTTTGAATGTCTTAGTATTATTTATTATTAGATATTGATGATAATAACATAATATAGGTATAGAGATAAGTAACATAACTTGTAACATTTATTATATGATACTAATAATTTCAATCACGAATTATTAAAGAAAATGACGAAAGTTTGTGGAAATAGTCAGCAGTCAGCGTAGGAATCTCGTCATAGGGATTCCTAAAGAATTCATAAAGACGCTAACCTACAAGGGACAAAACAGGTTAGAATTGTGATAGATGACAACATTTGAATGGTGTGATTACAAATTATACCTGGCTGTCTTAATACTATGACAAAATAAGTGGTAAAAGACTAATGGATAGTGCAACAGAGCAGATATAATATATATTATATTACGCCATATAGCATTTACGAACTATGACCTAAAAATAAGAAAAAGGTTTCTTATTACTATATTGTCCATGACATCGATAGCAATGTTGTCAATTATACTAATTGATAGTAGACCTATTTTTCCTTCAGCAAACGCTCTAGCAATGTGTTCTGAAAAATATTTACCATCACCATCAGTAATACATCCCAATGTTCTTCCAGTGATTCTAATACATGGATACAATGAATCACCTTCAGTATGGTCCCATTGGGAGGTACGACTTAGAAATGATGGAATTCCCTTTTGCACGGTATATTATTTTTTTGGTCTTCAATTTCGTTATGATCAATGTGGTTCCGCTTTAGATCATTCTAATGATCTAGCTCAGATAGTTCAAGACGTTAAGAACTGGACAGTAAATGATCAAGTAAATATGGTTGGTCATAGCAAAGGTGGATTGGATGCAAGAGTATTTCTGGCTAATAGCGGCACTCATGATGTTGCAAATCTGATAATGATTGGAACAGCAAATGGCGGTAATCCATTGGCAAATGAACTCTTGGCCGCGGCGACAAAAACAGCAAACATTTTCCTACCAGGCTTTGAACTGGTTATTAATTCCTCATGTCGACCTGCACTAGATAATTTAGCAATTGGTGCTGAAGCTACCAAAACAATGGAAAATAAAAGTACAAAGTATTATACTATTTATGGTAATTGGAATCCGTCTTTGCCATGTCCGCTAATTGAGCATGAGGATGAGTTATATAAAGAACTAGACCAATTGAATCAAATACCTAACGACGGAATAGTACCAGTTTGGAGTGTTGAATCACATGCATTTCTACCACATTCTACCCTAATCGGACACACGCAGCAGTGTCAGTCAGGACTTTTGACTGATCAAGAATACAATATGGCTAAGAATAAAGTACTAATGTCTATAAAATAACTTTATAGATCTTTGGCTCATATCTATCTATGTAATCAAAAACGAATGTCTTTACATTTCTCGCTCCTTACCTACCTTATCTATATTATTTGGCGAACCAATTGAATCAAATTTGATTAACGTTCTACCAACCCGGACCAACGATTATGTGATAGTTCCACTCCCATATTCGACTCGTGTTTGAGTGGATGTCTGAGCCGGAGCTGCTTGAGCATCTTGCTCAGTTTTAGCATGTGTTTTATTTATCTATAGCTAAAAGGCTCGTCTTCTTTCCATACGCTGAAATTGCTTTTTTGCCACATGATGCCCTACAACAGCAGCTGCTGCGACTGAAGTACCTCCTGCGATCATTCCACCAACGACTACTCTTCTTCCTAACATAATTCAGATATACCTTGGATTACTATATATTTTTACCTAGGTGCGGATTTGAAGTGCATAATCTTTCAAATATTTAAGATACAGACCATTGTTGGAATCATCCATGACATGTAGAACTAGACATATATTTTTTGGCAATATCTTCTATTGACATCTAGCTCGTGATAAATTTCAGACAAAAATCAAACAAAATGCCATCCAATATCTTCCTAAATGATACTGCTATACGTCCAAAGATACTATTTGCTTTTCAAGGAATCTCACTCGAACTTGATCCCATGATTCGTCAGACATTCTTTTAACGGTTTGGAATATATCTGAACCTATTACATGATACATCTCTGAGAAAAACGTCCTCAAGCTATATTCCAATCTATTTTTGGGACAAGTTCTTGGTTATGTGAAAATATCGATATATCTGACAAAATATCTCTGGAACAATCCAAGTTATGTAGTTGTATCGTTTCTATCTTCATCGAAAAGTTAAATTAAAACTTCTATCAAATATCAATATGTCTTCTATAGAACACAAACAGATTGTTCATGAGTTCCTTGACGAAACTTACAACAAAGGGAATCTGAAAAATACAGATAAGTATGTAACTCCTGATTTCATATACCATGCTCGTGGCGAGGATATTGAAGGAATCGAAGCCTATAATGAATGGGTTTCCTCAGATCGTAGTATATTTCCCGATATTCGAGTTACAGTTGTAGATAGCATAGCAGAGTCTGATAGGGTTGCATCAGCTTTTATTGTGGAAGGTACGCAGAAAAAGGAATTTCGTGGTATCCCGGCTACTAATAAGCAATTTGAGACCGTAGGTATGAACATTTTCCATTTTCAGGATAACAAGATCAAAGAGGGATGGGTTGTAGTCGATGCTCTTACTGCAGCAATACAACTTGGTGCAGTCAAGTCAACATCTTCTGAGACCGACTAGAAGAGACATACAACTATCTGAAACACCATATTTTTTGAATTTCTTTCATTGTCCTTTAGGAAGAGACTCATCAATATCCTGAATGGTTGAGATTAACTTGTTCATAGTGCTAACAAAAATGTAATAAAGCCTTCAAAAAAATATGAACAAATATGCTCTCGCATTCATTAACACTCAACGACTCGCCAAGTACGATTGTGTTTGCAAGTGTCACCTGCTCATATGATAGCAGATTACGAACAATATCTGACGCAGCTGAGACTTGGAATACAGGAAGGGTAAGTGCAAATAGATTACGTTAAACTTTGTCATATCCGTTGCCGCCTGGAACTAGGAGAATATCTTATTATATTATTTGTTAATGCTGGTAGTGAGAACAAGTATTTTCATATCGTCGGAATCACATGTAACAAGTAATATCCGGCTATGGTGTTTACAGGCAATAGTAATGATAAGATTGTTGCTTGGTTGAATTGGGTTAGAGTTGCCTAACAAATAAAACAATCTTATAATGTTAGTTTTTGGTTAGCTGCTTTCCGCATCGTAGATGTACTTAGTAATCTATTTGCCAGACGTACTAAAGCTAGCCAATCTCCCTTTCAAATGCTTTATAATATTCAGCCATTGCTATTACTATCATGATTGTCGATTTACTCTTTGATATTGTTACTAATCAGATGCTTGTGTAGGTATTGATCTGTGTGTAGATGGATGTACACGTTTGATTGGACCACGTGAATGCGAATGATATGTTTTACCTAGTAGGCATATAGAGAGATAATCCCAAATGCATCGGCCCGGAAGAGGACTATTAAACCCGATGGTGAGTCAAAAAAAGAAACGCGAATACATTCCAATGCGTGTTAGATATCCATATAAAATATGAAGAAAGAAAAAGAATACACACTTTATGGCAAGTTTATCTTCTTCATCTAGGGATAGGAATTACATCATAAAAGATCTGATCCGAAGACTTGCGGAACATGGTGAGATGAGCCAGACAGCCTTGATAAGTTATTGCAGATTAAATCTTAAAAGACACAAATTCATTCTTTATGACTTGGAGTCAAACGAATTAGTGACAAAAAATCAAATCCACGACGGTAAACGAGTTACTACCATATTCAAGCCAACATGTAAAGGAATAGAATTCTCTAGAACTATACTAGAGCCTTACGAAAAAATGTTCCCAAGGTCGAGAAACTAATAGGATCGGTATGTAACTTAACAGGTTTTAAAGATAGTATACGTCGTGACATCTCAATCTTCGATCAGAGGTCTACGCAGATGTTACTTGTGGATGTACGATTATATTACCTAAATAATAGTGTATTTTCTTAAAATCCACTTATATACTATGGGATCCAGCAGTTGGTCATGGAGTTTAGAAATCACTATCATCAAATCCTCGGTAAAGTACGATCTTCCGAAGGTGAGCGCATAGGAAGCCCCAGACTTTTCATGTCTAGGCTCAGACAACTGGAACATTTGGTGCTGGACAATACTTCATCTGTAACTTCTAAAATTATGTGTAATGACAGAATCCTCACCTGTACTATCGCTATCGTGGACAAATAATTTGGCATTTGTCTATGAGCCAATGAACTACCTAAGGATGTCTGTGTATTGTGCTATCAATTCCACTCTTAAAGTTACAAGCTTTTCTATCTAGTCATCATTTTCATGAGTAGTTCTCTGGTAAAGTTTCAATTTCTGATATCAGATCCCAAACTGAATTATGTCTGGTCTCTCGCTCGGTTTCTATCATCTTCATGATTGTTCGATCCAATTTCAAGGAAATGCTAGAGCGATGTGTTGAAGGAGGTTGCACTACCTTTTTTACCAAAGTATTATTTCCATCTTCATAAACGACAGGTTTCTTAGAAGTAAGCATTTCGTAAAATATTACCCCGATTGAAAAGATATCAACACGACCGTCGATATTATCATCATATGCGAACCATTGCTCTGGAGCGCAGTAGATCGGTGTTCCTCCAAGCTCTCCCACTGCAGCAGTTAACGCTATAGATTCTCTTTTCACATCTTTTCCTAATCCCCAATCAGCGACCTTTACCTCGGATCTACTAGGAGTTGTATAAATAATGTTATCAGGTTTGAGATCCCTATGGTATATTTTCTCGCTATGAGCCTGAGCTAGAGCATTACATATTGGTAGGATAATCTTATCAATTGTCCACTTCGCTTCAAAAATTTCACCGTGACTAAACTTTTCATTCATTTGTTCTTTTAGCGAACCGCCACTCAAATACTCCATTACGTAATATGGATTAAAATTAGGAGGGTCTCCCCCTACATTCCATTGTATAATTTTGACTATGTTTGGATGGTCTAGTTTTGAGAGAATTTTTATTTCTCTTTCGAAGCGATCTTTGTTAATACTATTAAAATTTTCTAATTCTTTTAACGCATACTTATTGTTATCTTCACCGATCACACCGTACACAGTCCCAAAACCTCCTGAGCCTAAACGCTTCACAATTTTGTATCTCAACGTATATCTTTATGTTTGAATTGGTAATACACTTTATACAAATATACGATTTTCTCCTTTGTCTAGCCTTTTGATAATTTCAGTGCAGTCAAACTTTCGAGATCTAGGATTCTACCCAAGGTCTTCAAGTCCAGATATAGGTCATTAGGCCAATAGGTCAATAACTTGCTCGGTATGATATAATGCATATTAGATCATGCTCAGTTACTGTGTTTTTGTTCTAATGTCATTTTATTAAACTCAACCCAAAATAAGGAATTAGAAAAATATTCTAAAACTGGGAAAAATTGGATTAGATTATTAATGGGATTTATTCTGCAACTGGTTTAATTCTTAATCTGGTTTGACAATCTAGAATTCGTTAGATATACTGAATATCCTAGTTTGGCCATACTCAACTTGCTATTGCGAATGATTGGACCATTTTCTCGATGGCTGGGAGATGTTTAACGAATTCAGATTTTGCCTCGGAGTAGGAGATGGTGTACACAGTGTTACCTTTCATCGTCCAAATATTCATAGTTTGAAATCCTGTTGGGATTGGCACTGGGCTATCAAATGTGTACATAATCTTGTGTGCAGGAGTCCCGGATAATTCAATATCACTAGAATTAATCATATGGAATCCTGGCATACTTTTCGCAATTTGCAAATTTTGATCGGTCAATGACTTCAGATCGCCAATATCGTCACCAGTCTTTTCAATAGATAACGTTACGAAGGGCATAAGCTGCTGGTGTTCATTTTCTACTGCAGGTACGAATTCGACCGTATGACCTCTGGGCGTAATGCTCACTACAGGCTTCCAGGAAACTGGATGTGTAATTTGAATTCCTAAATTGGGATTTCTATATGATATGAAATTTATTGAGTTGTAATCGGTAGGTGTAGACATATTCATGTGTGAAGATGCCATATCCATCTGTGCTTTTAACACTTGAAAATGATCAAGAGAGTAAGGAATGATTGCCATTACTAATCCGAGAAGTATTGATTTGATTATCAGGTTGTAAGTATTCAAATTCTTATATCCAAGGAGTAGTAGGCACAAATTTATATAACTTTACATCTGTCTATCTAAATAACTACTTTATTACCATCAAATTACTCACCAAGTCGATTTTACAACAAACTGATCGTTATATTCTGTATGCTGAGCTTCTGTTACTTGGTCTATCATCTACTAGAAGCATTATCTGATCGGTTACATGCCATCTCTGCACTGCCTTACGTGATGTAAGATTACTACGATTACTAAAATTCCAATCTTATATCTAATGATAATGGTCATCGACATCTAATTATTCAATTAATATCCGTTGAACGAAGCAAATTAAGTGCTGATCCTGCTCGGAACCATTTCAATTGATCATCATTATATGAATGTTGTAAATGTATAACCTCGTCAGGCACGCTACTATGATGCAAAGTACAGGACACAGATTGTTTAGGCTTTAACTCGGCAAGACCGGTGATACTGATCCTGTCATCTTCAAGGATCTTATCATAATCCGAAGGATCCATAAAGGTCATTGCGAGTATACCTTGTTTTTTGAGATTAGTTTCATGAATTCTTGCGAAACTTCTCGCAATAACTGCTGCACAACCCAGATATCTAGGCGTCATGGCCGCATGTTCCCTGCTACTACCTTCACCATAGTTCTTGTCACCTATGATGATCCACCTTAGACCCTTACTTTTGTAATATCTAGCTATATGCGGAAATGATTCGTTCTTGCCATCAAGAATGTTCTTGCCAGTTCCAACATCCTTATCGTGGAACGCATTGACTGCACCAAGAAGTAAATTATCGCTAATCTTGTCTAAATGTCCCCTATACATTAGCCACATACCAGCTGGTGAAATATGATCAGTAGTACATTTTCCTTTTACTTTTGCCAAGATAGGTAAATTTTCGAAATCATTACCGTTCCATTTTGGAAAAGGGACCAACTTTTGTAATCGTTCACTGTTCTCATTTATTTTTACCTCAATGTTTGCATGGACTTCTGAAGGTGGAAGGTACACACCATCGATATCCTTAAATCCAGTTCGTGGCACCTCTGGTGCCAACTTTGGAGGATCGAGATTAAATTTTGTTCCGTCACTTGTACTCAATTGGTCAGTAATAGGATTGAATGAAAGCCTACCTCCAAGTGCAAGTGCAATAACAAGTTCTGGACTAGCAATAAAGTTCATAGTGTTTCTCTTACCATCGTTTCGTCCTGGAAAGTTTCTGTTATAGGAAGTGACAATTGTGTTGGGTTCATCTTTTTTTAGCTCAGATCGTTTCCACTGTCCTATACAGGGACCGCAAGCATTTGCCAATACATTTGCGCCAATTTTCTTTAAAGAATCCATCTGACCATCTCTTTCTATTGTTGCACGAATCATCTCAGAACCTGGTGTTACTTGTAATGGAACTTTAGTTTTAATTCCCCTGGAATTAGCTTGTTCAGCAATGTCTGCAGCTCTGGACATGTCTTCATAAGATGAATTTGTACAGCTACCTATCAACGCAACCGATATCGAGTCCAAGTAGCTATTCTTCTTTACATCGTCTGCCATTTCCGAAATGGGTCTTCCAAGGTCAGGTGTATGTGGCCCTACAATGTAGGGTTCAAGATTAGATAAATTAATCTCAATTAGCTGATCAAAATACTTTTTTGAATTTCCACGATCCTTAATTATATCCTCTTCAATCTCTGGATCCTGAATTAAAAGAACTTTATGCTTGTTTGCAACATCTGCTATATCCGTCCTCCTGGTAGCCTTAAGGTAAGTATCCATCCTATCGTCGTATGGAAAAATGGATGTTGTGGCACCTATTTCTGCCCCCATATTTGTAATCGTTGCTTTTCCCGTACAACTGATTGATCTGGCTCCAGGTCCAAAATATTCAATAACTGCATTTGTTCCTCCAGAAACCGATAATTTGGATGCAACGTAAAGTATGACATCCTTTGGAGATGCCCATTTATTTAGTTCGCCAATAAGATAAACTCCAATACGCTTTGGATACAACAATTCCCATGACATTCCAGCCATTACCTCAGCAGCATCCAGACCACCTACTCCTATAGCTATCATCCCTAAACCTCCAGCGTTTGGCGTATGTGAGTCAGTTCCTATCATAAGACCTCCAGGAAATGCATAGTTTTCAAGAACTACTTGGTGGATAATCCCAGCTCCCGGTTTCCAAAACCCCAACCCGTACTTGGAGGAGGCAGATTCGAGGAATTGATATACTTCATTATTTTCATAGATCGCAGCTTGGGTATCAGGTTGACTACCCACTCTAGCTTGTATCAGATGATCACAGTGAACAGTAGTTGGAATAACAGCTCGATTCAGGCCGGCTTGCATGAACTGCAAGATTGTCATTTGTCCTGTAACATCTTGCAGTGCAACCCTGTCTGGATTTAGAAGCACATAACTCTTACCGGGCACCAACTTGTCATCTGTGTAAGATACCATCGTTCGATCTAGGTGCCCAAGCAAAATTTTTTCACATACTGAAAGTGGACGGTTTATTGATTTTCTAAATAATTCGATATTACTATATAATTTTTCGTATACTTTACTCACAAGAGACGGTGTTGTATCAACATTGAGTTGTAATTCCGAGCTAGTTTTGGTACTCATTTTCAAACAATTATTATATGTCATCAATATTTCAAATAGGTTTTGTCTTGTCTAAAGGTCAGTATATTTGTCAAGAAGCATATAATCAAGTATCTTTGCTCAAATAGTGCAGAATTGAAATCAAGGAATTATCTCACATAGCAGATTATCTTCTATAGCTTGTCTTTGAATTAATATAAACAAATGAAAGCGTCCAACCATTATCTACTGATATTTGAGATATGGATAGAGCGTCTCTCCAATATTGTTTTCAAGCTAAATAATACCAACATTCCCTGAAGTATATAACCTCCGACGATCAGAATAACTGCATTTATTGGTTTTTCAAAGGTAGTCATTAGATGAACATGTGGCGGTGCAAGACTATTACCGATAATTACTACGCACCCTACTATAAGACATGCATAAAGTGCCCTTGTAGAGTCTTTCCAAACAAAGAGTGTTAGTCCAATATATAACAGCTCTAATGCTACTGACCCATAAATCAAGCGTCGATCACCGAAGGGGATTGCGCATATGCCTACTATACAGATTAAAATTAAAGTAATGATAGTGGCCCCGTGATAATTCATATTGTATTATATGTTGTAGTAGATGTAATCAAAATAAAACTTTCGTGTAGGCTAGATTAGAAGAAATAATACCACTTGCATTTATTACCGGTGCGAGAAGCAGAGAGGAGCTGCAGCATGCATCATTGCCGGTAAATAACTGGACAAATAACACTAGTGATAATCATAGCCAACTACAAAGTAGGAGAATCTATCAAGTAACCGAAGGACATCGCTCAAAAGAAACTTGTGATAAATACAGAAACTGCTTCCAACGTTTTCTTAACCACATCCGAATTCACGACCTTGACGTTATACTGGATTTAGGAAGAGAAGTAATCCAGGAACTTGTGATAAAGTATGTTTTGTCTATGCGTGATAATCCAGATAAGAGGTATACTAGAGGACCTGTAAATACGGATGTTGCAGCAATCCTCTACTTTTTCGATAATAAGGATATAGAACTAAATAGATACAAGATTAGGAGATACTGCCCTTCTGACGAATCAGACTACTATAATGAGGATAGACCCCACACAAAGGAGGAAATCCACCGTATTTTGTCATTGAATTGTAATGACTTACGCAGTCTATGAGCCATCAAGCAAAGTAATTTTTAATCAGAAAGGGATCGCAACAGGTATTAAAATTCCTGCAGCAAACAAAAATACGGCAACGGCTCAATTAGCCGACTCAGAATCTTGTTAGATAACTAAATTCCGGATCTGCTTAATAGTATCTGTAGAGGTATTTGGTTCAATAATGCTAGTTTATTGTAGAGTATGTGTAGACCCTAAAACAGGTGGTATGGAAGAAGTAGGTCATAATAGTTCGGATATATGGACGCACTTCGAGAGTAAGCACCCGAATGTATTCGAGCCCTTCAGTTCTTCATACGATGATATAGAGGCTAAAGAAGCACTAGTACAATTCCTCAAGATAGAGGGATAGACAACCTGAAGTACTGACTTGGGCAGGTAAGGGCTAGTCTGGTAGCAAAATGGCTACACTAAGAGTCCTGAAGTGGGTAGGTATAATCATAGGTTTATGGATTGTTGTAGGGCTTGGGATATCGTTATTCATACCATTTCCTTTTAGCGTTCCTGTTGTGCTTATTGTTGTTGTAGTCATAGCATATCTAATAAGAAACAGGGAGCGAAAGAAAGCATTAGAGGTACAATGAAGACAGGCAAAGTTTACGGAAGGCTGGTAGGTATTTGCATCAGTAGTCTTTCTTTTCATTGTGTCAGTCTGTCTGGGATAGGATATTACACCCTATCTCAAACTAGACTGGATATTTAGTTAGTACTCGGCTGTTTTCTGAATGTTGGACTTTCCTACTTCCAGTGACTGGCGTGGCATTGAAGGCAGGAGGCGCGTGTAAGAGCAAATCTTATTACGACTAAATCCTATTTGAACAGTGACTGCCTAATTATGCTAACACCGCTATCAAACAACATGAGGTTAATGACACGACAATAAAAGACCATGTAAAATCCAGTAACAAGGTTACGTCTTTTTGAAATACTATTGTCATACATTACATTCTGCAAAACACAATTACTCAATACCCGTCGCTGGCGACTCGGTCACTGCAATCGGCCTACCTACCATAATTGCGCTGCCCACTGGTTGATTGCAGTGCCAGCGATGTCTGTCAATTCTGCTGAAAGAAATCTGACCCCACACTACCGGGCGGTCGGCGTCCAAGTCGTGCTTGTTTTTGAAGTCTTATTTATCCACTACTTCCGTTTACTTACTTCAGAATAGATTATTCGTTCCACCTTGTCCAACAGCGAACTCATTTTTGCGTAGGCTCTATCTCTGTTTATGTAAACAGCTGTAAATCGAATAGCGTAACTAGCTAGAATGAGCTCCTCAAGTGACAGATCTATGTATACCTTGTCGTCGGCTGTTTTCATGGTAGCCGCAATCATATATCTCAGTAATAGCAAAGCCCAAGAAAGAGATAAGTTATTTGGTTTGGGTTACTTCTATGTGGATTATCCAACAATTGGAACCTGGTGCCTCTAAATAGATTGTTGTCTAATCTATAGTGATAACACAGGGTTGCTTGCTGACTTGGCTGATCCAACCATAACAAGTCTGGCAAGCAACTTTTTGCTTTTGTCTCAAATAAAGTTATTGAGTAAATCTACCCAGTTAATGTTATATAGTTCTCAATATTTTTCAGAACAATGACAAAAAATATGTCAATAATGCTAATTGCGGCTCTTGCAGGAATCATGACGTTTGCGGCGATATCTAACTCTTCTGTATATGCTATCCACGGCAACAACAATGGCGGCCATGCTACAAGTGACAATAGCCAAGGCGT
>JBEDUN010000080.1:0-36848 GCA_040414675.1 Nitrososphaeraceae archaeon | reverse complement strand
GGTATGGGGACCTGTTGATGCACCAGGTCAATTAGGAATTTGGGGTACTGAAGTAACTGTAGATTTCGATATATGCGTAGCAGATGGTGCATGTATCGAAGCTTGTCCGGTTAATGTGTATGAATGGCTGGAAACCCCAGGACATCCTGCCTCAGAAAAGAAACCATTTATGATAAGAGAAAAGGATTGCATATTCTGCATGGCTTGTGAGAATGTTTGTCCTCCACAATGTGTAAAGATATTCCAGAAGGGAACATAACTAATCTTTCTGCATTTTTCATATACATAAATAATGGTCTAATGTAAGGTCAAGAGAACTTTGCATTGTCTCATTTCCAAGCATAATACTACCAAGCGTTGAAAAAATTCAATCTAGCTGCTACTGGTGGCACATTTGATATATTGCACCAGGGCCATTTTGCTTTGTTGTCAAAGGCCTTCGAAATAGCAAATAGTGTAATAATAGGAGTGACTAGTGATGATTTCGCAGGTCAGGTAAAAGGCAAAACCAAGATCCAACATTCTTATGAAGCTAGGACATCCGCCCTTAAAATTGCAATTAGGAACAAGTTTGGTGACATGAATTATTCGATTAGCAAATTACACACCACTTTTGGACCAGCTGTGCTGTCTGGTGAAGTTGAGGTATTGGTAGCTAGCAGAGACACATCAGTAAGAGGTGAAGAGCTGAATAAGATTAGACAAGCAAATGGTTTAAAACCAATTACGATCGTCGTTGTTGAAATGGTGAAAGCGGATGACGGACAGCCCATTTCATCTACTAGAATAAGACTAGGCCAGATTGATGGCTCGGGAAAGTTGCTAAATTGAAATAAGAGATAGCTCAATAATTTTTGATAATTCAAATTTTATCATTTCTCTAGTAACTAGATAAAGGACAAATAACTTGGCAAATTATAATCATTACACAGACAATAAACTTGATTTAGCAATCACGAATCTCAAAGATGGATTGCATCCAGATATTCTGGCCTATTGGTATAAAAGGATAGAAGACAAGGCTAGAGAAATAGCCCCAATACATCTAAAAGAGAAATTGAATTTTAGGCAGGACCGTATATTGTGGATGAAATTTGAATTAAATATATCCAGAAGAGCGGTTCCATATCTGATGCGGGCTATAGAAGAATACATTGACTTGATGCCCTATTCTACTGGCTTGTACTTTAGAAATGTACAGCGAATCGTGACAGATGAATTGGTCAGACAGCTTAGATGAAATAAGTTAGAATAGAATACGTTTTAGATACTTAGCGACATTAATTTGAATATCACAGCAGCAAGGTAATAAACTTCAAATTCGTGGATTATCATTGCTAAAATACTATTATCACTTTAGAAGGTATTCAATATGTATGGCCGATCCTTCAATTTTACATTGGGATAATTTAGCCTTTCCAACTAAGATTTGATAAATAATGGTTTTTAATTTCAAAGCAGAAAGTTCGTTACTCAATACAATACAATGGGAGGATTTATCTCCAAGTGTAAGTACTAATTCATTTTCCCAATTCGTTGCAGTCTTGATGAGCGTAGAGTCGTCCTTCTGATTTACAAAGAATGCTGCTAGTTTTTCGGCCTCATAAGTATCTTCACATTCTATAGTTGATTTGGATATCATGAATCTATATTCAAAATGAATCTCCAGTGTACATAAATTCATCTACGGAATCCTTAGCCTTTTCCCTCCGCTTCTGAAAATCTGTGATAAATATTTTTGATTGATTTGATAAATCAGCCTTGCACTCTCCACACAGAAGATTGCCTATCTTGCACTTCAAGAATCTCTCTTCCGATTCTTCTCCAGTATCGAAGAAATAGCGGAGATACCAGAAAACTGGGCAGATGTTCGGGTTTCCTCCAAGTTTTCTTTGCAATTGTACAGTCGCTTGACCCCCAGTAAAGGCAGAAAGCACCTTCTTGTCAATAAGCTCTGGACTATCCGTGGTAAAAAGAGCTGTATCCGGTCTTGAAGATGACATCTTGCCAGATACACCAAGCCCCGGTACAAACTTACTGTGAATTTGTGCTGGTTTATAATAACCCATTTTGGTAGCTACATCTCTGGTCACCCTCCAATACGGATCTTGATCTATTGCAGCAGGAATCAGAACGGGAGTAGGCACCTTTTCAATAACTGATGGAAGAAAGCAAGGGGAGGCTTGAATAGGAGGAAACCCGATCATCCCTATATTACTAGAATTCGAAAAGCCAAATACAGCTTTTGCAGTAGAGAAAGTGATATGTCTAGCTATTTCGACAGCAATCGAGTAAAGATGCTGTATGTGTTTAGAATCGACTAATATTTTCGTTTTCTTGGAGTCAAAGCCTGTGGCTATAATATCTAAAATATTTTCGCGAGTAAAATAACTTATTTTCTCCTTATTGAGATCCTGGTTAAAAAGGAACTTTTCATCGTCAGTTAACTGAAATATAAGTTTCGAACCGAATTTCTCTTGAAGATATTTTGAGAAGAGCCAAGGCATGACATGACCCATGTGTATCATTCCTGACGGACCCCTTCCTGTGTACAAATAAAATTTTTCGCCATGTTGATATTTCTCCAAAATCCAATCTAAGTCGCGATGTGAGTAAAAATACTCTAAACTCAATAAAGGATGAATCTCTCCCGTGAGAGTTCTGAATGAATTGAGAATGGTTGAAGTGATCTCACTTGTGCCAAATTTGTCGATAAGTTTGTCATAATCAACTTGCCCTTCAACTTCCCACGGCGTAACTGAAAAGGAATCATTAAGATCAGGAGATACCTTTTCCTGAGATATGTTTGTGTGTGGGTCGTCGGAGTCCGACATCTTTATCTCTATAACACGCCCTCTTGGTTTAAAGGTTTAAAAGTGTTCTTCCATTGACAAATTCAAGGTTTAATGAGCGACACTGACATAATACATCCAATAGAAAAGGCTATTTTGATGGAACTTAGGCATGGGCAGATGATAGATCTAAATTTAGTGGCGAGTACGACTAAATTAAATATCGACCAGCTCAGAAGAGGTATCGAGAGACTTAAATTCAAAGGGTACGTCCATGTAAAAGAATCTACTAAAACGATAATTACTTTGGGTTCAAACGGACTCGACGCTATAACTAAGAAGCTGCCTGAACGAAGACTTGTCGATGCTCTAAAATCGGGATTCCAAGATTTGAATTCCATAAAAAAAAGTAAAGTTATGGAAGGAAGAGAACTAGAAGCAGCTATGAACAAAGCAAAGATACAAAATGGTTGGATCCAGGATAAAACAACAGAGTCTGGGGAAAGATTTTATTTCGTAAATGATTCGGCACTAGAATCCTCGCAGGAGGAAAAGCTAATCGCAAGGATTGGCAAATACCAAGGTATTCAAGTTTCTGATCTCTCAGAAGAAGAGCTTAAAGCCCTTAGCCTACTAAAAAAACGTCCTAATTTTGTAAATGAGAAATACCTCAGAGACATAGAATTAGAGGTGACTCCATTTGGACTTCAGGCTTTGAAGAACTTGAATATTTCAAATGGATTATCTGATAGACCAAACATATTTCCTATTGACGTGGTTTCTCCAGTTAGTACCTCGTACCCTGGACGTACTCATCCTTTAACCGATCTGATCCAGGAAATCAAGGAGACATTTGTTAGTCTTGGATTTATGGAAATTGAAGGAGAGACTATTCAATCAACATTCTGGAACTTCGATGCTTTGTTTATCCCACAAGATCATCCTGCAAGAGAGATGCAAGATACCTTTTACATGAAAGGTATTAAGAAGGAAGGTATCGCGAGTAATCAGCTGATACGCAATGTTTCTCAGGCACATAGTAAATGGTGGAACTATGATTGGGATTTGATAAAGTCCGAGCAATTAGTGCTTCGAACTCACACAACTCCGGTTACTTTAAAATATCTCGCATATAACGGGGTTGAATCTGCTAGAATTTTCTCAATTGGCAGAGTTTTTAGAAACGAAAAAATGTCTTACAAGCATCTCGTTGAATTTAGCCAAGTTGAAGGCATCGTAATTGGAAGAGATGTTAGCTTAACTGACCTAATGGGTTTACAAACAGAATTCTATAGGAAATTAGGAATAACAAGAGTAAAGTTTTGGCCCACATACTTTCCTTACACTGAACCATCCTTACAGTCCATGATATTTAGTGACAAACTAGATCGCTGGGTAGAGCTATTTGGGATGGGAATATTTCGACCTCAAGTTACTGAACCACTTGGAATTAAAAATCGTGTTCTTGCCTGGGGAGGCGGAATCGAAAGGATTGCAATGCTTCGCCTTGGCCTAGATGATGTAAGAGAACTCTATAACAACAAAATTAATTGGCTAAGGAATACTGCTAAATGCCGGTTGTAAATTTAGATCTGAAGAGGTTGGGAAAATGGTTTCCTGATAGGTCGGTGCAGCAACTAATTGATGCACTACCATTTATTGCCCTGGATATCGAAAGTGTCTCTGACGATGAGATAAGAATTGAATATAATCCGAATAGGCCAGATTTTAGCTCTGATTATGGGATAGCTAGAGCTCTAAAGGGATATCTCGGTATCGAAATCGGAGTTCCCAAGATTGATCTGGTCAGAACGAAAAGATATAAAATTTTGAGTGATGAGCCAAAGAACTTATCTCGGCCTTTTATACGTGGACTAGTAGCCAAGGGTTTGAAATTAGATGCCCAGGCTATTAAACAATTATCATCGATTCAAGATGATCTCCACGAGGGTATCGGAAGACACAAGTTCAAATCATCAATTGGGATTTATCCTATTAGCGACATAAATTTCCCCCTAAAATATACATCAATATCAGCTGGTCTTGCAGTCACATTTGTAAGGAAATCTTTGCCAACAACAATTGCTGATTTGATTAACCAAGATTTAGCCCATAAATATCGTCAATCGCATCCGAATTTTGATAATAAATTCTCTGCGTTACTTGATAATGAGAATAAACTAATCTCAGTACCGCCACTAATAAGTTATGGTGCTGAGACTTTAGAGTCAGGCGAAAGAGATTTATTCATTGAGGTAACCTCGGTTGACTGTAAACTCGCAGAAGATATGATCGCTATTTTAGGGGCTTTGGTACACGATATGGGCTCTAAACTCGAGACGATAGTTATTGAAGCTCCAAGATCTACTACTTATTCGCCTAATTTAGAACTAACAAATATTTTGGTAACAGTAGAACATGTTAACAATACTCTGGGTACTGAGCTATCCTCTGATGAAATTATAACGTCATTGCGTAAATGTCGCTTAGACGCTAGAGCGATTAAGAATAGCAAGTCAACTATCAGATGCACCGTTCCAAGATACAGAGTCGACATTTTTGATAAAACTGATATCGTCGAAGAGGTAGCCATTGGATATGGGATAAAAAATCTTATCCCATCGATGCCGTCTTCAAATCTTTCAGGAAACGTAAACAATGTCTCACACTATTTCAACGTTATAAGAGTAACTATGGTTGGTCTGGGATTCTTAGAAGTAAATAATTTTAGTTTGATAGACAGGAAAATACAATTCGATTTTATGGGAGACAAATATGAACCTGACGAGATATTGGCTGTCGAAGGTGCACAAAATGCTGAGCTTGATATACTTCGCAATTCGTTAATGCCATCATTAATGCTGAATCTGTCTCGCAATATTCACGAAACGTACCCACAGAAGATATTCGAAATAGCAAAGGTGTACAGTAATGATACAGAGTTAGAACAGTGGCATTTGGCAGTATTGCTAGCACACTCTGGAGCCAACTTTACCGACGCTAAATCGGTATTACAAGGGTTTCTTTCAACTTCATTTGCTACTGACTTAACAACCAGCCCTGTAATCAGTTCTCACTTTAACGAAGGAAGATGTGCAAAGATCGTCATAGGGTCAGATCTGATTGGTGAATTAGGCGAGTTCTCTTCCCATGTAATAGATTGCTTTAAGTTGAGAGTTCCCGTATCTGGATTCGAGCTAAATCTTTCTAAAATGCTGAATATAAAATCATGATATTTTATATCTTAGAAGTGTCATTACATAGATTGTCTATGCCAATTCGGGTTGACATGCCTTGCGATCGTTCGGATCATTATGGCATCAAGACTCAATCTGAGCAATAGGCAACCCCGTGAAAGAGAGTGCACTATGAGGAATACACGAAGATGTATGGCTACCTGTGACTTGGTGTGAGTCAGACGCGGGGCACATTTTATTATTGAGATCTCAAACTAGAGCATAATCGATTCGAGGATCTTCTCAGTAAAGCACCAGTAAAAGATTGCCACCGTAATAAAAATTCAAAGTTATTGTCTTTAATGTCACTGAGTAAGATCGATTATGCTATTCTTAATAACGGTTTTGGCCTCAGCAGAGATATTATATTGATTTAGAATTTCTCCTGGAGATCTCAGGAGTTGAATTCTAAACTCCGGCTCACTCGCAGCTTTGAGCAATATATCGCTAATAATCTCAGCTTCCCTCTGTCTTGAGTTCAATTAGCAATTCGATTGCAAGATTCTAATATATAATCTTAATGAATGATTATCATAGCCATTCTAAATATTGTCCGTAAACTTTAGGATATTTACTGAATGATCACTTCACTATTCGAATTTATTTCTAACATGAAATAAACATTTATCCAATTTGCAAATCGGTCTTTGTTTCATCTCGAATCAATCTTTGATTAGTACTTGCAGAGAATATTCCGTTAAACGAATTTCGAAAAGCGAAATCTTATGAAGATTTAATAAGAAATAAATGCAGGCTATAGATGGAATAGTCAATTAAATATTGCAACTGCAAAGCCAGATGAAATGGACTAAGGAGGGAACATCTAGAGTTATGCCTCCGAATTTGACTCTGGGAAACATCAAATCGCTATCAAAAATTATCGGTCTCACGAGACTAGCAGACATAACTCTATTGGACGTACTTTCTATACCTAATTACTCTGCAGTCGTACCAGGCACAGCGGATTACATATGGGTTTATAGTGGAAAAGGTCCCACAAGGAAACATGCCATGGCGAGTGCGCTCATGGAATCAATAGAAAGGTACTCAGCTTTACCGAATACAGATACCAGGAAAATAATCCAATCTAGTTATGAAGAACTATCGAAAAAATTTACTGTTATTCACCCTGACCAAATTTGCGAACCGACTCGATTTCAATTTAGGAACGATATGCAGATGGATTATCTGACAGGTTTTGACTTGATAAACAATAGAGAGGTAATGGTGCCTGCACCTCTTGCATTATTCAGGTACGAACCCAAGCCGCCATCTGTGAATCCATTCTCATTCTACCACACTAATGGACTTGCTTCCGGGAACGTTATGGAAGAGGCAGTATGCCACTCTTTATGCGAACTTATTGAACGCGACGCCCTCAGTATCGCAGAATTGCGTGCCAGTGCAATTCCATTTCATTTTGTGAGGCATATCGCAGATTCGTTGAGATCTCATGGCTACTCAAGTCCTACTATTACAATTGATAAATTCAGGGATGAGTTCAAGATATTCCCTGACGTTGATTTTACAAATGTTGATTTCAAACCAATAACCAATCTGATCAAAGTTTTTGAGCGAAATCACATATCTCTAATTGTGAAGGATATTACGACGGATATCGGTATACCAACCTTTAATGCAGCAAGCGTAGAATGGGTGACGCACGATTACGGCTATCTGGCAGAGGGGCATGGAACGCATCCAGATGTTCGGATTGCATTACTGCGCGCAATAACAGAAGTGTCACAAACTAGGGCGGCCAATATTCAAGGTGCCAGAGACGATCTCAGAAAGATAAAGTACAACCAAGAAAATACAGATGAGAAGCGATCATGGAGATTTATGCCGTCAGACAATACTATCAGGTTTTCAGAGATAAAATCTTACTACAACCCGGATATCCTTGATGACATTAAACTGATACTAGATAGATTAAGAAAGACAGGTCTAGTACAGGTGATAATCGTGAATTTAACTAATAATAGACTCAATGTGCCTGTAGTTAGGGCAATAGTGCCCGGTCTTGAAACCTTCAAAATTACCAAATCTGTAGTAGGTTGGAGAGGGAGGAAATTTTTTAAAGTATGAACAAACCAATTATTTTTCTCGGTCCTAGTATGAGTACTGAGAAAGCTAAGTCGATATTTGATGCAGAGTATAGACCCCCTGCAAAAAAAGGCGATTTTCTGCGGCTGGGACTACTCTCAGAAATTTCCATGGTCGGCTTGGTCGACGGTATGTTTATGCAAGATTACCCACCAACTCCAATAGAAGTGTACCAACTTGTAGCCAAAAAAAACATCATTGTTGTTGGTGCGGCAAGCTTAGGCGCATTGAGGGCGGTAGAATTGGAGCGATTCGGAATGATAGGGGTTGGAAAGATCTTTGAGCTTTATAGAACAGGTAAAGTGAATGCAGACGACGAAGTTGCTGTCACATTTGACGAAACTAGCTACAAGCTACAATCCGAAGCGATGATCGACATAAGGTTCAATCTTTTTCTAGCAGAGAAGCGAGGAATTATTAGCACTCATATCAGAAAAATGCTCTCTCATGTAGCAAAGAAGGTTTACTTCCCATTGCGAAATTACAACGACATACTGGATTATTTAGTCAAGAGTACTCCAGAATATGCTGACCAGTTCGAAGTATTTAGGTCTTATATATCATCTAACAGGGTAAGCCTAAAGGAATTGGACACAATTAAGCTAATCAAGTACATCAAGGCCAGATACGAACAACTCGATAAATGATGATGAGATGAAAACAATAAATTCATGTTCTGATAACGAGTATACTCATCTGCAATTACAAATTCAGCAATGGAATTAGTTGTGATTTGATTTAGTCTTCGAACTTAGTGCTTCCTAAACCACTCGTAAAAATAATTGAGCGGCCCTCCAAATGATAACGTGTTCACTCTTTCAATATTATATCCTACTAATACCATTCTACGGAACAGACGTGTTTGCAAGTCTATAGGTATATCATCCTTTTTTATTTGAGGAAATAGCTCAAAAAAGAATTTTTGATTGTAATAAGCTATATGCTGCACATAACAAGCGGATAAAATAGTAGGATCTCGAGAAATTATGTAAGACATTTCGAAACTCTGTGAACTCTTTTCAGCATGCAACTGTAATACACGCCGATTTAATATTTCGCGAACAGATTCAGTTGTTAGCCTCGAAGCGGTCTCTTCAAAAGCTTTTATCTCGCGATCAAGCTGGCTGACTGTTCGTTTTGCCAAATCTACCGCTATTAACAGGTCAGCATCGCTAATTCCATGATCCTTTCCGAAAAGATAAAAAATTGCCATTAATTCGTGTTTATATAGGATCGGAAAGCCTATTTTCCCATCAATAAAATTTAATATCCTTGAAGAAATGTCAGCTGGTACAAAAATACCCATATAAGAATCAGTCATTACTCCCAATGTAGGTTGGATTGGAGTAACAATCAATTATATAATTGTAATAGTATATTATTGAATAAAATTCAGCACGTGCCCGCTTGTAAGTATTTTAAGAGTAGAACTGCAACAGTGTTTTGCAATATCCAGAGTTACATCTGGAATTACCAAATAATTGATCAACTTTATTCCATTGACTTTCACGAGTTTAATCGTTAAATAAATCAGTAAGTGTCGCATATTCCTGATTCATAATGACCTTGATCAATATCAAATCCGTTATTGAACAGCTAGATTGGAGTACTTGTGTCTGAAACATTGACAACCGCAAAGATCACGGACAATAAGAAATAAAACAATGACGAATATTCTTTTTCACAGTGATAATAACGATGCTATGTCGTATTTATTACGAAATGGGTTTGAGAATAAAGTTGATCTTATATATATCGATCCACCATTTCTGACAAGAGACAAGTATTTTCTAAGAACTCAAGGTGGTCCAAAGCTCGCGTTCGATGACAGATTTAGTGGAAAAAATCCTTTAAAACTATATTTGGATAGTATGTATCCACGACTAATAAATATATGGCGTCTACTTTCACCTTCAGGGTCTTTTTTTATTCACTTGGATTGGCACATGGTGCATTACATAAAAGTAGTTATGGATGAATTGTTTGGATATAAGAATTTTCGAAATGAAATAATAGTAAAAAGAGGTCGAAGAAAGAATTTGATGTATCAGTTCAAGTACTTGGACAGGATGCATATTGCAAATGATTCATTGCTTTGGTATTCGAAATATGAGTTAGCTAGGTTCCCTCTACCGATGAAAGAGAAGGAAATAGATTCAAAATGGATGGGATTTTGGAGTAATGTGGATAGGCCAACCATGAGATATCGGCTATTTGGTCATGTTCCGGAGAGAGGACAATGGAAATGGAGCCGATCTAGGGCCGCTAAAGCTGTAAAGAATTACAATTTTTATGAAAACCACTATTCAGATGTCCCACTCGAAAAATACTGGGTTCAAACTGGAAAGAAGCTAGAATTTATCAGGAAACGGACTGGAGTTAAATATGCTGAGTATTGGATACCTCCTAAGAATAAGGCAGTCTTGGACAACGTTTGGCTAGATGTAGAAAGTTATGGATACTCAACCGGTTATGAGACAGAAAAGCATGAACAGTTATTGGAGCGAATCATTGGTCAATTCTCACATCCAAAAGCCTTAGTCGCAGATTTCTTTTGCGGTTCGGGCACAACATTAGTCACTGCCGCTCGAATGGCAAGAAATTGGATTGGGTGCGATTCCTCACTCCAGGCTATTCGAGTTGCTCAAAAAAGGCTTTCGAATACTAATTATGAATTGATAAGACTTACTTAATGGTTATATCTATTATCATGATTGAGGACAGTATAACTGGAAATCAATACATCTCTTATGCAATCACAAATTGATTCAAAAATGTTTATCTTGAACTACTTTAAATGGAGTGACCAAGGCATTTAAGATCTAGTCCCTTTTGATTAGTGTCTTCTTGATCCATCTTTAGACCAATACTGTAAAGTAGTGGACTTAAAATATGATTCAAACAAATGTATTCTAATCAAACAATCAAAAAACTCATTAGACCGCCGTGTGTATGAAATTCAATAATGCCTGTACAATCGAAGGCAGAATATGAAAAGCTACTAGGGCGTCTACAACAAAATGTCAGTAATACCAGTCGAAGAGAGGTATCCCGATTGGAAATTCCTGATCCCCAGGTAATCTGGATAGGTCAGCGCACCATTTTCAGGAACTTTATGGAATTCCCAAAAGCTTTGAGAAGAGAACCAGAAAAGCTTCTGTTATATCTCAACAAAGAATTGGCATCTGCAGGATATATTGCTGGTGACAGAGTGATCTTCTTAGGACGCAAAGAACCATCTTCATTTGGGGCTCTAATTGATAGATATGTCAAGGATTACGTCATATGCCCAGTTTGTGGCAGCCCTGATACAAGAACTGAAAAAAGTAAGAAACTAGGCTTTCTGTTATGTGAAGCATGCGGAGCAAGATCATCTATCAAAGGCAATTACGCCTAATCAAATAAGTTTGGTTTCTATCCTTGTTTTTTAAGCCATAGATCCCTACGAATATCCCAACCATTCTTGTGATTTTATCATATTTGATGTAATGATAAGCCGACAATACATAGGATTTAACCCCGAAATTGGAAAATATTGACTAACTGTTCTAAGTAGAGAAATTGTAATTTGATTGCATAAAATGACTGCAATAATGTCACTTAATCAAGATACGCCGGTCACATCATCTGAAACCATATTTTCTAAAGGACAAAGTTGGGGAGCGCTCAGAAAAGCATGGAAGGGCTACAGGATTGCAAAGGTCCAGAATGATAATTCAAAAATGACAGAGTACGCAACAAAGATAAGAAAGATACAAGGAGAACTGGGAGTTCAAGTTTCAATCTTTCCAAATCTAGGAATTTCCTAGACTTGATTTAGTGATCAGGGGCAACGCCTCAGATTTACAACACTTTTAATTTTTTCGAAATTTATGAATGATATTAGACATTTATTACAACATAATCGTTAGAAAATCTCAAAATTCAAATAAGCTAATAAGTTAATTTTATTTAAACTGTTTCAAAACGAACCGATATGTAATTATCAGGCGTGTGAATAGTTTCACGCTGCTGAATAAAGTTGGAGGGGAAATTTTCATATTAATAGATAGCAATGATGAAGAAAACGAGATTCAAAAAGAATCAGACTCAGCTGAAGTCGATAAGACTATAGCTTTGGAACAGGAATTAGCTGAGGTGAAAGAACTATTGACTACTACAAGGCAATTAGCTGACAATAATCTTAACAAACTGAAGTATATGGCAGCAGATTTCGATAATTACCGAAAACAAATAGAAAAACAGATGAATAGCAAGATGGAATCTAACAGAGCAGAACTTCTATCAAGCTTTTTGAATGTTTACGACGATTTCTCCAGGGCTTTAGAAATGGCCGAACAATGCAAATCAGATCCCATGGTTATAGAGGGCCTCCAAGGGGTCAATAAGAATCTAAAGCACTTGTTAGAAGCCGAACATGTTAGGGAGATAGAAGCAGTCGATACTCCATTCGATCCGAATATTCATGATGCTATAAGCTTTTCATATCGTGACGATTTGCCAGAAAGTACTGTCACGAAAGAGATAAGGAAGGGATACATGATAAATGATAAGATTCTGAGACCGAGTTTAGTAGAAGTTTCTAAAAAGATAATTAAAAATATCGATAATGATACAGAAAACATTGAAAAGGTATCTGAATAATATATGGCAAAAATAATTGGAATTGATCTTGGAACAAGTAATTCAGCAGCTGCGGCAATGATCGGTGGCAAACCCTCGATTATACAAGCAGCTGAAGGTACTTCTATCGGTGGAAAAGCATTTCCATCCGTTGTTGCTTTTACTCGCGATGGTCAGTTAATAGTTGGCGAACCTGCAAGAAGGCAAATGATATCCAATGCAGAAGGGACGGTTGTTGGAGCAAAACGCAAAATGGGTACTGATTTCAAATTCAGCGTGTTTGGAAAGCAATACACTCCCCAGCAGATTTCTGCATTTATATTACAAAAGATCAAAAAGGATGCTGAAGCATTTCTGGGTGAAACCGTTGACAAGGCCGTCATTACAGTCCCTGCATACTTTAATGACAACCAAAGACAAGCAACTAAGGACGCAGGAGAAATAGCAGGACTACAGGTCGTAAGAATCATTAATGAGCCAACCGCGGCATCGCTAGCATTTGGATTAGACAAAGTTCAGAAGGATTTGAAAATTGTAGTCTTTGATTTGGGTGGGGGCACATTAGATGTCACAATCATGGAAATGGGAGGTGGAGTATTTCAAGTCAAGAGTACGTCAGGAGATACCCAGCTTGGTGGTACCGATATGGATAATGTGCTTGTGGAGTTTGTACTAGCTGAATTCAAGAAACAATCTGGCATAGATATTAGAAATGATAAAGCTGCGATGATGAGGGTCCGTGAGGCCGCTGAGAAGGCTAAAATTGAACTGTCAAATGTTGTTACAACGGAAGTTAATTTACCGTTTTTGGCATACGATCCTGCTACTGGTCCAAAAAATCTAGTGCTATCAATCACGAGAGCAAAGCTAGAGGAGCTTTTGCGCCCTATAGTTGAACGATGTAGAGCTCCAATGCTACAGGCACTTCAAGATGCCAAGTTAACTCCACCAGAAATTGATAAGATAATACTCGTTGGCGGGCCCACCAGAATGCCGATTGTTAGACAATTCGTTTCAACAGTGATGAGTAAAGATCCTGAAGGAGGAATCGACCCAATGGAAGCAGTCGCAATGGGTGCTGCAATTCAAGGTGCAATCATTGCCGGGGATGTCTCTACTGACATACTTTTGGTCGATGTTACTCCCCTAACTCTCGGTGTTGAAGTCCTGAATGGTTTGAAGGAGCCATTGATAGACCGTAACACCACTATTCCAACTAAGAAAAGCAAAGTGTTCACAACCGCAGCAGACTATCAGACCGCGGTAACTATCCATGTGGTACAAGGGGAAAGAGCTATGGCGTCAGATTGCGTTTCCTTGGGAATGTTCAATCTTTCTGGAATTCCTCCAGCGCCTAGAGGAGTACCCCAAATTGAAGTTGCTTTTGACATCGACGCTAACGGTATTCTCAATGTAACGGCAAAAGACTTGGCGACTGCGAAAGAGGCAAAAATTACGATCACCGCCAATAGTAAACTAGGAAAAGATGAAATAGAAAAATTAAAGAAAGAAGCAGACCAGTTTGCTGAAGCAGATAAGAAGAAGAAAGAAGAAGCCGAAGTTAAAAATGAGGCAGATAATTTAGTATACGCAGCAGAAAAGCTAGTAAAGCAGGATTTGAAAGATAAAATAAAACCAGAACAAAGCGAAAAGATCGACAAAGCAGCAACGGAACTAAGAGATGCAATAGCCGCGAACAATATAGATAATATCAAGACAAAAATTCAAGAACTCAAAAATATTCTTGCAGAAGTTAGTACAGAGGTATACAAAACCGCTGGTGCTGCAGCGGCAGCAAGAACAGGTCAGACAGGAGCTACTCAAGACCAGCAATCAACTGCAGGCTACACAGATGCAAGTGCTGGTGGTGCTGGTGGTGCTGGTGGTGGAAATCCATCGGGACCGTCTTCACCATAATCCGTTAATTATGGAAGCAAAAGTATGGGATTGTAGAAGATGAGTACCAAAAGGGACTACTACGATGTCCTTGGTGTCCCAAAAAATGCACCTAAAGACAATATCAAAAATGCATATAGAAAGCTCGCCCTACAATATCACCCGGACAGGAATAAATCAAAAGAGGCTGAGGATAAATTCAAGGAAATTTCTGAGGCGTATGCAGTGTTATCTGATGATGAGAAACGAAAACGGTACGATACATATGGGCATTTAGGAAGCGAAGAAGTATTTAGAGGCTCAGAAGCCAATTTCGAAGAAATATTCAAGGATATTGGTTTCGGAGGGTTTAGGGATATATTTGAACAAGTCTTTGGTGGTCGTGAAGGTGGATTTAGTGATCCGTTTAACTTTGGATTCCGTTTTGGGGGTGGTGGCAGGCGAAGAGGCCAAGACCTAGTCTATGACGCAGAACTGACTTTGGAAGACGTGTTTAGGGGCAAAAAGGAGGAGATCGAACTGCCTAAACTCGAAAAGTGCAGGACTTGTTCAGGAACAGGTGCTGCTCCTGGAAGTAAGCCAAGAAAATGTAATGTTTGTGATGGTCAGGGACAGATGAGACGAGTCTACAGTCAAAATCGATTCTCCACTTTCGTATCCTTAGAACCATGCCAGACCTGCCGTGGACAAGGAGAGATCATTGATCGTCCATGTGAATCTTGTAACGGAGATGGAAGTGTGAGAACCTATAAGAAAATCAAGCTAGAAATTCCCAAGGGCGTCGAAGATGGAATGACACTGCAACTACGCGGAGAGGGAGAGCCTTCTGAAGGCGGTCAAGCTGGTGATCTATTGATTAGAATCCATGTCAAGCCCCACCCGGTTTTCGAAAGACTAGCCGATGGACACATACTTTATAATCTCGATACCAGCTTCACTGACCTAGCTCTAGGAACTGATAGAAGAGTGCCAACCTTAGATGGTGACGAAAAGCTAAAAATCAATGCCGGTAGCCAACCAAATAATGTTGTGAAGCTCAAAGGAAAAGGGTTGCCACGTTATGGAGGTTTTGGAAAGGGTGATGAGCTCGTTAGATTAAATATCAAGGTTCCTACCCAATTAAGCGATACTCAAAAAGAATTACTCCGCCAGTTGGACAGGGAATTCAAAAGTCCAGATGGTAGATAAATCGGAATACCTAGAAATAAAATGCAGTACAGTTGCGTTTTGGAAAAATAATGCTCCCAATCGCTACAGAAGAACTTTCAAAAACATACAAGGGCTCAAGACTAGCTGCACTAGATAAGGTCTCAGTAAGGGTTGAGCCTAGACAAATTTTTACCCTTCTGGGAAGGAATGGAGCTGGGAAAACAACCTTTGTTCGGGTATGCGCTACACAGCTTATGCCAAGTTCCGGAAGAGTAAATGTTCTTGGATACGATGTAATCACTGAGGCCAACAAGATTAGAGGCTTGATATCTATCGTTCCGCAAGAGGCTAGACCATTGAGGGCACTAACACCATGGGATCATATATATAATTGGTTACAGATTCGGGGTCAAGATCGAATTCAAGCTAAAATAAAAACTGAAGCAATTCTTCAAGATCTAGAACTATATGATGCAAAGGACACACCGGCTATGAACCTATCAGGTGGTATGAAACAAAAGATCTTGGTAGCAATGGCTATGGCCACAGATGCACAATTGTTGTTCTTAGATGAGCCAACCATAGGATTAGATCCTGTATCACGTCGGCAAGTTTGGTCCGCAATAAAAAGATGGAAGACCCAAGGCAAGTCAATTTTTTTGACTACGCATTATATGGATGAGGCAGAAATGCTTTCTGACAAAATAGCAATCATAGATCAAGGACGTTTGCTGGCAATAGGAAGCATGGAAGATCTTCGGAAAATTATACCACAGAAAGTCAGAATAGACATCGCGAAAGAAAAGGTAGATAACGATATGTTGCGTCCATTTGGATCAGTTATAGATACCGGTGCAAATACCATCCGAGTATTTGCATTCGAGGAGGCTGCCAGAGAACTTTCTGAATTTGCATTGAGAAGAAACATTGCGTTCACTATTTCTCCGGTAACTTTGGACGATGTCTTTGTATCGTTAGTGACAAGCGGAGATATGCAAGACAGACCTTTAAGGGACAGTGTATTTCGACACGCCCAATAAAATAAGCATCTTAACGAAAGTTGCTCGGTACGACTGATACCTTAGCATTATTGTTTCTGATTTCGTCTAAACTATGTAAAGTGTAATTGACAGAACAGTTCGAATTATCGAGGAGTGTGCAACCGCAAAGAACTATTCAGTTGATATTTCAAAATTACTCCCTACCACATTTGACGCATAAATAGTGTCATCTATTGTCTTTTTTTTGACTTTCTCATTAGAAAGTAGTAGTTTTATACAAACAAATTTATGTATACCCACGTATTAATACGTACAAGTAAGTGTAACTATGGTTGGAAAAACAAAACTTACTTTGAGTATTAATGAACAAGTTCGCAACGACGTACAGGCAGTTATTGACGAACGGAGTCTTACTCTTTCACGGTTAGTCGAGAATTTTCTAAAATTTATGATTAAACCTGACATGTGGTGTTTTAAATGTGGTGAGAAGTTTTGTATTCTGGATGTTGATAGATGCCCAAAATGTAGCTATTTAATATGCAGCTTTTGTTCAGCTTGCAGATGTGTATTATCAGATGAAGCTGCAATTGCTGTATTTCATACTAACAAAATATATCAACACCTTCTAGGTGGGTATTTGGAATAACGACTGCGATGAATGTCTTTAATAAACAGAAAGAAATGACGGATCCTAATCTTAAAGTTAGCGAAATCTTCTACTCCCTGCAAGGAGAGGGCACCAATGCGGGAAGACCTGTCGTTTTTTTGCGAACATCACATTGTAACTTGGCCTGTACCTGGTGCGACACCAAGTACACTTGGGATTGGGATAACTATGATTACTCAATAGAGGTCAAACAAATGAATGTAGAGGATCTAATAAATTCTATTTCACGGTATCAATCTAAGCACCTCGTGATAACAGGCGGCGAACCTATGATCCAACAAAGACAATTGTTGCATTTGATTAAGAAGATTAAGAAAATGGACTATTTCGTAGAAATAGAAACAAATGGCACCATTTTACCAGATCGAATTTTAGATGATCTAGTTGATCAATGGAATATTTCACCAAAACTGCGAAGTTCCATGATTGAGAGATCAGCAAGAGAAATCGAAGAGTGCTATCTTTTCTTTACCAATCACTCAAAATCTTATTTCAAATACGTAATTAATGATTCTGATGATCTTCGAGAGCTTCAGGATCTCATAAAGAAATACAACATACCTGCAAATAGGATAATATTAATTCCACAAGGAAAAGACAAAGATGAAATTATAATCCGAGGCAGATGGTTATCTGAAATTTGTATAGCAAAAGGGTATATCCTGTCACTACGTCTGCAAATTCTACTTTGGTCAAATCAAAGAGGAGTTTAGTTGAATGTGATATTGTCATTTATGAGTTTTGGTACAAGATAAAAACTCATCATAATCAGATGGAGATATAATTGCTATACGTTTAATCCAAATAACTATTACAAGATTCATGCCTCAGTCGTATGATATAATGCAGCCTGTAATTGTTTTACGAGACTTTTTTAATTATAAGTAGGACTAGTTTGTAAATCGATATTGGATTTTTTTAAAAGTTGCAGCTACAGACGTATTGAATTGGCTGAAAGTTATCATGAATTTTATGGTCCCATTACTATCATTGCGGATATAGGATATGAATGCGACGAGATCAATTAATTTGGTTAACATCCAGTATATCTGAAATAACAAATGCTTCAAACTTTAAGGTAGAATTATAAAAATGTAAATACTTAATCTTTAAGTCATAAGTCTTTTGTCTAGTTCACCAAAAGCAGACTTTTGACTGTCTGGTTGTAAATCTAGACGTCTTGAAAACCTAAATTCATTTAAAAAGTAGCGACAAATATGATACATTCGCATCTGGGCAGGATATTTATTAAAATAGGTGTTAGAAACGTAATTTCAGGCAAAATGATCTTTACTAAAATCAAATTCAAGCATTGTAAATGAGAAGTAAATTCTTTGGAATTACTCATAAGATCGCAAAAAATGAGTGAATGCCGGCTACTTTGTACTGCTAGAATTAGTGTTTGATAATCCTCCAAGAGTTGAGCCAGTATTCGTTGTTGGAAGACCAACTGTTTGATCATAACAATCTCTAACCATCTTACTACTAAGGCCGTTAGGTCCCTTGTTTGCATCACTTATACAATTAGATATCTCCTTTAATTGCTTCTTACTCAGCTGGTTGTTGTTAGTTGAGCTGCCACTGCTGCCACTGCTGCCACTGCTACTTTTGTCACTGCCACTGCTTCCACTGCTGCCACTACTGCCACCGCTACTTTTGTCACTGCCACTACTGCCACTGTTACTATCATGTTTACTTTTTCCATTGTCGTTACTGTCGGAACTCGCAGCAATTGCTAAATTTGTGAAGCTAGCAGCTGTGATTAGGGCCATGCTCATTGCCACAATCCCAAAGATCGTTAACCTTGTTTTCGTAGACATTTTATCTCATGCAGCAACAAGTAATTATAATTATTACTTTGTCAAGCCTTGTTTAGCTTCCTGTCTTAAATTATTGATATCAATCTATCCGATCGAGGCTTGTATAATCCCTCATGAGCTATGCAGATTTTAGTTACACCATTCACTCAAAACAGCAGATATGGATACAGTATCTTTAAAAATCCTACTCCTGTCAATTTTTCCTTCAAAGTCGCTCTTAGATAATGGACTATTATTCAGTAGAACCAAGGATTGTATACCCGCGGTGTTTGCTGCGTCTATTCCTAAAGGAGCATTTTCAACCACTAATGCGCTTTGTTGATTTATGTTCATGCCTCGCAATGCAGTTATGAAGGCGAGAGGATCAGGTTTGCCAACATTAAGATCATCTGCTGTAACAATAACCTCAAATTTTATATTTTTTAACTGGTCGAGTAGAGCAATGACATCTTCCTTTGAAGATCCGCTCACAACAGCCTTACTGCACGTTAATCTTTCGAGTAATGATTGAACTCCTGTAAATGGTTTGGGTACTGTTGGATATGATCTAAATATTTCGCTCTTTCTCTTTGTGATCTGAGGAGCTACCTCATTTGCGTTGATGTTATGCAATTCCAATACATTTTTGGCTAGATCAATTCCACGCATACCCTCTAAGAGATAGACTGTTCTTTCGTTTACATCAATATTTGCAATTTCGTTAAATGCAATCCGCCATGCTTCAAAGTGAGAAGGCATAGAATTGATCAATACACCGTCCAAATCAAAAATAATACCTTTCATATTGATTCCTTCCCTAGCTTCTCATATTTTTCTTTTTGTTAGCTACGAATTTAGATCCGAGATATTTAAGCTGAAAGAATTGGATTAGAAGTTCGTGAATTTGAAATCACTATCTACCTCAACGAATTGACAAATGGATTGCAATTTCATTACGTCAGAAACGTAGGATCTAGGAATTTGGTTCATAAGGTAGTGATATTTTCATAATATTTGGAAAGAGACAAGAACACACACATGATAGTTGCAGGGTTGTGATCAATGAGTTCCAATCAACTATTATGCCAACTAGTATGAGTGATTAAGGTGATCATTGGCAACTTGGTTAGTAAACAATCGAAATGTACTTTCCAAGTTTTAGAGTTCGAATCAGTGCTACTAATATTTAGTAACCGAAATTATTCATCGAATAGTTGAATTAGAACTAAGATAAAAGATATGAATCTTTTCAAATCGAAATAGTCGTACTTGTTGTTAAAAATAGATTACTTCGAATTTCGATTAAACTTTATCCTCCTTCCAGTTCGATTTACCAACTTGGAAACGTTTGTAATTATCTTTAATGAAGCAGCAAGGTGATTGTGGGGATTAAAAATCCTCGCCAAATCATGCTCGTTGAGCACTTTAGCTACCTTTGAATCTCGTCGAATGGCGTCAACAAAGGATAAGCTTGTATCCGAAAAAGCTATTCTTTGCACATCGCGATAAGCTTCAAATCTCGGAATACCTTTCTTTATCAGCTCGTCTAGCACAAATTCAGCATAGATTTTACCGTTAGTTAAATCAATATTTGTGGCAATTTTTTCTCGGTTTACAGTTAATTCTGAAATGACCTTTATCATCGAGCTGAGCATCTCATCTATTAAAATAGAGGCCATTGGAATAGTAAATCTCTCATTTGCAGAATTTGTCAGGTCTCTTTCATGCCACAAGGGAATATTTTCCATAGACACTACCACTAGTGGCCTAAGAAGGCGTGCAAGCGATGAGACGCGTTCGCTTTTTATTGGGTTTCGCTTGACAGGTACTGCACTGCTACCCATCTGTCCAGTCTTAAATGGCTCAGATAGTTCACCGATTTCAGTTCTCTGTAGATTCCGAATTTCTATTGCAATTTTGTCAAGTGTGCAACCGACGAGTGCAATGATGAATTGAATTTCCGCAAATCTCTCTCTTGAAACAACTTGAGTGGCTGCGTCGATTGGAAAGAGACATAGCTTTTTAGATACCAAGTTCTGCACTTCGAGAGCCCGATCGTCCATCAATGATCCTGTCCCAACTACACCTAAGGTTTTACAGATCAAATATCGCTTTTTTCCCTCTTCGATTCGTTCCAAATGCTTAGCCAGTTCCAGTGCCCATACGGCAAATTTAAGTCCGAAGGAAATAATACTCGCATGTTGACCATGAGTCCTACCTACTGCTGGTTGACTAGCAAATTTGCTCGCCTTATCTAATAGTTTTTCAATCAGAGTTAATATCTTTGATTCTACTACAACAAGTACATCACGGATTTGCATCGAAATACTTGTGTCGACAACATCGCTACTAGTTAGACCATAGTGTATCCACGGTCTAGTCTTTGACGAGCATCGTTCGCTCAAGGCTTCGATCAATGCGGCCGTATCGTGTTCGCTTATAATTTCTAATTCCTTGATCCTTTCTAAACTGACGAGATCAGCGAGTACAACGTTGTTGATTTCTTCGGCAGCATCTTTAGGAATCATTCTTATTTGTGCCTGAGCCGTTGCTACAGATGTTTCGAATTCTAGTTGATATTTTAGTCTAGAATTTTCTTCAAAAATTTTTCTGATTTCTATACTTCCATATCGCCCAGAATCAATGGGAAGAATCGGCATGTTCGTTTGATTGATATGTATAAGGAGATAAATACCCCACTATCCCAATCTGAGTTATTCTGCGAAAAAAGACGCGCTGATCAATCTAGAATTAGTTGAAGGACTACTATCGGAACGTAGAAATTATTTGTCATTCCTATTCATTGCTTATTGAATCTATTTAGTCTATGATATTTTTGATGAATATTCTTTGACATATTCTAATATACATAACTGCGAATATCAAACCAGGTTCATTTAGCTATGATTCGCAGCTCTGCTTTGGGAGACTCAACCGTTTCCCAGTACATCGAATAGAGGTCCGTTACTACATAGATTAAGGTTCCTCAAAAATTTCCAGTCAAAATATGCATACGAAGGTAGTTGTATTTCTTACAACTACATTATACTATTCTAAACAAGAATATAGATTCGTATGGAAAAAATTTGTAATAAATAATTTTTCTCATTTACTTTGAATAAATATAATATATCGAGCTAAGATTACATAGTTATAAATTGATGTTCAAATACTAATCGAATGTAGTACTCGCATTCAAGTTCGCAGCAATCTACTTTCTCCCCTACCTATCTGAAAAAGTATGTTTTGAATATCAAATCTTCTAACATCGAAGACATTCGATTACCAAGATATATTGCTTAATAATCAGTATACAGCAAACAATTTGTTTCTATAAGAAGGTTCCTGTAGCATCACTTTACCTCCTTTACTCAATGCAATGACGTCATTAAAATACAGAACATATGGTCCTTTTACTTTGAAACCAGAGATAGAATGACTGATATATGGGATGATTAGATCGATTTAGGAACGACCTTAATGGAAAGAGTTGCGCTCGAGAAAGACTTGAGATACATTGACGAAAAAGGCAATTTATTAAGAACTAGAACTGAATTATCCGTATCTAAATTATTATCCAATCTTGGTCACGAATATAAGTATAACTTCGCGCTTGCACTAGATGATGTCACTAAAGTCAATATTGACTTCAACTTTGAAGAAAAATTTTTGGAGGTAGTAGAATCAGATCGTGATTTGGAAAAATTCCGACTTGTTAAGAAGCATAGGCCGGATGTAGACATTATAGCAGTGGGTAAATCAAAATATGCAGCCAAAGTAAGTGAACTCGACTCCTTTTACTTTTATGATTCAGAAAGTAATCAAACTAGCTCTATCTTCATTGAAGATCCTTCATTGGCATTCGATTATGCTCATATCTTGCCATTGGTAGAAAAGTGTTCAATATTACACGGTCATACATCAACGGTCATGGTAGAAATAATTGGCAAAATGATTAATAATCTGGTACTTGATTTTGGCGAAGCAAAGAAAATTATAAAAGATACTTTGGAAACGCTAGACCACAAGTTTTTTATCAGTAGGAAATACGTAGAGAAGGAAGATGATACGCACTACTTGATCTCTTTTGCGGGACCCAAGGGCGAATTTAGGCTACAACTTCCAAAAAATACAACTTTTGTCCTCGATGGAGAAGCCACTGTAGAAACGTTATCAACCGAATTTATCAAGCTCATGGCACCCAAGATGCCTCAAAATATCGAAGCGCTAGGAGTTTATATTTACGAGGGAGTAAACAAGGGAGCCCATATAATTTCAGAGATAAAAAGTAACAAATAATGAAAAATCGAAGGGCGATGGTTCTTCTCTCTGGCGGACTCGACTCGGCTACATGTTTGTATTGGGCAAAGAATAGGTTTCCTTTCGTTTATGCCATAACCTTCAATTACAAAGACAGAGGTAAACGCGAGAAAAGTGCAGCACTCGAAATTGCTAAAAATGCCAATATCACAGAAATGATTGAATTAGAACTTCCCTTTATAAGAGAACACTTGCAGTTGACCTCAGGCAAGATTATGTCGGAATATGATTCACGATTGGCTGCATATATTCCAGCTAGAAATCTGATGTTTTACTCTATTGCGCTATATTATGCGGAGAATCTGAGTATAACATCAATCATAGGAGGACATAACCGACATGACGCAGTTTTTTTCAAAGATGCTTCAAAGAATTATATGCAAAAATTAACGAGACTTTTTAATGAAGGTTCTAAGATGCGACATAAAGAATCAAAAAACATAATACTCCCTCTAAGCAATATGTACAGAAAGAAAATAATAGCGCTTGCTGTAAAATTAGGTGTTCCTATAAAATTAACATGGAGCTGCCACAATGACGGTTACACACATTGTGGAAGTTGCTATGCATGTATCGAAAGATTGCAATCCTTTCGATCTTTAGGTATCAATGATCCAGCATTTCCTGTGTAGTCTGCTAATCTACATCTGGGATAGTTCCGATCAAATTATTTGCAATGTGTGATAATCTCATTCAGCCAAGCGATCGGAAATGATCTTGGTCACAACTTCGAGTGCATATGTCACCTCATTATTATTTGCAATGCAAACATAAAATCCTGGACTCCCTCCCCCTTTAGCTGAAGGTAAAACCTCTCGTAGCAGTTCTCCACAATCTATTGGTATTGAGGAAGATCTTGCGAATACAATTCTAGCTAGATCATTTTCAGATGATCGTGATTTGTTTGCAATAATAACTATAGTATTATTGATATTTATTTTTTGTGATACATACTTGCCGATGTCACGATCTAACAAGCAAGTAAAGTTTCCAGTTATTAAAGAAATATGATTATTAGTCATTAGAGCTTTAGGAATTAAGCCTAAAAGTTTTTCTCTTGTTAGGAATTTCAGATTTTCGAAATACATTGCATTCTCGCCCATTAATTTCTTAATTGTACTTTCTACAGTATTCAAATTCGAACCTAGTTCGCGGCTAATTTTAATGATTCTCGTCGATAGATCTAACGCTATATGTCTTGCCTCCACCTCCACAACAAAACCAATTTGATACTCATTGCCTGTCTTACAGACATTTGTTACCAAAAAAAGACCGCATTGACTCATATCTTTAACATGTTCCTTTATGCATGCTGCTACATCATGCTTTTCAATTTCAACAACCCTTACCGATCCTTCTGCTTTTAATCTGGATTCATTCACTCTAATCGATGGAAATTTTTCCTTAGCATTTTGCAAAGACGAAAACGTATATGTGAACACTCTTCTTCCATTTGCGATTAGGAGATTGACTTCATGCTGTGCTTTAGCGATTAGCTCAAGATCTAAATGCAAAGGACTAGAAATGATAAACACAATGCTATCTTTTTCTCGATGTTCTACCTTTCTTACCTTTAGGGTCATACCAAGTAGTTTCTGAAGTGAGCCTACAAATGCGTGTTCTGCTGTATGGGCCAATTCTGTACGCATATTCGCTCAATGCAATCATGTCCAATATATAATAGAATCTAATCTGCTTATCTTGAAAATCATTCACATGTTATATCTTCTACAATCTACTTTTACTACGTTAGTGATTGTTATGACTCGATTTAAAGAAATTCTCTTGTACGATATCGAATTCCTCAGATACTAAATAAAGATGTGAAATATCATATATGAAAAGCTGCCAAGTGATTTGATTGTGTAATTTCAGATATTAATGCCTCAGAGATTATTCATTTTAAATTTCAGAAGTTTTTGGAGGCGAGCATATTGAAATGAATCCAACAAACTTAAACAATCTGACCGACAAAAATTCAATTGTAAAATGCAGTGCTAAATAAATATTAGACAACTTGCTGCTTAGGTTGACTAAGACATAGTCTCCTTATCGCGTATCCGCGTACATGAAAGGATTTAATTGGAAATAAAATTAAATTACAAATTAAAACACATCATGTAATTATCGACTATTGAGATCAAGATATAAAGCCTACCTAAGATAAAGTAAGGGGAAATTTGACTTTATATGTTCAGAACATACGTTTTTTATTTGCATAATATATTAAGTTTCCCTAACATGACATCAAATATGACTTGCATATTATGTAGAATTATCAGTAACCATATTCCTGCACGGATACTTTATCAAAATGATCATGCTGTTGCTCTTCTAGATGCATTTCCACTATCTGTAGGACATACATTAGTGATTCCGAAAATTCATTATTCAAAACTTCAAGACATGGATATTGATTCTACTGGTTCCGTATTCTCGTTAGTCAGAAAAATTTGTGCAGTATTGGAGAAAGCTGTCGAAGTAAACTCAACCACGGTTGCTATTCATAATGGTAGAGAAGCTGGGCAGGAGATACCACACGTTCATGTTCATATTGTACCTAGAACTGGGCTTGATGGAGCAGGGCCAATCCACACTATGTTCAAAACGAGACCAGCCATGAATGCTGATGAATTTGATGTGATTTATAGAAATATTAAAAATCTGCTATGACCAAATTTCATCTTTTTGTAAGTCTATTCGAAATCCAACGGTCATCATGGTAATTTAGACTGTGTTATGGTTAGAGCGGATTGTAAAAAGAAAAGATATAGCGCAAGTATTCAACCAATTCTTGAAATTTCAGATTCAAATCTACTTATCAGATACCTCTTCACTTTCGAACCCGAAATAGCAGGAGTGGCACAATTCCTTGCCATAAATTATTCCTCTATTTCCGCATTTACTACAAATCTTATCATGATCTATTGTAGAGTCTAGTGATTTTGCCTTCTGAAGACATTTGCCACAAATTGGTGCTTCCAAGTTATAACTAGACAAAAAACCTTCCCCGCATTGGAAACACTTTAAGCTAAACATTTGACCTTTTGGTTTCCATCGTCGAAAAATATTTATCATTCTGTATATCAGAATCCCACTTTTTTCATCTTAGATCCGCAGTTGGGACAGTTGATGCTTTTGTGCTGAGTTCCACAGCTCATACAGTAGTACTTCAGAGAGGAAGCATGTCCCATTTCAGAATCTAGTCCTAATTTTCCGTACCCTTGCATACCCATTTTTTGCATCACTCTTCTCCTCATGTATAGGTTCAGAATTATGAATACACCTATTATTGTGACTAGAGAAATTGGAAAAGGTAACAAAATAGAAATAGTAATGCTAATGCCTAAAGATATTCCTAACCAGAGCAACTGATTGGCTAGAAATTGCTTATTACTATATCCATCACCGAAATTCATTATTTCCGACACCTACTATTATATTTCTGAAAGTACAAAAGCAAATCACTAATATATACTATATCGCAACTAATAAATTTAACTGACCAACTGGTCATTTTGCAATTTTATAATTATTGTAAATAATGTAACAATTTTTGACCGAAGCATTTCAATATCATCCCAAATTTGAATGGCTATAAATATTTTAAAGTCACAATCTAGAATCTTGCTACTTTATCAAAATTCATTTTTAGACACAATGTAATATATTCAATTTAGAGCGGGGTATCACATGATATATGATACATAATCTTTAAATTCGCTACAATATATTCAAAGATTTAACAAGATTTTAATATATATTTATATAATTAAATATTCTAATGCTATTAACTAATATATATTCTAAACTACACTAGTTGTAGTAGAGCTAAATGACCACAAACTGTACTATATGTGGCTCGAGATTTGGTAATATTACCTGTGCTTACTGTACAAATTCAGTATGCACTTCCTGTCTTGTTCAAGATAAATCGAAATGCATAAAATGTGGTAGACTAAAGAAACCGCCATATAATTTTCTCAAGCGCAATTGGCCGTTTCTTTTGCTTTTTGTTGCGCTGTGGTTTTTTACATCAGGTTTCTATCCATTTCCATTTTACCTTGCCATAGGAAAGAACATAGACATGAACATTATGCAACCGATTCTAATTGCATCAACATTAATGGCAATTCCATTTATATTTCTGATGGTGGCATGGAAGAAAAAGCCACCCCCGTCCACTGCAAGTAGATGAATAATTTTGAAACAAAAACCTAAATTATGGCATCAAACATTGTTGGATCTTATTATTATTTGTAAGATATATTCTATATAGTATTTGGTGATGGTCCTAATATAATCTTAAAGGTGACTATAGTCAGTCTTATAGCTACAATTAAACTAGTAATTGGCATGTGTATGAGCAATCCATCGAATAACTGCTATTCCTCTTTTTTTGGCCGATCCACTAATTTTTGTGCTTCATTGATAATGATCTTTGCCACATGAACCTCTATGCCCAGCAGCTTAGAAATTTCAGCTGGTGAGTACTTTGTAATAGATCGTGCGGTAGTAAAACCAGAATTAGTCAAAAGTTCTTTCAAACCTACGGCTATCCCTAATTGCTGGACACCGGCCTCTTCAGCCATTGTTAGAACACGATAGAACTATGTACTATATATTAATTTTATGATTGCAATCTTCAGAATCTCTATGTGTGATACAATGTGAATTCAGCAAATCATTCGAGGTTATTGTCGAATCTAGAAAATAATGCATAATGATACCCAAAAAATGGCCATAGTATTGTTACTTGTGGAAGAAATGATATCAAATTATCTGGGCTAGAAAATGCTCCAAAAATGCGTCAAATGTTCAATAGGCATTAGTCGAATAATTAATAATAAGTAAGGATAATAACTACTAGTAACAGTGTATCGGGTACTTTATAGCATCTGGAACTTTAGTTACTAACTAGCCTGCTTGCACCCGTACTATGATGAGAATAATTTCTTTCCTAGACGAGGTCTAACAAAGGAGGGTATAACTGAAAGAAGCATTAAGATGGCTGATATAAAAAATATAAGATGAAGTGCGTTCATGAATTCTGGAACGATCATGGTTCTTGTAAGATCAGAGTGTGTTGTAGAGGTTCCAATAAAAAGGGCTCGAACAACATTTAGAGGCAGAACTTGGGTAAATATCAAAAATACCATCCCTATGCTAAATGCACTCCCCATCATGACCAGTGTAGTGCTGATGGCAGCAGCAACGCCTCTTCTATGAGATGGAACAGAACTCATAATCATCGCTCGATTAGGAGAAGCAAAAATTCCCATACCTGATCCGACCAGGGCCAATGGAAGTATAGAAGAACTAAATGTAATAGTTGGTCCAATTCTAGAGAGTATAAGAAAGCCAATCGCAGACAAAACCAAACCTACAGGGATGAAAATTCTAGATTTTGATCTATCAAACAACCATCCAGTTACTGGGGCAAAAAGTGCTAGAGATGCAGACACGGGTATTAAATAAATACCTGCCTCTAGGGGAGTCAGATTCATTGATGAACCTTGCAAATAGAATGCCATAACTAACGTGAATGCGCCTCTGGCAAGTGCGTTCAGAAATATGGCAATGTTTCCCCCGGTGAAAAGATTGATCCTAAATAATGAAAAATCAAACATGGGTTTAATTGCATGTTTTTCAACAAAGTAAAATATGATAATTAAGACGACTCCAGAAATAATAGTAAATAAATTTTGGACGAAAGTGAATATTTGAAACGATGTAAAGGTTAATCCGATTAACATAAGTAACAAACCAGTTGCCAAGGTAGCATTTCCTAGCCAATCGATTTTCTCTCTTCTGATAGTTCCTAGCTCATGTAATTTCCAATAGGCCCATATAGTGGCAAACACTCCTATGGGAATATTTATCCAAAAGATCGATCTCCATCCTAAGTATGACGTAAGAAAACCCCCGAATGTAAGTCCTATAACAGACCCAACTACAATGGATACTTGATTAAGTCCTAAAGCTCTTCCTCTTTCATTTTCGGGAAACGAATCTGTGAGTATCGCCGCACTATTGGAAAATAGGAATGCAGCCCCAAACGCCTGCACTATTCTGAATACTATTAATTGTTCTCCGGTGGACGATATGCTACACAGTGCTGATCCTACAGTAAAGAGCGCAAAACCAATATTGTATAGCCTCACTCTACCAAATATATCTGCCAGTCTTCCAAAGTTTAAGAGCACAGAGGCAGTGACAACCCAATATCCAAGTGCTATCCAAACTAAGGTAAGAAGTGAAGTGTGTAATGATGTTGCTATAGTAGGCAATGCTATTACTACAATATTTCTATCAAGTGAGGCCATCAGCGTACCGATGGTTGTGTTGCTAAGGGCTATCCACTTGTATTGCAAAGTATACTACACTACACTATTGTTTGGCTCGACTACTATTCAAGCGGCCAAGCGATGCATGAAAATTCCCTTCCAATAATCGATGGATAAATCATAACTATTTGTAATTCTCTCCAAAACCACACGTACTTATCGTATTGCATGAATTTACTTAACACTGTGCGCATATATATTTATAAATTCTAAGATTCAGAGATTATATAATGAAAACTAACCCACATAATGATAACGCATGAAACTATTTACGCTTTATTAATTAAAACGAGATAATTGTATAAACGATATTGTATAAAAAATATTTGTATACATATCCGAATAGGTGAACGTTCTCTAAATAGTATTCATATTAAGATAGTTACATCAATTCTGCAAAGCTTAGTCATTAAATGATATTAACTACAAGATACATGATTGAGGTGATCCATTAGACAGGAGAGTGAATTACAAAAATTAACATAATCCAATTCCAGCATTTTTGATAAATGCTATGTAGATAATCGTGATTAAAACAGCAAATTGTATTTAATCAGTTTTCATTTGGGAAACGATTATGCTGTAAACCAAAAAGTTATCAAGACAGTAACAACAAGAAAACTCTGAACGAACTTTATGTGGCGGTATATACTGCTTTGCCCAATTCGCATGGTACTGCCTAGACATGGGGATATCATCAACTATCATTTTGTCATTAACATATTTTCTATACCGATTCTTTCTATATTCTTTTAACTAATTACAAAATCGAGTTATGAATCGATCAAGAGCATCAGTGAAAAGTTTATCTAAATAACTGAACAGTAATAACTGTTCTAAAATCTACGACTGTAGTCACAAATAAGTAATAATCACAAAACCATCGATTACAATTTATGTTCGTAACATATCTCGTAAACTTGTAAACATAGTACGACTTTTATCAACTAATCTTAATGACATATGCAAATTAATCCTTGTCATATATCCCATAGGAAGTAAATATTGATCAACATCTTCACTGGAGGCGATCCAGGCTATCGTTTGATTTAGGGATAGTTTATTGGTAGTTGGGGGTCCACGGCAAGTTGTACCCCATAGAGCAAGCAAAATCGTTTGACAAATCAGAATAGTGGATTTGTAGGATCCTTTATGCCAATACGAGATTGGGAATTTCAATTATCTTGGATTACGAAAATAGGATATTTGTCTTAAAGTGTCATGCAATTCTATATCATACCTTCGGTGACTAAGAATGACGAAGATATGACCATAAATGCAACAAGCATAACAATTATCGTGAAGATCATTTCCCCGATCTTTGGTTTATGGAGACCGTTATATCAAAGTTAGCAACTCTTCGGAATACAAATATTTTGGATATGAGTTGAAAGATACCTAATAAGCAAATTGAATGAGTCTATGCTAGAAAGATTCTTTGGTTTTCCTTAGCTTTCTTGTTTATCTATAATTGTTGATTAAAAGGTTCTAAGGACCGGTAGAGTTGTTGGGCAAGAATTTCGGTCAGTTTCTTTAGTGGTCATCGCTTCGATCCTTCGGTCTGTTTCAAAAGCTTGTTGATTATATCATCATAGGTGTCTCCTTTGATTCCTCTTAGCCGCAGCTTGTTTCTTGTCTCTGTTTCTATAAGTATGGTAGTTTTTACCATTCTCATGCAAAAAACCGGCCTATATGTATATAGTCGTTTCTATATCTGTAAATACGGTCCAAATTGATAAGAAGATTAGATAGTGATGAATTGCATTGAAGTTTGAATAGGTGTACTCTGAACAATTTTTTGTAAATATCCTGGATATGATTAAAGTTGTCAAAAAATATTCTATATTGTTGACCGGGGTAGAAACCAGGTTCTGACGACGTAACTTTTGCAAAGAGATTCGGTCAAATTGTGCGACCAAAGTACAGCCGTGAAGAACCACAGCAAAAACTCATAAATAATACTATGTATGCCACAATAGAGCTCTATTAAATTTTTGTCAACCATGTCTTTTTTTCTGATTTTACGATGTCACTTTCGATGCATATCTAATTCTTGCTAACTTTACATGAAAATGATTGACCTATGACTTATCCTGTGTTTGCCGTCTGTACCCCTTCGGATATTAACTAATATATCTTTGACTATTAGATTCATAGAATTTGTTCACAGTGTAATCAACTATAATTAATTATTGTACTTGCATAGATAGGTTACAATATTAATTACCTACATGGGTTACACTTTTCTGCTTAGTTATTTTGTGTGTACTGGATGTAATTAATCTTTGTAGGAACATCTCTGACGGAGTAAGACCGTTTATGCCCACACGTTCTCTAGTTTCATTATACGCTTTAACAAACATGTTGTATCTTTGTTTACCTTCATCTATGTTTGGCATATCATCTTCTAATGCTATGAATTCATTCTGTACTACCTAGTTGTATGCTTCTATCTTTCCTTGTAACTGCGGATAAGAATTTGGTATATGTTTATCCTTTATCTGATTGTGTGCAAGGAAATGTCTGAATATTCTGGATGTAAACTGCTTTCCATTGTCATGCATTGTCTTCTTGGGCTTACCATTAATGATAATCCAGTCCTCAAATACATTAAGAACATCATCAACTCACCTCTTTCTTTCAGACCATCTGCTTGCTACTTTTCTGGAGATATCGTCTAAACAACTAATGATGTAATTCCCTTGATTGGAATTACTGAAATAAAATGATCCTAGGATGTCCATCTGCAGCATGTCGTTTGGATGCTTCATTACAAACCTTTTGCAAGTTCTTGCTTTGGCCTTACACCTCAGGATATTAAGGTAATGACTCTCCAGTATCGTGTAAATAGTTCGAGTGCTTAGTGAGATTTCAACGACCTTTCTTAATCTAAATTTGATCCTGCTACATCCAAACCTTTTGGTTAATCGTAAATCAAGGATTATCTCTTCTAGTTCTGGTGTTATCTTCTTCTTCTTGTAATTGATATTATGAGGTCTTGTAGAGAGATTTGATAAACCTTCCATCCCTTTCAGTTTGTATCTATTGTTCCACTTGTAATAGGTCTTTCTGGATATACCGTATCGCGTACAAATATTGCTTATCGTATTACCAGTCCATTCTCTTTCGTGTATTAGATTAAACTTTCTATTGATTTCTATATGGATACACTTACCAACAGAAGTGTAACCCATGTTTGTAAGCTATAATGTCACCTATGTCTGTAAGTACAACAATCAGTTACTAGAAGTACATTATACTTTCATCTTATCCGTTATAGCGAATTGTAGTCAGCCGTCTACTCCTAAAAGTTATCGAAGCAACGTTGTGACTAGAGGTAGTCTTCTAGGACAATGTGACATATGAATCTGCTGATTTTAACTAAAGATCTAAATTAAGTATCAATCATAGATAAATGCCAGGCTATTTCTCAAAAGCTAATGTCTAACAGCGAGGTATAAGATGAATTACTAGAATTATCGGATGTTGTGCAAAGACATGCAGATTTGAATGGATGTCAACATTGTGATAGGATATTAAGGTCAGTATTTGAGAGTTATCGTAGTCAAAGTCGAGACTGATCTTGCGCGATATATAGATACAGATCATGTCAATTGCCTTCATAGGTCTTTCCACAATTAAGTAGATGCTTAACACGTTAGTTTGTAGACTTGCACGATTGATTGAACTTGAGGTAGCTCGTACAATTGAATTGCTTTTGGGAAGTGATAATCCTGTAATATAGATCTCCGCTGCTGATTAACCCCAGCGACTACGCACATTAGGAGAGCGGTCTAGGGCCAGTACTCGAGAAGGTAGGATTCGTGATGCATCAATTACGGAATTTGCTACAGGTTTCATAATTATCACCAGAAGAAGATTTGAGACTAGCAACGGAGAGTTACGCACAGCTCCGTTCAATTGAAGAATGCAATTTAAGCTGTCACTTCTTAAAGATACAAAACTTCCGAAGTTCACACAGTAAATTCGCAATCAAAATTAGTGATTTATTCAACCGCAGGCTATATCTTTGTTAAGTGAATCTCCGACATTCAGCAGCGCCTCGGCACCATTTGGTTCGACAGCTAGTACTAGAAAAATACTAATAAATCTATGCTAAGTCTCATAATATTGGTGGTCGACACTATACGTACTCTCAAATTATTGGGTAATTGGTCCAAAAGCAGGTTTATTGGGAGAAGACGGCCCCTGATTGCCGTCTTTAGTTTAACACATTACTGCAACTTTTATTGCCCAATGTGTCCATTTGGCGATCATGATAAGCTAGGTCAAATTGCAGTCGCAAAAAAAAATGACCTATCGACAGAGGAATGGAAATTAATCTTCGAGAAGGTGTCCAAATACTGCATATGGTCAATAATTGAAGGAGGAGAGCCTACTAGCCGTTCTGATTTCATGGAGCTTGTCAAATACATTCATAATTTAAAAATGCCAATCACAGTGATTACTAACTGTTCTCTTATTGACAAAATAGATCTTGATGAGCTGAAGAAATATATTCAGTTTATTACATGCAGTATTGATTCAGTGTTCGAAGAATCCTATTGTAAGATTCGAGGCGTTACCACTCCGATTTACCATAAAGTGGTAGACAATCTTAAGCTCTTGACAGATCACAACATCCCGCATTATTTTAATAGCGTCATAACAAAATACAATACTGAGGAATTTATTGATCAAACTTATTTTGAACGAGCGCTCGAACTAGGATCTAATGCAGTATCATTGACATTTGTCGAAGACCGATCGGATGTAAGTTATTCTATGTTACCCGATCCTAGAACTATGGCAAAGGTTTGTGAAAGTATTCTTGAATACAGAAAAAATCATGCCTCACCTAGAATAATGATCCCAAATCAATATTTCGAACAAATAATTGAACATGGAAGGACCGTCTTTGATGAATGTGGAGTCTGGAAGAGCGTTTTCGTTAATGCCAATGGTAATGTCCTTGTCCCATGCTGGAAATTTAATAACCCTGAGAATACATACAATTTACTGCTGCAATCAATTGATGAAATTTGGGAAGCTCCACAATGGGATATCGCAAGAACCTGTCATGACTGTAAAGTATTAGGCTGCATTTGGTATTCATCTCAACCTATGACCACATTTGCCAGAAATTATATGAATGGACTTTCGAAGATGATTAATATGCATAACGATAAAGTATAAGATATGTGAATTCGAACTGCAGAAATATATTGAGTCATGTAGTTACCAATTAAGTGGCTTCTATAGTACATTTGCATACACATCCAACATAATATCAAAAATGTTATTTTGTTTTACTCATAATTCATATATTTTTTCAGTTTAATACAAATTGTGGTCAGACTTATTTGGACTCAAATTATTCAAAAATGAAAAGGTTTCATCAGTACGGATCGTAGTGAATACGATCACGTTAATTATCAAAATTCAGAAAAGACAACAAGATGACTTCCTTATAGCTTGGTAGACTAAATGAATTCTAGTGGGGTGTTTCTCTTTGGATTCAATTGCAAGAGATTGGATTCAAGGATATAAAGTGACTAATATAGTGAATTTTAGATTCGAAGACATTTTTCTATCCTGGCATTATCAAGTAATACTACTTTTACTTAATCTGGATATGGGTTACAGACACATATGGAGGGTACATCTCTGAATAAGGCCATCGACATTAAGGAATAATCTAGGCTCAATTTCATACCACTAAAAGTCATCGATGAATCGATCATGGTGCCCAGTGAACTAGCAAGGAGTACTTTTTTTAGTCAATACTGAGTTTTGAATTATTACCAAATATCGGATTTTAGACGTAAGACAGGTTGCATGTATACCTAAGAATTACATCCGATTTAAATGTGCATTCTTCTATGGCAAGAGGTACAAAGTGCTTTGCAGTTTGAGATTTTATTGTTGGACCTATTGCCGTCAGAATGATGAAAATCTAACCCATAAGTATTTAGTGCGACTTTACATATCGCGCATTTGCTCTTTTGTCTTATAACGGTGTCCACTTTAACTAAAGTAGAGAAATGTCTTCGCTTGACCTTCTTTTCGTTTGCCACTAGCAAGAACCCAGAAGCTCCTACCCATAGCCCCAATGCAACGACATAATAGTACAAGACGAGGGAAGAGAGTCGATCTTCAATTGATGCATAATACCATATTACGCAGCTTAGCAATGCAAATAGAACTCCAAGTATAGCCCGAATGCCTTGTTCCCTAATCAAATAAGCACGGCATAACAGGACTGCTAGAACGAAATAAAAAAAGAGATTGGAGAGCATATTGGAATATTCGATAGAGTCATGATAGTATCCTGATACAAGAATTAATGCTGCAGAAACTGCTTGTATGACTGAGTACCCTAAACATCCTAAGATCAGGATGATTAAAGCCAACATTAACGATAGATGTTTGCAGTTCCTAACCACGAGGTAATATCACGATAGTTTCATTTTTGCAAGTATTGAAATTTTAGAAAAAAAAATCACTACAATTCATGTAGTATGCGACACTAGAATATTTTCATTCTGGCAACGCATCAGTATTTATTATTTGAGACAATAAAATAGCAGTTTTCTTCAATACTCTTGTGGACTAATCTGTTCCAATCGAACACGGATGATTCAGACATTATATAAATATAGCGTCATGAAGTTTTTAAATGACACTATTCGAATGGTCTGTATCGTTTAATGACGTACACTGAATAGGATTAATGTGAACTACTATTATTGTCAACTAATATCTTCTCTTCTCTGGACATTCTATGTCTATACCTTCTATAATCCTCATCCACTTCTATTGCTGATGCCAATATCTTACTTTTTATGGATTTGGATGATTGCAAGAACATTTTAGTATCTTTTGGTAGACAATGACCACCTATTCCATCTC
>JBEDUN010000079.1:0-55919 GCA_040414675.1 Nitrososphaeraceae archaeon | reverse complement strand
TTTTATCATTATCATTCTTACTGATGTTAAGAAGACAGATGATACCCAAGGGGAATAGAGTAATAATGATATCATCTTTGACTGTAGTCTCGGTTATTCTAGTAAATATCTTAATCTTCACCGGTCTTGGGACACAGATTGGAAGTGGGCAAATAACATATTAGGTAATAACCTGAATCTAACAATGCCTTAATGTCAATCACAGATTAATCGTCTATAAATAAGCTGACCGATATCTTCTTACTCGATATATGCAGGAGTCAGTATTTATGAAATATTACTTAAAGGCTGAGTTCTGGCAACGACATATTTTTCAAACTTGTCTTTAACGGTTCAGATTGAGTATATTTAGTATGTTTGACTCACTACTTCACGATTGATGTGAAATGATATATTATGTCTTCGTAAAGCATACCTCCTATTAGCAGTAGCTTTATACATGTAGTAAGGCTGCATAATAGAACATACTAAAGAAAAAATGAATGATGAGTCACGAGATTTAAAGACACATTTGGGGTTGTCCGAAAATGAAGCAGTATTATTTATTTACTTGATAAAAAACGGCAGTAGAAGTATCGATCAAATTAGAATATACTTGGCCTGCACCAACTACGAAGCAGATCAAACAGCGCGTGCCTTGGTAGATAAAGGTATGATCGCACAAATATCTAAACTCTCCTACACACCATTGCATCCTAAGTTCGCAATTGTTAACAGATATAGGGAAAAGTGTCGAGAAGACAATATCCCATTTAATAGAAACGCATTGATAGATAGTATTGGGAGTAGAATGGAGAAATATTTTGAGCACACCAATGTCTAAATAGGTAAGATTGTTTGAACTACTATAAAATTGTCCGACTTTGATCAAAACAGATCAGATAAAGTGGTTTATTTTGGCGTAACTAACCTGCTTGAAAATAATCGACTCATTGGAGCTGTAGATATTTGGCGAAGTGTTATTACTAAAGAGCTATTCTGTGAGGAAAAACGATTAGGAATTTTAGATATTGGGGAAAAAATAGGAATGCCTAATGTTCCTAAAAACAAAAAGTGGGCCGTGGCCATTAATAGGGAAAGGATAGGAAAGGACAAGTGGAATCTTGTAACATTAGCTAAAGAAGGTGAGGTTAGATTCACTGACCAACTAGATGAGAGAGATGTAATAGTTCAAGTTAAAGATTATACAGTTTTGGATAGAGAATGGTGGAGCTTCCTCATAGAGAGGAATATTAATAGAAATGTCGATATAACCAGAGAGGGTAATGTAAAGTGACAATATCTCCTGATACAGGTGAAAATTTGCCAATTAATGTGATTGTCAAATCGGCAAGAGGAGGGAATATTGCTAGCAAGCTGACTGGGGTTTTCTTTCTCGGAGGTAAAGAGTTTAAGTTCAAGGCACTTGCGTACGGTAGGATCGGCGGCCACAATATTAGTCTTAATGTCTCGAAAACTGTACTAAAAGAAATTAAATCAATGGGAATGGATCCAGATATGATATATTTGAGAATACAGCGAAAACTAATTGAAGGCGATGTAGAACTTAAGGAGAAAGTTCCTGACAAGTCCATCTAAAGCAGTGAATTTTCTAGCGAATGACCGCAATTGCATTGTTTTCTTTCATACGGTATTCTTGATATGATTTCCGCGAGGACTTCTTTCGTTTTTGAGACATTATCTCTAAGGGTCTTGATAATTTCTTTGGAGTTTACCGGCTCCTCGGTCCAGACATCATAATCCGTGATCGTTGATAGAGAAATATAACATATTTCTGCCTCCCTCGCTAGAACGCATTCTGGAATTAATGTCATCCCAATAATATCTGCGTCTATGACTTCTCTGTAATATTTCGATTCAGCCTTTGTCGAAAATCTCGGTCCTTCTATGCATACATACGTCCCATTAATGTGACTTTTAAAGGACAAATCCTTTAGGCTGAGTTGTGCAATATTGATTAGTTCAGAACAGAAGGGTTGTGCCATAGAAATATGACACACTTTTCCACCCTCATAAAATGTAGAATTTCTGGTTTTTGTTAGGTCTATGAATTGGTCTGGAACAACTAAATCGCCTGGCTTATAATCAATCTTTAGACTACCTACTGCTGAGGGCGCTAGAATTCTAGTGACACCCAGGCTTTTTAATGCCCAAATATTCGCACGATAGTTTATTCTATGTGGTGGTATTCTGTGATTTTTACCATGTCTTGGGATGAAAGCTACTGACTTGTTAGCATGTCTTCCAATGAACACGTTGTCTGAGGTGTCCCCATATGGTGTGTGCACCTTTATTTCAGATACATCACTGAAAATCTCTGCATTGTATATTCCAGTTCCTCCAATTATGCCTATTTCAGCTGAAATCGAACTCACGGATTAATCATACACCACTAACGAATTAACTTCGTAACCCGAATTTCGCAGTATTCTTGCACCTTTTAGGTGGCCAAGCTCAACGATAAAGGCAAATCCAGCAATTCTACATCCCGCTTGCTCTAAAATCTTTGCTGAAGCTATAGCCGTACCTCCAGTGGCAATCAAATCGTCAGCAACCAAGATATCGAGATCCTTGCCAAGTGCACCAATTTGCACCTCAATTGTATCACTACCATACTCAATTTTATACGAGTTCCTTATCGTTTCACCTGGAAGCTTTCCTGCTTTACGAATTAGAACCAAACCTATTTGGAATAATATTGCTATAGCTGTAGCTATTATGAATCCTCTGGCTTCGATACCGACTACAAGATTAATCTTACGTCCATCAAGTTTTTTCTTAAATTCTTCTGCCATAAATCTTAGTGCTCCGGGATTACGAAGGATTGGATTTACGTCCCTGAACAATACACCTTGAATCGGGAAATTGGGGTATTCTTTGATCAATTTGCGCAAGTCTAATTCCGTAGTTACCATCAAGATGTGTGTAATAGGCAAACATAAAAAATATTCTCTTGTACAAACTAACTGATTTTGATATTTACGGGACCTGATTTCAGAACAAAATAAGCAACTACTATATTAGTTTTGCCCTTTGTGTATATAGGCTGCCATGGATAGATATATTATTTGCTAATCTGACATCTCAATTCTTCAAAGGAAAGTAATACTAAAACTATTAATCAAGAGATTCTTAGTCAGATAGACATCCAAAAAGGTATAAATATTATCTCAGGCATAATTCCATTATTATGCCTATCAAAAACGGGGCAGACTACATTAGAAGCCTACGTGGAAGAAATTTGAAGGTTTATTTGTTCGGTGAACTAGTTAAAGATCCCGTCGATCATCCGATGATCCGGCCATCTATAAACGCTGTAGCTGAAACATACGATCTGGCTGAAAGAGATCCTGACTTGGGATCAGCCCATTCTTCATTGTCTGGTCTTAAAGTGAATCGGTTTCTTCACATTACAGAAAAGGAAGCCGACCTCGTTAATCAGAATAAAATGCAGAGAAAGTTAGGCCAATTAACTGGAACTTGTTTTCAACGATGCGTGGGAATGGACGCTTTGAACTCTCTATACTCAACCACGTATGAAATTGACTCCAAATATAATACTGACTATCAAAAGAGGCTAATTGAATTTATCAAAATGATTCAGAAGGATAATTTGGTTATTGGTGGCGCCATGACTGATGTAAAGGGAGATCGCAGTCTTGCTCCATCGCAACAGGAAGATCCGGACATGTTCGTACATGTTGTGAAGCAAGACCAAAAAGGAGTCTACGTTAGCGGAGCCAAGGCACATCAAACAGGTTGCATAAATTCGCATTGGATTATAATCATGCCTACTATGCGATTGCGACCCGAAGATAAGGATTATGCTATAGTTGGTGCCATACCTGCTGATGCTGAAGGTGTCACATATATTTACGGAAGACAATCTTGTGATACACGAAGTATGGAGGAAGGGACTCTCGATGCGGGAAATGCAAAGTTTTCAGGTCAGGAGGCTATGATTATCTTAGATAATGTATTCATTCCAAATGAATTAATCTTCATGCGAGGAGAAGTTGAATTTGCTTCCATGCTTGTAGAGAGATTTACATGTTACCATAGGAGAAGTTATGTCTGCAAAACAGGCTTAGGGGATGTTCTTATCGGTGCAGCTGCTGCTGCCGCTGATTACAATGGAGTTGCGAATGCCTCGCATATAAAAGATAAGCTCGTTGAAATGACACACTTAAACGAAACTATTTACGCTGCCGGTGTAGCTTCGTCATACCAATCCCACAAAACTGCATCTGGGAATTATCAAAACGATGATATGTTAGCAAACGTTTGTAAGCACAACGTTACACGTTTTCCATATGAGTTAGGAAGATTAGCTCAAGATATTGCAGGTGGCCTAATGGTGACTATGCCTTCGGAAAAGGATTTCAGAAGTCCACATACCGGGCCGCTACTCGAAAAATATCTTAAAGGCAAAAAGGGTGTATCCACTGAGAATAGAGTTAGAATTCTGCGATTGATAGAAAATATGACAATGGGCAGGAATGCTGTAGGCTATCTAACCGAATCTATGCATGGAGCTGGTTCTCCACAAGCCCAAAGAATACAAATTGCACGTCAAATGCAACTAGAATACAAGAAGAAGCTGGCAAAAAATCTCGCTAATGTTTCTGAGGGGGAAACAATGGATCTGACTAAGGAACAATCTGATTATTTTGATAAAATATTTGTGACACTCTAAAGACCTTGGTACTGGAATGAAAGATGTGATATGATGGTAGATTCGGAATTCATCCCAAATGAAACTAACCGATGCAAAAAGAGATTTTTATCGTAAGCTTGCAAAGAATGATGGCTTTAGAAGTAGATCTGCGTACAAGTTATTACAATTAAACAAATCATATCATTTTGTAAAATATGGAAATAGGGTCGTAGACATCGGATCCTACCCTGGTGGTTGGTTGCAGGTAGCTAAAGATCTAGTTGGGAAAGATGGCCTCGTTATTGGAACAGATGTCAAGCAAATAGACCAACTCGAAGGTGTGTTATGCCTAAATTATTCGATCGAAGATCCTGAGCTACAGGCCTATCTTACAAGACATATTGGAAGAGTAGATGTAGTACTTTCTGACCTTTCTCCCAATATTAGTGGGATATGGGAAGTTGATCATTTTACCCAGATCCACCTTAGCCGCATGGCATTTAATCTTGCATCAGTGATTCTGAGGGAAAACGGATCAGCAATCTACAAAGTATTTGATGGCGATACACTAGGTGCATTTGTTAAGGAAGTATCTACTCGATTCTATCGAGTGAAAATAAGTAAACCACCTGCGAGCAGGCAGTCAAGTAGTGAAAGTTATCTTGTTTGTTCTGGATTCCGAGAACTGAATAGACAATGAACAAATAGTATTCTAATCTTATATCTAGACGATTTTGTTACTATCGGATATCCAGTTTGTAATAATTGGGTATCTGATGTTACAATAATAGAGAATTATATGAAAATAAGCACTAGTCACCATCAGAATATAATAGCTTTAGTTCTTCAAAACTCAGCTTTGATCCTGAATCCAGCTTCCTTTTTGCCTCTTCTTTCACTTTAAGTATCTCACTATCACTGATTCGTTGCCCTGGAAGATGTGGGTGTTGTCTCCTGACCTTTGCAATCTTATCCATCTGTAAATTAATCACTTCCAATTTTTCAAGAGCAGCATTATATTTGTCTAACAACGTACTTCGCTCAGACCAGAACTTTCGTCTTTCGTTATATAAAACATCTGCAGAGAGCTTGCAGTTATTCAATCTATTGTCGAGATCCACATTATCCAGGTTTAGTATTCTGATATTCTCCTTAAAATTATCAGCTTGTAGATTAAGCTGATCGAGCCCCTCCTTAATGGCTTTTACGGCCTTGATTGCCTCCATCTTCATTGATTTGTCCTTCAATTCATGATCTATTCTATTTTTCTCACTTTCGGTTCCGTAATGTTTTTTGTCAATCTTATCTGTAAGATTTTTTATAGAACTGATTAATTCCTCTTCTGACTCATTAGATATTCTTGATTCCATTGTGCTCAGAAAATCCTTAGACTGAGAAATTTTTTGACTTGTTACTAAAAATTCTGAATTTTTGGATTTGATGGAGCTTCGAACTTCCTTAGACTTGTTCAGAAGCAGTTTGAGTTCTTCGCTATTAGTATGAATCTTGCCATTTAAGAGTTGTATCTTCGACCTTTCGATCTCAATTATTTTATTAGTTGTTTCTTTCAAGTATGAAGAGAGACTACGCTTCAAATTAAGTAGCTCATTCCAATTCAAAGATACTACGTCTTTTTCAGCGAAGTTTTGATCAGCTGAATGCAATCCCCAGTATTTACCCTCGGGATTGTAGACGCGCTTATATAATAAAAATATAATGCAGATAACTGCTAAAGTAGATGAACAAATCTCGTTCTATTTTCAATTAGCATGACTTTGTTTTCTGTCATAGATAGTATTCTTTATTAGGCAGTGCAATATCTAAAAATCTGTAGTATTTATTATCAGAATATGATGGCAAAATTTAAATTATCAAATTAATCTATCTACTACTCAATTTCTATTATCAACAAGGAAGAATGACATCGATAATTAGTTTTTAATGCCTAAGTCCTCTTCAACCTCTTTTAGTCTTTGTATTTGTCCACAATACTCAATCAACTGATAGAGTTTGCTCCTTGCTTTGCCTTCTATTATAGACTTTCTAGCAAGCTCTATTCCATCTCCAATATCATGGACTCTATCAGCAACAACTAAAACCGCGGCAGCATTCAATTCAACTATCCCAAGTAGATCTCTTTCTGCATGACCATAAATACATTCTAACGTCGTCTTTATCGATTGTTCCTTAGTCTTCATCTTGATTGTATCAATAGTAGCAGATTCTAGGTTCACATCTCTAGGATCTAGCTGAATTCTTTTCAGCTGATCACCAACCTTTATTGATACATCGTTTGGTCCTGTATTAGACAATTCGTCAATGTTTTCATGAGCATGTACCACCATTACGTTTCTCAAGCCTAGATTTAAACTCGCTTTTGAAATTGTTTCGAAAAGTGAGGGATCTGTAACACCGATCACCTGTCCTGCAAGATTTGTGCATGGATTGCTCAGTGGGCCAATAATATTAAATACAGTTCTTGCACCGATCGCTTTGCGAGCAGCTGCAACTGCCTCCATACTAGGATGAAACATCGGGGCATAAATAAAGCCAATACCCGTTTTCTCTATTGACGATAATATGGCAGATGATGTACTCGCAAGGTCGAATCCAATATATTCTAAAAAATCTGCGCTGCCACATAGCCCTGACATTGATCTGTTACCATGTTTTGCTACACAAACACCGCTACCGGAAGCGACAAGGGCTGCTGCAGTACTGATATTAGGAGTATTAATCGAATCACCTCCAGTACCACAAATGTCTACTATCGGTGAATTATGCTTCGGCGTAAGATGTACAGCGCGTTCCCTGACAGATCGAATAAGGTATCGAATCTCGTTAGGTGTCTCTCTCTTCATGGTAAGGGCAACTAAAAAGGCGGCAATAGATGCGACTGACAGCTGTCCTTTAGAAATTAAATCAACTGACTTTTCGATATCTTCTTTTGTCAAATCTTCTCGTGATATTAGCTTTTTTATGAAAGGTCGAAATTCAATATCTTGGCAAGTCATCTTTTTATCATTGAAAGAAAATTCAGCAATATTTTTGGTCCTTCTGTAGTCATAACAGATTCTGGATGGAATTGAACTCCTTCCACTAGATATTTTTTATGTTTTAGCGCCATTATCTCGCTGTCATCCTCTGCCACGGCCGTCACCTCAAGACAATTTGGTAATTGGGTCGAGTCTGCGACTAGTGAATTGTACCTTATAGCATAAAAGGGGTTATCTACGTTTTCAAATAATCTGCTAGAGTGATAATGTCTTATCCTACTGGTTTTGCCGTGCATGACATACTTTGCGTTCACTACTTTGCCCCCAAATGCACTTGCTATTCCTTGATGACCTAGACACACTCCTAATACCGGTAATTCAGGACCAAGATCCTTTATTATATTATTGCAAATTCCAAAGTACTTGGGATCTTGCGGATTTCCTGGACCAGGAGAAAGAATTACTGCGTCGGGATGCATCCGCTTAATATCTCTCATAGTTATGCTATCATTCCTTCGCACTACCGGTTTGACACCATGTGCGCCGAGAATCTGGACAATGTTGTACACGAACGAATCATAATTATCTATAACAAGAATTTTCATTGGATAGTCGCCATTATTGCAGATCTGTGATCAAGTCCTTCATTTAGTTCGCTAGGAATGCTTGCTAAATTAACCATTATATCATTTCTTACACACAGTTTGTATATATGGTTAGATGTCTTCTAAACATTGATATCTATGCGTAGCTGAACGTTGAATACCCACAACCAGAAACAAAAATGTATATAATATCCTCAAGTCGATTTAGAAACTATAAAGCGACAATAATTGGTAAAATTATTCATAAATGGATATGGTAATATTGGCAAACGACTGGCTTCCGCTATATTGATGGATAATGAAATTGAATTAGTAGGCATCGCAAAATATACTCTTGATGATAAAATCCACGAAGCTCTCAATAATGATTTGAAGGTCTATGTTCCAGAAAATAAGGTCGATCAGTTCAAGAACAAGGGGTATCCAATAGCTGGAACGATTGATGAGGCTTGTAACAAGAGTGATCTTATTATAGACGCCGCCAAGGAAGGGATCGGTTTCGAAAATAAGCGTAAACTTTACGAACCACTGCAAAAACCAGCAATATTTCAGGGAGGAGAAGATAGGAGTGGACGATACAGCGTAGCAGACATGATACACAATTCTAGAGTAAATTATGATAAGGCGTCTGGGAAAAAATACGTAATTCAAGGCAGCTGCAATGTTTCTGGTATGGGAAGACTCATGCAACCTTTGATCGAGAGATTTGGAAATCAGATAAAGAGATTTGACGTTACTTTGATTAGAAGATGGGCAGACTTAGAAGATTCAAAGGAGGTCAAGGATTCTATAGAATGGGACAAAAATCCTCATCATCAGGAAGACGTTAAGGATTTTATCCCTGACGCGAACTTATTTGTTGACGCTCTTAAGGTTCCTTCTAGAATGATGCATGTTCACCAAATGATTGTGCGTTTTGATGACAAGGCCCCGTCCAAGGATACCTTGTTGGAAATATTTCGGAATGAGTTTGGGGTCGCATTATTTAGTTCAGCTAAGGGTACTGCGGATGTTAGAAAGAAGGCCATTGATTTGGGCTATCCTCATGGAGATACCCACATGGTGCATATCCATCAGGAAGTCCTTAGAGTTCAAGACGATGTTGCAAAAATAGTCTATTCGGATGATCAAACGGGGATGGTAATTCCTGAAAATTATCTACTTGTTCAGTCTATGTATTTCAAAAGAGCCAAATCGGAGGCTATCAAAAGAGCTGATAGAATATTCCAGATGACACGTAGAAAGAAAGAACTCGAAGAGGTCTTTAAGTAAACTCTGGATTGCTAATTTCAAGTAGTGGGGCTAGAAACATTAACGCAAGCTACGTGCAATAATAAAAGCAATCGTTATCAATAATTTTTAATAATTTTAGTCCAGTTCTAAAGGTTTCAACTGCTCTATACATCATATCAATGCTGGGCGGTTGTAATGCAACATTTCAACTCAAAGATAGATTCTATTCACGATATTCACATACTCAGAAGTGGTTTTAATCTAATTACTATTTTGCGTTTTTTTCCAGAGCTGAATTTGACCGCCGTACACTTCGTTATTGTAAACGAAGGTAGGAATTTGAGCATAGTAACCATGTCTCCCAGAGCTAAACACTTTTGGCGGCATGGCGATTTCATGATCCTTACCGTCGGGCATTCTTATTATCGCATAAGCAAATTTTGTATTGGGATTTTTATCTTCGCTCAATTGTTGTCAAATGAACTTAGAATCGATTCAATATAAAAGATATCGGTTATATCACGATAATCACTACTCAACAAATCAATTAAATTAAAATTCGAATCTCAAATTCTGTTGCAATTGATCATATTGTTCACATTGATAGTATTTGGTTGCAATAGACAATTCAGATATACTTTCATTAAATTTTACCGTGTTGGAATTTTTATGATACATGTAAGAAACTACACAGAATCATTCTGAATTAGATAGAATGTCAACTTATTGAATCAGATTATGAAACCAGTGGAGAGTAGAATTCAAATTGGGTGAAAGATCTGATTCAACCTTATTAATCCCCACTATTTGGAAGAAAGAAGATGACTTGATCATAAGGCTAAATCTGCAATAGCTGAAAATGGGGTTTTCAGGATAACCAATTTCTGATCTAAAAGTAGGAAATCAAGCGGGGTCGGCCGGATTCGAACCAGCGGCCTCCAGCGCCCAAGGCTGGCATCATACCATGCTAGACAACGACCCCTTTTCGACCTGCTTTTTGAATTTTCTATCGGTGGATAATTTTAAGTTTGTTAACTATATATCTCTAAATATGTCGTAGATCTCTGATTCTCATTCATGAACTATCTAGAGTGCTACCAGAAAGCTGGCAAAATAGCATCAGAAGTTAGGGAAACTACAAAAAAGAAACGTCACATTGGTAGATCGCTTTATGATATATGTGAGTCTGTTGAGGATGAAATTAAGACTCTAGGTGGAAGCCCGGCATTCCCAGTCAATGTTAGCTTGAACGATATCGCAGCTCACTATACCGCTGAACCTAACGATATGACAATTGTCAGAGATGGTGACGTATTAAAAATCGATATAGGAGTACACATTGATGGATTTGTTGCTGATACTGCTCTTACGGTTTGCTACGACCAAAAGTACGATTCTCTTGTTCAGGCTGCAGAAAGAGCACTCGATGAAGCAATACGAATAACAAGAGCTAATACAAGAGCTACTGACATCGGAAGGACCATAGAAGCAAGTATTTCACAAAGAGGGTTTAAGCCAATTCAAAATCTCAGTGGCCATTCCCTCGAACAGTTTACAATTCACGCAGGAAAATCAATTCCTAACATAAGGACAATAGGATCATCGATATCTTTAGCTGCGAATCATGCATATGCCATAGAGCCATTCTTAACCACCAAAGATGGTCAAGGTATTGTGTACGAAGGCAAAATATGTAACATATTTAGTGTGATCTCGAGAAAACCTTTGAAGGAGGAGAGCGTTAACGATTTGCTTCAGAAAATCTGGGCCAGATACAAAACTCTTCCATTTGCAGCTAGGTGGTTGACTGACGAATACGAAATTAATGAGTTAATACCTTTGATTAATACACTACGAAAAAAAAGAAATCTTCATGGCTACCCAATTCTGGTTGAAGGTAACAGCAAAATTGTTGCCCAAGCTGAACACACATTGATACCATTTGAGAATGGAGCTGAGGTGATTACCCTGTGATTATATTTATACATTAATAAGAATGGAATACTAAGATATCTATTTTGGGTAGACGTTTGCCTATTCATACGAAGTTCTTATTTGTACTTGTACATTGTACTGGTGTGTTACAAATGTCTAAAATCTATAGAATTAAATTGAGCAGTGTCAGGATTGAAGTAGTATAAATTATCGACTAATCATGTAGTTCCTTTTTGAAACTGCAACTTTCATAACACTGTGACATATGGGGCATTCTGCCCACTTTCGTCGTCCGAAATACTTCCATGCATACCCACATCTGTCGTATGTACATTTGATCAATATGCCCTTTGAACCTCCCTTTGGCCAATTGTCCTGAAGAGGTTTACGCGTTCTTCTTGCAGACCTTGGTGCTCTTTTGTACGTGAGCTTCAATAGGAATTACTACGATCTTATATATTTAAAGACCTTTGGATTATCCATAATCCACGAAGGTGACTATATACCCTATTATGCAATCGTAAAGTCATGTCAGTTATTATGCTTGACTCTTTTTTCCAAAGTATTCATTAATATTGACTATCCCTCTTTTGTAATCTCAATTCAAGTCAGCTTTGATTGACTAAGCGCCAGTTTATAATAGATATTGGATATGACAAAATACCTGTAGAAGGTCAGATTCACAAAAATGTAGCTTTAAAATATTTGATGAAGAGAAGGAGGAGTTTATTGATGACTCGTGATATTGGAAAAGTGGAGACGTTGTATTCACAGTTGCCACATGAGATCAAAATAATTGGTAAATCAATCGCAAAAACGTATACCATAAGTTGGTATAAGCAGGGTTTGGAACAGTTTCAAGGGTCTAGATTCACATTTGAGTTAGATAATGAACGCATAATAAAGGTCGAAAACTAGTATACTCAAAATTGGTGAGCATTGCCATATGAATGGAACTCTTCTCTAAATAATAGTATTCAAAATATTGGTTCATGAAGTAATCTCCAATTGAGACTTATTGGTCAATATATATAGGCGAGTTGAGTATGACATTAAATATATGATATTGAGCACTTATTGGAGGTTTTTTAACTATATCTACGGATTTTGATAGAATGCTTCAGTATTTGACCCAACAAAGAAGTGATTTAACAATTGATAAGTTAAAATCCTTGATTGATGCAAAAAAAAGAAAGATAGGGGCTGGATATCTGACTGAACAGGGTGCACTATTTCTTGTAGCAGCAGACTTAGGCATATCCTTTGATCAAAAAAGATCGCCCGTTCAAATCTCCGATCTATATATCGGAGCTAAAGATGTGACTCTATATGGAAGAATACTCACTATTTATTCTCCTCGGGAATTTGCAAAAAGGGAAAGTGCTGAGACGATCACAAATCGTACGTTGGTAATTTATGACGGGAAATCAACCATAAAGATCAGATTATGGGATGACAGGGTTCAATTACCAGATCAGATGGGTTTTCAACCGGGAGATATAGTAAAAATAAGCAAAGGCTATGTGAAGTCAGGTCTGGACGGAAAACCATTTATTAATGTAAGTATGGATTGTCAACTAGAAAAAACTGACGAAGCACCTTTCGAAATTCCGATTCTAGACAAGATGACGAGGACAATCGATAGTATAGATTCACCACTAGAAAACATTGCGATAGAAGGCCACGTTGAATCAAATCCCAGGCTATCTGATTACCGCGATTCGCGAGGTAATATGAGTAAATCGCTCCAACTAGATCTATTTAATGAAGAGAGAACAAAATCTTTTCGTACTATTATTTGGAATATTTCTGAAACTAGACTGCCAAAAGTCTTCCTAATTGGTTCAAAAATACGGTTGATTGGAGTCAGGATTAAACCTGGAAATCCCCAGTATGGTAGCGGGGAATTTGAAATTCACGGAGATGAAGGAACCATGGTATCAACCTTAAATGAAGAGACCGATATCGAAGCAATAAATTTGAGGATTATATCGATGGGATCCAGTACAGAGGATGGCAAACTAATTACATTGGGTCTTTTGCCAGATCGTAAATTGGTTTCGATTATAGTTGACAAAGCACTCATCCCTAACAATCTGATTTCAGGTTCAATTATAGAATGTGTCCCAAGCAGAATACTTGGCACTAATTTAACTCTAACCATGAACGACTCCTACGTTAGGATGCTTGAGAATAACACTTCCTTCCCAAGTGCACTTGACTGTCAAACCAAGATCAACGAGATTGTACCTTCAACTGTGCCATATATCATAGAGGCAATAGTATTACAGAATCCGAATACAACTCAAGTTACTACCAGAAATAATGAGACGATAGACATGACAGATACTTTGATAGGAGATGACTCCGGCGAAATCCGACTAATTGGTTGGCGAGACCTGGGGTCAAGCATAAATTCCCTGTCATTGGGTGACCGGGTTAGAATAATAGGCGCGATTGCTACGAGTGGTTTACAGGGTTCTCCTGAAGTTACACTGAAACCATATTCGTCAATAACGAAAATTAATTCAAAAACCTGAAGGACATTGACTCATATTCAGTCTGCCCAGAACCCTCTCGTCATTACGTATGATCTCTCTGCTTGATAGATATTCTTATACAATTCAAATTCATTGACATAGTCTCGCAAAATACGAGCAGCAGTGTCTGGTCCAACCCCATGACCTGCAAGCACTCTGAATGCCTTAGTCCCAAACGTATTGATGAGAGATGCTGTCTTCCATACTTTATCGAATTGCTTTTTCTCTTCATCTGTCAATTTCATGCCCTTTAACCTCGTTGTAATTATTTTAGATAAAGTATCATTAGACCCGAAGGTTGCCCCAATTAGTCTAGAACTGCAGCGTGGACAAGATATATTCTCAGGTATTTCACGAGTTTCCATAATTCTTTCCCATCTACCGCATCGCATACAGATTAGTCTCTGACGAGTCTTTTCTAACCTCTCCTTCATAAGCTCAATAATACCACTCTCTGTGGACAATGGAGGTGATGAAAACCTAGTAGTGTGATCCGTGATTGGTCTTGCAAGCTCGGAAAATTCATCAACCTCCTGCCAGCTAATTGCGATATCGTCATTTCGAACTTTTGTAACTATATCTTGGCTTCCCTGAAAATCAAACTTGTCATGAATGATCTCCCTAATAGCCTCTTTGGCCAGTACATTATCAAAGTATCTGTCGTAAAGCATTCTTGCTATCTTTTTATCGTAAATTGCCTCACGATTAATCATACCGAACCTTTTAGCTACTGACCATACCTTCCAATTAGTATTGGGATTTCCAGCTAAAGATGCAACTATAACGTCCTCGATTTGATATATATCAGTTAGAACATTTCGAATATTTTGCTCGCCTATTCGTGCTATAGATTTAAGAAAGATTCTGTATGCATCTGATTTTGCTTCGACAGAATATCCCAGTATTGAGGATAAGAGAGTGGAAAACAACGCAGCTAAAGTATTGTTTATTTTGGTTCCGAAAACTGAATGTATCACAACTGCATTCATTCGTTTTGACCTTTCGATGACAATATTCTCTACAGTAGGTATCATTTTCAATTCCTTGTGGGCATTGTATATAGTTTCCCCATTCAGGATCTTATTGTTTAAAGACTCCTTTCTGATCTTTCCTACATATCGCGCAGTGAGAGGATCAATCGGAATCACCTCTCCCACCCAGTAAGGAACATTTAAGGTACCTACTTGCAAGGGTTCGACGTTTATGATCATACGTTTTTCCTCAATTGAAATTATTTTCCATTGCGATCCTTTTAGCACAAAGACATTGCCTTGCTCTCCATAGTCTCCCACAAATTGTTGATCTAATGTACCGATTCTACGCTTGTTAATGCAGTCAAAGACTTCAAATTTTAGAACGGTCGGGATCGTTGAAATATTTTCAAAATAGTATTTGTAAGCCTTCCTCATTCTAGTATAAGTTTGGTCGATTGTGTCGTATCTAATAATTTTGTTAGTTTGAAGAAGCTCCATGCAGCCATAGAAATCTTCAATATTGGTATCCACAAAAGGATATGCTCTTCTGAAAATATCAAATGCAGATTCAACTTTTACTTTATCCTTAGTTTGGAGACATAGTCCAACAATATGATGTGCAAGAACATCTAATGCTCCAAAGTGGACAGGCTGCACTTCAACACTTCCATTTTTCATAACCCGAATTATTGCTAAGGCTTCGGCCTCATCATCGGGTATGTTAGTTACTATTAATCCCTTGGCAGAAAGATTCTGTCTATGTCTGCTCCTTCCAATTCTCTGTAATAGTTTAGTTACCTGTCTAGGAGATCCATAATGTATTACTAGGCTCACTGATCCTAAATCCAGTCCAAGTTCCAGAGATGACGTGCATACTACTATACCTGCAGATCCTTGCCTCAATTTCACCTCTGTTTCTTCTCTGTTTTCTCTTGATAAAGACCCATGATGCACATCAACGCGCATTGACCCGTTGTTTTTTAGTACAGTCCCTATATACTCTGCCTCATCTCTAGTATTAGTAAATAGCAGGACCGAACCACCATCGATAGGATGATCCTGGGTTCGAACATAATTTATAATAAATGATGCTACATTATTTATCGATCCATTTAAGAATTTGACATCTATATCGTAGGATCTCATAGACTTATCAACTAAGATAGCACTTTTTCTATCGGATCCCGCTATAAACTTCGCACCTTCACGTACGTTTCCTATGCTTGCTGACATACCCACCCTAGTAATAGTGCAGTTGGATGCAAACTGCAGTCTTTCTAAACTAATCGAAAGATGCGAACCTCGTTCTGTAGAAAGCAGCTCGTGGACTTCATCAATAATTATCCATTTAAGACCTGTCAGGTGATTGATCAGTTTTTCATTCACAAGTATGATTGCTAGTGATTCTGGTGTGGTAATAAGTAAATCAGGTGGGGACGACATTATTCTCCTTTTTTCTTTAGCGGATGTATCTCCATGTCTAATTTGTACAGTTAGGTTTTCAGATTCTGCATATTTTATGATTCTTCTAAATACATCATTATTCAATGCCCTTAGCGGGGTGATATATATTGCTTTTATGCCTTTGTTTTCAGTTTTTGCATGACTGGCCTGGTAGTCTTTGGCAAGCATTGAAAGTATCGGTATGATTGCGGCTTCAGTCTTACCTGAGCCAGTTGGGGCAACGATTAATGTATTTATCCTTCTAGCTATAATTGGTACAGATTTTTTTTGGATAACTGTTAAAGTTTTAAATCCTTCTCTATGAAATTTCTCATAGATACGCGTCTCTTCTTCATGGTTTTTACTGGTTGGAAGAAATTCCTTTATCTTCGTGATACTGTTTTGTGCCAGCAGACGATTTTTCATATACCAATACTCCGAGCAAACCTACAATGAAGAGTCCCAACGCGCCCCAAACATATGAGTCAAAGTTCGCGATAGCTTCAAAGACCATCTTAATCAGTCAATACTCATCATGAATATATTCGTTGGTGAATGACTCCTCAATAATCTCGTGAATGAGGAGAATGATGTTAGTCATAATACGATTGATATAAGAAGAATGCGTTACTGGATTTTATTTGGAATCAATATGATTATATGTCTTTTCTTGGAAAAATCTTTGAAATAATTGATGTCTACGGATGATACCAAAGCCCAGAAAAAGAAAGCAGTGGCATTGCTATCCGGTGGGCTAGATAGCAACTTGGCGGTAAGAATTATGCGTGAACAAGGCGTAGAAGTTGAAGCGGTTTCTATCAAAACACCATTTTGTGACTTCGATTGTGGTCGAGGATGTGGACACAATCTAAAGGAAGCTGCATCTGAACTGGGAATCAAGCTGAAGACAATATACCTAGGAGAGGAATATTTGAAAATGGTCATGAACCCAAAATATGGGTATGGCTCTGGTATGAACCCTTGCATAGATTGTAGAGCCATGATGTACAAAAGTGCTAAGACACATATGGATGAAATTGGGGCCGACTTTTTGATTACTGGGGAGGTGCTCTCTCAACGTCCGATGAGTCAGAATAAAAGAGCATTGCAACTTATAGAACAGAGTGCTGCGATGGAGGGCAAGGTAGTCCGACCACTGTCTGCTCGAAATCTTCCTAGTTCTGATCCCGAAAAATCAGGATTGATTAAGCGTGAAGATCTTTATTCAATATCTGGCAGGTCCAGAAGGGAACAGCTAAAGCTCGCGAAGCGCTACGGGATACTAGATCCGCCAAATGCTGCTGGGGGTTGCTTGTTAACTGATAAAAACTTTTCCAATAGACTCAAAGACCTAATTACCAACGGAGATTTCAATTTGACGTTGAATGATGTGGAACTTTTGAAGGTTGGAAGACATTTTAGACTATCTAGCAATGTGAAATTAATTGTAGGTAGAAATGAAGAAGAAAATGAGATTATAACAGGCCTTGCAATAGTTAACGACCTTTTATTGGAATCTATTCCATATAAAGGACCTGTTGGTATGGTAAGAGGTAGTAATCTAGGCCCGGTATTAGAGACAGCTGCGGCCGTGGTCAATAGGTATTCTGATGCACCTAGGGGATGTGCTTCACCGGTGAGAGTATACATGGGTACCCAAGCTCTACAAACCATAAATTCAGTTCCTTGTGATGATTCATTACCTGATATGCTGAGAATTTGATCAAGTATATTTTTGACGTCTAATAAAGTAACAATTTGGTAAAATGAAGTCTCTAATTAGACGAATCGGAAATGATCGGTACTATCAAATAGATTCAAAATATTTGAAGAAGTAATACAAAGATATGATTTGAAATCATATCATCCTCCAAGTTAATAGTATTATCTGAAACTAGGTCTCATATTCAGTAACCAACATTTCAAAGCATCCAGTTACATGGTACACGGAAACTGTATTACTATCTCCTAATTCATTATCTCAATGGCAGGAGAATCAGAATCCATTTGCATTACTCATACTCATTGTGATTTGCGGTCTGAGATGAGCTAAAGCATATAATGCTTTCAAGATATGTCCGACTTTATTTACATATGGTCGAATTACGCGGTTTGAGCTATATAATGCTGTAGTGAAGGAACTTAAGTAGCGTTTATCACAGAAAACAAGAACATAGATCCTACTATTACAAGTAACGTAGGAATAGAATTAAAAATTTATCCGAGGATTGGTACAATATTTAGAATGAATATTTTTCGATGACAACCATTCAATTCAGATAGGATCAGATGCTACACTTGGGATGCCGTTCATTCATATTTAATATCTGAATAGGTTTTGTATATTCTGTTGCTATTTTTAGTTACGAATCAGATAAGTCGGACTGACTCTTCGACTAATGGATATTGAGTTTGGATTTTATAGATCTTGTTGATAGAATTTGCTAGGTTCTGGACTCTTGTTTTTTCGCCATGGTTTACGAGTACTTTCCTCAGCTTTTGTTTCATTCTGCTTATGTATGCCAAAGACTGATTATAATCATTGTGGGAAGATAGGCCATTTATTGTCTCTATCTGCAGATTCAAGTCATATCCCTCCTCTTCGACCAATTTACGAGTTAGAGCTTCTTGAATATTTTTACCAAGTGTTCCAGGCATTTGATATGATGTAAAAATAATTTTATTTATGGACGAGGTGCAAATTTGCTTCAGGTAGTAAACAGAAGGACCTTCGGTTAACATTGATGAAGGTGCGAGAATAATTGAAGGTTCTTCATTTAGATTTGAAGAATCAATAACTTCAAGATTTCCCGGTCTTAGAGGATTTTCATTTGTGCCCGAATATACTGATTGTAACTCTTTTGACAAGTACTGTATGTTACTCTCATACACGGATGTAGTCTCTGCAATTACTTTCTCAATCAAAATTCTCGAGTGTTTAAGTTTTCCTGTTACCATATTTTGATTTATAGTAAATATCAATTCTTGGGGAAGCCCAACTGAAGGAACTGGTAATAACACCATTCCTTTTTGGGTAATGGTATCATTCAAACTCCCGATTAGATTGGCATCCGCTTCATCCCGATGAGGAAAGACATCTTGTCTTCCGCCATAAGTTCCTTCAATCAAAAGCGTCTCTACTCTTGGGAAATTCCAAATAGCATTCTCGAGTGTATATGTTTTCCCAAACTTCAAGTCTCCAGTGTAAACTAAGTTGTGATCACCATTGCCAATATGAATATGAATTAAAGAAGAACCTATAATATGACCAGAATTGCCAAGAGTGATTTTAATGTCAGGAGATATGTCCGTAACGCTACCATATGGCAATAGGATAGTATGAAGTATCATGTTCTCTATATCCTTTAGTGAATAAAGTGCAAGAGGCCCAGATGCATCAATGTAATGCTTGTGCAAGATGTACATTAAATGTAAGGTGGGATCCGAACAGTAGACAGGCCCAGAATAGCCATACTTGAATAATGCAGGTAAGAATCCTGTGTGATCTAGGTGGGCGTGACTGACAACAACTGCATCTATGTCATACATTTTCAAGCCCAATATGTCAAATCTGGGAACTGATGTATTTCTTTCTCGAGAATAAGGATTGATCCCACAATCAAATAGGACTTTGCTTTCGTCAGTAACCAACAAAAAGCACGACCTTCCTATCTCGCCAAATCCACCTAAGGCAACCATACTTGCTTCCACGGCTCGGCTTAATTTCGATCTAAAAATCTTGTCGCCAACTATTTTATAAAATTGAGCGCGATCCTCTGCACCCTTTTTCAGAATACCATTAATTTCCTTTGTTGTTGTAACTCTTTCTGGACTTCTTACAATTATTGGCTTCCAACCTGTCTTTTTCAGAAACTCGCCACTGATTTCATTGTTATAGGAAGAAAAGACGCTACCAGGAAGCCATACTTTGACTTCTCCTAGTGCGTCATCAAAAAGAATTTCTTCGATGCCGTTCGAGATGGATATCATTTGCCGCAGGATTTTAGTAGCATCTTTTTCAGGTAATCTAATCGATTCATCCGTGCGGATGACTATCCTCTTTTTTAGTATACTTACCATGTTGGAAATTATTTGCGCATCATTCATGATGAATTCAACGTTTTTTGCATAAAGAGCAATTCTAGGTCCTTCATATACAATCTTGGTAAGTCCAGAGTCAGCTGGTATGTTATTCAAAATACTTGCCATAATATTCTGTTTTGAAGATTCACTGCCTGATGAGCTCTGCATATCTTATTATTTCACTACTATTTCTTACATTCTAATCCATAAACCTACGCTTAATTATAGTTTAGGCCGTGAAACGCCATTTAAAGACGTTACGAAGAGTAATCTATGATATTGTCTGCACTGTTCCAGACTGTGGCACTACGTTGAAATAGTGCACGGATTATTGTACGATACTGATAGCGTTTGGATATTACTAGTCCCTGTTTTATCAGAGAATACTTAGTACTACCGCCACATATTATGATGATTTCATACTACATAAACTCACTTTATGGGTTGCATCACTCTAAATATTATGATGATAATAGTAAATTTTCAGATTGTCTGAACAACAAAGAAATGTTGATTGCAGATCCTTCTAACCAGGTTGGCAACGTGGATCTTCTGCGAAACGAAAAATGGAGAAATTATAGATCTAGTCGTATTTTTAATCCTTATCTCTGAACCAAACACTATGCTAATGATATCAAGTTTAGTATTTGCTAAGATCAGACGTAATTTGGCTCGATCAATATAATATATTATATGATAATATTTGAGTCTAATAGACGACTGGAAGCAATATTGGAACTCTTCCACTTGGATTGATTAAAATTGTTTGATTCTTGCACTTACTTCAGTCTTTTAAGCAGCTGGGATTATAGCAGCAGGAAGTGGTGATTTTTATGAATTATGATCCTACACATTTGATGGAATTTCCAAGGAAGATACTGATTGGCCCAAATGTGATTCAAAATTTGGGGCCATTTCTGACCGCGTTAAGCAACACTTTCGTGAACCTCGCAATCGTGACGGGAAGGAACGTAAAACCAAGAGTTCATTCCTTGTGCCAATTATCTTTAACTGATTATTCATTCCATGATTCATGGTATGTAGTCAACGCTGCTACAATGGATTCTGTGAGGTCGCTCGAAGATTCTATGACTTCTAATCTACCAGATGCTATCCTTGGTTTTGGCGGCGGTCGATCGGTGGATGTAGCGAAGATGATTGCTTTTGATCTAGGAAGACCTTTCATAAGCGTACCTACATCTGCCTCACACGATGGCATTTCGAGTCCATTCGTATCAATAAGAGGAATTGACAAGCCTTTTTCGATTCAGGCTAATACACCTCTAGCTGTATTAGCTGATACAAAGGTACTGTCTGAAGCTCCGAAGCGTCTTCTGTCTAGTGGGTGTGGTGACCTTGTAGCTAAAGTTACTGCAGTAAAGGATTGGCAACTCGCTAGAGAAGAAACCAACGAGTATTATGGAACATATGCCGCCAACCTTGCGTACATGAGTGCAAAGATAATAATTGACAAGTTCTCAGGTGAGAAATATGAAGATACCCAACGTGAAATCCGTACAGTCATTGAAGCTTTGATAAGCGCAGGAGTTGCCTCTTGTATTGCTGGGAGTAGTAGGCCATGCTCTGGTGCAGAACACTTGTTTAGTCATGCTATTGAGTACGTTGCAGGTCATGGCTATGGACTACATGGTGAAAGGGTCGGACTTGGAACAATTATGATGGCAAAGCTTCATGAGCTTGATTGGGAAAGTGTTATTGAAACGCTACGTAATGTTGGTGCTCCCACAACTGCCAAGGAACTTGGACTAAACGAACAACAGGTAGTCTCGTCACTCATCATGGCAAGATCACTCAGGCCTGATAGGTATACTATTCTTGATAAAGTAAAACTTGACCACACATCAGCTCTCAATCTGGCACGATCCGTCTCGGTTATTTGAATTAAATATAATATGATATGATATTTAATATAATATAATATGATATGATTCAATAACAAAAATTAACAAAATTACGAATTAAGGGCTAAATACCCCTATGTGGTCTTGTTATCTGAGGGGGCAGGTTCTTTCTCTTCTGATTCTTTCTTGTCCGGGACTGATGAAGGCTTTGAGAATTCGTTAGGATTTTGATATTTCTCTACAAAATAGACATTCTTTATATCTTTAACAAACTTGAATATATCATCAGAAATAGCTCTCTTTATAATTTGTAATCCTTCTAACAAATAACTATCTACTGGAAGGTTCACAGTAATAATAGAGATATCTGATTTTACTTCAATGTCTTTTTCCTCCATTGGTATTCTCCTGTTTATGAGCTGAAAAGCCTTTTCGGCAACACTATCGATAGTTTTTAAAATATTCGCTTCATAAACCAGTACTCGTCCTGCGTACTTGTGGTTAAAGTCAACTTGAACTCTTCCAGACCCGATATATCTCACGGTCCCGCGACGTTGATCTAATTCTATTTCGTCACCGACTCCAACTTCGTCAGCCTTGTCGCCTAACTTTCGCTGTGGAATCATCCTGATTTTATTGGACTCTCTTTCTCCAAATCCTTTATCCGGAGTTACTGTGATACTTAATTTATCGCCAGAATTAGCGTTCGCCAAAGCCTCGTCAACTCCCTTTAATACCCAGCCTTCTCCAACTGATATTAGTCTAGATCCGTATCTTCTGCCGGCATCATAAATATTGCTTTTTTTAGCCTCTTCTTCATTAGTGGTCTCAAATACTTGGCTAGTGTCTTTAATTTTCGCAGTATAATCAACTAATATCAAAGTACCCTTCTCTAAAGTCATAGAACTCGCTAATGATTTACCATATATTAAGTTTGACGCAGGGTCTATTCCTTGTTCTTCTATGGAATACCTTTTAATTTTTCTGCTGCAATGCTTAGAGGTTCATCAGAAGAATTTGTCTTCAACATGTTAGTTACTGAAGCGATGGATGAAACGGTTCGCATAACGTGATACTTGTTCACTTCTCCCATGCACCCAATTCTAAATACCTTTCCTTTCAATTTACCGAAACCACCAGCTAGCAACACCTTAAACTGTTTTGATAATAGACTTCTGAATTTAGAATCATCCATACCGTCAATATATTTGAATGCAATAACCACGTTACTTCTAGCATCTGTTTTTGCAAACGGCTCGAACCCCATTGAACTCAAGCTTGTGTAAAAGGCATCTGCACAAATGGCATGTCGCTTGATTCTATTTTCTAAGCCTTCTTCCAGCACAATATCTAGGGCCTCATTAAATGCAAAATAAAGCGGTAGCGCAGGTGTAAACGGCGTTTCAAAATTCTCCTCGAAATATTTGAAGTATCTTGCCAGATTGAAATACTGGGTGGGGGGAGGATTGGATTTCATGTATTTTTTGGCTTTTTGGCTGATCGAAATCGGTGAAACACCTGGAGGAGCTGCTAATGCTTTTTGTGATGCTGTTACACAAATGTCTATGTTCCATTTATCAACAGGCAATTCATCTCCTCCAAGAATCGAAACGGCATCTGCTATGAAGAAAGCTCCTTTATTTGAACACAAATTTCCTAACTTTTCTAAATACCTTAGAGTTGTACCAGTCGAAGTTTCGTTATAGACTGCGTATGCAGCTTTGACTTCGTTTTTCTCGAAAGCCTCTTCAATTGCCTCATAAGGTGGGTTTTCTCCAAATTCAGACTCAATTCGGATTGCATGACCTCCCCATGAATCAATTAAATCTGCAAGACGAGTTCCGAACTCACCATTGACAGGAATAACAATATTATCGCCCTTCCTCACCATGTTTATAACAGATGCTTCGACTGCGCCAGTCCCCGACGCAGTTAGCAGTATAATGTCGTTCTCCGTCTGAAAAACCTGCTTAGTCTTCGATACTATTGTTTTGTATAAACTTCTGAAATCATCGCTTCGATGATTTATAATCGGAGTAAGCATCGCATTCGTCACTCTTTCGGGCACGTTGGTCGGACCAGGCACCATCACTAAGTATTCCATAATCTATCCGATAAGACAAATTGTCCCGTATTTATAATTACACAAACAGTAAAAAAGATAATACTCTGCACATATGAAGCATACATGTCTGTTAGTCGTATTGAAAAAATGCTTGATCTAGTGTCGGATCTGAATTGTGACGCATTGGTTTCCTTCAGACCAGAAAATATTTTTTATCTTACTGGATTTTGGGGTGAGTCGGTAATCGTTTGTACTAGGAATAGTTCCAATCTTATTGTACCGAAATTGGAGGCAAAGAGGGCAGAAAAGGCAGCTCCTTCATGTGAAATAGTCACTTCAGATCGCGGAAGATCTATTATTAACGAGGTTTTGAACAAAATTAGAGACAAAAAAATATGTTCCGATTGCGATGATTACCCAACTACAGAATTGATGATTAAAAATATGCCACAGGGCTCGGTTATCATAGATTCAGAACCTTTTTTGACTGCTAGGATGATAAAAGAAAAACAAGAAATAGAGATGATCGCTAAGGCTTCCGAAATAATTGACAAGCTCTATGAAATATGTACTAAAGAAATAAGGCCTGGGCAATCTGAGAGTTCATTACAAGCAACACTAGTTTACGAAGCATTGAAATTCGGTGCGAGTTTGATATCTTATAAATGGTCTATAAATCCATTCATAATAGCATCAGGACCGAATAGTTCATATCCTCATGCTGAAGTTACTGACAGAGTTTTCAATCAAAGCGATGTAATTGTCATCGACTTGACTCTTCGATATGGCGGCTACGTCGGAGATGCAACCAGAACATTTTTTCTAGGCAAGCCCAATCCAAGAGTCAAAGAAATCTATGAGATCGTGAAAGGTGCACAACAGACTGGTCTAGACTCGTTAAATTCAGCCCAAATCACCGGGAGCGTAGACGAGGCTACGAGGTCGGTCATCGAAAAGGCAGGGTATGGTAGTGACTTTATTCACTCAACAGGACACGGTGTAGGGTTAGAAGTTCATGAACGTCCTTGGATCAGGAATGGTAACGTAGAGGAAATCCAAGATGGCATGGCTATTACTGTAGAACCTGGGATATATATCAAAGATAAATATGGTATTAGAATAGAGGACACTGTTGTGGTATACGATAATCGTAACAGTAATGATAGGCGTGCCGAATGTCTTAATTCCTTTACTAAAGAACTTGTAGCGATTTCTTGAGACATGTCTTCATAAATTCTGCAGAGAATCTAGTGATGGCTAGAGACATACTGCCAAGTTAGTATCGTTACTTTGCTTTCAGTTCTTTTTTTCAATTATGTCCAACAAAAGTTTTGCAAAATTTGGCTTATCTCGTGTTGGTGTATGTATGACATTCTTATTGGCGTCTACAATATGAGTCTCGATCGTATCTGAGCCAAGTCTAGAACCGTCCATGCCGACGTCATTTGCGACCATCAAATCACATCTTGCCTTTTTCAATCTTTCATAAGCCTTTTGAATTAATTCAGAAGTAGGTATTTTATACTCTGCCTTAAAACCAACCAAGAAAATATCTTTAGATATTTCTCTAACATCGTCAATAATCTTTCTTGTTGCGTATAATCTTAAATCAATATATGAGGACGCGCTATCCAGTTTTATGCTAGATTTATCTGCAGATTTATAATCACTCACTGCTGCAGCGAAGATCCCTACATCGTAATCGGAATTGGACAGTTCCTGTTTCACAGCATTAAGCATGTCACTTGAAGTATCAACATTAACTATTCTTGTTCTGTGTAACCCTTCGACTTCCGAGGATCCATGACCAAAGATTAAGGTCACATCTGCGCCTCTCATCTCTGCTTCTCGAGCAATTGAGATGCCAGTCTTGCCACTACTCAGGTTACTAATTACTCTAACTGGGTCAATGTACTCGACTGTACCACCAGCTGTTATGAGTATTTTTTTGTTAGTAAACCAACTACTTCGTGACACACGTTGAAGTTCATTGATAGCAAATGAAACAACATTTTCTAAGTCTACTACCTTGGCCTTGCCATCAACTAGTTTTGGTTCTAGAAAGTTTATGCCGATTTGTTTTAACTTTAGTATGTTGACTTGAATAATTTTATTTTGGAACATTGATTCATGCATCGCAGGACATATGATTATTGGGATATTCGCTCCTACTGCAACTGATAGGACCGATGTCACGGAGGTGTCATCTATACCATTGGCCATTTTGCCGATCGTATTAGCAGTGCAAGGATAAACGATAACAAGATCTGAAGCGTTATAATCTGCTAATGAAATATGCTCCAAATTTCCAGTCAACTTTGTTACCACCTCGTTACCAGTGGCCCATTTCATCAGTTCTGAATTGATTAGCGTAGATGAGCTGCTTTCAGACATGACAGGAAAGACATCTGCCCCGTGTTTCATAAGGAGACGTGCCAAATCAACAGCTCTATAAGCAGCTATACTTCCGGTTATGCATAGCACAACTTTTTTATTCAAAAGTTCAACGCCTAATTTTGCGATAATCTCCTTGGATGGGTGGTTATCATTTTGATTTATTGTAGCCTTCTTCATTGACACTACTCTTTTCCTATTGTTTCTTTCAACTTTGAATATTCTTCCGCAGGCATGTGAAAAGCATTTTCTTGTGTTGGGAAAGCGCCAGATCTAACCTCGCGGATATAGTCCGAAAGTGCCTGATGGATTTGCTCTGCCAAGTCTAAATATCGCTTAACGAATCTGGCTTTTAAGTGTGGATATAAGCCAAGAATATCATGCAAAACGAGCACTTGTCCGTCACATTTAGTTCCAGAACCTATTCCAATAATAGGTACCTCTACAGACTTAGAAACCAACTCTGTTACCTCTTCTGTAACCATTTCTAATACGATGCTAAACACGCCGGCTCGTTCCAAAGATATTGCATCAGATATAATCTTGCGAGCTGAGGCCATAGTGTTTCCTTGAGTACGATATCCATTCCATAATATCGAAGTTTGAGGCTTTAAGCCAACATGTCCCATAACGGGTATCCCAGAATCCACCAGAGCCTTAACCTTATCAAAAATTTCTGAACCCCCTTCAAGTTTCACTGCGTCGCTACCTGCTTTAATAAGTTTTATAGCATTGTCTATAGCCATCTCCACCGAAGATTGATACGATCCAAAAGGCATGTCTGCTGTAATCAACGAGCGTTTTGTCGCTCTCGAGACAGCTCCTACGAATAATAACATTTCGTCCATTCGAACTGGTATAGTGGACGGATATCCCAAGACAACCATGCCGCCACTATCGCCAACTAGAATTACGTCAATTCCCGCATTATCGCAGAGAAATGCCATAGGGTAATCGTAAGCAGTTAGAACGGTCAATCTCTCGTTACAAATCTTTTTTTGTAATATGTCATGAATGGTGATCTTCTTTATCTGATTCATATTGAAATGGTCTGTCGCTCAAGCCCTTGAAGCATTAATTTAAATGAGTTAGTTAGGTTTTTTTTGTTGTCGAAATGATAGGCGGTGTCTTGCATATATTCAATGTTTTTTTCTTGTTTGAGTTTATTTACGGCATTAATCATTATGGGCATAGCTCGAATCACATTGTCTACAACGGTGATATTGGCAGTCCGAGCCGTTCTAGATATTGGATTTAAATCTAAAGCGATAACCTTTTTTCCCATCTCCACAAGAGCCTGGGTACGATCTCCATCTTCCAAACTTACCATAATGACGTCTGCGGTGTAGATGCCGTCGGAATGCACTATTCTTCTGTTGCTAGACAGGCCTGGAATAATGTCGGATTTAGTGGAAAATGAACCAAGACAATTTTTTGCACCTTTGTTTTCAAGCTCTTGATTTATCAGACGTTCTCGTTCAGCTGCTCTGTGGAATAGATTTATTTCTATACGGGCAGGAATTAGATTGCTCAGCAGAACAATCTCTGACGAACATAATGCTGCAAAGTTACCGTTAACCGATATAACAGGATGAGTCGCAGATAAAAGGCAGCAACATGCAGCTTCTATGGCAGAGACAGAAAACTCACTTGTTTTTTCTCCTAGCAGATAATCAAACGCCTCTCCTCTTCCATGAGCGATAAGGCCTTCAGAAGAAACAAGTCCACTTTGAAAACCTTCGACCAGCTGTGCTCTTGTCTGAAGAGAAATAAATCTAGGGTGATTAATCGGGATGTCTGTTCTCAAATCAAATTCTCAGCACTATTGCTCCATTCGTATCGATATCACATTTAAATAGAATTCCTCCTAAATTTTTTAGGCATTGCATTGCTCGTTCCGCGGCTTCGCCCGGTACGAGGGTGAATATAGTCTTGCCAAATAATGCCACACCACAACCAAACCCACCTGATCTAAGCAACTTCATACCTAATCTGCATTTGTCGTCTATAAATCGGATAGAATTTGAGAATTCATATGAAATCTGTAAAAAGTTATTTACAGTTGGAGTTCCCATAAACCTTTTCATCATCTTGTTTCCTAATTGTGACAGAGCCAATTTGTCTTCATGTGATGTTAGAACCATTTTTGTAGAAATAGGAGCAATGCATAAAATAATTGCCTTGTAGTTTGACAAAGATATCTTTCTTATTGACCCTATCCCGGGAGCTCCGCTAGCAGTTCTAATATCAAAACCTCCCGTAAATTCAGACATAACAGTACCAAGCCCAGTTTTACAAATAATTTCTGCTTTGTGTGCTATCTGGGCTGCAGATTCTTTAGTCATGCCTAATTGCAACGCCTCGTTCAGAGCATAAGACAGACTCAGTGCACCTGCACCGCTAGCACCCAAGCCAAACCCTATAGGGATATAAGCATCATGTGTTACGCTTATGCGAAGCGGCTTATCGACTAGATCCAGAAAGTATCGAATTACCCACTTTGATACTTCATTGCTACCTGATGGATAACCTGAAACCACGACGTCGTAAGATGAAGTGTCGGCCTCGAAGAGCCTAACTGTGGTCTGAATTCCTCGATCGATGCAAAATCCGACACCCTTTGATCCTCTCTGGAGCTCATCCTTTGAGATATTATCAGGCGATTGTGGTTCAAAGAACCCTGTCACATGGCCAGGACTGTATGACTTAGAGATGGATATGGGTGTCACCATCACCGGCAGTGCCATAAATATATAATGAAATATGAAAATATAAAAATACTGTTTAATTAGTACTAATCAGTATAAATAAAATGAGTAGGTATGCTAGAAGGATTCAGAAAGTTGGAAGTAGTATATTGATATCACTGCCGAATCAGTGGATTAAATCTAACCATCTGAAGAAGGGGGCAACACTACTAGTAGAAATAAATAAGGACAATTCTATTTCGGTGTTTCCTTCCGCAGACACCAACGAGGTAGCCAAATCTGTTACCATTCCATACTCCAATGAAAGTATGGATAATATGATTAATCAGATCTACGGTGCCTATCTTTTAGGGTATGATATTATCAAGATAAAGGCAAAGGGGCAGATCAGATTCGAACATAGTGAATCTATAAAATCTGCAATGAGAAAGCTGGTTGGCCTAGAGATAGTTGACGAGAATACATCAAATATCGAGTCCCAGTTTCTTATTGATACTAATTCACTTGATGCAGCCAAAATCCTAAAGCGGATGAACACGATTGTGGCAGGAATGTATAGGGATATACTTGATGTTTTTGTAAGCAAAAATTTCGGAATAGCTAAACTTATGATAAGTAGAGATGATGAGGTTGATCGACAATATTTTTTGTTAGTACGGTTGATACGTAGCACGATGATGGATCAGAAGTTGGCGAGAAAACTTAATTTGAGTAACATAGACATTCTCGATTATAGAATAGCTGCAAATCATCTTGAAAGCGCCGGTGATCATATGGTGGATTTTGCCTCATCTTTGCCTTATTTGTATGAAATGGATCTACATGAATCACTAAAAGGAGTGTGTTCTTGTCTAGAAGAGATGCAATTTAAATCAGTTACCGCATTCATAAACAAAAGTAGCGCAGAGTCAATACGAGTTGTGAAAATGTACGATGAATTTAATCGACTTATGGATGTGGTTAAGCAAATGGTTTCCAGAGAAGATCAAAGAAGTTCTAATTCGAATTTGGCAATGCTAAATTCGATTTATTCATTAAATAACCTGGCGAGGTTATGGGTTGATGTTGCCGACTTGGTAAAACCTGCATACTTGATTGCTCCGCTGGGATCGGTTTGATTTATCGCCAATTTTGGTGAAATTGTATTGAAGGATGGGGTTTTCAGGTGAGCTAAATGATAGGGATAAACGAAGTAATATCACTGTCTAATTTCAGTACCGATCTAAAGTTGTAACTATTTTAAGGAATAACAAATTTCATTGATTTAGTAACACTGAACAATTATAAATGTCGGAAAAATTTAGATTATTCTTAACAAGTGCATGATCGCTGTTAAGAGTACGACTATTTAAGCTAATGGTATTCAATAGTGTTCGACTGAACGGTTATAAAAAAGAAATTTAGGAAATGGCTGGCCTGTTCAACCGAATTATACTTACGAACTCATCATATTTTGATGTTCAAGCGATTTATTTTTGCTAAATTAAATATGAACTGAAAGAGGCGAGCCCGGAGGTGTGTGAATCAAAATTGACACAACTAATGGCCCGTCAATTGCCCACCATAATGATGAAAGCAGAAAATCACGAATTGTACCAGACGACTGAGTGTCGTTTAGATTGAGTTGATACATGTCGATATTTGTAACACCCATGATACCGGGATAATTTTTAGTTCTACTATAACTTCGTTTTATCAATTGTATGTAATGCATGATTACATCTTGATTCTTCCTTAGAATAGGAAATAAGCCGGGTATCTTGGGTGTTGTACATGATCCAATTGAGGAAGAATGACTTTACAATTTATACAATATATCGATACATACAGAAGAAATTCTCATAACAAGTGTGTAGACACCGCTTCTACTATCTGGCAGCGTTCAATCATTGCGCAACAAAGAAATGTATGTTTCTGTGCTTTAAGACAACTTTGAATTGCTGCTATCATGGTATTGTAACTTCTCCCATTTGGTTCAGCTATTACGGTGGTTCAAAGTTGTCTTTTGATTTACAGATAATTTGTGCTGTAATCTTATATACATTTTGAAATATAGCGTAAATTCATGAATAAATCTTTAATTATTGCAATAGCCATAGGGGCTATTACTGCAGGTATGTTAGCGTCAGTTATTGGCCAAGTAGCGTAAGCTGGGCTAGGAGCTTGTCCAAAGTGTTTCCACCACTTACGCCACCACCCGCACCTCCATTTCAAGCACTTCCACCATTTCAAGCATCATATAAGACACTACCTCTGCGAACCGCGTATCTGCATCCCTAGCTGCCGTGTGTTGTACTGAATAGACAGGCTAACAGACTAGCAACACCCAATTTTTTCTTATTCTATCATACTATAAATAAAAGGGCCGGAATGTATACTATACTTAATATAGCAATGGTCAGTTACGAACAGAAAAAACATAACCTTGTCAAGAAGTCTGTAGACTACAAGAAGACAATAACCGTAGTAAGAAGTCCTACCAATATCAATAAACCACTAGGATTTACCACGGATAACTCATTCAAATATTACAGTAACAAACAAGCAAGAGCTAAACGAACGTAAGAAAAGGACACGATAACTAGACATTTTCAAAAAGATAATCCAGAATCTGGATTGTTAAACCCTGAATGACCTTCTAGCTAAGTTAGGTGAATGAAAGAATATGGAAATGTAGCATCCAATTTTCTTCTAGTTTCTGCAATAGTAGTAATAGTAGTAGTAATAGTTGGTCCGTTTGTCGGTACTATCCCAATCTTACAACAAAAGGCTAATGCTCGTGTTGGTGACCAATGCACTATCCCTGCGCAGCATTCTGTTAATGACTCACGCGTTAACCCTCCGGGCATTTGGTCGGGTGGTGATGGAAGAGAAGCATCAGGCTCGACACAAAGTTCATCACCACATAGTGATACAACCGATGGCAAATAACAACAAGAAGGGTCTGATACCAGTGGACTCCACGCGCTAGTACCAGCTCTGAAATCGTCATCGCACAGTAACAATGCCTCTAAAAAGTAATCTCCGCCTTTAATGATATTGAGTATGAACTGATACTGCAGACTAGCTATTTCTTAAAGAAGATAACTATGATTTAATTAGGGTTCCTATTCCACCTACTCCATATAGTCGATCGTCGGAAACCGTACTGAAGGATGAATCGAATCGGTTTAACAATGGTAATTCCATTGGTTCTACTTGCTACTTTAGCTACAGCGCCTATCATGATAACAGAAGACGCATTTGCAAGATATCAAAGACATACAGGCAGCGGTAACCTTAACCAAGCAGCGTCGATTACTAATTCCTGTCTAAATCCTGTATCTAACTCAAATACTAACGATAATATGATAAACAACGGTAATTGTGGAGGCACAATATCACAACAAGAAAAGTCAGCACAAGCATCAATCCCGACAACTATCCAAAATGCAAATCCCAATATCGAAGTTCAACGGTCCACTTCAACACAACCCCCTATGACACCAAACCCTGACTCAACCGCAACTTTGCAGGTTTCCTTTGCCTGTGCTACTGGGTTTGGAAGTTGCCCCAGCAGCGTTCAAGCTAATATAACGATAGGAGGCAACAACCCTCAACCACGGACATTCATTCTTACGAATGGGGATATCCAGCCTGTTACATTAGGTGCAGGAAATTACACTGTATCTGAACTACCACTATCTAATCCGAACCATGTAGGTTTTAGTGGTAATTGTAAGCCATCTGGCGGAAATGCTCTTACTGCAACTGGGACTATAGCTGCAGGACATACGCAGCATTGCAGCATTTTAAATGTTATCTAGTATTGAATTGGACTGTATTAGTTGGCAAACAGATTAGTTGCTCACCTAGTGAGCATTGGCACAATAGTAGTATTGCGATTAATCGAACGATAAATTGTTTGTCTATTAATACTCCGCTTTTATATGCTAATATCTCTAATGATAGCTTTAGCGGTTTCTTGGTTGAGGGTTTAGTCCTTTGATAGTAACGCCATCTGGTGCAAGTATAGAAAGCGGGCTATAGATAAACGAAGTTCTGGTGTGCTAAGCCCACCATTTCTAACACGACAAGACCTTTTTCTATCATTTCTAGCGCATGAATGTGCTATTTGGCGCGCATATATGTTGGTGCTGGTTTAGTCAAGAAAACTTTCATGCTTCAAATATATAATAAATGGGACTTTGGATGAGGAATATGTAGGGCAAGGGCAATACTAAATTACAGTCGCAGTACTACTCATCCTTAGCATTTATATCATTTATTATTATTTCTATCTTATTATTATTAATCTCATCTTCTTTTCATAGGACTTTTGCTGCTTCGCCTACTTTTAATCTCCAAATCATACCTGACCAAAGAAATGATTGGGTTCAGACTTATGGTAATGACAGTACTCATTTAAAATCTGATTTCGCAGAGTTACTCCAAACAGATTATCTTAGTGATGGAAAAACTTTACAGGCCACTCTTTGGTTAGCATCAAATTTGCAAAATGCTTCTGCATACAATCAGTCATTTAAAAAGATTAGTTATGGCATGCTCGTTAGGGTTACAAGTTCTTCTATTAACCACGGGTATAATGGTGCTGATTATGACTTTTATGTCGAAGTAGTTAATGGAAAATGGAGTCAATATCTTTACCAACTCTCATCTACCGGTGCTTATGTGCTTATATACTCTAGGATAAATTATTCAGAACCTTTTGGCGGTCCTACAGTAGGGCCCGGATATGTTAAACTAAAATTAAATCTAAGTTCAATAAATTATCCTAGTAATTATGGTATATTATTCTATACTGCAGAATCCTACAAATCAAATGAGGTTAGAGATTTTTCAAGCTGGCTTGATATTCCTCCCTCTCCTGTTAAAATATCAACATTTCCAAATAATATAGTTGTAAGACAAGGAGAACAACAACTAATTTCTGCTGATATTTTTAAGGAACCTAGGTTCTATTCTAATAATGTTACAAATTTAACTTTTAATATTCTAGGCAAGAATTCTAATTCTGATTTCAACTCTAGTGGCTTACATTTATCTATCCAAAGAATTCAACCACCATTATTTAAGGTAGTAGCGTCTCCACAAACACCGTTAGGCATATATACTGTGCCCTTCACGGCTTCTTTAGGAATAACAACCACGGTTACACCTACAAAACCTATTTTTATTAACACTGCAAGCGGATTTGTAGATCCAGAGTTTATGATATCCAAAAAATATCCAACTACTGGTTATATATCCAATCCATTTATGAATTTAACAATAACCGTAGCGCCACCACTTAATCTTACTGACGAATTCAAAGGCTTTTGGATTGTTTATGGACTGCCAATAAGTATTATTGTGGGAGGCTTTACGGGAGGATTTGCGTCATTAATCTTTGATAGATTTAAAAAACCTCGAGGGAAAGCAATATGACGACGGCAAGCGCGCTAATCAGTACTATTTTCATTTCCCTTGAATCCTGAAGTTGGTTGCGGGCATGCACGGAAACCCAATCATGTAGCTACGGATCCCCTCTGTAGATGTACCAATCTGCTAATTCTGGATCTTCAATCGTTATTATACAACCAAACGAGGCTTCGTTCTCATCCATCCCATTTATGCGGTCCGTTTACCGAACACCATCCGGTCATATATCCCCGGACGAATTCTTTTGTATGGAAATAGAAGGTTTTACCTCGCTGGAATATATAGACGCCTCGACAGGTTGGCTTGCACGTAACTCGTGCATCATAAACCCCACAATTGAATCCGGTTTGATACGCAGCTTGAGGATACTTAGAGTGTGGAGCTCCAGTTGTGCATATGCACTCTGCGTATCCATCATCAGGCCTTTTCAGACATTTTGAATTCCGAATTCTATTCTATTAAAGGGCCTAATTTAACGGACAAGTTTGATGCGGGCCCGGAGGGATTTGAACCCTCGACCTGACGCTTAGGAGGCGTCCACGCTATCCATTCTACGCCCGATTTTCTGGTCTGCGCTACAAGCCCATAATACTTTGCATCTTTGCGCCAATTTATATTTAATCTAGAACCCGTAATTTGGACTATTATCTTTGCAGCTTGCCAAGATTATTTATTTTTGTGGATGTTCTTATCTTTGGTATTGGAATTGATAAGACTGTGGCTCTCTATTTGGACTTTAGATTAAGAAAATTTTTACTTGCATTTTGGATCAGGTCCTATCCTTGCGCGAATATTGCATTTCGTCGTGACTAGGAATAATATATATATACTATCTAAGGGGAATCTTCCATGGCTAAAAAAATTAGGGTTGCTATAGCAGGAGTAGGAAATTGCGCATCAGCCCTAGTACAGGGTATTAATTATTATCGCACAAACAGGGGCGATATTCGTCTGGAAGCTTTTGATAATATTAACAGTAAAACTAATACTAAAAATAACGAATCTGGTTTATCTGATAATAGCGAAGACGAGAATCGTAGCAATGGTTTGGGTTTGACCGCCTACAACTTGGGAGGATATGACCCTAATGACTTAGAATTTGTAGCAGCATTTGACGTAATTGATTCGAAAGTAGGAAAGGATCTATCTGAAGCAATATTCGCCGAACCAAATAATACTGTAATCACCTCTCATGTTAACAAACTGGACGTCAAGGTACAGAAGGCCGAAGTTCTAGATGGTATAGGTGACCATTATCATGGCAAAGTCCAAATTTCTAACAATGCATCAACTGATGTTGCACAAACACTAAGAGATACGCATGCAGAAATATTGTTAAACTATCTACCTGTGGGTAGTAGGGAGGCAACTCAATTCTATGCTGAAAAATGTCTTGAAAGCGGAGTTTGTTTTATAAATGCTATACCTGTGTTTATTGCATCTTCTCCAAAGTGGCAACAAGCATTCAAGAGTAAAGGTGTGCCATGTGCGGGGGACGATGTGATGAGTCAAATTGGGGCGACTGTCTTGCATAAAACGTTAGCAAAGTTGTTTGTGGATAGGGGTGTTAACATAGATGAAACATATCAATTGAATATCGGTGGCGATATGGATTTTTATAATATGCTTGACGAAGATCGTTTAGAAGATAAAAGGATCAGCAAAACCAGTGCAGTAGCTGCTATGGCACCATACGAAGTTCCAATGAGGATTGGACCGTCTGACTATGTCAGTTTCCTTAAGAATGACAAAATTTCATACATATATCTTAGAGGAAAATATTTTGGTAATATACCTGTTGAAGTTGACGTTAAATTAAGGGTCGTCGATGCTTATAATAGTGCAGGTATAATGATTGACGCCATAAGAGGTGCGAAGGTGGCTTTGGATCGAAACATTTCTGGCTCATTAGAAAGTGTTTCAGCATATTGTTTCAAACATCCACCTTTACAAATGTCGTATAATCAAGCGAAAAAGAATTTCATCGATTTTGTAGATGGCAAAACAGATATTTGAATTGTGCGAGATTAATAACATGATAACTAACTAAATACTCTGAAAAGATCAAATATGCATCCGAGCAGCAACGTACCATCTAAATTCTAAATACTCCATCTCTTACGTGTAACACTAAATCTATTTACCAAAGCAAGATTCATTCCTTATTGTTATAAAAGTGAGATCTTAATCAAGGCATCAATGAGTTTCTATTTGTGCACGTCGTCGTGAGAGATCTTATGTAAAAGTTCACATGCCTTGCATGTGATTGGTGGTCCTAATACTAATTCATTAGTGTTATCTTGTCTAGAATCTATTTACTAATATTGTCTTGACTTGTACGACTTCGAAACCGAATTTTTTGTAGAGATCAATTGTGTTTTCACTAGCCAATGAATGAACAATAAGACTTTTGGCATTCATCGTTATCATACTTGATGCTGCGTATTCGATCAACTTCGTTGCAATACCATGATGTCTATATCGTTTTAAAACACCTAAACAGTATAATCCAACAACGTCTTGATATTTGTATAACAGCATACACCCAACTGGGGTATTTCCATTATCAGGGAGACTGGCGATAGTTAAGACAAATGTTCCAATATTATGCTTAATTATTTTGTTTGTTTCGCGCTTCCATTTCGGAACAGAAAATGCATCACAAAATATCCTAACCCAGGGCTCAGATTCCATGTTGACTTCTACTTTGACAGGTTGACCGTACTTCCCCGCATTCCTTGAACTGAATTGATTGGATATTTTTAACACATTCAGTTTATCAAGTGTTTTGAACCCTCTTCCTCTGATTAGGTCTGTTAAATCGTTGTCATGTGAAATGTCTGAGATATGGACATAGAGATCACATTTGTTTTTTGCACATATCTCTGAAGCTTTGTCCAAAGTCTTATCTATATCAAGACATAAATGGAGCCTGTTTAATTTATTGAAAAAATAGTCTTCATTTAGTTTTTCATTAAGAAATAAGTTGGCGCAGCAGTCAATTCTTTGAAACGTCGTCCATAATGAACAGAAGTGATTCTCATTATCTTCTATTGGATCACTAGTAATAAAGGCCAAATATATTCGTCATCTTTTCAAGAACATTCCTGTCAATACCCTTCGCTAGTCCCTCCATCAATATACTGAGAGCTCCTGGTGTGTCAAAGTCATTATCTAATCTTGCTTGAAACTCTGTAAAAATCTTGTTACTATATGCGTTATTATTACTGGTCTTTCTTGAAAGAAGGCAGCTAGCAATTAGATTATCAGTCGCAATAAATTTCCTAAGTTGGCTCTTGGAAAAGGATAGTTCTTCACGATAGTGAGTGGACAAGAAGTACAATTTAATGACATTGGGCAAAAATTCTTTGATTAAGTCTCTTATTTTTAATGTGTTTGATAACGAATTAGACATCTTGTTCCCTTGGATTGTAACGGTGCCTACATGAGTCCACCAGCCTACTGGTCTATTAGCATTAGTAAGTGTTCTCAATTGTCCTAGAATAGTTTCGTGATGCGGATAAATCAGTTCTTCCCCGCCGCCATGAATGTCATAGTTCCCATCATAAATTGACATGGCTACAGAAACGTCTTGTATATGCCACCACGGAGTTCCATTTCCTAATGACGAATTGTAAAATTGTTGACATGAGAGACTGGAATACCAGAGAAGCACGTCTTCTGGATTTCGTTTGTTAGGAGCTATATCAATCCTGAACTCCCTAAGTTTGTCACAAGACATTCCAGACATTTCCCCATAGTTGGGGATTTTCCTTACATTAATATACGTGTTACCAGATGCAGAATATGCAATTTGGTCACAAGATAGCTTTTTTATTATATCAATTGCCACTTTGATATAATTCGATACTCTGGCGAATAGCAAAAATCTATCTGTTCCTAACGAAGAGATATCCATCAAGAATTCATTCATGTAATAATTGGACAAAGTCTGGGCAGATTCTCCGATCCTTTTTGCCTTAGATGAAATTTTTGGGTCTAGATCAGTGATAATAACTACAGCAGCAACATTGAAACCTTTATGAACTAAATACCTAGTCATAAGATCATAAAAACAAAGTACCCGTGCGTGTCCTACGTGGCACGTCTCGTACAACGTTGGACCACATACGAGAATTCTAATCTGATTCAAAGACGGATCTAGGATAATCAATTTAGAACTTAATGTATCAAATAGCTTCATGCTTTGAGTTCAAGCGTCATCCTATAAAAAAGCAATTACATTGAGGAACACAATTTAATAATCAATATAATAAACAATGACTCACAATATTTGATTACTATGCTTTGAATATAGACCTGTATTGACCGCTTCTAGTACTTTGTGATTCTGACAAGTCAGTGCAGTAGAACTAACTTTAATAATCTTACTTCTCAGTACAGGCTGCAGAGGATTGAGGCTAGAAAAGAATCTAAACATTAAGGATTTGGAAAGTCATCTTGATTCACTTGATCTGGACGACGGGGTTAGAATAGTCGATTCAAAGAAAAAGATGTTCATTAACAAAACCAATGCTGATGAATTCGTTCTGCAAATAAAAGTGGAAAATAGTAGTGAGAATATATACTATTTCAGATCAGCATCTAAGGTTATGCGTATGGTCAATACTACATTTAATGGAAAATTTTCAATTTCGATATATTGACAACTCCATATTACAAGATAATCTGTGTAAAGGTAAATCCAAAATGCATTGAAAAGAACTTAAAAACGGCATATACCCATGTTCACTTATATAGAAGTTAGAATGTCATGTGTACGAAAAGTGAGTGAGTTTAATTTTCTCGAATCACACTACTATGCATTCAATTTCAGTAGATATATCATATTGACAAATTGATTTAAATCTCAGAGATTAGTTTGTCCCGCTTCGCCCATTTAATAGATTATTAACTACCTAGTACTGTGTAGTGATGCAGTTGACCTGCAGGCAATGTTTAGGAAAGGTCACAGAAGGAATCTAGAGTAACTTTGAATTCTTCCCAATGTACGCAAATATTTCACGAGTTGAAAATTTGGAACTGCCCAAAGTCTAGTAAGTCAATTAAAGGATAAGTAGATGGAAACCTAGATGATACATTGTCCTGTTAAAGAGGTAACCAATGTCTTCAGGAAATATCATGATAGTTTTAAATTATGTAATAACTTCATCTTTGCCTCTAACGGTAGTTGACAAAGGTCTATTTTCTGAAATACGTGTATGGATCCATAATAATTGACTCTATTCTTGTTTTAATTAGTGACGCCAAAATAGGTGAGATAACGATCTTAGATCATCTAGCCCGTGAAACAGAAACTTCGATAGTGGAAACATTTCTTGTTCTACCATCATCAGACTGTATGCTCTCGGTCCCTACCTTCACTGGCCCTACTTTGTAACCAAGCGTATCCATACGTTTGACAATTATTTGGGCAACATCGACCGCCCTAGTGATACTCTTTCCTCTAGCTTTTATTACCACAGTTGGTTCATTTGCGAGTTGAACTAATGTAGCTGTCACATATGTCATAAGAGGCTTCTTTCCAATAAAAATCTCGTTGCTTGGTTTACTTGAAATGCGCGCATTTGTAGAGGACATCGCGTGAAATTATGCCTGTGAGTGAGATATATAATGTTTGTTAATGCTATCCAATATACAAATTTGCCCCAACAAGACTATTGCTGAATAATTTTAAAGTCTAGAACTTACATGAAACTTTCATTAACATATGAATATTCCCGAGGACTTAATTTCAGGTCTTGGACACAAAAAAGATCTTTTCGAAATGTGTAAGCATAAATTCCTTTCTAGATCTTTTTTATCCAGGACATATGTGCAATTGATAGAAGTTAGACTCGTGGATTCAAACGGTGTTTCTGACACAATTTTAGATCTGAACAGGCGGAACGATAAACCTTGCAACTGTTCAAATATCAGATTGGAATATAATGCATGATCCAGTGTCAGGCAGGAAGTTAGATCTGTTAGACTTGGTAATTTTTCTTATAGCCTTTGCAGATATCTATGACTGGTTTACAATCCGGATAGATTACTTGACAGGAAATATATGAACAGAATTGAATTCGTCAGTTTTGGATAGATCCTTAAGCGATATAAACTAGAATTTCTAAATTTGCGCTTTTCATAGAGTGTTGACCATATGATAATCATCAGTGTCCTGTGTCAATCTGCGAATATTTCTTCAATATTTTTTCAATTTCGAGGGGATTTTTTGATATTTCTTCCACTGCCACGGGATCTTGAACCTCATAGCAATGAAGCAGTTCTTCGTGATCTTTGAAAAAAAGAAAGACTCTTCCTTCGAATAAGCAGTGGTATAACTCATCTGTATTCATTTTTTCCGTTTGTAACTTGATACCATCGGGTTGAATAGTGACAGGATAATCCAAAGTAACTTTCCTTTGACGACATGATAAAAAAATTTAACTACTCGTGTCTCAAGCCACTAAATTCAAGATAATCAAGTTCTTGATTATCTCTTCATTGTCTAATGTAATTGTTTTTAGTGACGATTGCATGCTTATGCCGTGGTCCTAAAAGACTATTTGTTGATGATACGATTGCCGAATCTGTTTACTGTCCCGTCTAATATCATAGTAGGTTATGTTACACTACAGGTATATCCGAATAGCGGACTGTCAATTTCGCTGCCATTGATAATTTTTTCATCTTGCTTGATCTATGCGGCTGGAATAATCTTCAATGACTATAGTGATATTGAAACTGATCGTCGAGAAGGGCGTATAAGACCATTGGTTTCTGGATCTGTTACTAAGAGACCAGCATTAATTTTGGGTCTTAGTTGTCTTGTTCTGGCTTCAGTTATTTCAGGAATTGTGGGTTATTTAACATTCCTTCTTTCATCTATTATCATTTTTATAGCACTAATTTATGACTTCAAGCTAAAGCAAACAAAAGTTAGTTCTATTATGATGGGTTCAGCACGTGCTTCCAATATAGTTTATGGGGCATCACCGATACTAATCGGTGGCATATTTGAATCAGAACAGATGCAGCGACTCATTATAGAATCTGCTTGTATATTTATTTACGTAGTAGCAATAATGTTCGTTAGTGCAAGAGAGGCGAGGGTAAATCAATCTAATCCGAAATGGCTTCTTGTGCCAATCCTTCTGATATTAGTTGTAGTGACTGTCATGATTACTTCAGTGATTTTGGGAAAATTTAAAGCAGATTTACTGGTAAATCTGGCGATTCTAATATTCATAATTTGCTATGCTTTATTTAGGTTAATAAGACGAATCAAGTCGGAAATTGGAAGTAGGCAAATTCAGAACCTTGTTAAAATTCTCATTCTATGTATGGTGATACTTGATTCGTCATTCGTAAGTGGTGTTTCTGGACTGCTCTTCGGAACAATTGTTGTATTATTCATAATCCCAGGCATGATCCTTTCTAGACTTCTCTATGTTACGTGATTGGAATCATTTTTAAGTAATTCGTTCAGCTCAGTTACAAGGAAACGGGTGCCAAATTGAAGCATACTATCGTTATTAACATGGTTGGACTTGAGCATGGACACCTGGATTCGGGACTACCAAATTTGGCTAGTATTGCTAGCCAGGGAGAATCGTCCAGAATTGAGCCGGTCTTCCCTGCGGTTACCTGTACTGTTCAAGCCTCTCTTCTATCAGGCAGACGACCAAATGAGCACGGAATTATTGCAAACGGTTTCTATGACAGAATTAATCATAACGTTTGTTTTTGGGAACAAGCTAGCGGCTTGGTTTTGGCAGATAGGATTTGGGATAAAGAATCTTATCTGGGAAATAAAATGGAATCCAACTTCAAGAGCGCAGTGCTTTTTTGGCAAAATACGATGTACGCCTCAGCAGATATAGTTGTGACTCCAAGACCACTTCATATGGAACAGGCGACAATTCCTTGGTGCTATTCGAAGCCTGTCGGTTTCTACGATGTGAAACTTGCTCAAAAGTTGGGAGGATTTAATCTGGCAACTTATTGGGGACCATTTGCATCCCGTCAATCTAGTGAGTGGATAACCAACGCTGCAAAGTATGTATTGGAATTTGAAAGGCCCAACCTCATGTTATTATACTTGCCGCACGTTGACTATTCTGCACAAAGATTTGGAAAAAATAGTTCACAAGTATTTGACGATTTGAAATATGCTGACTCGTTAGTGGGAGAATTAATGGATGAGACCAAGAAATTAAATCTCTTGGATCAGACTCAGTTTATCATAGTTTCAGAATATGGCTTTAGCGACGTAAAGTCGTCAGTTAGTATTAATTTAAAGCTCCGAGACGCAGGACTTTTGGCAACTAGAAAGATCGAAGGAAAGGAATATTTGGATTATGAATTTAGTCAGGCCTTTGCGATGGTTGATCATCAGGTCGCTCATGTCTACACCAAAAAGAACTCTATAGGGGAAACTAAGAGAATTTTGGAGAATGTCGGAGGAATCTCTGAAGTCTTGACTTCAGATCAACAGAAAAAGCTGTATGTAGACCATAACAGATCGGGTGAGTTAATTGCGATATCTGACAAAGATAGTTGGTTTAATTATTATTGGTGGTATGATGAGTCTTTGGCACCTAGTTTCGCGCGCACAGTAGATATTCATAGAAAACCAGGATATGATCCAGTGGAGCTCTTTTTTCAACCTTCCACTAAGTCTATTCCACTAGATGCGTCATTGGTAAAGTCCTCTCATGGTCGCATGCCAGATCTTGACTCTGGAGATGGATTTGCTACATATCTATCTAATCGTAAAGGGTTTATGAGTGAACACAAGAATGTTAATTCTATTCCGAATTCATGCGACATTGGAAAATACCTCTTGCAACTGTAGACTTGAGATAAACGTAAATCCTATTGGATTGATTAGACTTGAAATATGCCATAACCCTTTCCTCCTTTGGCCATTCTAATGAAGAATTATTCATAACCCTCACAAGACTGCAGAAACAAGGATATGACGCAGTGGAGCTGCTAGGCGATCCAGTAAGTCCTAACATAAACACAGTAAGAGACACCTTGGATAGTTTTGACTTGGATGTTACTGGGATATCTGGTATGTGGGGGACAAGAATGCGCGATGGCTCGAAGTTTCACACCAACCTTGTTAGTAACAATCCTGCGTTTGCAAAGAGTTGTATCGAATACACCGAATACTGCTTGAAAATGTGTAACCTGTTTGATGGTAAACATGTGAATATCTGCCTCACATCTGATGATCAGCGCTTGTCAATGTATGAAATGACGCACGGAGTTGAATCTCCTTATGAAAAGGAACGGATAATCGAGAACAAAATACTGCCAGTACTAACCATCCTTACCAGAATTGCCAAGGATAATGGTGTGAGACTATTGTTGGAACCTCTAAATCGGTATTGTAGTCAAATCTGTAATACAGCACGAGAAGCTGGAGACATAGCTGAGAAGATAAATCATGATAGTTTTGGAATATTGTTAGATACATATCATATGAATATAGAGGAGCCTTCTTTTGAAGGCGCGATAGAAAGTACAAAAAAGTGGTTCAAGCACGCACACTTTGCAGACAGTAACAGAAAAATGCCAGGATATGGGCATATCGAGTTTAATTCGATTGTTGAAGCTATAAAGAAGATCGGATATAATGAATACATATGCTTCGAGCCAAATCTATCCAGTGATAACTTCAAAGAATCGACAAAACAAGGTTTGGATTATATCAAAAAGATGGAAAATTCAATTTGAATAATAATTACATACAAGTGGGATTTTAATGATTCATAGCTATATTACACATGACTATTTGGGAATCTTAAGAGGCATGATGATAAAAGGAAAAAGTGTTTCCAATTGATTGTTTTGTTCCGAGATTGGTTCAAACAGTTGATGATCTGTTTGCCCAGGTCACGATTGAAAACGTGCTGACAGCTGATCCAACTATGCCAGCAATTAATGCTCCAATCATTGCCTGATTGAGAAAGTTTGGAACTATTCCTGCAAACCAATTAGCCACCCCTGGTAAAGATAAGTAGCCTATTGAACCAACTGCAAAACCAAGTATCCAAAAAATCAATAACGCAGTCCTTCTAGACATCTAATTTTCCTCCAATGACTACGTGATTAGATCTAAGGTCTTTCTCAACAAGTGAGTGACTACAGGGCGAAAGCACATCAAAATTATCATAACCGATTTGATAAGGATGTTAGTTAATTTTTATGAATATATCATACACAAAATGTGTTTTCATTAAGAACTTTTTTCTATAATTTAAGAATAGATCTTATTCTTACCCAGAGTATATGGGTTCAAGTTTGTTAGAGTGCCAAGTTCAGAGATTTTTTTAAACTATGGTGAATAACTTATGACCATTCCAGATAAATATGATGTAGCCTGCTTGGTTTTGAACGAAGCATGTTATTAAGAGATTTTTTAAACCCATTAGGGGCACAGTGTGGACTTCGAAATGATCTTTTGATAGGGCCTATTGAAAATCAAAAAGCTGGTCTGTATTCTGTTGAAAATCCTATAAAGGTCAGAGAACGAAAAGAATTAAGAATTATCACCTGTATTGGGTTAGGAACATCAGAGTATTCTGACTTTAGTTCCTCTCGTGCCGAGAGTTATTCGCGCGGTTTGTTGAGCGAGTACATGGACTAGGTGTTGTGATGACTTCCCAGGGTTATTTTACCAGATGCCCAGAATGTCAATCAGGATTAATCCATGACTACAGCAAGGGTGAATATATTTGTCAAAACTGTGGCTGTGTAGTGATGGATCAGGTAGATGACTATGGGCCAGAATCAATTTCTACCGACTTCGAAGAGAAATCAAAAAATACCCGTGCAAGTGGATTCACCAGCTACTCTCTTCATGATTTCGGCCTTAGGACTGAGATCGGATTAGGTTCAAAGGACTACAGTGGCAAGTCGATAGACCAACACATAGCTGAACAAATGAATAATATGAGGAAATGGCATTCTAGGATCAGAGTCGCTACCCCTAAAGAACGTAGATTGTCAAATGTGTTGTCGAAAATCAATGAAATATGTTCTGGGCTGTCTTTGCCTAAGACTATTACCGAGACCGCGGCTATGATCTATAGAAATTTTGAAAATAACAACGATGCAAAGGGCAAGTCCATTTTATGCATGGCAGCAGCTACGATATACATGGCCTGCAAGAGGTGCTCGGTAGTGAGGTCATTGGATGAGATAGTCAAAACTGGAGGGACGCTAGGATATGAGAATACTAGTTGTAAATTGGCATCTAAATATTACAGAATGATGGTGATGGAGATGGGAATGTTCGGCAATTTCTCAAAGGGTGATGATCAGAAGGATAGTAATGGAAATGACAAATCATTTGCTTCAACCCAAATATTTTCCCAGAATAGAAATACTTCGAATTCAACACAATCGATAACTCGTCGGCTTGAGGAATTAGATCACAGTAGATCAAGCACTACTGTAGAATCAACCACGAAATCTACTGAAAGCAATATGTCTTTGCCGGGCCTGAGAACAAATCCTGATTCTGTGTCGGAAATAAAGGGGATTTCTCCGGCTAGTAATACACCAAATAGTTATATTATTGGGTCAGGAGAGACTTCGAGTACACAATCTTGCGCTATCACCACTCCTACTCAGCAGTATCATTCATACCTTCAACAGGTTTCGATTTATTCCGCTGCCACTGTAGCCATAGATCATTACATTTCAAAGCTTGCGAATAATGCAAAAATCGATACAAAGGTGGAACGACTGGCTATTGATATTGCACACAAAACGAGTAATCATTTTCTTGCTGACGGAAAATCTCCTCACGGTTTGGCAGCTGCTTATATTTACATGGCAGCCGCCCTGCTGGGATCTAGTCTGTCGCAAGTCGAAATTTCCGAAATAGCAGGCATTACGGAAGTAACAATACGTAATCGATGTAAGGACATTTTATGCAACTTTAAAATCACAATAAAGCTCAAGCCACAGTCAAAGGATTGACAAACAGGATGTACAAAGAGTAAACTTTTTTTACCCTTTGAATCGGTTTGCAATTGCAATGATATTTCAACACTATTGAATTTTAAAATAATTCAAATAGTATGTACTCAAGATTTGCAAACGCCCGCGGAAAGATTCTTCTAGATTAGAACTCTCACTGTAAATTCCCTTTAGAAGGTCCATTTTTACATGGGTGCGATTTATCACAAATCTGAATAGACATTTCGTTCTGTTTTGTATTGTTATTTCCCAGGCTGCTATTGTTATTAGTATGATAAGATTTAGAGTTTTTTCCCTGATTCTTTGTAGGATCTGAATTATTAGAATCATTACTTGCAGCTACTGTGTGAATATTATAGATGAAAACGTAGATCAATAAACCAAAAAATAGTGAGACAGTCAAGAATTGTCTTAATTGCAATAGGCGCCTCATCAATAAATTAAAAGAGAACCGATCCAAAATACTTTATTAATCTATTTTATTAAATCTTCCTCTTGATCCAGTTTCTATAGAATTATACTAGCCTGTTTGCGCCATAAGATATCTGATATAAACTTCAATTACTGATAGTACGCTTTTGCTGCTTATAGAGAGATACTAATTCTTCAATTTTGGTTGCGTCTTCAGCGATTTTGTCATCTCGAACTTTCCCTGTAAATTTCGGAAATCGTAGTGCCAAACCGTAGTTCTCTCTTAGGATATTCATGCCTGCAGTATGGATGGGGCTCAACGTGATCTCAGATGCAACGATCTCGATAACTATTTTCGGTTCAAACCAGACATCCATCGGCATGTCAGCATCGACTCGTGGATGTTTGTGCTTTAGCAGGTACTTCTCAAGATTATTGTATAAATCACTCAAATGTTGATCTGTAAAACCAGTTCCCACTTTTGAGGTAGTCTTGAATGTATCACTTGCCGGATCATATGCCGCGAGCAAGAGGGCACCATATTTTCCCACCCTTCTCCCCCGACCATATAACGCCCCAACTATTACCAAGTCTAGTGTATCCGTAAGATTGCTTCCATATTCTTTTTTCAATTTTATCCAAGCATATCCTCTAGCTCCTGCTCTGTATTCAGACTCTAATTGCTTAACCATTATTCCTTCACAACCAGCGTTTAGTGCCTTTGACAGATAACGTGCGATGCTTTTCTCATCCACTACTATCTCCTGTGGAACCAAGAGGACTCTGCCGTCATTTATCTCGAGTACAAGGTGTTCGAGTAATTTTCTTCGATCTTTATATGGAAGTTGGATTTTAGATTCACCACTATAGTACAATATATCAAATAGATTGAGATAAACCGGATAATTCTTCATTGCCTCGCTGATCCCGTGCTTTCTTCTTCTACGCATTAGAACCTGGAATGGTAAAAACTCTGACGTCTTCGGGTCGATAGCCACAACTTCGCCCTCGAATATAGAATCTGCTAATCTCGAGTCTGCAATAATTGAGACTATGTCTGGAAAATGACTTGTGATATTTTCTAATCTACGTGAGAACAACTCAACATGTCCCTTCTCCTTATGGACTTGAATTCTCTCACCATCAAGCTTGAATTCTGCTGAAGCGGAACCTTTTACTTGTTTGAATACATCCTCAATTGTAGGCGACCTCTCGGCAAGCATTGGTCTCACAGGTTTGAATAGGTGTATTTTGATCTTTTCTACCGCGTCAAGACTTTCTGTTGCTAGAATCTTAGCGACCAAACCAAGGTCGCTCGAGGAATTATATGCATTTTCCAACAAGACTCTGTTTTTTTTGGACCCTGTAAATGCTAAGGATAGAGCATCCATAACCGTATTGTCGGCAATACCTAGCCGTAGAGAACCTAAGATGAATTTTATTATATATCGAGCTTCTCTGGGTGAACACTCGTTAATTAGACCAGTGACCAATTTTATTTTGATCTCTTGTGATCCGGGCCCGGTAGTTTTGGATATCTTGAATAAAACCGAGTACACTTGCTCCACGGTCGTAATTTCTGACGAAAGAGTAGTTTGATTTCTGTGTGCCATTGCCTCCTTCGCGAGGTCACCAAGATCGCCTGTACTCCTATAGATTTCCAGCAGCGATGCAATATTTTTACCTGAAGATTGAACCAAAGCACGTAAGATCATTTTTTCTGCTAGACCAATTTCAACCCCTTCAAAATCTGGTCGGAGTTTACCTTGAATGAGGTAGATCACTTTTTCAATTTCTTCTGTTGGCGTAATTTTAAGCAGCTCAACTAAGTGATCAGTTAGACTCAATCTACTAGTAGTAGTCTCCATTTGTTCAAACGCATCTACCAGCAGAGAAAATTCCATGATGTAAAAGGTTAAAACCTGAGGTTTTAAGTCTTATCTGATGGACTATTTCGATTAGTAGCGATTTAACAATATGGATTCAATTGTTCTGAGCCAAAGTGCCAAGTCTTGGTATTAATAATATCTATCTATTCTTGACTTGTTAGCAATTGAGCTTTAGATGATATTGAAATTAATTCTGAATATGTAATAGAGAATACAGTGTGTAGCCTTGCTTACTCTTCGAGCTTTAGAGACAAATCTACAAATTTAAATTAGAGCTAAATGTTTTGTTAGTTGTATTCATATGGGTGGGGCAAAAAAGAAACCAGTGGGTGCAACTCAGAGCGATTCCAGTGGATCATATGGTGAGGCTAATTCAGGTTCTGCCAAGCCAAAGAAAGGTGATTCAAAAAAAGGAACCGGACAACAACATCAAAAACAAAAGTTACCAGTTTTGGTGGAAGAGGCTGGCGGAAGAAAAGCTTTGGAAAATATGAAAGCGATAACGGTCCATTCATTTGCTAGGAATGTTGGAGTCAAGATTTCTGTTGCAAATGCATATATTAGGTCTCTTGAGGCCAAGAATGTGCTTACCTGTGTTGGTGGATATAGCGGTCACAGAGTTTATCAACTAAAGAAATAATCCCTCTGCTACCTATGTGTTGATGTAATAATGTCAATATGACCTGTCCGCAGCCGAGTATTTTTCGATTGCGCATCTGTCTCTGAACAACGTTAACAAACAAACTCGAGAGCTGCTTCCTATCTCCCTGTAATTACGATAATGTCCCCTGTGCTAGCTGACTTTATTAACTCTGCGTTTCCCTTGAGTATTCCAACCTGACTCATCGGCGATACTATTGCATTCTGCAAGAAAAAACACAGTGCACCATTTGATGTCATGAATCCAATTTCGCCGGACTTGAAGTGAGTTTTGGGCTTTTCTGTTCCGATCTCTATTCCTGTCTCGATGTAAACGAATTGATCTTTAAATTTGTGGATTCTGTCCTGAATAGGCAAATTTTTGATAATCTTACTGACGGTTACTGGAGCTAAATGCCGAATCATTTCACAGTCGATATTCCCCTTTTTCGAAAGTTCTAAATTGAGAAGAATCCTCGAAACTGAATTAGCACTGGTTTTATCGTATGACATTAGAAGATGTTGAATTTTCACATATTTAATAGAAACGTTTAATTTTGGGGCTGTTCTCTAATTCGTAACATTTAATTAGATATCAAATATCCTTTGCTTTATTCTTGGTAGTTAAACAATCTTCCGCTGACAATCCTACACATAAAAAACCTGAAGATCGCAAAGAAAAATCAACCAAGAAAGTTAGCAGAAATAGATCAGATTCGACTCAAACAAGAACTGCCCAGAGCGCAGTCGCCGAACATTCTCAAGATGTGCCTAAAAAAAAACAACGTCGCTCAGCACAGAAGGAACAAACAACAAGTTCAAAGAGTAAATCTAGCGAGGTTATTCAGGAGGAGGGCACAACGCAAGTAGAAGGTGAGTCAGAGGCGACCACTATGAAAGTTACTAGACCAGAGAATGAGGTTGTCACTTATGCTGAAGTCGATTTTGAATTGAGAGAAATACCAACAGACGGTGAAAAGGTCTTAATTGGTCCGACTAGACTAACTAGATTTGAGAAGGCTAGAATAACTGGTGCTAGGTCATTGCAGCTTTCATTGGGTGCGCCTAGCTTCATCTCTGTCTCGCCAGATATAAGAGATTCCATATCACTTGCTATAGCCGAAATTGAATCCAAGGCACTTCCAATTTCTATACGACGGATTCTGCCAAATGGGCTTTATCAGGATATTCCAGTAGACTGGATGAGAGTATAAAAACTAACCCAAAATTCATAATTCATTATTACAGCAAATATCACTCGAAATTACTTTTTTTTAAATGTCCTAGACAGTTTGGTAAGTGTTACCTCGCAATAAGCTACTATTTGTTCAAAGAAAGTATGAATTCTCTAATCAAAGATGAGGTATTTCCAGTACCAAATACTTGCTTCAGTCCACCAGAGTTGTATTCGCTTATGCCATACGAACTGGCTTTGCTGATCCTCGATTTTGAATGTATCGTGGGCTTCCAATTGAGTGCAAATTCTGCAATTTTGCTTGGATTCACAGTAACAAGCTTATTCCAACCCTCTTCAACTGTTTCTATCCATTCTGTGTTCTCGCGTATTGTGATACAAGGGACTCCAAGAATATATGCTTCCTTTTGAACTCCACCAGAGTCCGTCATAATTTTGCTAGCATTACGGACTAGCTGAATAAAATCAATATATCCGACGGGATCTGTAAGGATTAAGTTTGGGCACTTTTCAAGTCTTTCGAATAATGCACTTTCTTCGAATTTTTTCTTTGTTCCTGGATGAATCGGATATACTATGCTTCTGTCGAAACTATGGCCTTCATCAGTATCACTTTTTTTAGAAATCAATTCGAAAGCCTTTATTATGGAGGCAAGTATTTTTGAAGAATTAGTATTCTCTGCTCGGTGCATGGTAAATAGTATGAATGATTTTGGATCAAGCCCTAATTTATGAAGTACGCTTGATCTCTTGATTGATAGTCGAGAAGCTTCTCGAACAACTTCGACTGAAAGATCTCCGGTGAATATATTTTTGCCCCATACTCGTTCTTTATTCAAGTTGGCCATCGCTGTTTTAGTCGATGCAAAATGATACTCACTCAATTGATCTGTTAGTATTCTATTGATCTCTTCGGGCATTCGTCTATCAAAGCTTCTGAGGCCTGATTCGATATGTCCTACTTTTATCCCAGATTTAAATGCAGATAATGCTCCAGCTAAGGTAGAATTTGTATCCCCATATACTAGAACAAGATCGTATTTAGGTTTACTTTTCTCATCTCTAACATGTTTGTTCCTATGTTTAGGACTGAGATTATTTTTCTTTGTTTGATCTGGATCGTTTTGGTTCAAGAAGACATGTTCCAATTTTTTTGTCATTTCGCCTATTTGATATCCTGGTAATCCTGAGCCTACTTCCAGATTAAAATCGGGGTCTGGAAGATCAAATTCCTTAAAGAATATTTTAGACAATCCAAAATCGTAATGTTGACCAGTATGTATTATTTCGTGCTCAACATGACCTTTAAGTGCTCTATAAATAGGTGCCACTTTAATAAAATTTGGCCTTGCACCAACGACCGATGCGATTCTCAAGGACATGAATGAACCGACTTGATTAAATATATTCCTTAATAGTCATCCTTTTGTACGAGTCTAATATGAGTTGCAAATAAGATTTTTTGTTCAAAATCTCAAATAATATAAGAACCAGTCATTGCTAATACTACAAGTCCTTGTCCTACTTTACCTGTCCGATACTAATACAAATATTGCAGTATGATCCGCTTTAGGATCTTCTAACTTTTAGCTGAGTAAAAGAGTTATGATTTCATATTCTTCTTTTTTCAATGTCGTATGGATATCTAGTCTATTTTAATATAAGATTTATCAGATTAAACAGAGTGCATTAATCCTCTTAACGCAAATAAATTATTAATTCAACTTATACTCAAGAATTATGAATAACAGAACTCTTGCAATTGTGGCAATCGCCGCAGTGGCAGCAATGTTAATCGCAACATCCATTGTCGCAACTGACGTCGGATATGCAAAGAAATACAAAAAGACTCAAACTGCAGCACAAGCTAACGCATGTGGCAATGGAAAACTACCTCTGAAGATCTTCTGTCAGGCGATCAATTCACAACTACAGGGCAACGATAACGCCGTTAACGTCATAGGCGTACAGCCTTCGTAATGCCCACACTCACATTTTTTTAAGTTATATAGATATTAGCATTATACCTATTTAGGTAGATATCTTAAAACTGGTAACATTTCTTAATCCCTACAACACAATTGCCATTTGCTTCAGTAAAATCTTCTTATCGATATATAATTATCTGGTGCGCAAATTTATAAGTGATATGTATTAAATGAGTGTTTCAAATATCGCGAACGCAGTTGTTTAACTTGAAATACTTTTTTTGCCTCGGATATTCCCATTCTAGTTGAGATACCTAATATGGACCCTGCTGAGGAAAACCAGAAGTATACTAGAATAGCACTCCACCTTGTTAATTATTTGCTCTATTATTATTAGTCAATACTACCTTAGATTCATTGTATGATTATGCCTATAAACAAATTATCTTTGTGTGCTAGATGCATATATTTGAATGGCGAGTAGAACTATGTTTCTAGAGATAGAACATTGTTGACAGGAGCAAATGCTACTAAATAGTTTTAAGACAATAATATTTGATTATTTGGCCTTACAGTTGTGTACTATGACAATATCGAATATTGCTGCAATGCATTTCAGTATGCCATTGTGTATGCATTAATTTAGCACTTCGGTAATTATGTAATTGTATGGAATCTGTCATATTGTTATGACGATAAGTGTAATCCCACTATATCCTGAACCTGCTTTGCTGTTGACTGAAGAGAAAAATGGTCTTACTAAGAGGTATATCGTAGTCTCGGATCTACACTTAGGTTTTGAGAATAGCTTAGATACGCGCGGCGTATTTATTGACTCCAATTTATACCTCATTGAGACGATCGATGCTTTGCTGCACTTAATTCGGGTCCACGAACCGGAGGCTCTAATTATTTTGGGAGATTTAAAGAGTTCTGTTGGGTATGTAAATCGGGATGAGTGGAACAACGTACCGTATCTTCTTAATTCTCTTTTGAAGTATACAGAAATCTATTTTATTCCAGGAAATCACGATTCTAATATTCGGTTCTTGCTACCGGATAAAGTAAATTTATTCAGCATCCACGGTATGCTTCTCGAAGACACTCTTTTGCTGCATGGACATACTATGCCATCTCCTTCCAGGCTAAAATCTGTCAAGAGGATTATAATGGGACATATTCATCCTGTTTTTTTGAAGCAAGGAAGCGTTCTGAGTGGGCATAGGGTATGGCTGCATTTGAGAGTAAAAATGACCGCGCTGAGTGATACAAGGTTGAAACTTCCAACTCAATCTAATGAATTTTTCGAGATTGTGGTTATTCCTGCATTCAACAAATATCTCTATGCTTTATCCAGGAAGCAATTCAAAAAATCTATATCGCCTATAGTACATAGATCCATTCTGGAAAACTCTATAATAGAAGCATATATCATCACACTTGATGGTAGTTTGATCGGAGATATTGGTTCCATAAGCGATGTTCTGTAAATTCCTAATTCATCTAATTGTTGGCAGTTGACCTGTGTTGAAATTTCAGTTACTTTGATTTGATCTGTTGCCTTGATATGAATGAACTTGTTTTATATGGCGTCTCATTTGTTCCATACCTTCAAAGAATTTTTTACAATCTTTGCATTCATATCCATTCTTATCACAATGAGCTAGTTGATTGTGTTGCATTAGTTCTTCTATTCTTCTGAAGCTAAGGTTGCAATTATAACATCTGTGTCTTTTAAATGGATTCAATTCAATTTCGTTTAGCTTGATTGCGATTATCCCAACACGTTCTACATAGCTGTCCTACTATTTTCCATTTGGGTTTCGGATTATAACGAAAAAAGCTAAGCTTTTTTTGACATATTGCACAGAAATTTATCTTTTTCTCAAATTCAATTCTTTTATCTTCATAACATTCTTCACATAGAACACTTCCTGTACCCATCTCCCATTGCCACTTTGGCTTATTTTTGTCTGCTTCTTCAAGTTCTTTCGCACATATCGAACACTTGTTTTTCTCTTCTTGAAGTCGTTTCTTTTCATCTTGTTTTTTGAGAACTTGTTCTTTAGTTTTGTCAATATGGCAGTCGGCACAGAGAAAACCGCCTGTTTCGGATTCATCAGGGGGTTTGTATTTGTGTTTTAGAACCTTACCACAATTCGTACAATGGAGAATTTTTCTTCTCCCAAAAAGTCTCAAGCAAATCTATTGTGACTTACTCATAATAAAATCTTTAATTTATAGTTCAATTTTTTGGGTGTTATATTCAGACGATAAGTGAATATATCTTTGGTCTGTAAATTGTGATTCCAGGTGATTGGAAGCCAAGAGTTAGATTTCTTGCTATGCTAATTTTCGGTCGTAACTCGAGAAAATTTTTTTTACGGATTTAATAATGTTATAGCAATTTTTGTTCTAATTTTTGCAGTAGACATATTGCGATTGATGAGATTTTGTTTCTTGATATAATTTCTGGAAAAGTAGGTTTATTTTGAAAGGCTCCGATAATTTAGTTTAGGTAGTATGTGCTTGAATATTTTATTAATGGCATTGTTCTTTTTCCGGTTTTTATGCATAATTTAGTTCAGAGAATGATTTTATAGAGCCTTTTTTGAATTAATCTAACCCTCGGAAGAAAGAAAAGAATGGGAACGTAATGAAACGAACTATGTTGTGTCGAACGTTGCTAGACTTTATTGTGAAGCTGTAACTCTAGCGAAATTGCCTTTGCCCTGAATTTGTGAGGCTGCATTTTGGCAGCTGACCTTTAATGGCAATACGCCGTTACCACAGTTATTTTCTTGTGCTAACGTTTGAGTTGTTCTCTTTTTATAGTGTCCGCCTGCAAATGCGTTGTTTGGATTCATGGCCGATGTTGTGATTAACAATGCTGCAACTATTGCTATAGCAGCAATTGCGAAACCAGTTTTGTTGTTCA
>JBEDUN010000078.1:0-11540 GCA_040414675.1 Nitrososphaeraceae archaeon | reverse complement strand
GAGATGGAATAGGTGGTCATTGTCTACCAAAAGATACTAAAATGTTCTTGCAATCATCCAAATCCATAAAAAGTAAGATATTGGCATCAGCAATAGAAGTGGATGAGGATTATAGAAGGTATAGACAGGAAAGAATCACAAAACTTGACCTCTCCATTCATTGACTAATAACGAATTTGATTTTTAGTCTATTTACTATTATAAAGGATAATTATTTTATATATGTGCATAATATGGTTCGACAATATCAAATTTGACTTATTGAAGACGCTCAAAGATACGAATCTTGTAGTACGTTCGTTGCAAAGAAATTTTGAATAGCAGTTCCATGGAAGATTACTTAAATAGCAATTACACAAATCATATTCGACAAAAAATAGAATTCTCAACGTCGCTGAAGTGAGGTGACATAAATCAGGATGTATGATGAATCCAGTGAAGAGATCGAAATGAATAAAATAATAATCTTTATTTGATTCTGTATTTTATGGAACATAAAAAATAGTTTGGTATTGGTATCCAATGCTATACGCTATGTATGACGGCTCTCCTAAGTTGTATATTTGAGTGTTCAACCGGTATTGTGAATATTTGCCAATGTTAATGAATCTATCATTTTTTGTATCGTAGGTAAATCGGAATCAAATTTTGACGGCGAATTTTCATATTGGATAAAGTATGCCTTATTTCCAATTATTGTTCCAGTTTCCAATCCTTTAAAGTTTTGGCCCTGGTCCGTATATGAATATATGAGTTTATATGCCGGGGATCCTGCAAGATTGACTCCGTTAAATATTGGTTCACTTACGGTGAAATTTTTGAGATCCGTTTTGTCATCAGATATTGAGTCTGACACGTATTGCTTCAAATTCTCACCAGAATCAATATTGTCAACTAATACATCCAAGCTCGCTGAAGAACTAGAATCTTTGGGTGAGAAGCTAACTATATCAGTGCTTGAATCACCACTGTTGTCATTACCTTCTCCTGGGCTCGAACTCCAATTATGAGGGTATTGAATATTAACTCCATAAGAAGCATTATTATAAGTCAAAAAATCTCCTGAGTTGTTGATGTTCTTTTGAGGTGTTGCAGCAAAAGCAGCTCCTGCAAACTTGAACACCCCAATAGCGGATGGCGCACTAGTAATGATTAAAGCTAGGGCTAGTGCGCATAATATTCCAAATAGATTCCTGCGATGTCGGTTTTGGGACAACATATTTACACTATGATTATTAGTAAGCACATTCATGAGATCTACTACTAACCAATGAACCCTTTTTTAACTCTTAGGGAACAATAGTCAGTCTTTCGTTCCAATTATGACAATCGAATACAACTGATAAGGTTTTCAGATTTAACGAATTAGATTTGTCAGGACAGGATAAAGCCTGAATGACGAATGAGATTAATTAAGCCCTAATTACTCAATCCCTGTTATCCCTGATAGCTCAGAAACATAGATCATATTTGAATAGAGTACAGACAGCAAGGTACTGTTATGCATACAATGATCATCCTCTACTAGATCTCATATCATCATTGTAATCTGTTTGGCTATAGATGATTCAAGAGAATATCCCATAACATCTATTTGAAGAGCATTTGACTTCTGGATTAACTACAGGTCAATTCCATTCCAAACATGAATCAATTCGCCCGAGCGTTCTCTAGCCATAATAAGATATGTATTCATTTAACATATCAGCAAAATTGAAAAATTTTGGTCGATATCAGAATTAGTATGCCCATGGGCTAATACAAATCTGTGAAATATCGAATCCACATCTATACGTATAACCGGTGGTTAGGGCCATATTGGTTTGGAACAGCGGGTTAGTGGTCCCTCTTAAAGCTATTTATCTTATGATGGGGATTCCTATATAGGAGTGGTGAAATATCTTTGGTTTTTGATAAATTAGCACAATATGGACCTTTTCCTTTACGAATTCTTGCAGGGGTTGCGTTTATAGCACATGGTTTACCCAAGCTGTCAAATATCGCAGGGACTGAACATTTTTTTTCTAATATGGTGGGATTACCTGCTTCATTAGCTCTTCCTATAGGCTTGCTAGAGGTCATAGGAGGTATCGTGTTAATCATTGGTTTGTTGACAAGAATTGCATCTATTCTTCTCATAATAGAGATGATAGGTTCTACAATCGTAGCCAAGCTTCCAAAAGGATTCGTAGGTGGATACGAACTTGATTTGTTATTGATGGCTATTGCAATTAGCCTGTTACTCACAGGACCTGGAAGACTTTCTATAGAGTGGAATATCTTGCGCAGAGAAATATTTCCGAAGGGAAAACAAATGGTGTTACAGCAGGAAAAGAGGCAATCTAGTATTACATAATAATTAGATTCAATCAAGCTGTTTATTTTCAATTTCACTATTTATTTCCATCGTCTATGCAACTAGAATGCATGATATCGACAATATGCGTAGGCGGGATCTATTAAATATAAATTTGCAAAAAAATCGTTCATCAAGCCCTCAAATTCCTTGAGTCTTCCATTAGTCTTCTGATTTTATCTCGAACACACAACTTAGCTTCCAAGAATTCTGAATATATGTTTAATTTAATGAGAGCAAGAACTAAATTTCGGTTCTTTTGCAAAGTTTATAAACACATTATATCTGTAAACAGTATTAAAGATATTGAAAAAGGTCTATAGATCTACATCAATGAATGATTAGATTATCAAATTCTTTTGATAATATACATCGTAGAAGTTTAATCAGATTTTGAATGAGCTGAATGTTCACAGATTTGAAATACGACTAATAATGAGATGATTAGGTCTAGACGCTGTGTACCTTGCACATATTGCATTTAAAATCAGTCTATCCTTAAAACCGCGTTCGTATTGCCTCACTTGACATAGCTCAAGTGAATAAATATTGTAAAGAATCCAAGAGGATTATCGTTTCATCTACTAAGATATGTCTATTTCTCGAGGTGTATAGATGTCACAACATTGTTGGTTAGCTATTCTTTTTCTGAGTACTCCAGTTTATGTGATAGAAATCGCATTAGTACATTAAGCAATGCAATTTCACAAAATGTCGCTGTAAGGTTATCTTTGATACAGGTAATGTCTTGTACTAGTAATGCAACCCAAAACTTGGACTATCCTCAATTGTGCCGTATTGGGGGAAAACCGCATCCATAGATGATTAGAAGTATTTCCTCAATAGGCTAACGAAGTTCATCAAATAATAAACAATCACTGATTTCGTAAATATTAATCGCAGATAGGATAATAAAATATACAGCTACTTCTCACTGTCGTAGCTGTACTTCTTAGGTCATGGTCCGAAGTTACTAGCTGCAGGTGTGGTTGTTTGAGGATAAGCGAACCTCATGGAGCTCTGACAGCCTACGTGAATATTGGTTGGAAGTATTTGTCCCTTGATTTCTCCATTTTCATGAGAAGTCGTTCTGACAGTGACATAGGTATTTTTACCATCAAGCACTTTGTCTAGATCAGTGACATTCTTTCCAAGTAATGGTCATGTTAAACCACCTGGCGCTGAACTATATGGCGCTTCAGCAGCTCCGCGTGCTTTAATTTCTCCACTTCCCAAAATACCATCAACTGCTCCAGTGGGATAAGAACCGATTGTTGCTACATCTGCATACGGATTAAGCAATTGTGCTAATACAGTTCCATTTTTAAGACCAATATGACTACCTATCACTCCTGTAATGTTCTTGACATCTATATAATAACACTAAGTCCCATTGGAATTCATATGAAATCTAGCTGTGCCTGATGCTTTTGTATCTACTGAAGGGACCACATTTTTCCCAGTTAAATTCGCTAGAAAATTCTTTGGTTGTGGTAATATTCGCTGGGCATAAGATGAGCTTGGAATGACTAACACTAAGGTTACAGAGATTATAGCTGCACAGGATAAGAATCTATAGGTATTCTCATTCACAACTCTGGTTATAGAATCAGAAATATTTAAGGATTGATTACCTAAAATCATCTTATGATATTATTGTATTAAAAATATTAATTTATAGTTAAAATTATGCTATAATAATTCTATTACAACAATTTTTTATGCATGTCAGATTCTTGTAATGGTTTTATTTGTCTTCAATCCACTAAGGCTATCAACCTTGAGTGACAACTGCCAATCTCTTTTGAAAGTATCGCAAACATATTATTGATCTACACTGTATTCTAGTGAATCCGTAACAGGTCTGAAAGAAATTATGAGATAATAAAATACTATAAATGTGACCTGCAATACGCTCTAAAGTAGAGTAACGAAGTTAGTTCACTAGGTTAAATTAATTAATATAAATCAAACTCTAATTTATGATAACTTAAAGACTCGAACTACCACAATCATTGCAATAGTTGCAATGGCAGCTGCATTAGGACTAGTTGTCATCACGCCAGCTCTAACCAACAACGCCTTCGCACACTCAGACAATCACCATCACTCTTGGTACTGGTTCCATCATCACCACTTCTTCCATCACCACTATCAGTGGCAATGACATCATCCCCACCATCACTAGAAAATTGGTATTAATTAACTAGCAGACAAATTCCCGAATTTTTTACCTTATGCGAACGAAATATAAATAAATAAACAGTTAGTCAGTTAGCCAATTATCACTGTATTTGCTTCATTATTAGCTGTTACCATGAAGATGATCACTATTGCAATTAAGACAATATTTGATTTGAATCTATTAACATTACACGGATCCGCTGATCATGTCTAAATCCATATAACAGAATCTTCTAATATGAATCAAATATGTTTTCCATATTTAAATCTAAGAACATTAAAGCGACACTACAAATAATCGCGATCTTCATTCCTCTGTTATAAATGCAACAAGTGCGCTTTAATTTGGAGAGATCGCATTCTAATAACTCATTTGATAATTAATAGCTACAAGAAAACTCTAGATGATACTTGCTTGGACTACTTTACACCTAATCACTTGATTATAGACAATCCTTCTACAATAAATGAGCGCTGCATACTCAAAGTCTGTTGAAAAGACGGCTAGGCAATTCCTATTGATAGTGGCTGCCACATATCAGCTTCAGAAATCCTAAAATGCAGAGTTTCAAACAGACAAATCGAGATGGGATTAGCCAGATTCTCAATAATGGCTGCTACATAGACCTTATATTTGTGTATGAATCTAATAAAATTTATTTGGTACTGCCTTGTCTTTATAAAATGTGGTTGGTAATCAATGCCACTAATATTTATCAATGTCTTGTAATAATCCTCTAATTTCATCTTAAGCACGTCATACATGCCAATATTGATTTGTATTTTGTCATAGTTCTCAATGTACCTTTGAGGAATCTTTTGCTTCAATTTAAGACAACTATGTCTAAAAGATCTACTCAAAGTGATATAAAATTTTGTGAATAGGCTAGACACGATTATAAACTATTGTCAAGCTAGTGGATAATGAAAACAAGGAATTATGAAGAGTTATAATTATTTGAGGCTTGGGCATAATTATATTCTGTATCTTTCATGTATTATTTAGTAGCGTATTAACTACACAACATGTGTTTGATTGATTTTGGTCGTTGATTACATTTGTTTTTACAATTGTAGTAGACAAGGATCTGATATAGTAGTATTGACAGAAGCACTATTCCAGCAGCCTTCTGATAGCCTCTTACCGGTAATGGATCTATTCTAAAAACAGATTTAATATGTTCTATTAGTGGTTCTATCGATTTACTTCTCCAAGAGTAAATAGCCTGTCCTAATTCAGATTCATAGAATTGTATAAGATCTAGTTTATCAGTAGGAGTATGTTCATATCTTTGTACTGGGCATACCAGTTCAAATCCTCTTTTAGTACTCAAATCATATAGTTTATGGTCATCATACCCAGAATCACCTATGATAAAACATGTTTCTGAAGATAGAGTTGATGATGATATTGATGATGATGATATAATCGGATTGTACATTTGATTATCTTGTACATTAGCAGTTGTAACATCCGCTGCTAATGGGACTATGATAGAACCAGTACTTGATATCATATGTAGTTTGTAACCAAATATCCATCCTTTAGTATGACTGAATCCCCATCTTGCGTCAGTATCTATGCCAGAACATGGTACTATACCCTTGTTCATAGATGATTTGTGCCAAACATGTCCTTTGGCTTTCAGTAACGTACTATCTATAGCAACAATGCATGGATCTATCATCTTTTCTTCTACAAACAAGCAGTTCATGACAGTAATTCTTTCTTTGATGTCTAAGGATATGGTCTTAAGTCGTCTATCAAATGTTCGCCTGTCTGGTATTTGGGTAAGACCACATCTTTTCATTATCTTCTTATTATATGGATAATCCAATTCCAGGAATTCATGTAATGCATTGTTAGAATCCAATCTAAACCATAACCTGACTATGAAACATCTCAGAATTACAGTAGGAGAATAGACATATGGTCTGCCTCTTCTTCTTCGTCTTGGATTAGGCCACGGTATCAAACCTATCAAATACAGAATACTAAAAAGAATAGATTCACATTTACTACCACATGCTATCCTTTGGGAATGTTTGATTATGTTTCATCACAAATTCAGACACTCAAAGGATAGCTTTATTCTAATTCATTATACATATAAAACATGAACCTGGAATATGCCCAGGTCTCAATTATTTAATGTCTAATCAATAAAATACATACTGGTTCTGTAGAAGATCCTTCTAAGTAAACTAGTCTTTCTGAGAGTATGATTAACAAAGATATGAGCTAATTCAAATTAGTGAATTATTTCATTACGCATTGATTGACCAAATCTCGTTTTCAATTTAGTGTTTGTGCAAGTGTTTATCAGTATGAAGATGAGGATGTGTATGTTTGATAGGACCATGCGAATGTGAATGGTAGGATTTACGTATAAAGGCATATAGAGCGCTAACTCCGAATGCACCAGCTCCAAAAAGTACAATGGTTGAGCCAGATGCTGTATCAAAAAAGAAGCTGGAGTACATACCAAGAAACGCCGTTACTATGCCAATTACTGATGAAAGTATTATCATTCTGAGAAAATTATTTGTAAGCATTCTAGCTGAAATGGCAGGCGCCACAATTGCAGCTGCCAGTAGGGTCACCCCGATGCTGTTCATTGAAGCTATTACAACCAATGCCAATACTAGAGCAAATACTATCTCGAGAATTTCGGTTCTTACCCCATATACTCTAGCTGTTTCCTTATCAAATAGCACAAACAACAGTCTTTTCTGAAAGAAAAAGACAAATATTACGGCCAATATTGAAACCGTAATAATAACATACAAGTCTTGATCAGTTATGCCAAGAATATTACCAAATAAAATAGCTTCAAAATTTCTATGAAAGCTTTGCGCTGCTGTAATGAACAAGACACCTATTGCAAATCCCGCTGTCGTTACTACACCGATCGCTGCATCAGCCTTGATTTTTCTGCGTCTGCTTATTTCATTTATAAGAACCGCAGATAGAAATCCCCAAATCGCTGCTCCCACATAATAATTAAATCCGATTACATAACTTACAACCGCACCACCAAATACGGCATGGGACATACCATGTCCTATGTAGCTCATTCCTCTCAAAACTATATAAACTCCTATTAGTCCACATATCCCTCCTACTAGTACTGCAGCAACAATCCCCCTTGTGAAAAACTCGTAATCAAACGGGGTTAAGAAATCCATCTTATGACTCTTTCTCCGATTCTACGTGAAAATGATTATGTCTACTACCGTCTGTTATGGCAGGATTAGAAATAGAAGTTTCCCTATCGTCTATCAAATTACAAATATCTCTTGATAATCCATATGTCTTTAGTAAATTTTCTTGAGTGAGAACATCATTTGGAGGTCCCTGTGAAATTATGCTTTTATTTATGCATACCACCCAAGGAAGACGCTTACCCAAACCAGTAATGTCATGTGTAGTCATGATTATAGTCATCCCTTTAGAATTCAGGTCAGTCAAGATTGTGAAAATTTTCTCTCGGGTGTTGTAATCTACCCCAGAGGTTGGTTCATCCAATATCAGAATTAGTGGATTGCTGATCAATGCTCTTGCAAGGAAAACCCTCTGTTGTTCTCCACCGGATAACTCTCTTATTTGTCTTTTTGCATATTCTGCAATCCCCAAGGTGCCAAGCACAGACTGTATTCTTTCTTTGTCATTTTTGCTAATCCAAGGATAGAAACCTGATCGGTTCCAAATCCCCATCCCAACCACCTCGGTAACAGTAACAGGAAAATTCCAATCTACGCTTTCAATCTGTGGAACATATCCAATTGAAGAAAAGACGTTGCCTATTAAAGTCTTAATAGGTCTCACAAAATATGACGCCGCTGAACTTGAGATAGATTTGACGGTTTTTGTGTAATTTATCTTTTCAGAACCATATTGAATATAGCCATGCCACGGCCTATGAAGCCCGATAATGATTTTCAGTAATGTAGATTTGCCTGATCCGCTGGGTCCTAATAAACCCAAAAATCTTCCTTTGGGAATATCGAGATTTACGTCTTCAAGGACTGGCTTATGTGGAAGATAACCAAATTCCAATTTCCTTATGGAGAGTAGATTTTCTGCTGATCTAGTTTCATGATATTGGTTTTCTACTTCCTTATTTTCATGTAATGATTTGTGTCCCATTAAAGATCCATCCTTGTCCTTAAATCGCAATCATCAACAATCTCTTCTACTCTACACTTCTGAAGAGAAAAATAATGCTCGACCATATGATAATTCTTGAATCTGGTCAATTGCATTATCATAATCATCATCTTCATCATTTAATGAGCACATAGGTATTTGCAGGATCAATTCCAGATAAGGTGGAGACTTTACCACCAAGTGGGATTATCATTCCATACATATCCTCTAACATCATTCCTACGTATGTATGATTTGAATCAGTTGGCTTTCCAGGTAAGACATCATCAGCTAGTGTTGTCACGTATTTTACATTTCCTTCTTTGCCTATCTGATCCATTACTTTACTCGGAAATACTTCAGAACCAAAAAGTGCAGGCACTTTCTCGTTTCTTACTTGATCAATTAGTTTAGCGACTTCCTGAGGTCTTGGCTCTCCAAAGTCAGACGGTTGAACTGCACCAATAACGACCATGCCATATCTTGGTGCAAAATATGCCCAAGAATCATGATAAGTAAGCAGTTTTCTATTTTGAGGTGGGATTGTTTGTATTGCACTCTTTATTCCTAAATCTAGCTTCTTTAATAGAACAAGGTATCTATCTGTATTACTCCTGTAATATGCGGCATTTACTGGATCTATCTGGATTAATTTATTTTTAGTTAGAATAGCGTAATTCATAGCATTTGCGACATTTAACCAGAGGTGAGGATTGGGATCACCTTTGTCTTTTGGAAAACTAAAATCATATATCCATTGATTTTTATTTATCGTATTATCTGCAAGCTTAAGGAGTTGTTGATTTGGATTATGTGCCCTAGAAGCATTTGAAATCCTTTCCACACCAGATTCTAAATGTAATCCATTGATGATTACTAAATCTGCATTCTGCACTTTTACTGCCCCAGATGGAGTCAGTTCAAACGTGTGAGAATCCACGCCATCTGGAATTAATTGGGTAAGTTGGATTTTATCTCCTCCTATGTTTTTGATAATATTAGCAATTGGTGCAACTGAGGTGACAACATTCAGGACTCTAGTATTTGCAGGTTTATTTATACCAATTGTGCCCGGGGAATTCATAGTGACTGAAAATGTAGTACTCTTTAAATTATGTGATATGACAGCGGCATTTGCACCGATAGAGACATCAAGAAGGCTCAATATTAACGGTAGTAACGCACTTGCTGAAATGAGCCTATTAAATGTCATTTCATATTATTTGAAAGGAGCAGTATTAAAAGTTTTAACCTTAGTAATAATCACTATTAACATATTTGCATTTATTAGTATCATATATCATTATCATGCCATTTAGTAATATTCAATCGTGACAATTCTGAGTAAGAATTGTGAAAATACTATGGCTGTGCTAGCTTTCAGGATTATTACTGTCAAGGAGTTTACTAGTAGAAAAACATCAAGACATGTTCTTTAGAAAGACTGTCAATTCATGATAAACTTCAATCACATGTCAAAAGTGTGCTAATTTCATTGGTTCGATGACCAATGTTTAAACGATTTGGATGTTGACTGACATTATAGTTCATCTATAGTAGTCTGATCTAATGAGAGCAAATCGAATTTAAATAATGCAATTCTTGTGCCATACCGATTGAAAATATATGTTCGACTATACACTTTACAACACTTGAGAAATGTATCGTGTGTGAATTTATTGTATTGGTCCGATGAGCCCGCCAAATATTATTATTAAAATGTCGTTACAAAGTGGAGTTTTAAACTTTTAATACCACGATTCTCCGACAAGTATTTGGTCAATTCCTTTATTTTTCTAATCTCCCCCCTCACCATGATAGTTTCCAAGCAGTTATCTCCTTGTAAATGTAAATGGGTCGTCGCACCAATAACATCTTGATATTCGTGTTGGACCTGAATTGATTTTTCATCTTGATTGTAGATATGATTATCATATACAATTATTATTGCACCTGCTCCAAACTCTTTTTCACCTGTATTCCAATCATAATCATTTACAAATGAATGAATTGCAGTTTGAAGTGCCTTAGACCTATCAGTATACCCGGATTTCAACATACTCTTATCAAATTCTACTAATAATTTGGTAGGTAATGACATACTTATTCTTGTGACAGGTTGTCTTTTTTTATAGTCACTAAGCAGATATTTCTTCTTCAATTCTCACTTCATATAATAGATACTGGAATTTTTAATGTTTTATGAAGTGAGCTAATATGTCAGACGAATGTACAAATACAAGGGTACAGGAGTATCATAGACCTGAAAAGTCTGGACAATCATTAGGTGAAAATCCAGACCTTACTTACTCCCGGTCTATTGGGACGAAGCATATATCCTATTCATGATCAATATTTTATCCATTGCTCAGCTAATGGATGTGAGTATGTTAGCGTCTCCACGAACTCTCTTAAGGGGAATGCCTTTAATTCTTTGCTTAAAATCATATTGAATAGATTCCAATTTGATCGCGTCGATATAGTGGAGTATAAGATTCTTGTTGAATGCCGTACCAATGTACTTTTGAGTCGCCCTATTGTGATTACATCAGTATGTTAACTATTGGTATGGACATATTTGAGTTGGAAACATAATACCTACAAGTTCTCCAATAACACGTTGGCGAAAAGATAGTAGATATTAAGATTAGAATACGACGCTCTCTTTATCAAGTAATTACTGCAAGTAACTAGCTTTTGATATGCATTCTCGCAAGCACGTATTTACCAAAATTGTCTGGAATTTATCATACTCAAGGAGCAGATTAACTGGAGTTGTAGTAGTTCTTATTACATCAGATTGCAGAGATAGTAAGTAGCAAACCAATTTCTGGCCAAGACAATCACTAA
>JBEDUN010000077.1:0-8267 GCA_040414675.1 Nitrososphaeraceae archaeon | reverse complement strand
ACAATAATGTTATAAGAGCACTAATTTTGGAGACAGTAATGACATTTACTCTAGTGTACGTTGTTTTAGCGACCACAACATCAAGGAACTTTAGAATAGTCCCTTTAGCCGGTCTGGCCATAGGTATTACACTTGGTTTGAACGTTATGATTGGAGCTTCGATTACAGGTGGATCACTAAATCCTGCACGTTCATTTGGCCCAGCTTTGATAATGTTCAACTTTAGTTATCAATGGATTTATTGGGTAGCTCCGATTGCAGGCGGATTGATTGCTGCCGGAGTGTATAAATTGTTAAACACAAAAGAAGAACAAGAATTGGAGAAAATGCCATCGGAATAATTTTTACACAATTGACTTATTCGAAGACCCGAGTCTACATCTGACACAACCGTACCAGATGTAAAGGTATTATTCCAGCAGGAGTTAAGTGAATAACAGGTGCACTTACAGTAACAACGACAAATGAAGCGTTTGCTAATTGTAGAGGATTTGGGTTTGGTGGTAATGGAGTCGGTTTCGGAGGCTGTCATAATAAAGTAGCAGAACTGAATCAACCACACTGACAATAATAATAAGCAATAACTCATGTTCATTAATTCCCGCACGAATCGGAACAGCCCCCTTCTATACTCTTACCAGAAAATGTTACTAACAAAGGACTAAACCCATTTAGCACAAAGTTACTAGAGACGTCGCTAACGACAAAAGAGTATAGAAAACACACCTCCTTTTATAGACTGTCTATATAAAACATGAACGGGATCCTTATTTAGATATTTGAATTGATTAGTTGGTTAATTTAAAAATAATAATTTTAAGGTAACTAATTCATACTTGACTTCAGTATTAGTAGTTGTTGCAGAATGTCAATTCGAATAAATAAATATCCATAAACGTATTCTATCTATTATCAATTATCCGATTCAAGACTGCAAGCACACTAGGTTTTTTACCAGGAAGTAGAAATACTTCCTCAGACCAAACAACTCTATCTACTTCGTCTATTGCCTTTACCTTTGAAATCAGATCGACTAATTGTTCGCTGTCTTCATAAACAAACTCTTCTACTAGGTCTGAATTCCCCACATGAACTGCTGAAGACATTATCCCATCATTTGAAAGCAGATCCTCTGCAACCCTCTTTATATTGCCAGTATGCAAATAAACATGAAGTAATCCCTTCTTTAAACCCAATTTTTTGTAATTGGGTTGGAATAGTTGGTTAACATATCCTGACCTTAATAGAATCCGTGTCCTTCGCTGAATTGTACTTAAAGGAGTTCTCAGTTCCTCTGCAATATTTTTATTGTCCAAACCTAATACCATCATATTAATTATTTTATAGTCTAACTTGTCTAGAGCATGGGGATTGCCTGAAGAAGAAGACGACAATGATTGTCGACGATTCAAGGGGCATCACCTTTATTGATATATATATATATATATCTGGCGTAAAAAATGGCTTAAAGGAATTAATGCCAATTCTATAGATATTAATTAAATACGTCAATCTAATGATGTGTATACCTATGTAATCGTCTTATTTAACATTTTATTTGAATTTTATGAAATAGATATACAAAATTAAACTATTGTAACTTGAATTCTCACATAGTATGGCGTGAATGACACATAGAATTACATGACAATAGTAAATAGATATTGTTATTTATGATGTTCATACTATCTTTATGAAGGCTGGCAGACAATAGAAGTTGTTAGTACAAGCCCGATACTTCGGATTATTTAGCCTACGTATAAACCAATTTCCAAAACAGGCAATTGGACGACATTTCAAGTACACTCACTCATTGTCATTATCATTTGCTATCATTATTACTATTATTACCACTATCTATAACCATTATAGTCCTGCTATGACAGTCAAGTAATTGGGCTTTTTGATGTGTAGATTTGAAATGAGATTCATAATCTTGTTGGTGGTACAAACAGAATTTTTTCAATTCCAGGTCTTTATACCTTGTTGGAATTGACCTTTCATACTCCATTATCCTGTCAATAATTTCGTTGTTGTCACTATAATTATGATCAGTACTACGGTGAAAAAATGATCCCATATCAGAGAATATAGTGATGCCACTTTTGTTACTTTTTATGCCATGATTAAGCAAAATTCTGATAAGCGATAAAAAGTTTAGTTTGTCACCATTATTTATCATTTGATCTCTTTGTTCTGAATTAAAATAGGACAATAATGAATCTACTATGATTAACGAACCATTACGGACATGTGATTCTATGTCCTTCGAGATATCCTCTTTACTTTTACCTTCATTATTATTGTTATTTTCACTTTTATCCCCATCTAATAGTATCTGTCTCATCGTAGATGGATGATCATAATATGTCAAAACTAAAACAATCTCATTGTTGTCAAGTAGAGATTTAATATAGGTCGGATATATTTTTCTTAAGAATCGGATATCAGAGTATACCAGAATATTATGAGATTCAGAGGGCGTATTAAGCAATGCGTTTTGGACCTCTCTTGTGCCTCTAGTAATAATATTATGTTCAGATGCATCATTATCACGCATTTTATTAGTTTTAGAATCAGCCATATAGATACCTCCATAGTAATGCCATATGCATACTATCCATAAACTATGATTTATTGTATAAATATCTATATAAATATTGACTCTGCGCGTTAAGTCAGTATTATCTATTGCACTCAGACCTATTGCTGACTATTGATATTCAGAGTCATATATCGTCTATATCTGGCGGCAAATGCCAACAGACTACAATTCTGCTACTTCTACCTATTTGTTAATATTTCAATGGAATAACTTGACTGTTCTTGGAAGTACTGGCTATTCTATACACTTCTTCTGACCATACGACTCTATCTACACCTTCTATAGATTTTATTTCAGATAATATTGTTATAAGGTCATCACTAGACTGACAGATATATGTACAGACAAGGTCTGAATTACCCACATGAACAGAAACACAACTTATCCCTTTTCTATTTGCAATCTGTTGGCCTATTTTATCTAGGTTACCATTGGATAGATAAACATGAATAAATCCTGTTTTCAGACCTAATTTATTATAGTTTAATTCAATTTTTGAAGATAGCAGTTCCTTTTCAAACAATTTTCTCGTTCTTCTTTGAATTGTACTCAGGGGAGTGCTTAAATTGTTTGCTATTAACTTGTTGTCGTTTCCTGTAGTCAATAGACCAAGAATCTTTAGATCAAGATCATCGATATGCAAGAAATTTACTATTTTGTTATTGTGATTATTTTTATTACTGTCGTTATTGTTGTTTATATCGTTGTTACTTTTGTTCGTATTATTGTTCGAATCAGCATTCATTATCTTTATAACTTTGCTATTCTTTCGCAAATCTGCCTGCTTCTCCTCCATCTTCTTCTCTAACTTGTATTTTAGTAAATGATAATTTATGATGAAGATAATTTTCTAAAATTAATCTATGCACTTAGGAACCATCTCTTGACCATTATTATGTATATAGACTAATAATGAGTATATCTTCTGATAATGGAGGTCATAATACTGCCAAAAACTGCCACGAAAACTAATCATGTGTTTATTACCATACACCTAGCATTTAAGGATAACGTATAAGATGAGTTCTAGCGTCAATTTCCGTCATATATATAAATTTTTGAATTATCTAGATCGATTTTATGATATTATATTGAAAAGATGCCATGAACTGGTATCTGAGTGATTAATAACTAGACATTGGAATTTAGCTATCGTTCTTGAACTAACTTCAAAGACCATCTTATACGCAAACTAAATGATATAGCAAGAAAAGTCAGGCAAAGTATCTAACTACGTAATGTCAATGCTTATTGTAAGATATTTAGTCCTAGCGATTATTATACTATGATGTCCAGCAGATCTTTAAAGGATTGAATTATACAAGTATACTAAACTGCAGCGTTGATGATGTTTCAAGCCAGATCGCTCAAGCAGATTATGGAGTACATTACCTAATAGTCTATCCCGACTTGTCTACAATAAGGAAAGTGTATTCTAATTATGTTCAAAGGCAAGCTAAGGAAAATAATGAAATTATTCTTATAAATCCATTTTATGAAACTACTGACTCTGTTAGACAAAATCTCTCAAAGAGTGGCATAAATGTATCAAAACATGAAAAAGCAAAAGAACTTGTGATTATCGATTCTTTAAAAGAATACTTCGGTCCAAAGCCAGATATGTTTTTTAAAAAAAGTCTCGTCAATTATGCAAAGCAAAATAGAAAGAAAGGTCTTTCGATTATAGGCGACATAGGGGCATATACTCACAAGTCTAAACGTAACGAACTCGTAGAATATGAACTATCACTACCAACAAAATTTGATGTTGACATGAAAGGCTTTTGTTTATACCATGAAAAGGAATTTAACCAGTTTTCAGACGAGCAAAAACAACAGTTAATCAACCATCATGGGAAGGCTCTAAAAATATCAAGATCATGAATGCAGTCTACAAACATTTACTCAGTGAAGTGACACTAGATTTGGACTCATTTGTTGCATCAGCAAACAACTACTTCCACTGCATTCGTATTTATCTACATAAAAGGAATTGTTTGTTTCTTTGATATTCGCGGTTTCTTGAATAATAGTTTAAGGATAGATCGCTTTACGCATAAATGGGGACGGTTAACACGCTCTACACGAATACTCTATTAGGTGGTATTTCCTTTTACTACTGATAATTAGTTAATTTGATACTTTTATGACTATTCTATTAGTCTAAGTACTACAATGTGGCTATTTTAGTCACAATGGTCCTTGTAAATGACAGTTCGAGCAAAAAGATAATTTTATTGATTAATATCACGTCATCTAATACTTAATTTTTTATTGAAACTATCAAAAATAATTTTAAATAATTCCATATTTATTATTTTTAATTGATAGTAGATGATTGTAATCGTAGATGACGATTATGATATTGCAAAACTGATGAGGATTAGTCTCGAAAAGGCAGGTCTATCTACAATTTCCTTTACTGATCCATCTGCAGCATTAAAGGAGTTTAGATCAAATGCAGCAGATTATAATCTCTTGATTTCAGATATTAGAATGCCCAATATGGATGGGTATCAATTAGCACTGCAAGTAAAAAAAATAAAACCAGAAGTGAAAGTTGTTCTTACGAGTGCGTTTGAATATGACAATATATATTCTTCAAAAGACTTCTCGCATGAAAACATAGCGGCAGGATTTATAGAAAAACCAATTTCGATGGCTGAACTGAGCAAAGTAGTACACAATCTGATCGACAACAAACCATCACTCCAATATCGTTCCAATGTCGATCCACTACAATAAGTTAGTTCAAGCCCACTCTATCCGCATTAGCATTGGCAGCGATTGCGAATATACAATAAGGTAATAGACTTTCTTATATGTAATAAGTGTCCTTGGCTTGCCTCCACTTCCCCCGTATACAAATATGTGAAATGCGTCGAGGATAATATATCCTAACTGCAGTGATTATGGAAATATCATTCAGCATAATATTTAAGTAGGATTGTATACTTACGGCTAGTAACGCATTAGATTATTGCCCTGGTGACTTGAAAGAGACAGACTCTGAAAAATAAGTATGGGATTTAATAGACCCTCACCAACTAACTAACTTTGTCCCTTATTTCCTCTATAGCCTCTAGTCCATATTCCCTAACTTGATCGCTTACGTCATACCGGTTAATGACTTCTGTTATGGCGTATATTCCCTGGTCTATTCCCTGTTTGCCATATGCGGCAATTGTATCTATCGCTTCAGTCTGATCGGCTGGCTTGCTCGAGATATAGAATTTAAGCTTTGCACTTCCTATTTATTCCTCGTTTCCCAAGCCCATCCTACTTCATAGATCCCACTACTAATTATTACTTTCATATATAGAAAATCCTGTAGGTTTTGTGTCAATTACATATCATAGAATGAAATGTTAGTATCCTTAGTCTATTGCAACAAGTTATTTCCGCCTGATATTGAGAACAAAACCACCTAATGAGATAACCAAATCCAAATGTATGTAATCTGGCTTGATAGGTCTAAGCATACTGAACTATGGTCTATCCTGCTATCAAGTCTGCCGCTGCTGTCAACACCTGTCATAATGACTGTCTGCAATTGTTGTCTTCTAGACTTAAAATGATAAGGTCAACTAATCTAATAATAAATAAAATGAATTGCCAAATATGCAATCAACGAACCGAAATGCTTTGTCCGCCTTGTTTAATGCCTCTCTGTCAAATACATCTAGGTATGCATAAACAAAGTCCTCAACATACACGTCTACAGATAGTATTTGCATTATCCGAGGAACCTAGCGAATAATTGCTTAATGACTGGTGTCCTGCAGATTGGAGTTGTATCATCTTCCACTTTGAATAGGTGTTATCACAATTAAATGCTATGAACAGACAAGATAATACGTAAGCAATCATTATTCAGAATTATCTTGATTCCCAACGTAATCCAATAAATAGAATGTTTCCTAGTACATTATACCGAAATCCCATCGTTAAGGAATGCAACGAGCCAGGCATAGACTCATGTATACTGGTTGTTGAGTAAAGGTCCAACAAGAAGTCATTGCAAGTCTGCTACCCTCTGATGATATTAGATTTGCAATGCTCAACAACCATATTATTACTAGGTCTTACGATAATAACAAATCTCACTAGACAGAAAGGTAGTCGTTGGTAGACTATTGATATCAATAATTATAGTCTACCAACGACTATGCCCATTATGCCTGTTGTCTACTCTTGTCCGAAACCTATGGAACCCGAAGGTTCACTATACCATGAGCAATATACATAATAACAGTAATAGAACAGCTGGGGGCGGAAATTCTCTATTATATGAGTGGATGATGGCGGATTTTCAACTCAGATAACATATTAAAGGCTGATATCGCCTGGCATCATAATTTAAGCAAGTTAATAGTGACAAGCGTCAGATGTTCTCCTAATTTTTAGTATTTGCTCCCCGGCGACCACTTTTTTCTTATCTCTATTTAAACCACGAGCAGTGGATAATCATATATCTTTTCAGTTAGCAATCTGTTACAATAAGGACAACTATAGGTAGTTATATGAGGTGCAGAAGCATTAAGCCTAGATCTGGGACTTGGTATCACATGCAAGTCAGAATTTATAGTTTTATGACAATACCAACATTGATACGTCATGTCCGCCCTTCCTACTAGACCCATCCATGTAATCTTTGTAATTTATAAGAATAACATGCACCATTTATGCGATTGAATGGGCATAAAAAAGTATAAGATTTCGGTTCCCTTCGAATTTCAAGAGTATGGACATTTACAAATTCTCTTTTTCATCAAATGAAATAAGGCAGGTAAATACCATATATGACGTCGAATCTAGCTGTAAACTCCTAGATACCCAAAAGGTCTATTGGATTGCCTTTCATCATTATCATGTCTATTACTCCTGCTGCCGTCCACGAAAAGTTCTTACCGCCAAGGCCTGCTCCTGTAGTAGGATTAAAGTACTCTCTGAATCCGTGCTCTGCCACAAGTCTTAGTGCCCCCTGTTTTATTCGTTCGGCCCTATCAGTGTATCCGTATCGCAATAGGCCATACCTTATGGACCAACTTGTATTTATCCAGATTGGCCCTCTCCAATAATCTACTGGCTTGAAGTATGATTCATTTACGTCGACGCTTGCTATGGTATCATACTCGGCTACAAAATTTGTGCCGCTAATCCATTTTACGATTACTTCGACTTCCTGATTTGATAGTAATCCAGTATAAATCGGCAATAGACATGAAATTGTTCTTTTCATGATCCTCTCATCTATAACAAGATCGTAATCATAGAACAGGCCATCAGAACTATTTGATCCCTCATTTGAAGGAGTACAGAAAAACTTGCGAAAGTTTGTTTCTGTCCTGGAGATCCATTCTGAAATCTCCTTAGTGTCCTCACCGATCAATTTTGCAATACGTAATAAGGCATAGTTGGAAACATATAATATGCTACTGAACTGTACATCCTTGATCTTGAAAGGATATTTCTCATACATTATTTTCCCATCATAGTTATACTCTTTCATTAAATCGACAAGGAAGATAAATTTATTATATTCATCATCAGATGGACGTTCTGACTTTTCTCCCTCAGCTTTGATATCTAACCTTTGGAACTTCGGCATCTTGGTGATCTTAACTCTTGCAAGTGCATCATCCCAGATAGGAGAATCATC
>JBEDUN010000076.1:0-19713 GCA_040414675.1 Nitrososphaeraceae archaeon | reverse complement strand
CCGCCACCTGTACCGCCGCCACCAGAGCCGCCGCCATCTCCTGTACCGCCACCAGAGCCGCCGCCATCTCCTGTACCGCCACCAGAGCCGCCGCCATCTCCTGTACCGCCACCAGAGCCGCCGCCATCTCCTGTACCGCGGCTATGTGTAGCGATTGGAACACTTTGCGCTGAGACAGGTTGTGTTGCTAAAGATGCTAGGGTCGCTGCTACTACTAGCATTGTAGCAATTGCTGCTGCCGAAAACATTTCACTACACGATGTACGATTTGTCATTTAACGAACTATATTGACTAGTGTTGATATTTCTGAGTTTGAAACCATTGGTAAGCTACAATTGTATATAAATAAGATAACACAAACTTATCATTTTTCTATTCTAGTAAATATTATGGCCTTATATCATGGTTAATTGTAGATTTAAATGCAAAAGTATTCAAAAGTCCAATGTACTGGTAACTCAAGATTAAGTGAATGAGCATAGCAATATCATATTTACAAGAAATCATCATCACAATAATTAATTTTAAGTATTGTCTCAAAATTCATAAGAGTCATTTATTCGTGTTCTACAATTACATAAATAACTTGGCTGAAAATAATAATTTTAAGCGAATTTTTTAGCAGTATATTGAAATTATGATTTTAAACACATGCTGTAAGCATATGATTATTATACCAATTGCAATACAACAGAAGACTGGACATCGAAAACCTATAAAATCTTAAAGAATATTTGCATTATATTGAAAGTTCAGACTACGATTCCAATGTATGAGCTTTCTTTCTTCTGAAATAGACAGTACCAGCTGCTCCTGATATAATCGCAACTGCAATAATCACTACTTCCAGTGAAGTAGAATTAAGTGGTTGCGAAAAAGTAAAAAAGGACATAAATGGACTATTGACTGTTATAGGAAAAGTAAAAGTGATATTCTGGCTATTATAAGAAGTATCATAAACGTCAACATCGAGTGAGTACACTCCAGTCTGATTAAATTTGTAAGGAAATATGAAATGTCCGTATGTTACTGATATAGGATTGGTTCTTGTTAATTCCTCTCCTCCTTTTGATATCCGTATTGCAATCGGAATATCTACCAATTCATCCCCTTCGACGCTCCCTATCCTAAGCTGAATTTTGGAGTTTGTATTTACGATTGGAGTTTGTGGAAGGGTTTTCATCTCCATATCGTAATTGCCTATTCTCTGGCTTATCGCGCCTATGATGGTATCTGCAAAGACAACCCTTTGTTCCACAAGTGTGGTACTTATGAGAAGCAGAAGGCATAGTAACAATGAAGTCTTTGAGTCAAAAAAGCCAAGTTGATGGTTGGGACTACTTTGAAACATATAGATTTGGAAAAACGGCAAACATTACAGTTGGTCCATAATACCGACATAGTTGTCCACCACCTTGTCTAAAAATGCATCTTTGTACATTACCAATATCTTCTTGACTTCTCTGCTATCAACAATCGTATAGTGCTGAGTTCGTTCTCCATAGGACATGGAGATGATGCCTGCATCACGCAGCCTATTAAGATGCCACGATATAGTTGATGGTGCCTTTCCACTGTTTTCGACGATTTCGCCAAAAGTACAATGATCGTGTTCTAGTATGAATAGTACTAGCTGCCTTGTCATCTTGTTCCTCAACTGGCCGATTAGATCGGTATCTTCATCAGGAACGCCTGTCAGATAATACCGCGTTATTTTGTTTCTTTTCCTATCTACTCGTATTTTTCCTAATTTTTCAAGTATGGAAAGGTGATAAGTTAATACGCCATTACCAACATGAAAAATTCTAAGTAATTCCCGATACCTGACTCCAGGATTTCGGTAGATACATTCCAATAAGGACTCATCAATATCATTTCTAAATTCTTGTATAGTCCGAGTACCAGATTCAGAAATATGTGATGTACTCGAAGTACTAGATTCCATACTCATTATTTCTTATTACTCACCCTAAATACTCCAATTCCAAATAAAGTTAGCATGGCAAAGAGAATTACATGAGGCAGCTCAATTCGCACAACAGGTATAATAATATCTTCGATATTTACTGTCGCCAATAGAAGATAAAGACTTTCAATTACTACCAGCGACAAAAAGCCCAAAGCCATAAATAATAGCCTGCTTGAGCGGTTCCGTTTGTAGGCAAGTATGGCCACAATACCAAGGAAAATAGAAATAATAAGACTTACGAGGTGAAGTAAGATATGATATATCATGTATACATGACCAATGTGTGGCAATATAACCGGGATCGCTAATACTCCTACCACAACAATGGATATTATAGCAAGCAATTTGGGCTTACTCTCTATAAAATTAAACGAAGTAGCCCTACTAGATTGCATACTAGCATTATAGGTCTATTGACTAATTTAAGCGATATGGTGCAACTATCGAATCGTAGCCTCCGCTATAGTTCAGATGACGCTCAAAAATATAGTTAGCCACTGAAGCCAGTTAAATTAGGAAGTTCACAATTTTGTGAGTAGGCAATGCAACAGATCAATTACACTTGCTTCATCCGGACCGACGGTTACAACGATATTAATTGCTGATACTAATTGCTTAAGCGGCAAGATCCTTTTGACCAATAATCTTTGTTGGTTTGATTCTTACTAAAAGCTCTCCCTTAGCACTATTTCTTTTACCATATGCTTTAGCATTGTTAACTCCCATATATCGCTCTGCAATCTTAGTTGCCCAGCTTAGTAGTTGGTCAGGCTGGTCGCTTATTTCAGCATACCCCTCTAATATCACAAATGAGTAAAGTGGACTTTGATCATCTACAGAAACACTCACTCTAGGGTCCCGCAAAATATTCTTTGCTTTTTGAGATGTATGCCAGGTTGTAAATATAACGTCCTTATTATTCTCATCTAACACAAACCAAACTGGAGCCAAATGTGGTCTCCCATCTGCCCTGACGGTTGCAATCTTCCCTGTAAACGTTCCACGTCTTAGAAAATGATGTATCTCATCACTGTTCATTTTCATCGTCTTTTCTAGGATATTGTATTATCTGAATGTTATCTGGTCAATCCTAATTATTGGAATTGATTAGTGATCTGCATACATAATTTCATTATTAATTATATAGTTAAAAAATAATTTGAATTGATATTAAGAAAAACCTTTAGAAATATGCTCGTAACAGTCATAAAAATAAAAAATATTTAGTAACTGCAGGAGTCATACAATCATTAGCAAATACTTAAATGGAAATCTTATTTTATCCTCACAACACATGGATAGATTTCTTACTGCTCAGTTAGTCGTATTCATGATTCTGACGTGCTACTCCACGAACCTAGGTTATAATTTAAGTAACGGAGCCAGCGGTCACATATTTGTTTCTAGTGACGATAACGCATCATTTCTTACGCTAATCGAAAGAGTAAGGGTAGAAGCATTACTAGCAAATGAATCGCTTCATTCTAACCTGACTTCCTCCAATCAACATCTTGCTCAGTTACTAGACAGGTTAGACGATGTCATAGACAATGAGAATTACTTTGTTGTTAAGAGCGAACAGTTCAATAATGCTACGGTTGACGCATTGTTCCTAGCCAATGTTGTTGATGAAGTACTCGAGTATTACGGCGGAGCATATGGAATATTGCCAAATGTTATGCTGAACATGTCCTCTATGGGCTCTTCAATGTCGACCAATTCAGGTATGGATACAGAAAGTCATACTTCGGTGTCCGATGTAGACAAATATCAAACTGCCAGACAATACGCAAAAAGAGCAGTCGAAATATTTGATGCAGAATTGAAACCATATGAATCTGATAAGAATGGTTCAGCTGCTGAACAAGTTGAGAAATATCTTATAGATTTAAGGAATGCAGTGGACGATAAAGCTCCACCATCTGATATTATGATGATAGTTCACACCAAAATTCACCCAAACTTACAACTGGCATACAACCTCAAGACTAGAACCAAGTGAAGAACCTCAAGACCCACGCTTCTCAAACTTTGATACTATGCTATGATGATCCGTTAAACACGTAGAATATTGACAAAATAATGTTTACAAGAAATTCGTTAAAAAATCGAGTAGTAAATTATAGAAAAATTCTGAATATTCTAGCTGTTTTTGGTAATTCAAGGTTGATTCAACTACTTTTCATAATCCCTCAGGGAAAGCATATTTTGAAGGTATAGATTTGGGCGGAGTTCCATAAACTACTGCAATTTCATCATGTGCATTTAACTTGACATCTTTGTAATTTGTAGTACTTTGTACCTTATTACCATTCACATAAACAGTTGGTACTTGTTTTCCTGCAAGGATCTCTTCAAACGTGCTCGAATTACTCAGTTTACTCTTCCAGATTTGGAAGAATTGACCTAGCGTAAAATCCCTCTTTGAAGGAGCTTCGATATGTACTATGCCTGTACTATCGTGTGTATGCAGCCAGTAAATACATTTGTCATCAACTATGCCGATTTGAGGGGGAATATAGATTGAATGACCGTTAACATAGATGTCGAGATGGGCGTGTACATGGAATTGCAATTGTTCCATAGTATTACATTGTATGCCATCTATCGTTAAGCCATTTTCAGAATTTGAATTTATCCCCATGGTATAATAAACGCCTGCGCCAGCACCAAACGCAACTAGAATACCAACAGCTGCTGCAATTACTAATTTTTTTGAATAGAAAAGTGATCTAGTCTTACGTCGTTCAATAGTTTCAAACACGTCTATGTCATTATGAACGGATTCCTTATGCTTATCCAATGCTTTAGTTGAATCAAAGGATTTACCACAAACATCACAGGTCAATGTTTTCTTGTCTGCCATCTTTAATCCCGGTCGTACATCTAATTGTATCCTAGAGTGATATAGAGGTTATGATTTATCTGTTATTGTTGATAGGTGACGACTTAAGGGTGCAAATACATCGAATACTTTCCGCTGTGGACAATACTGCAGTTTTAGATTCATCTCAATAGATTGACTAGACACGAGGGTAAGATGAATTGATAGCTTTTGCAGCATATTCATATATCAACTTGTCTTTGGATCTGGTATATTCGTCGAATGTACTATAAATCGAAGAGTACGGATGAACCAAAGGCACAATGTATCGCAAACATAATATAAGAACATGGGTAATTCTAGCTATATTAGTAATATGCGTAGAGGATGTATTTCACTAATTTCCTTTATTTCGATTGGTATCATTCTTATTTTTTGTATTGTCGTGTCAGCAATTCCGTTACCGATTTATAATCGCGCATTTGCAGACGGGTTGTCCCAAGAACAGATATCAGCATCAATGGGCTCACGAAAAGCAGATTTGTTGATCAAGACAATCCCTCCCGTTGTCACTACTGAAACTATCCAGTCATCAAAACAGAAACCGGTTATCGAGTTTAGGTTATTCGATTCAAATTCAAACAAATCATTTAGTCATGTAAATTATTTTATAACAATTGATAAAAATGGAAAGGTACTATTATCTGATTGGTTCCATTCGCATAATGGGGATCTTGGTCTTCAAATAGTCCCAGCCAACACTAGCAAAATGAAATTGTCCGGAGAACAAGAACCATTGGTTGGAGGATATTTAGGTTCATTGGATAAACCCGTTGTTGCGGAGGGACCCGTATTTGTGAATGGTGGGCTATATCATTTTACAGTACGAGTTGGCACCGTGGACTGCGATACCTGCATATTACCAGCTGAACAGCAGCATCTCTTCGATAGCTGGTTAAGTATCGGAAGTGTATTGAACCGTCAAGTCACTTTGAGCGATAAGCAAATTCCGGTGAAGGTTATATCTTACTACGACAAATTGAAGAATTTTACATTTGATAATAAAACTATGCAAATGCAATTTACAATGCCTTTTAATTGGAATATTAAGCGCATTAATAGTACAAATATTTTTGTTCATCAAGAAGTTTATGTTCCAAAATCTAACGCCTTTACAAATAATGGATCCTTTACGGGAAAGGTAAACGGAGTAGATGTTTCAAAACAAATTGTGCTAGATAACAGCAACCCAGGTAGAGATGTAATTCACGTAATGTTGCCAAAGGACACTGTCCTTAAAGTAGCTGATCAAGTCAATAAAAATGGACGGCAGATTCAGAACGGGACAGAAAGGCTTATGAGTTTCGAACTACAGCCAGGTCAGAAAACATCCACTGCGACGTCTGGAAACATGTCCATGTCAATGGGGTCAATGGGGTCAATGCCTCATGGGTCTACCTCAAAATAGTTCATCCTATTGATGACTTAGGATTAGGAATTGTCTAAATCATAACAGCGCAATATCACTAATAAGATCCTAATGTTCACTTTACCTTTGAATTTTTTGTTTGTGTCGTACTATAAGTAAGAATGACATAGCTGCCACAGCAATAATGATGGCTGCGATTATTATTAAGCTAAACGAGTAAGTTGGTGCAGTAACAGTACCAAAAGGCTGAAATGGCACATCTACCTTGAAGGATCCAAGAGACGACAAATTATTTGAATCTACTCTCGTCATAACCTGATAGATGCCCGAATCTGGAAAAAAATAATTAACGCCGAAATCCCCGTTCGAAGACGAAATGTTCTCAAACTTAAAAATTCGCATCTGGCCACTGCTATTGGTAGTGACCACGACTCTTGCGTGAAGATCATTTATATTTTTGGAATTAGTTATATTTTGCACTACAAACCTTAGTTGAGTTTTGGCATCAACCGTAGGTGTTTGAGGACTGTGGCTGAATTGTATTTTCATATTATTAACTTTGTCAATCCATTGCTGTGTGTTACTATTCGTATTGTTAGTGGATGTTGTTGAAGAAGCATTCTGTGCCCGGACCGATTGCATGCAACCATTATCATAGTTTAGGAAAGTTGGAATGAATGCTAACATCAGTACAAGAAATAATAAGTCATGTACTTTGAATGATTTACCAAGTCTAGTCCAAGTAACATCAATCCTAACATTGTAAAATATTGAATCTTTCAACATCATTCACGTCATTATCATAAATCATCAGCTACGCTGTTGCACGCTCTCTCGTCGAAATATAACAAGAACAATAGCAATCACAGGCAGGTGAATTTATATCAGATATTCGCTAGAAGATAGACTGAAAAAAAAGAGTTAATACTCGTGATTATTTAGGCCTCTGTTTTCAACTTTAATTTAAATGCTGATTCTATGTTCTTTTGTATCTGATTACTTATTATCGATTGTACTTGATCAACCGGCTTCTTGGACTTTATTGTTTCATCAAGTGACTTCAGGCCGCTATCAATCTTCATAAACGCTTCTGAAGAAGTCACGTTGGATGGTGCGAGTTTCTTTGCATCATTAAGCATTTGTGAAGTTTTGTTAGCCAAGCCCTGTGCACTTTGATAGTCCGCAAAATTAACTATCTTGTTGGGGGGAGTTGATTGATTTTCTTTTGCACCCTCCTTAATACCGTATGCACCGCTATAGTGTTCATTGATTTCTCCTAGAAGATCGTTCAGCGCTAGCATGTGTACCGTCGCATTCTTCATTTGGTCTGGCTCGACTCTTACAGATATCGCTTCCTGTAGCAGTGCAGCAATATTGTCTGCTTTATCTTTGACTGCTGCTTGTGTTGGAGCAGGATTAGATGAATTTACAGCCTTTTGCAATTCTTCTAAGCCAACATTTAGGTCACTCGCAACTCTTTTATTTCGTTCGGACAGTTCTTTAGTAGTATTCGCGTCAAGATGTTCTCTTGCGTCAGAGGCGTGTTGTTGGGCAAGAGTGATGTTTGATGGGACATTTGACTGAATAAGTTGGACTTCAGAAGTTAACTGATTTGCTAATGCAAGAAAGCCTGCACTTTCACCGCCTGAAAATGTATGTGCGTAGGCTGCTCTAGATATAGGATAAATTGATAGACCAACAGAAATAAATGTGAATAACAGTATAGGAACAATATACATTCTGTGGCTATTCGAAACGGATTTCCTCGTCATTATTATTCTGATTAATATATATAATAAAATAGTTTATGGTACAACAATCGAATTAGCAATTTCGAATTCTATCTGTCATATTTCTGCAGCGAAGTAAATTTACCGATCGCCTTTACCTAAAACGATATCAGAATTTTTCTGATGTATATAATATATAAGTATTTTCTAGTTAAATCGAAACTAAAGGACAGGTTTATGGCAAAATAAATGGCAGGGATATATTGGTATTCTCTTTTACATCAGATTACTCTCATAATGAAGACAAATAAAAAGTTGAGTTAGGGCTATTCAAGTGATTACATGAATATATTCACAATTCATCTATCACTTTGTCATATTGGTCATACTTCCGCCTTCTTCTGCACCTGGTGCGATTTCATCAACACCTATTACAAGTGTGCTCATTGGAGGGAATTTTACGTCGGTTGCAGTTGGATTTTGTAATGCGATATCGGTAATAACTCCCGCCTTTCCTCCAGGCTCTGAGTTAACATCTACATGGTAAATACACATCTTCCCTGGTGTGGATAATTCTTTAATATACTCCAAGTCTGCTGGTTTGAGTTTCGGCGCTTGACCTATTAACACGTTATATGGTGTCTTAGCACTACTATCGCATGGCAGATTTGCAGCAACATGTCCCGACATTATCATATATGGCGTCGCATCATATACATGAATAAATCCTTTTGATGGAATCGTTTTCCCTTCAAGCAATATAGTTTGAGAATCTCTAACCACAGTTTTCTGTGGTGACTGAGCGTAGACTGATATCGAAGATGATCCTATAATGGATGCAGAAGCCAGAGTAGCAGCGAATATCATCGATGCTATAATTATCGGTGAAATTTTTCTTTTGTCAATATTTGTGTAACGCATCAAGTTGTTAGAAAAAACATTATTATTAAATGTTCTAGTTCATTCGTAGAATGAACCACAAATCCAATATTATTGTTCTCATTGCCTGAACCTTTGGATTAGATACATAATTATATTTTGGCAGAGTGTGTATTTTATATAAATATTTGAATCGCTACTACCAGAAATGCTGAATTTAGGGATCGAGGTAAATTGGAGATTCATACCAAAAATAAATTACATTTATTTTGTCTTATTATTAGGTTGATAATAGGTCACGAAACCATTCGTATTGCTATTGACGCATATGTTGCTTGTCATTAGATATTTATATTCTATCGCAGAGACTTTTTTCGGTTTGTGAAATACCGATTTAAGGTCCCTACAATCGCAGAAATAAAGTTATGGACTTTAATTGTAGGTTATTTGTCTTTATTTGGAAGTTTAATTGCTGATTTAGATAATCATTTTACTCAGTTCATAACTAATGTTTTTGCATACTCTAACGAGCAGCACCAATCGTCTTTCGAAACTAGTGCTCAAACGCGAATAAATTATTCAGGATTCAAGATCGCTTATGTTGACAGTCAGTTTATCGGCAAAGTTATGGATCACGGGAGTTATGCTAAAAAAAGCGATACGAATTACACCCAAAAAGAATCCATCCAAGACTGGACAAGTAAATTTGTAGATTTATTGTTAGATTCGATTTCCTCCGTGTCTAGAATGTTTATAGCTTTGGGTTTATCCTTTGTTGCAGCTATAGTAGTTGGAATCACAGCAGCCAGAATCTCTTTGGCATCGAGGATAGTAATTCCCATAGTAGATGTACTACAGTCGATACCAATACTTGGATTCTTTCCAGCTGCAATTTCGCTTTTCATAGCGTTGTTCAATGGCAATGCTGTTGGCATTGAAATAGCCGCAATCTTTCTAATATTCACTAGTATGGCATGGAACATGATCTTTTCAGTTTACGAATCAGTAATATCAATTCCGTCCGAGCTAATGGAGACATCATATGCATATAGGGCTAATCTTTTCCTGAGGCTAAGAAGACTCTATATTCCTGCCAGCGTCCCCAAATTGGTCTATAACGGTATTTTGTCTTGGGCCAGTGGATGGTATTTTCTCACGGCAGCTGAGATCATTTCATTAGGATCAAAAACCTTTACCCTGCCAGGTTTAGGAAGCCTACTTGGCACATCGGTATCAGCGGGGGAATACGCACAAGCAACAGCAGCACTTTCCATGTTAATTCTGATCATTTTGGTAACAGACTTTTTCTTTTGGAGGCCTTTAGAATCATATGCAAATCGTTTTAGATATGAATATTCGACATCCGCAGAAACGGTTACTAAGCATACCCGGCTTCACTTAATGTTGCGGCCGTCTGGCAGTAGATTCCCCAAGTTATTATTCCGTAATCCAGCCGCAACATCATCACTTCAATTATCTGATTTTTTTATAAGGAATCCTAGACCCCTGATTTCTGTTCAATCAAATAAAGTAATCGAAGCATTATCGATAATAGGACATCAAATTGAATCAAAACTATTCCCAACAATTCACGGATGGTTTGATAATAAGGCAATTCTTCGAATGCTAAGAATTTCAGCATTGCCGTTAATCATATCAATCATTCTACTTGTCATATTGCTAGAACGTGAATTTATTCATCAATTACTTCTTTCATTTTCGAAGATGTATGTGTCTATCGGAAATGACCCCAGGAATGCTGAAATTCTGTCACTAATTCCGATTGCTTTGTTATTATCATACTTGAGATTAGTTGCGGCTTATCTTCTAACATTAGCATGGACTGTACCAGTTGCCATTAGAATTGCTCGTGACCCAAGATTCGATCGGATTATGCCCATGTTTCAAACTCTAGCATCTATTCCGGCACCAGCATTCTTTCCATTTTTAATTCCAATTGTCAATTATGTACCAGGCGGCTTTGAATTCTTGTCTATACTGTTGATTTTAACCGGGATGCAATGGTATATGTTCTTTAATCTCATCGGAGGAGTGCGGTCTATTTCTGGCGAAATTGAGGAAACGGCAAGAGCTTTTAGAGCTACTAAGTTTCATTATCTGAGACGAGTTCTATTCCCATCAATATATCCGTCATTTATTACTGGCAGCATCACAAGTTGGGGAGGAGGCTGGAACTCCTTAGTTGTTGCCGAGTTTATCGTTTTTGGATACAGGACATACTCCGTCACAGGTATTGGATCATTATTGGATAAGGCTGCCTATAATACTGGAAATACTTTGCTGATAATAATTATTGTTTCCGCAATGATGGCAGTAATTGTTACGATAAATCGCCTTGTATGGAGACGTGTATACAGAAGAGTAATTAAGAAATATGGCATGGGTGCATAGAAATAGTCAGAATAACATCTACCCATGACAACCTCTACTTGTTTATGCTATATAATTATCTATTCTACAATTCCTAGTACAAGAGGCAAGTAAAATGGATCGTGTATATGTATCAAGAGACGATACTTCAACCTCAGTCAATGATTATGAGGGTACTTCGAATAAATCAATTGATGGTTCTGCACCTTTGCTTGAGCTTCGAAATGTTACTAAAGAATACTTTGACAATAATAACAGGTGTAACAAGATCTTGAATGATATTAATATAATCATAAATCATAATGAGTTCATTTCGATTGTTGGTCCTTCGGGTTGCGGTAAATCCACGCTATTAAGAATAATGATGGGATTGGAAAAGTACACCAAGGGAGAAATTTTATTTAAGGGAAATTTAATGAAGACAGACGGCTACGTAAATCCGTATATGGCAATAGTTTTTCAATCATTTGGACTCTTCCCATGGCTAACTGTGGTTGAAAATGTTGAGTTCGGGTTGGAATCTATACATATGGCTAAAAATCAGCGAAGAAAAAAGAGTCTTAGTATAATTCAAGATGTTGGGTTGGAAGGGTTTGAGGATGCATATCCAAGAGAACTGTCTGGGGGAATGAAACAAAGAGTCGGGATCGCAAGAGCTCTTGTTATGGATCCTGAAATACTAGTTATGGACGAGCCGTTTTCTGCGCTTGATCCACTGACTGCTGAAGCATTAAGAGAAGAGATTCTGAAAGTTTGGAGCAATAAACTTGCGACCCCAGAGGTGGTAATAATGGTAACACACAATATCGAAGAAGCTGTCTATCTTTCAGATAGGGTTATAGTACTCAGTCACAGGCCCGGCTCAGTTTTGAAGGACGTTAATATACAGATACCCAGAAGTCGTGAGAAAAGAGATAAATCGATTTACGAGTATTCTGACTATATCACAACCATGATTTCATAGTTGATCTTTACGCCTTTCCATTAGTATAGAATGCATGACCATCTCTAAAGAGATCTCATTATGATGTATTATACAATCTGTATACCAAAAAATAGGATTTATTCGCTAAAAGATTTAAATCGCAGACTAGAGTGATTTTCAATACAGAATAATTTGGAGATCCCTAAGGTTAATTACAGCGTTCTGCTTGGGTTTATAGAATTATTGGACGATGCAGGTAGCAAAGCGGAAATAGCGAGTTTCGCATCCAAGGAAGATCTCAACTTGGATTCACTTCTACCGATATTAGAATCTGGAGAAATCTTGGGTCTCATTAAAGTGCAAGAAGGGGAGGTGTTCATGACCCAAAAGGCGCATTTTTTCATTGCTGCAAGTCCAAAGGTCAGAAAAAAAATGCTAAGAGAAATAATAATTAATATTGATATCTTTAAAAGGATAATTGCTTTAATTGAGCAAAAAGAAGACGAATATATTACCAAAGATGAGCTGTTAGAGTATTTTTCAGAACATCAGATCCCATTTACTATAGATAGTACTGATGAATATACAAGTGATTTTGATTTATTTATCGAATGGGGAAGACAGGGATTGGTTTTTAATTATGATGCAAATGACGAACATCTAAGTTTGAGACAGAATGCCTAAGAGATTTATTTTTATTGTTTCTATCAGATTTACTATCTTGTCCCTACATCGTATTTATTCATAATTTTATAATATTTCAGTAACACTTTTGATTTGTTAGGATAGATTGCTTGTAGCAATGCAGTCAGACTATCGAGTTATAATTATTACAAGCTCTTTTGATTTCGAAAGCATCAATCAGACTAATAACGCGCTTGTGAGATAGCAAATAGTTGGTGAGTTGTTATTTTGATTCTATTACTTGTCCTCGGATTTCACCGTTCTGATTCTGCTGGGTATGGACATTGACATACGTGTCACCTTTATCTAGAATCTTGATAAGATCTGACAATTGTTCTCCGATCAAGGGTCCCTGTAAATCATTAGGCGTAATCACGGCCTTACCCAAAGTTAACATGGCTATAGGCTGTTCAACCTCTCCTGGTTTACCTTTATGTATATGGGCCATCATAAAGTCATTTATGTCCTTTACGTTTAGTTCATAAGTCAACTGCTTACCATCTGCACTGAGTTGAAACTGAGCAATCCCACTTGCACTTGTGTTAATCGGGGGGAATCTCATTCTTGCCAGAAAGTGCAGCTGTAAATCTATTTTGTGCATTTTGTGCGAAAACAAATTTGTCTGATATTCCATTTGTTGAAGCAACAAAAATACCGAGTATCAACATAGTGGCTAAAATGAATGTAGGACTCGAAAATGCAATAGTTCGCAATGGATCTACATAATGCAATAGTTGCCTAACGCAATTCTTCTATAAAAAAATTAGTCGTCTATGTAGGTTTTTACAATATGTATTTGCGCAGTCGGACACTTTGCTACTGAATAAAGATATCAACTACGCAGTCTACATGGAATATTCTCTTATCCAAGTTACGTTAACTAGATTTAGATTTCTGCGATGTCTTACTCATCTAATTGAATTTTATCGGAAATCGAATCCATCGAATCCATCGATCTTCATTTAATTAAAAATCCATTTGGCATACATATCAATCCACTACTATAGGCTCGTTACAAACTGGCCATGTCACACATATACAACCTCATGTTTTCAGTCTGTTCCGAGGTATACTATTAGCAATCTCCTGATTACTCTAGTCTCGGCTCAAATTGTGATATAGAACCACGAGATTACGGAAATTCGATCAAGTGCCTTATTTACAGCATGAAAATTTAACCAAACCTCAGAATCACAATACAAATAGATCAAAACCAACCGTAAATTCCTACGGTCCAAATAATCGAATCTAAGGATTGGTATATTCGTCAAATGTACCATAAATTATAATAATATATCAAGATAACCTAGTTACACATCATATCAATAGGGAGATGGACAATCATCAACACAGACAGAGAAGAGATGCCAAGTACATTTCATAACGGTATTACTACCGCTTCTCTCTGTGTATTAGTAATATGCAGGACAATCTTATTCTTGTATGAAAAGACAATGTCAATCAAAATCAATAACTGGCCAAAAAAGATAGGAACTGCTGCAACCAAAAAAATAAATCTGCAAAATAATAAATTAAATTTATATTGATATTGGAAGGGTATCAAGCTTGGGTTACAATTATATCATGCTTAGTATTCGCAAACTATTTGATTTCTACCTTAAAATATTATCTGTAGTTTCAATCCTTATATTATCTTCGTTATCCGCCATATTCTTCCTATCGCAATCAGGTTATGAGAACAATCCTTGCAACCAATGTTGGCATAATGCATATGCTCAGAGTAGTGGCAATTCCAGTAGCATAAATGCAGATAATGTTACTCAGATGTGGACAGATAAAACTAGTGGCATTAGTATAAACGTGGCGTATTCTCCATCTAAGCCCATAGTAGATTCTCCAACCAATCTAAGATTCATTGTACGAAACATGACCGGAGGTAATAATTTAAAAGATTTAACAGCCCATGTTAGTATAACAAGCAATAGCAGTGGACAAGAAAGAACTTTTAAGTATAATAACATTACCGCTCCAAATGGAGCCTTTTCGTTGAGGTATATATTTCCAGACTACGGCACATACCAAGTCATAGCTGCAGTAAGATCAAACACATCTGCTGTTGCTCTCGCATCATTTCCAATAAATATTCCAGTTCAGGTAGCGGGTACTTTTCTTAGTCCAACTATGATTATTGGGATTGTAATAATTATAGTTGGTGTAGGGGCGTTGGTAGTAGTAGTAATGAAAATTAAAAGGTAGGCTGCATCTGTAATTCCAGAAGGTAATGCTAATTTTTCTGAATTGTGCTAGCCAATCTGAGCATAAGTAGTTTTCTAATAAAATGATATTATCAATTGGAGGTGGAAACTAATATCAACATAAGAAGTTACCAAGACATGCTTTTCCTTATAAAATCTGACAACAGAACGATTCAAATTTTTTTAATCGGTTACTAGTAACCCGTGTTAATCCTCAGACATATTTAATATATTAAACGTCAAACCATTATTGAAACTAGTAATGAGTAGCGTAAAAATTCGAATATAACAATTATATGTCTTCGAAGGTAAGTAAGCTCAATTGACATCATCTATAGAGATCAAAAAACTGAAAAGAAAAGATGGTGATAACAAGAAAATAAATCTCAGTGGCGGAACAGTTTTAGATGGTCTTCCAAGCAGCACTGGTTTGGTTAATGCTATTGCATCAGAATGTTTAATACGGTCTACAGGAACAGAGCTTGTAGCCTTTCTGGATTCACCAGAATTTCCACCTTTGTCCGTTGTAACCAATTATGTTCCCCAATATCCTATTCGAATTTATGTTAATGAAAATCTGAAAGTAGCATTCTTTGTATCAGATATAAATATAGACAAGATGCTACAGAGGGATGTAGCTAATGCAATTCTTGAGTGGACAAGGGAAAATGACTGTAAGTTAATCATAAGTGCTCAAGGTATTCAATTGACGCCTTCTTTGGCTACTCCTCAAGATGACAAATTAAGAGGCAATGAATCACAGAATAAAGATGATTCTATCAAAAATAATCAAAATGGCCTATTAGAATCTACTGCACCTTACCCTCTTCCTACAGATAGCTACGCTGTAACTAGCACTGATTCTGCTGCTCAATTAATTGCTGGGCACGGTAGATATTTTTCACATTTACGTAGCGGAACCATTACGGGAATTCCAGCAATTCTATTGAATGAAGGAGCATTGACAAATCTTGATGTTATCGTGTTTTTAGTTAACGCACTACCTGACATACCAGACTTTCGAGCTGCTGCTGCAGTGTCAGAGGCTGTGAGCAAGATCGTTCCAAATCTATCATGTGATATCGAGTCATTGATGATCGAGGCACAGCTAATCGAAACTAGAATGAAAAATGTAAGAGATGAACACAGACGGACTTCATACATTGCATAATGTAAAAATGTGTAAAAATTTTCCGTTGTTTTTAATAACAATAATGAGTAGGTCGTAAAACTACCTAACTTGTTATATCTCAGTCGGGTGAAGCAGCAATGAATACCATTAATAATGATTTTGAAGACATCTGTAAAATCTACTAGGACCAACTGATCGAGCTGTTTTATAGGTTTGCATCAAGCAAATTTCAGTCAGAATGAATTTTTAAAAATCCATGAAAAAATAGATATATCATATGATTAGCGGGCTTCCATAATATCAATCAGACTAATTCCAATCATCAATTTGATACCTCGGTTCTCCTAATTTTATTTCAGTGACAAGCCGTATTTCCAATCTGTTTTGTCCATACTATTGATAAACTCGAGCAGAACATTTTCAAGAGAGTTTAGCGCTTGAATTCCTTTGTGAACTGTTGCTTTTCTTGGAGCTCCAGTTGCGCCAGTGTTAGTCAACTCATCGAATTTCCAATAGATCCTTACATTGTCGCTTGGAAATTTTGGAATCACCTGAATCGGCGCTTTATTCATGTTGACCAAGTCGGGTCTAACAGCGAGCATCGCGGAAGTCTCTGCCTCGCCTCCATGACCAAGTCCACGCCATACTTCGAATAAATTATTAGTAATTTCCCCTACTAAAACCCACCATGCTTCCAAGCAGGCAATCACTACTTCGGAATTCTTATCCTTTATGATCCTTGCAGCAGACTCGATTGGTGCGATATTTCCATCATGTCCATTTATTACAAGAATTCTCTTTATTCCGTTTCTAACTATACTGTTAAAAAGATCTTCAATAATCATCTCAAGCGTATGAGATTCTAAACTCATCGTCATTTGAAATTTATTGTGATGTAAGCTTACGCCATATGGAATCGCAGGCAGAATAATTATATTCTTTTTTATGGATTTTGTTGCTACTCTTTTTGCCAGTTCCATGGGAAAAATAAAGTCTGAACCAAACGGCATATGATCCCCATGGTTCTCACATGCACCAAACACAAGCAGGGCGATTGTATCAGTTTTCAATTCATTTCTAATATGCCTAGCGTTCATCTCTTCAAGTAATCTACTGTGTATATGATTGTGGGCAACATCTGTCTTTTTCATCATGATAATATCTCTGCTACCAGCTTATGAAAATTGGGAAACACAATTCGGTGATTCATCTATCCTAACAGATATATACTACAAGTATTGGTTTAATTCAACGTATAATTTGATCCCTATCAATAAATTCAATATAGAAAAATAATTAATACATAACATATTTGCTTTTATCCCATATGAATATTACAGTACTATTTCCTATGATCGGATTATGACAAGAATCTGCTATCATAGATTAATACGAATATAGCTGACTAAATTTTTCAAACATAGAAATATCTGTATTATTGTAATTAGTTAGTGACATGACAGATCGTACAATAAACAAAACTTTCCTATCATTTGGAGTTTTTGCCACTATATTAGTAGTAGGAGGCATGATATCGGCTGTGATGGCTCAATCTGCTGCTGCAGAAAATACCTCATCGGTGATAAGGACTACTCAGTCACATAGCTGTCATTTTAAAGCTAAGAATACGCCAATACTTCACTCGTGTAACGATTCCGTTAGAGAATCTGTTTCACATCCTGGAGACCCAGAACAAAACACTAAGTAGAAAGAAAATATCAAAAGGATAAACATAACCCGAATTCTTTCTTTTTTTAAACACCTGTCTAGTCGAACATTTGTGGATACAGCTGCAATTAGTCTTTAGACTATAAATTGATTGATGTTTATCACAAATTGGTGAATAAGAATTAGATTTGGTCCTCTTATCGTGCTAGGATGGTCACAGACAACAGAATTAATTTTGTAGCGATTTGATCATCGGGCTTTTAAAATTATTTCAATTGTATTTATTTTATAAACCCATAAACAACATGATCGTCCGCTTAAAGTAAAGTAGGTTCACTTAGATTTTGGAATAATCACAGTGCTTCCTCTTGAACATTATTTACTAAGCAAATTTGTAAATTGAGTTGTAGGCATTAGATAAATTAAGAAAAAGTGGGCATGGGTATCTTGTCAGTGCCACCATTGAAAGGGGCAGGTGTACCACTATTGGAGTGAGTTGCACCAGTTCTGAAAGGGGCAGGTGTACCACTATTGGAATGAACTGAGCCTCCTGTGTTGATGTTCATAACTGTCCCCCCATTTGCGCAAGAGTTTGTTATTGGCGAATTGCCACCTATCGACATACATACTGGGGCTTGTCTAACACTTTGTCCATGAGCGCCATTGCCTGAACCCGATCCGACATTACCGCCAGAATTAGAGCTATTGGCGACAGCAGAATTAGCACAGGAACCTGTTATGGGAGAGTTGCCTCCTACAGAAATACATGTTGGGGCTTGTTTAACACTTTGTCCATTAGCGCCATTGCCTGAACCCGATCCGACATTACCGCCAGAATTAGAGCTATTAGCAACAGCATTACTATTACATGAATCAGTAATTGGGGAGTTACCACCTACAGTTATACAACTTGCATTTTGATCAATGATGGGGTCATCGTTTCCTGTACCGCCACTGCTTCCACTATCTCCGCTTCCTGTACCGCCACTGCTTCCACTATCTCCGCTATCTCCCTGGTCTCCCTGATTGTGATGAAGTATGTGTAATACTTCGTCAATTTGCATTGGAGAAATATAAGCAAAGCTTTGTTGTAACGGGAAAAGTCCGCTACTTACTAATCCACTGGACAATAAAATACATACTAGACTTACTATAGCTACAGGGTTCTTCATAACTGATACATTACTTAGTTTTTATTATATCTTGATTTGGAAGATTAAATATACCATTTAGGGCTATTCGAGAAATCTTATTTATACTACCAGAAAATTAATGCTGTATTAAATACTAAATAATTACCATTAATGATACTGCTTATTATCTCTTATGGTATCTTTTCTCTATTTTATCACGTTAAGGCTTTTACAGGTCTGAATAGACTTTAAAATATCGTATGCTCAAGTTTCCTACATGCATCATATATCACTATGAAATAGTACAGGAAGTTACCAATGAGTATAGAAGCAGTATTTTTACTCTCCTAACCTAGCAAAGCAATGTATACAATATCACTTAGATTTGTTAAGTTTACTGTATTTGATGATTGCAAGGCTAGTTATTCTTAAATTTAAAGCATCGATGTCTTTTTTTGAGAAAGAGAAAATTTGAAGACTTGAAATATTTTAGAAGTGTAATACAATGATGCCCATAATGCTCTTATATGAATACCGAATGCAGATTGTGGGATATACACGTAGAATTAACACTAATAAATCACTATGTTTTTTGCTATAACAGGATTATGATAAGAATCTGCTATCATAGCTAAATACAAATATAGCTTACTAATGGTTTCAAACACACAAATATTTTGTGTTATTCTATATAGCTCGATAAAATGACAAATCGCACAACATCTAATAAAA
>JBEDUN010000075.1:0-49496 GCA_040414675.1 Nitrososphaeraceae archaeon | reverse complement strand
CCTTCATCATTGAGATGGTCTTGTATCCACTGTGTATCTACTAACACTTCAGGATGAGCATACTGCTGCTGCTGCTGCTTCTTGATTTCTGTTTGTGCCATAAATTATCTATATTAATAATGATGTCACCAAGATATTATTGATGTGAAATATGCAATATGCTGAATTATATGCAATTTTAGCATTTATGCTTGCTTAAATTATATTTATGTGATATTCCATACCGATCATTTTACTTTAAATGAGGATGTGGATACACATTTTTCATATCTATATCTAATATCACATAATTGGAATTGATTATATTACTGTTAGTGTTTGATTCACAACTTGTTTGCCTATATCTTGAGACGACTAAATCCCTCCATTATGAAGCCTGTTCCTGGAGTGACTAGATCTAATGACTGTTGGTAAAGTTGGCCCATAATTTCATCATTTCGCATCTTTGCAGATACTTCATCTTTATGTTTATTATCCCTGTAAATTATCAATTCCATCCACACCTCGTCGTCCTGATTAGCCAAGACAGTTTTGGATATATTGGTAATTCCTTCCATGGGTTCTTCGACACTGTTTAGTTGGAAAATTAAATGCAGAGCATCGTATTTTTTCATTATTCAGCAAAGCGCATAGTGAGACGTACCATTGTATCATGATTCTTTTTTGGTACTCGATAGATAAAGTGGTCGACCTCACTACCAATACCTTGTTCCATATCTGTCAATTTGTATTTACTCATAGAATATAGTTACCATGTACAGTTAATAAGTATGCAAGGGATCAAAAGTATAGTTACTTCGTGGCTATTTAAGAATAAAATTGCTTCAATACGATTGAAAATAACTATCATAGAACACAGACAGTTAACGAGACAAAATTGGCAGCAATAGTATTACACATTCCAGCAAATTTTGCTAGTCATTAATAATAGTATGAATGATCTCATAATAGTGGCCAATTAATATATGGATTAAATGTTATGGACAAAGATCTATTTCATGGTAATTTCTGAACATATCAACATGTTTATTAATCAATTTTTGTGTTCAATTTTCTACTTTAATTTTCAGCATACATATTAATAATGAATATAATTCGAAGTGTTTAATTATCCTTAACATTTATCATGATGCGATGACTACAAAAATATTTGTCAATTTACCAGTAAAGGATCTAAGTAAAGCAAAAGACTTCTTCAATAAACTTGATTTCAAGTTTAACCCACAGTTTACAGATGAGAATGCAGCATGTATGATAGTTGATGAAAATATATTTGTAATGTTATTAGTTGAAAAGTTTTTTAAAATCTTTACTAAAAAGGAAATATGCGATACTATAAAAAATACAGAAGCGATAATTGCTTTATCTGCTGACAGTAGGGAGAAGGTGGATGAGATGATAAATAAAGCCATAGGATCTGGAGGCATAGAATCTAGAGAGCCACAAGATCATGGATGGATGTATGGACGTAGTTTTGAAGATATTGATAATCACATCTGGGAGATAATATATATGGACGAAAAGGCAATAAAAAAATAATAAAAAATAGCAATGGGAAATAAGAAGAAGATATTGTACCTATGATGTAAATAAACCTACTAGTCCCATATTCCTATTACATATTGTTTAGATTTGTCTCATACCTAACTGGCCTTGACAAATACTATACTTTTATATGCGGAGTCTAAACATTCTGCATCAAGTTTTACTAGCATCATATGATTATACAAGGAGAAGATGTGCTGGTCACAAAATCTAATATCTAAATATTTAAGTGTTAGCAATCCACAATCTACCAATAGATGATATTATTAATTATATGAGGCCTCGTTAGAATAGTCTTAATTTTTTGATATCTATTATGAGCCTATTTAGCACATTTGAAACAGCTTTAAGAACACTTCAGTATAGCAATTCTCATACCATTTTATATAATAAACTACAGATAACAAATTATAATGTAAAGCTGCAAAATCATCGAGAAATTAACTTTATACTAAAACTGTTTCGGAAGTGATATTTTCTAACTTATTCTCTAATTCCTGTTGAACAAATTAAGGCTAAATTTTGGAATTCCGTACTTAATGAATGTATTATTATTATTAATACTTTTAGTCCTTTTTCTGACAGTCCAAGACAGGAGTTATAGATTTACTGAAGTATTTGGTGCAGTTGATTCTGACGGAGCATCTCAATGTGTAAGCTATGATATTCGAAATAAAGACATTAAATTAACTTGTAAAGTTGCTCACTTGTCGGGCATTTATAATCAACTTAAAGATCGAACCATTTTGGATAAGGGAGAAGATCAAATACATAATGATAATAATAGCAAAGTCTGGATACTTAACGCAGGGATCACAATAGAAAAGGGATCAACCCTAATAATCGATCCAAAAGATACAAGATGGCTGAAAATAGTAGATGATCTAAAAGTGGCACACTCTATTACTGTTCTTGGTAGCTTACTAATAGATTCTGTTAAGATTACATCTTGGGATCCGAATATTAATGACTATGTCAAATTTGATTCTGAGATATTACAGGACAAGGAACATGAGCACACGGGTATAGATGCCGTTCCAAGACCTTATATCATAATTGATAAAGATGCAGCAGGTACCACTAATATCACTAACTCTGAAATTGCTTATTTGGGATACGAATGTGGTGGAGGCTGTTCTGGAATTAGCTACTATGGCAATACACATGATAACTACAAAGATGATGATCATCGCAACCTAAACATAATCAAAAACAATGATATTCACAACAACCGATTTGGGTTCTACTCAGTAAATGCAAGCAATATAATTATAGAAAACAATATTGTACATCACAATTTCATGTATGGATTGGATCCTCACACAGGTACTCATGATATCGAGATTAGAAATAATACTGTACATGACCATGGAGCAATGGGTATCATATGTTCTCTTAACTGTTATAATGTAACTATAGAGAATAATACTGTTTTCCATAGCTCTGGTTCAGGTATTATGTTTAGTAGGAATATGCACAATTCAATAGCTAGAAACAATATTGTGTATAGTGAATCCAAGTGCATTTTCATATCACAATCACATGATAATGAAATATACAATAATAAAGTAAATAATTGTAATAACGGAATTTATTTATTCGACCGATCATTTACCAATTCTATACATAACAATGTAATAGGTACGTTTAATGAATCAAGTTTACGTGTTAGTGATGATTCAGCTAAGAACGACATTTACTCAAATCAAATTACCAACAAAGATCTAACTGACAGTACGGATAAGAATCATGATCAAGTTATAATGATAGAAAATAAAATTTCAAAACCTGATCATAATAATAACAATTATAATGCGCCTGGAATGAATATCAATGAAATAAGGAATATTGGAGATACTCATAATAAATTGGTTTCACAAAAATATTCAGCCATTGAACCAAGTCGAAGGTGAGATTTAGTTCTTCAGTCAAAAGGACAAAAAGATGATGGCAAATTTTTACATAGTGAAATCTGCTAGGAGTATATCACTAGATCTAATGCAGAAAAATCCATAAAAGCCTATCAGAAATTAATCAATCAAAACTTCATGGAATTCAATCCTTATTCGCTCTTGTGAAGACAAAAAGCTGTTTATAGTCGTTATTTAGAACCGTAAATGGTTTCTTGTAATAAATATAAATATTAGCTGTAATATTTTTTGTCATTACTTTTAGATTTAGATTATTTTCTTCTCAATAGATAGCTTCTTAATTTCATCAACAATCTTGACAATGCTATCTGGCAAACCTTTAGACGCATTTGCCCATTTTGTTGTATGTACGTCATCTTTAACCGTAACTGTTAGACTGTATAATACAGTATTCTGATCTTCCTCCTTAGAATCATTTTTAGAGTAATCAGGTGCTGATTCAAAGAAGTCATCTCTATTATTTCTTATGGAGTTAGACAATTCGTTATTGTCTGCATCATTAATAGCTTTCTCACTTACATTGGTACCACTAAGATCCGTTGACGATTTTAGAAGTCTTGTTTTTGAATCATATGAAATAAGCAAGTAGCTATTCGTTTGGTTTTCTGATTCTGTGTATTTGAAACTATAGTGAAAGTCTGGAACTAGTGTCCTAGATATTTCATCTGTCTTACCTTTGGACATGATATATTTTGTATCATATATCTTTTATATCTTATATATTCAGAATAGTGTCATTTCTCTACTAATCTATGATCATCGAATTTATTTTAGTGGAATGAGATTTGATATTAACATAATGTTATGATTAAATATAGTATTAGGGAACACTATTATCATATATGTCAAATGATACGTTCATGTCTATTGTATGTATGACCCTGTCTGTTATCCCCTATCAATTTAAACAGGCAACTATTATCCTATAAATGAAGATTTCAGACTCCAATCTAGTTACACACTATTTATAGTCTTGTTGGCTTTAATCTTTGATTCTGATTTTGATGTGGATTTTGGGCCAGATCCTCTTATCAGCAAAGCATTGGGTATAGGTTTTCAACTATTTCTTTTCTATATAGGTCAATAATGTGATTGAGGCAACAACACTCTATATTCATTAGTATATCCTCTTGATCATGCCTTCCGGTATTCCAACTCAGCATGGTCTATTTTTTAACCTATCATTGAGTAAATTCTGGTGTGATGTGGTGGTGTTTTCAGACTAACAATTTTTTCTAGATCTTGAAAGTCATGTTTGCTATTGCTTATTCTAATATTGTAGGATTTAGGAATTATTTCAACTCTGGAGTAGACTGAGACAAGAGAATGAACCTCGTAATATTCGCAAAGCAAATTCTGAATCATGAAGAAAATTTTTGAAAATAATTTCAATTTATCGGTTCTACACTTAGCAGTTTTCATCGGATCAAACTGGCTCAATAAAATTAGAAGGATTATGAAAGTATCAGGATGTAGCGAGTAGCGAGATAGGGCCTGGTTTTGCCAGCACCCTGATGCTGCTAGATGAGAGTCCTCAAATGTTGAGAAGACGTTTTTTCAGTGACATTATTCATATTGCCAATGGGAAAAATCACCATTTAAGACAGACTATGCAGATACCTAAAGAATAATACATGAATAATAACGACTATAACAATGATAATAACATGACTATGAAAATAGCAACGCTTGCTAATGGGTGTTTTTGGTGTAGCGAAGCAATCTTTAAAAGGCTCAAAGGCATCAAATCTGTTCTACCTGGATATTCAGGAGGAATAGTGGAAAATCCTTCATATGAGCAAGTATGCACAGGAAAAACATGGTATGCAGAGTCAATTCAAATAGAATTTGATCCAGCAGTGATATCTTATGAAAAAATCCTTGATGTTTTCTGGCATACACATGATCCAACTACCCTTAATAGACAAGGCAACGATATTGGTACACAGTATAGATCTGCAATTTTTTATCATGATCAGGGACAAAAAGAGATTGCTGAGAAGTCAAAAAGAGACCTTGAAAAGGCTGATGTTTACAAAAATCCCATTGTGACAGAAATTACTCCTTTTAAAAATTTTTATGTTGCAGAGGATTACCACAAAAATTACTATGAGAATCATCAAGATGCTCCATATTGTAGTTTTGTCATTAATCCCAAAGTACACAAACTAATTCAGAAATATGGAAACGATCTTGAAAATAGATATAAGTAGTCCATTACAGTGAATATCGTCGCACAATAAACTAATCGAGTGACATGATCAAACGATATTTTCAGTGAATTACCTAATTTGGATCAAGTTTTAAAACCTGTGCTATTCCCATTTCCGTACTTGATTGAGCGGGTAGAGTTGCAACTTTTCTGCACCTGTCTTCAATTTTGAATTTATGCGCTATCAAGAGTAGCAAATGCAATCGTCACTATGTGAAAGCTATGTATATGTATCTGGAGGCTGAGGCAATCTGGCATAGAATAAGTTATAACCTTGAGTTGTATCATACACTAATCTTCAAGACAATGGCCATCTTTCCCGTAAATAGGAAAATAACATCCTCATCCTAAGTTCATCCAGAAGAAAAACTATACTTTGAGTTTATTATTATGATGTTGATGTTAAATACCTCAAATCAAGTTTTTCATGTGTCATTTTTGATGGTACTGCTTCCTACTTCCTTGACTTGTTTTACCATATCGCCCACTTGAGATGCAACTTTGCTAATGATGTTCTCCTTTTGGTTGTCTTTATTTTCATCTTCATCATTGTTATTATCTTTATTCTGTTCTCGTTCGTATTCTTCTTCTTGTTGTTGACGTTGCTGTTTGTTTAATTCAGAATTCATCAGTTCTTCCTTTGTTTTTTGATGCATTCCATATGGTACTAGTCTATATTCCCCGTTGCTATTGATCTCTACATACCAGCCAGAGCATATCTTATCTTGTCCATATTCTTCCTCAAACCATTTGGGTACTAACATATCAGATATCCATGCTCCGGTATTGATTACATTATTTTCGTAATCGATATAAGGTCTATGCGTATGTCCGAAAATCAGAATATCGTCTAATTGCATTCCTAGTAGTGGATATCTGGCCTTTGATTTTGCAAATTTGTCTATTGCATCCATCCCCTTTCGTTGTTCAGCAGTCTGGAGGAAATCGGTAATTTGAGGTTGTCCTCGTGTAAATACCCTGTGAAACATTTCATGTAGATAACTTGCGATATTTCCTTCTGTATCGTTCATCCTACATAGCTGGTCTGAGATTTCTTCATATTCAGATAGTTTCATAGATATCAACTTTGAAATTACCTCAAGCTCATGCCCATGAACAAGGTAGAAATTCTTTTGGCCACTCTTAATCCTAAAGTATCGACTAATATTATAACAGTTAAAATCAGGATGATTGTGTGCTGTGTCTAGTGTAATATGATCATGGTTACCAGGAAGATAATATACGTCTTTGAACTGATTTACTAGGGACAAAATTTTATCAGATTCAGTTGAGTAGATGATATCATGTTTTCGCCAAAGATCCCAAAAATCACCAAGAATAAATAAGGAATATTCTTTTGAAGATCCTTTAGAAATACATTCTAAAAGAAAATCTAAAAATGCTTTTGAATTACACTTTTCATATCCAAGATGCAAATCAGATACTATTATTGCTTTATCGATATCAATCATGTTGGGATATTCTTTATTAATCGAACTGACTTTATCCACTGAATTGCTAATATCGTGATTCTGGTTATCTATTTCATTGGATACTAATTGCTCGTTGTTAGTAGTAACAAAGGTTTTATTCCTTTCCTGTTGCGTAACCATAACAAAATTCTTCCTTAGAGCTGATAGATCCATATGACTTATAGTTGTTATTATCAGATATTATCTCCTTTCACAAGTGATGAAAGGCCAAGATCCTAATTCAGATGATTGCATAGCGCTACCTACATAGTTTTCGTCGTTACGTAAAGTCATCTCCTCCTTTTCAAGGGCTCCCAGTCTTGGTATAAATATTAATATTTTACTACAGTTTTCGTGGTAGATAAATATGTCATTTAACTGTCAATGCTTTGGGCATGTTATGTCCCTTATGACCTATGTTAACAGGTTTTGTCAATGTATTAAGATCGCATATCAACTAGAGCACTGAAAATCTTTTTAGCAAATTTGCAGTTTACAATTAACATGAACTTAGAACAACAGCTGACATTTTAACCTCGGAGAATGGAAGAAAATCAAAGAAAACATGGTATTAGAATTTATATTACAATATAAAAGACCAGTTAGATCCTTGAGTGAAAATTATGACAATTATTGATTGGATAGAAATTACAATCACGTTTAATACTAAATGTAATGAATGCGGTAAATACATATTACCCGGAAAAGCCTTTTGGTCTACTTCAGCAAAAGCTGCAAAGCATTTATCCTGCGGTAAGACGAATATTCAAATGGATAAGGGTAATTCAGTATTACAAGATATTATGGAAGTGGATCATGAGTTTGTAAAATCGAAACCAGTTGCTGAATTACAATGTTTTGTTTGTGGAAAGAAAACAGGTTGCAATGAATGCGAATATTTAGAAAAGTGTGAAGCAAGGACAGTTTCAAAATATTGTATATGTAAGGAATGTAGCATACAAGAGGAATCTTTTTATAACTACCAACAATCTTTTGCCGATAAAATAATGAAATTTTTGAAATGATTAAAAATCATTAGACTAGAATTGCATATACATTGACAGTATTACAAAAGAATGTAAATAACTTATGTCTATTTATAGATCGTTTTCAAGTATTAGTTAGGTTTAGGGTAAATCATTTGTTTGTCTTATCGATATCCCACTTGATCCATGACTACAGAGATCCACTAAGTTTTCAGTACAGTGTACTCACATCCAAGGTGGGAATTAACTTCTATGGTACTATGTTTAATTGGGTAGATACGTTTGTTTGATCCTATTACAATCAGTTCTCTATATCTCGAGGCAGAAAAGAGGATCCAACATCATTAGTCACACTAAGATAAATCATATCTAGTTAAAGATAAACACCAAATTCGTATATATTTAGATCATCTTGGGATAACTGAGTATTTTGGTTTTCAATATGGATTATAATAACGGTTAATAGACATCTACATTATTTTATATTTGAAGTCATCCAAATGATAAGAGGTCCTTGCGGCGTCTCATTACCACAAGCCCCAAGGATTGACAGTCTGATCAATAAAGGTTAAAGCAAACCAGTCCTAACGGGAAATCTGATGAAGTGTGCTGCAAATGATGGAAAAGAGGCGGTAACTATTGACAACATTGATAGATATTGCTATGAGCATTATCAAGTTTATGATATGCTCAAAAGGTTATATCCAGGAGATTCCATGTCTTGGAAAGAACATCTAAATAAAGTTTTAGATCCTAATTTCAATGCATCATAGAAAGTATCACTAATAGATACTAGCAATGACAAGACATTAGATATCGTAGCTAAAGTGGCACGAGCGGAATTGAAAGTGAGCACTTGACTATTTTAATAGGTACATCTCTTATGAATATAATTTAATGTGCGTCAGTTTTTCCCCTTTTGCTAATGACAATACTTGTATCTTTTCTCATTGATCCTCAGTATTAGTGGCAGTATTCCATATTTCTCTTAGTATCGAAGTTAAACCAACAAGACAACTTATTCTAATCTGTGTCCGTTGGCGTTAACTTAGGCCTGGAGTGGTATGAATTCCAACTTCACTGTTTGCAGTGAGACTTTTTGGTCCGATAATACGTAATAATACCCAATTGAGGCTAGCCATATCAGCATCAGTAGTATCACAGCTGCATAAGGCTACAACACCTATTTGTTTGCTAGGAGTAAATGCTATATTAGCATTCCAACCATTAATTCCACCAGTATGAGATAAGGTCTCTGTTCCAAGGTTGGTTAGTACTCGATAGTCTAATGCAATATATCCACTATAATTGGCCGGACTTGATATACCTGAATGTCTTATCAAGTGTTGTAATTGCATGGCGTTGTATAGTTTAGTATGCAAGAAGCCCAAGTTAGCAGATACATATTTTAGCATATCAGCAGCAGTTGAACGATATGCTCCAGCATCTGCCATTATTGTAGGTATCGTTGGTGTATTAATTTCTTTTCCATCTTGATGACCAACAGGAAATCTATTTTTAATATCACTTTGTGAAAGAGTGATTTTGGTATCATTCATTCCTAACACACCTAGAATTCTATCTCTAACTAACTGGTTATATGGAATACCTACCCTCATGGATAGTATGTGTCCAAGTGATCCAATGCCAAAGCTTGAGTATTGAAACTTTGAACCTGGCTCTCTTGTCAGATTCGTGGTTGACAACGCTTGATACAATAGACTTGCATTGTAGTGTGGGTTTAATGTTCCAATTTTGTTTAACCAAACATTAGAAGGCCATTCAGGAAGTCCAGAAGTATGTGTTCCCAAATCTTCAAGTGTTATCTTGGTTCCATTAAATTCAGGTACTTTAACGCTAGCTGGCAGATACTTATCAATTGGATCATTTAGATTGACTACGCCTTGTGTTGCCATATTGACTAAAAGAAGGGTGGTAAACGTCTTTGTGATAGAACCTATATTGAACAATGTATTTTGGTTAACAGGTATGTTGTGGGCACTGGACATATTTCCAAAGCTAAATATTCTAGTGCCATTAGGGTCTACAAAGCCTACAATTATAGCTGCTTTAGATTTGTTAACTATTTGATTAAGTATGAAACTCTTGACTGGCGATGGTATTTCTTTGTTAATTGTTGCAGAGGAATTAGTAGGCTCATCTGACGCAGAAGCCATTGCTTGTTGTATAAAAGTAACTCCAGACACCGCAGTAGCCATAAGAGTTAGTGTTAGTGTTGTCAGAAGAAGTATTATCGAAAACTTATACCTATACATTAACTCGAAGAAACACAATCCATTCAAGTATTTAGGTATATTAGTGAGAAAATAAAGCCTTATTATAGAAGACTGGAAAGGTTCAAATCGATATTTTTCTGCTTGGGATTTTGGCAAGCTAAGTAGGTCAAGTTGGTCAATATAAAAAGAACCCATTCTTGGAAAGCGAATACAAAGGACATTCATAAGACATAAAAATACAGCCAAGTAAATGAATTGAATATGAAGGAAATTCAGTTGGTTCTGATAGGATTAATAGCGATGACTCTCTCAGTGATATTTTTCTATCTCACAGATCTGGTACCGCAACGTATAGAGAACAGAGAGATGGACATTATCATCTCTTTAGGTATTGGTTTATTAATATTAGTGGTAGACAAAAGACAAGACCGTAATTTTCATGAAATTATCGATACGCAGCATAAAATGATTAGTGAAATGCATAAAATGATAAGAGAGGAGATGAATTTTATTAGAGAGATGCAGAGGAAAAAGGTTTGACGAGGCCAAAGCACCAATAAATGCAAGGCACTACAGGGTACACCGAGAGTCTATCTGATACTGATTCGAAGTAAACATGGAGAGTAATTAATATGACTACTTTCAAGTCTGGGCCATCTACACAGACATGTTGTAGAAGTTAGAGATGATTCATGGTTTCAGGATTTGACACATAGTTTTTTGCAAATATTAATATGTGTATAGTCTGGGGTCAACTAGCAGATATAAGAGCATCTCCAATAGTTACTACAGACTTTACATTCGATTCATTGTAGATAGGACCATACAAGAAAAGGATTTTAGTTAAATTCAAAAAGATAGGATCTCGGAAATAAAAAAGTGATCTAGATTTGTAAATGGAGGAAGAGATGAGGAACAAAGAGTTAGACGTAATCTAGTGGATGGAACAGCAAATAATCATCATGCTGGGTTTGGTCCTGGAACTATTAATGCATTTAGGAAAATGTTAGATTTATCAGAAGTAGCATGGAATGATATAAGTCCTCCAAAAAGAAGTAGGAGATCGTAGTAACACAAAACAAAAATCAGTTGATCAGATTTTGTTGAAATGAAATAAGTTAAGATTACAATCTTATAGGCAATACATTTAGCAATTTGGATATTCATCTTCTTAGTTTTGTTCCTCAATTTTGCTCGTATCCACAGTGTATCAAATATTGATATATAGGATACGCCGTAGTTCCACTATTAGAATAAGTAACCAAATCTATTTCTTCATTAGTCATTTTAGCAGCATCATTATTGACTTCTATAGTTAAAGATATTAAGTATATTTGAGAGAAGTATTGGGGGATATTTTCAAAGTACATAGTTTAATTTGACCTAATTACGATTAGCTTTGCATTTGCATATGCATTCGATAATATATCCATTCATTACTCAATATCATGAATTGTTAGGTATTGATACTCATCTATAATTGAGAAGAGTATCTAATTACTAACCATCTGATATTCAATATACTATTATGTATCGCTGCACATAATCTAAATAACAAATGGCATCAACAGTAGGCAAGGATTCAGACATCACTTTTGAAAACATAATAAGAGATATACTTCCTTATGATAACATTATGTTCTCAGTAAGAAGCAATGGTGCTGTATGTGAAGTGAAATCAGAAAAGAACACATCATTCCGCGTTAGTGAGCAATATGCCACCATAGGCGACGAATCCAGACCCTGGCACATACATGTTAACCTTAGCAATACCAAAGAGGCAAGATTTGTAACTGAGAATATGACTGATGACAGAAAAAGCTACAGCATAAGATTCTTTGATTCAGAAGGAAATTTGGTATTGCGAGCGAACTTCATTAGAATGTACGATAGTTCAAAAACACTCATTCAAGAAAAACTTCGGTCGTATGAACAAATATATGCAAAATATGGTAAGAAACAATGTTTGTTCCTTAAAACTAAATAAATTAATTGTAACAGATTTATTTTAAATAATGTCATACCTAGAATCTAGACTTTAAATAAAATAGATCACTACAATTTACTTCTTAATACATCTGTGCGGTTTTTACCAATATAATATTAGTATAGACTAGATCAGATTATTATATTGCGGTGTCCATATTCAAACATAAATTCATCTATTGAATGTAATTTATATTGGTAACTTCTAATTTATTCAAATCGTAGTAGTCTGAGGTATAAGCAAATTCTTCAGTATTTATACATCACAATAGAAAAGAATTGAATAAATATAATAGAATAAACAATAATCAATACAAGCTTACGATAATCTATTTTCAGTAATATTAAATGAATCTAGTATTATCCTTATTGATGATAAATATTTTTCAAAAGCCTCGCCATATGCACTAAATGAAATCTTATAGATATGATTACTTTTAATAGTCCACACATGAATAACTTGATAAGAATTTCCAGAATAGTTCAAAGTGAAGGTAGCTTTATGAGCAGGCATTCCTGATAACGTGGTATTTCCTAATACAAGATTACGAATAGTAGGATCATTGCTATACATATTATATAGCTTATCATATGTAGCAAGTGACATATTTGAACTCGATAAAGGATATACTGTAACAAATAGTTGCGCGTCCTTTTATGGAGAGAAAAACTGAGCTAAATTAGGATCAGCCAAGGACAATGAGTTTTTATATTTATTGATATCAAGCCATTGTCTAGGTATTAATATTTCGATTCCTAAAGCTTTATCTACATAATGGACAAAATGTACATTACTTGTGGCTGCCGATGCAAATACATTATGATAATAATTATGAGAAAATAAAGAAGTATTGAAATAATCACCATCATTGTTCTGGAGAAACAATCCCAAAATACCCGTGCTGGAAAATACTATAATCATTATTGAGAATTTCTTGGGAAAAGATGTAGTAAAATTTCGCGCTCTACAAACTGCAAGATATACCAATATAGAAGATCTCCATACATATTGTCTATCTTTAACCTATCTATTATAGTTGATCCAAACTCATTTTATTCATGTTTATCGATTCGAACTTCGTAAATTACGAATTAACAAATATCTATAGATTACTGTTAATAATAGAGATTATTTTAGATCTAGCTTCATGGTCAAACTAAATGATAAAATAGTTGAACTTTTGTAAACAGCCGTTTGGATTGGCTTGAATCTTATATCTTGAAATACATATATAATAATGTTATTTTCTTTAGTTCACGTCTGCCTACTATAAATTGATTTCTGCATTGAATATTGAATATAACTAGTTGTATCGATCCATATTTAATCATTATATTGTAAAAGGGAAATCATTTACACCCACATGAAGTCTATTGATTGTAAAATCGTATGTTCTAAAATATTCAAATCAAGACTTGCAAGAGATGACAAATGAGATTAGAGAAGATGCGCTATAATACATATTTGATGTACTGCTGCAATATTGATTCTATCGTCTATTGATGCACATTCCATGTAAGCATATCAAACAACACTTTTCACATTGAGGAAAACGTGCTACTGGTATGGGTTTGCAGAACGAGTTTATATTTATAGAGGATAAATCATCGGTAGACTAATATTATGTAAAACCAGTACACTAATCAAGTAAATGTTTTAGAGATACTCACATGATCAGTCTTTATCATACTCGAACGAGTTTCAGATATCTATTGACATAAATCTATCATTAATTAGGATTATAACATTATTACTTATTGGATATTCGAGTCCAGTCTGTCTGTTCAAGATACACAAATATCATATTTTCTAAAATATTGCCTTCTTTATATGCTTTGTAGGTCTGTTTCAATAATAACATTTCTTGCAAGGCTTTCAAAAGTCTTATCTGTTGTCATAGCTATAGTATACCTAATAGTATAAGTATACCATAGCTGGCGGTTTTCCTGACGCAGATGACATAAAAAGCTTAAATAGCCAGTTTACCCTACATAAGAACGACAAAGAAATAAGGGTATTGACTTACTCGATTTCAAGGGAAATTGTCATAAAACAATGGCTTAATGGCAGACAATGTGACACTATTGCCTTAGAGACCGGTCTCAGTACCGGGACTGTTAGTAGTTTTATAAATACGTGGAAAGAAGAAGTCGGTAATTTGGCAGCTGACGAGCTGAGAGAATTAGGAGTTGCTTTACGGAAGACAGGTACTACACCCCTGCAATGTGCTAAAGGTTTTCGAATATTAAACCTTCTACATGAATTAGGATTTACTGAAGAGGATGCAGAACAGTTTGTGCGAAGTACATACAAAATGTGTAGAAATATTGGTCTACAGCCCGACAAGATTGCACTGCACATTAATGAACTAATTGGCTTGACGGAAAAGGTACCTTTGGATGAAATTTCAAATCATATACATAAGAATATATCTTTGCGGGAAGAATCAGAACAAGAGCTTGAAAGGGTCACAACCCAGTTAAAAGACGCACGAGCTCAAGTTGACAACGCTTTCTCAAAATATAACATCGATAGTTCACAATATAGATGGGCATACTGGCTGAAAAAGGAGCTTGCAGAACGTGGTCTTGAGTTTAAGAGTATTACTGATCTGGTGAATACCATCGAAGATTTTTATGCGTTAGGCTTTGATGCTAAAAAAATAGTTTCCAAAATTCTTGAAATACAAGATCTAGAGACTAAAGCAAATTCTCTTAAAAGCGAGATTTCAAGATTGCAAGAACTTGAAGAAAATGAAAGTAGACAGCTCAAGATGCTAAAACAATTTTCCTCTACGCATATTCAGGCAAGCTATGTATATGGACAGCTTGAATATATGGGATTTGGGCTTCGACAATTGACTCTCCTGCATAACACTATCACAGAGCTAGCTAAAGGAAATGGATTCTCAGAATCGATGGCCGTCAACAAACTCATGGATGATGTCACTAAAAATTACAACCTGGTTTGTGGATTTGAATCAAGACTTGAAGAATTGAAAAGTGAGACTGAGGATGCAGAAGTCGGTTTGACAATGTTGCATCAATCAGAAGCTGAGATGGACAATGTCACAAGCTCGATCAGAAAACTGTGGGCAATGGGCATTACATCCGACGATATAATAAATCTAGTGAAGTCTCTTGACAAAGAGACTATAAATAATAATATTGGTCAGGAAAATAAAACTATCAACAATGATAATCTTCAATCAAATTTGAGAGAACATCACAATCTTAGAACAGCTATTGTGAATCTGAATAAAGATAAGAATGAGTTGGTATTAGAAATATTAACCCTCATGTCAACTAGAGAGTGGCTTGCAACATCGACAATACATTTGACATCTAGAGTGGTTCATTACTTTGAGTTCCTTTCCAGAATTATGAAATGCATGAGAATTCATGTTCAGATACAGGTATTGTACTCGTACATGACATACCACGAATTACATATTACATATAGCAATACACAGGAATTAAGCAAAGATAAACTATCAATAACATCAGATAGCAATCAAGAGTTCTTACCAATAATAAAATCTACCTGTGATAACAATACCAAAATTAACAAACTGAAGCAAGTATTCATTGATACTATCCGAAATGTTCTACACATACTAAAATCTAATAAAAGTCAAAACAAAGACGATGATAATAGCATGACTGCCAATATAGCTGCATCAAATCATAAAAAATTGGTGTTGGAGCATACTAATGATAGTTCGTTGTAGTCATCATACTAAACTTTATTATCATCAGGAACGATTTGATAGTTAAATGCTGTTAATTGTAATGTGATGATAGAAGCCTGAGAAACAGCATAGTCAAAGCGGTTTATGTTCAGAGCAGTCATCGAAATTATTTCTTGTAGAACAGTTAATGGATATAATATCAAGAAAATTGAGATCAAGAATCAGCATTCCAATTACCTAAATGTAAGCACGCAGTCAATTGATAAAAGTACGTATGTGGAATTAGTATACGAAGTCTTGCCAATGAATATATAGTGAGACAATTTTGTGCAAACGTGTGTCGTCAAACCATACAGGTCATATTAAACTCGCTAATTTAAAATCCATGTTGGAATAAGATTGTCTAACTATAGACCGATAAAAATACTAGGCAGTAGCATTATACTCTACTAATGGTAGAAAAAATACAAAGAAGAAGTATGTCTTCTCCAGACGAGACAAGATCTTTTGAGAAGGGAAAAGTTGAAATCGTAAATATTGGCAACACTGTAGTTGGTAAAGCATCACTTGAGCCCGGTTGGAGCTGGGAAAAATGTGTAAAACCAATCGCTCAAACTGAAAGTTGTCAAGCTCCTCATACACAATACATAATATCAGGTAGAATGAGAGTCAAGATGGATGATGGAACCGAGGAGGAATACGGTCCCGGGGATATTGGCTATGTTCCTTCTGGTCATAATGCATGGGTAGTTGGAGAGGAGCCATTTGTTGCAATAGATTTTACAGGCATGGGAACATATGCTAAGAAGTAAATAGACAGATATCAAGTATTAAGATCTATAGACTCGTAGAATCAGTGAAGACATATCTACTTTCTTTATCGGTATTGCAATCAAATTTCTGAAATCTTGAAAAAGTGAAGAGAATATTTACACATATGCCTATATATCTACACACCATTCTTTGAATGCAACATCTACCTTTTTGTTACTGCAGACAATTTAGCAAGTACATAACAAAGGATATAGGCGGCAACTATTCACAATACTACCCCGAGTTAAAGTCTGGATCACCGTCATCAAAGATCCAGACTTGTACTCATCATAGGTCTGTCTAAGACTTTTTGCTGACTCCTTGTTTCCATCTAAATTATGTTGAGGGATTTGATACCAGATAGATCCTTACCCATTCCATTTTCATGTGAACTGGCCATTAGATATTGTTATATTTAGAATTAAGAAATAAAAACTCCAATGAGAACATTTCCAGTTCCCAATCCAGGGACAATGATAGGAGTTTTCACATCTGATTTTGTGGTTATGATCGCTGGTTGGGTCTGGCTATTCAATCCATTAATTGTTAATTTGAATTCACCTCCACTTGACTGATTTAAGGTAAATGTCGCATTTCCGATTTCAGTTGCGACATTTGTATCCACACCAATGACTAAGCAAGGTTCTACTGGTTGAGTTTGACCAGGCAAGTCATTGAGAGTTACTGGTATACATTGGCGTATGTTGTTGTCGTTCTTGTTGTTATTGTTGTTGTTCTTATTGCTATCTCCGCTATGTTTGTTATTTCGATCATTATTTCCGTTATGGATACTACCATCGTTGCGTCCATTACCATTGCCACTCCTATCATTGGTACTACTATGATGACTTCCATTTCCTCCATCACTACCATCCCCTGTACCTGGATGGTTACCTACATCATAATGGCCGCCATCCTGGCCACCATGACTATGACCCACGAATGCTGGCATCACATTCCCACTACCATTAACATCCCCCACACCCGAAGCATTATCACTTTGATAAAGATTATCACCGTATCCTAATTCTTCTGCTCGATCTTCATCATAGTGCTTTAGAAATGATCCGCCAAGAGTGGTGGAATTATCAAAATTGAAATCTTGCTCGCTCATCCTATCTACATGGGTACGAATATTTAGATTGTAAGCATGACAAACAGTATTAGCTTGAGGTAACTGATATCTACACAAATTATCTTCGGTAGGAATCATGTTTGCATTATAATTTTTCGCAAATACATTTTCAAGTATAGGTGATCTAGTTGAAAGAACAAATAATACTGATAAGGTTATAATAAGAAAAATTGTTTCACTGTGTTTATTAGCCAATCATATGACCACAAACAATATCTTCGATAATTGGCTTATTTTGATTAGGATAATTAATCCGCCCCAAAATATCTTGATTTATGTTATTAAAGATTGGCTGAAAATTTATCCAGAAACAAGACTACATAATATATCGATATTATAAAAGCTGGTAATTACACAGTACATGATAGCACATATAATTGGATGATTCGAAAATCTAACAGAAGCTCAGAATCAGAATCAAAGACCAGTAGTAATCTTATAGTTGATGAATTCCACGCACCTACGAATTAAGTGGTATACAAAAGATAAAGATTGAGAAAGATATTCTAGATGATTTGGATATTATAAAGAACAATGTCCGGAAATGGATCCAATATACTAAGCACATTTAATTTTCATTATGCCACGAGCCAATATTGTCTTGGAGCATTTTGGTCCGACCAGAAAACAACAGATCATATAATATCTTAGATAGCAGCACACAACCTCTGTTTAATACTCAAGAAATTATCAAAAATGGTACTAGCTAATGTCTGTATTCAGAATCTCGAAAAAGGATTTTCTTTTTTATTTTCTTGGCAAAAATAGTGAACTATTACTAGACTGTTTTCTTTATTAATTATGAACTAATGCTATCGACTAATCTGATCAGTTTGAATAGTCCATATATTACAGAACAAATATCTGATTTAACGTGTCATAAAATATCTCCCAACGTAGATAAACCAAATAATAAATCATTTCTTGATTAGTGTTTGCAGATAAGCAATAAACCTGCTCTGAGATCTATTATTATTTTATCGATAATAACTGCAGGATTATTTTCATCGACAATATGGATCCATACTTACAATAACGTATTTGCTAAGATTTACAAACATAAAGCAGAGGAGCAAGTTAATAATTGTGGAAATAATGCATTACCTTCAAACATAACATGCTCAAATTTGGGTCCTGACACGACAGTACAAGAAAATATTAACAATATGACAATCATGCGTTATTCACACTTACCTTTTCCTTAGACATCATGTTAATCTGTAATTTATTACTAATGACTAGCTGCCAAAGTCGACTATCGCTTTACTCCTTAAAAAGTAACCTTAAATAATTAAGATAGTAATATAGTTACATAAACAGAGAGACTAATTCGCTTTAATGATCTGTAATCTTATAATAATGGAGTGTTACTGATATTGATATCGAGTAGGACTTAGTGTTGTAATGGGTATCATCACCAATAATAGCCAAACTGCAATACTCAGACTCAGTGCAACACAAGTCTTATGTTGATTCTTATTAGTAGAATGGAAAATATTCTACATATCTGCATTAGACTAGAAATCAGAATACTATGATTAATGATTTATTAACACATAATTTAACTAGAATTTTAATTCATGAAAATGATAGTCTATTCTGAAATTAAGTTATTAATAAGAAAATATTTTAGATTATAACGAGTTAACAATACTCCTATTACCATTATTTTTTACAACTAATTAATTTTATTTGATTAATGCTCATTAAACTCTTAATAAATATGATATGCTTATAATATACAAGGCTGTCTTCAATGAGTCGATTCGTTAGAAACAGCAGTAGTAATAGTAGCACAAAAGATGGCAAAATAATGGGTTATGTACTCATTTGTATTTTGATTGCCCTTGTCATACTTGCTTTTAGGCCGTTTGGTTTTAGGACTTTCTTACACGGTCTTGAACATGACAACTTCTTTAGCTTATTACTTGTGATTTCAATTGTGGCCATATGTCTTATTATAGTACAGAGAGCAGGTATAATTTTTGCAGATAAAGTATAATATATCTTTGTATATGACTAATGAAATTTAGGATGATTACATACAAAGTTAGTCTATTTAGCCCAACAACTGGATTTCAATGATCATCATTGTCTTGCTTAAGTTGCTCCATTGACATTCGTTTTTAACTCTTGAGATACGATGGCCAAGCGATACTTGTATCATATCTCATATCTGTCATTAGGCTCGGAGTGCAGTTGGTCATTCCTTTCAGATACTGTCGAATTCTACTAATGACAGTTACAAAATGAGTCACTGGTATTGCAACCAACATGACACGAGCTATAACGAGAGCCCAGTTGCAATAAATGCTCGCCAACGATTAACGATTGCTATTGCAACTATGACAGGTCTGGATAAAAATATTGGTAGAACATTGTTCGTTAAGGCATAATACTAGCAGCATGACTGTGTACTAAGGGTCCGGCTCATCCAACCAAAATTATTATACACAGGCGATCCACAATAGAATCCAGAACTGATGAAGGAGAGGTACTGGATTCCATTATGATCGGTATGGTAGTTTTAGTGATGGGTTCTCGCCTATTCATATGTAGGTTCAATACTAATAATCAAATTATCATAACTTGCGATCAGGATTATGATGTGAACTACATATCAATCAAAAAAGTGAAACAATTTTAGATACCACTACACCTATGGGAGATGATTGTGAACCAATTACCCCTTTATGCATGCCGAGTAATTGAATTTCTCACGGCAGCTTTTGTAGCCTTAATAAGGGATATTGTCCATAATGTTGTTGCTTCGTTCAACCAGAAAAGTAGTATTCATACGGTCATCGGCGTCAAGTCCAGTTAATGGACTTGTAATGATCGTCTGTTAAGTCATACTTGTCACAGATGGTTTTCATTTCTTCAAAGTCACCATTGTCCAATAACAGTAGTAATACCTAGATTCAGACCCAAGGCTGTGTTACCAGAATTCCATGCACTTAGGTACTAGTTTGACTGCTACGTTGCAGTTGTGTTATCATACCCATTCCAATGGATATTCGGCCGCATCTTTGTTCATTAAAATTCAATCTAATACAGGATTACAGAATATAACTTGATCTATTCCTATAGACAAGTGCTTGGCATAATGTTACTCCTCAAATGAAAAACTAAACATTGTTGGAGTAACGGAAACATTCTTCAATTGTTTTCCCAATATTTCTTGGAGTATTGACTCAAAAATGGTTTTATGAAAAATGGACCAATTATTACCAAAATCATGTTTTAATATATAGGAATGTATTATATTGTTATTATTATACTCTGCCCTCTGATGACTTAATTCTACAGATGTTGTTTTCATTCGTGTCTCGAACCACTCAAGAAATGAATCTATGTCAATTCTGTGTTTCATGAATAATGCTATGTCTTTCACTGCACTCCTGCCTACGTTAGAAGCGATTTCAACTATTTTATCTTCGCTAATATTTTCAAAAAGTTGAACCATTACGGGCTTTGCTATAGGTATCATTCCTACTTTTGGTTCGTAACTATCCCATTCAATATATCTTTTGAAAATTTGGTTTGCTAGAGTGTTAAGGCTAATTTCACGACCTTCTGCTTCCTCCTTCAATTTCCTTATCAAGTTTTCGTTGACTCTAAATGTTATAGTAGTTGTTCTTGCCGGATGATCATTCCTTACCTGTTCTTTATCATTCATTTTATCATTTGTCAATTTATAGATCAGTGCTACCAAATAACAACCAGTAAGAGTTTGCAATACATTCGTAATATCTGATATTGATCAAAGAAGTAAATGTAATTTTGGGTAGATCAGTATTTCGTATGTTTATATATGTCTGGTCAACTTTTAATTGCACTCTTGTTCACTCATACTTTTTAACATCATCAATACAAGATATCAAAGTTTAATGGCCATGCTCAATTCGATTTCATTCTTGGCCTTTAGCTTCATATAAGGATATATCAGTTTTTCAGAAAAACCATTCCAATACAGATCAAGTTCATGTACTAACTACCTGAAAGAATTCAGGTCTAGGTGTTCCATTAAATAGAGGTAATGCTCTTTCATGTACCAACTTGTGTTCATTGCTTGAATGCATAGCCGTAAAAGTGTCGTATTCTTTATGTTCAACTATTGCTGCATAGCTTTTATCCTTTCCTACTAGGAGTCTTCGTGATATAAATCCTGGAAATTTCATTAACAGTTGATTAGACCACTCAAACCATTCCCTAAATTTTTCATCCTGATTTGGATTTATTGGTGGAAATCTTACTATGGCAATAAACATAACTTGACCTACCTACCTGATTTCTATTTAACCTATTAAAAGTCTCAGCCTCAATGAGCAAGAGGGTGGCTGTGCACTGCCTTTAGCTAATGCCTCATTAAATGTATCTTCTTATTTATTGTACTGGCGATGTGGATACTGCTCTAATTTTTCATCAGGAACAGAAAGTCAAAGATATTTATCTTTTAAGAACAGTATATGTCTTGTTGTGAATCCTAATTATGATTCAGACATCAAGGATAGTCCGTTTTATAAACATCCTCCCTCTACCTACAGTTACTCAGACTATAGAAATCGCTACCTTTAGAATGTCATAATTGTAAAAATGAAAAGAAATGGAACTGACGGTCGACGATATAAAGAAAATGATTTACAAAGAAATTCAAAAGAAGCAGAAACAAGTAGACCTCTAAAAGTTCGACATGAATCAGATGCAGGACTATCAGCATCTACTGGCATTGGTAAACAAATACTAATTTACGTAGTAGAAATTAGTGTAGACACATTTGTATGCCAGATTGGTATGTTAGCTCGGCTTCTTAAAAGCTTCGCCTATTTTGATAATCCGGTCGGTTGATGGAGCCTTTCCAACCAACCGGATAATTACGGATAATTGTGCACATCAGCACGTTACCGCAGCACATCATAGTACAGCGGCAACACTAATATAGTAAAATAATCCTTAAACTTTCAAGATCGACTATTATTAGTCATTTACTATAACATTTTTCACATTTGAGATTAGAATTTAGATGGTGATTGCTGCTGTGATTACGATTGTTAGTTCATTGTTACTAATTTACGCGGCCTTCATGTAGGTTATATAAGTGCTAGTCACAAAGCAATGAAGATAACTTATAGGAAGCAGCACCTAACATATTCCATATTATTAATTAAAAGGAAATCATGGACCGCAGCCCAGCATCTTGACTGATTTGAAAGTTTTATAACTTTGAAAGTGTTTAATTAAATGACATTTTTGTAGGATTAGAAGAATATGCAACAGAAATTAATTTTTCTGCACATGTAAAAAAAGAGTGATATCACATCATAAAAATGTATTCTTAGTGTCCTCTAGCTACTTCTGCATCTGCATTCCCTGTTGGACTCCATGTTTGAAACATCTCATTCTCCTCTAGTGTACCTTCCATCTCAGTAGCTAATCTTTGAATTTTCTGCGCATCGTATTCTTTTGCAAGCTCTTGATTTACATGAAGAACAGCACTATTTATCGCCTCATATGGACTTCCCACTCTGGATGGTAATGCGTCTGCCTGCGCTTGTGTTGTTATAACTGATCCGGGTGGTACAAATTTATTATCAGGGATTGTGACACCGTTAGTTATTGTACTAGATACTCCTATTGCTACTCTTTTTCCAATTTTAGCATTAAAGATCATGCTCTTCATACCTACAAATGTGTCATTTCCAATATATACAGGTCCATGAATCTGAACTCCATGTGCTAAACTGACCTTATCACCAACAAATATGGCAAAACCATTCTTAAACTCACTACTATTACCTTTCAATAGAGATCCTTCTGCTGAATATCGCCTATCATCCATATTCTTGCCATGAGACATTGTTTCAAGAGCATGTAAAATTACACCATCTTGTAAATTAGAATAGTCTCCAATGTGAATAGGGATTCCCTCATCAGCTCTACATACTGCAAATGGTGCAACTAGCACTAGCTTTCCAATTTCACAGTCACCAATAACTAGCGCAAAAGGATCAATATATGCAAATTTAGATACTCTCGGATAGGTCGCATTTGGATTGAAATCTGTCTGTATGTTAGGACGGATATTCATGGTAGAAGAAGGTGAAGATGAAGAAGCAGGTAACGATATTGACATACTGTTGTTATTTCCGTTAGTATTGTTAGTGTTACTTGTTACCGTTATGAGCTGCAGTTGTTGTTCTTGGTTTTGTTGAGGTTCTGCTGAAGCTGTATTTGTGATCGTTTGGATGGAAATGGTTGTGATTGATACAATTGAAGTCAATAACGCAACTACCACTAGTCTTGCCGACATAATCATATTGCCATTAATTCGATAATCTGTTTATTATGGCTAGTAGTGTTTAATTATTTGAATAAAGAAGTAAAATCTTCTCCGTCTTATTGTCAGAGTTCATAGCATGTATGTATAGTTCTAACTCATTTCATACAAAAGATAGTGAACAGGTCTTTCATCTCTATGCGCCATCTCCTTAAATCACATAATATATATTGTATCGCAGGCCTTGTGTCCATACCATCTTTATATTATTTTAACTAGCATACCGCTTATATGTTGTGGAGATCTTCAAGCTTTGCAATGTTGTCATGATAACATCTATCGCTGCCTAGGACAAACCGTATGAAGATGGCGACCTTATTTATGCTGAAGAATACAGGAGTAATGCAGATCTCAAAACTGATTACATGAATGGGCTAAAAGCAAGACGACTAATCCTAGACTATGCAGGTTGAAATTTAGAACATGTCAAGATATTCAAGCACATGTCAGGCGTGAGCACAAAAGAGTTCAAGTTAATTGGTAGTAGAAATTGATTTTGAAATATCTACATTCCTAAATAATGTATTATATTAGAAGGTTCAATTCACAAGGACTTCCTAGCTCAGAATAAATACTCATACACATTTTTTGTGAGCATTTTGCAAACCTTAATTATTACCTCTTCGTATAAATTGTATGGCTGCCGCAGAACAAATCAAATCTGCTGCAAAAGAACAAAAGTTTGAATGCAATGTATGTAATAAGACATTTGAGAGTTGGTATATACTCAATTACCACAAATTATTGGAGCATAGTGAATCTAAACGTCCTCCAATAGGAGTTGGGTAACCTCACTAAAAAGAGTGTGATTGGACATCAAATTCATTTGATCAATAATTTGATAAAAAAATGATCATAACAGGGCGCTCCATCAATTAAGGCGAAATTAATTTGGATTAATAAAGTGTACGATATTCATTAAATTACATAATCCTATCAATGTATACACATGCACAATTAATGTATCATTTGTCGAGGATTTTTGCTATAAATGAACAAGAGGTTTAAGGAACTATTAAAATGTATAAATATCAATTCTATGGATATGTCGATTATTTCCTTTAAAGATGCTCATTTTGAATTGTCCTCCATCTCTATGTCAATACAATAGATAAGTTATTGTGACATAAGTCGTTAATACCACCTCAGTTTGATATGGTTGGATCGTCTCCTATTTATAAAAACATACTCAAGTATTATAGTTGTGCTTATGATCTGTATTATTCTCTTCTTTTATTTCTTCTTCCTCTTCCACAAATGCTTTAAGCGTTGTTACATCACGTTTAAAGAACATATCTAAAATCCAGTCTGCTAACACTCTTATTCTCTTTTGGAATGTCGGAAGATGAACCAAATAATAACTGCGCCATATCAACCAAGCTAAGAGTCCTTGAACTTCTATGCCTAATAAATTACCGATACCAGTTCGTTTTCCGATACTTGCCATCATCCCTTTTGTTTTGTAAGCAAATATTTTTCTATCTTCTAATCTTTCTTCTATTGATACAATAATATTGTTTGCCACTATTGCACCTTCTCTTATTGCATGCTGTGCTGTTGGCGGATAAGGCTTACTACTATTAGGTTCCATTATATATGCACAGTCGCCAAGAGCAAATACCCCTTTATAATTGGGCAATTCCAAATATTTATCTACAATTATTCTGCCACTTTTATGATCGCGTTCACAGGGAATGTTATTAAGTAAAGAAGGTGGAGCTACACCGCCAGACCATATTATTGTCTTTGTATATATCATAGTTCCGTCCTTTAAGCTAACAGTATTTGGAGTAGCTCCTATTACACGTTGATTAAGAATTATTTCAATTCCACTTTTATGTAACCTTTCTAATGCAAACTCAGCCAACTCTTTACTCATTTCAGGTAAGAGCCGATCACCTGAATGAACTATTATAACTCGAATATTCTTGATATCTATATTGTGATAATACTCTTTTATAGAGTCTCTAATGAAGTCATTTATTTCTCCTGCAGTTTCCACTCCAGCAAAGCCTCCACCCACTATAACAAAAGTCAATAACTTTTTTTGAAGTTCACCGAACATATCTGTGTTATTATCTTTACGATCATAGATATTGCTAATATCATTACTACCAACTGTTGGGAATAATAATTGATCAGACTGTTCAAGTAAATATATTATATGATTTCTTAAATTTATTGCATCGTTCAAAGTCTTTATTGTAAATGCATTTTTTTGTATATCTAACATTCCAAAAAATTTTGTTTGACTTCCGAGTGCTATAACAAGATAGTCATAGTATAGATATGATTGGGTTTTTGATTCTAAAAGATTAGTAGCTGTTGTTGTTGTTGTTGTTGTTGACAAATGATCACCACTTCTCCTCATAATTCCAGCAAGGGCAGACTCAGAGGAAGTAGAGGATCTAATTAAAATCTTTTTCTTCTCCAAATCGATATTCTTTACAGCAGCACAATAGAATCGGGATCTATTGCAAAACTCTCTAATCGGTGTTACAATATGTCTTGTTTCTATCATACCAGATGCTATCTCATGAAGCATTGGAGTAAAAAGAAGATAGTTATCTTTGCTAACCATTGTTATATCTATATCTACATCAGTTTGAAAATGATTTTGAAGTTTTTTTAGTACAGTTACTCCTCCAAAACCTCCTCCCAATATAACTATTCTTTTCCTATTTGTAATCTGCTGCTGGTTCTGATCATCATTAGCGGAATGTACAAATAGTAAATGAGTTTGTAGAACATCAATTCTTGAAAATGATATATCACAGCTAGGACATCGGTATCTAGCGCCAAACTTGATTGATAAGAAAGAAGAAAACAGACCCAATGTAATTCCGAACAAAAGATTGATCGAAATAGGATATAGGATAGAAGTGATTTGAAAATTCGACAATATTATATTATTACTATTATTATTGGTGTTGTTGTTATAGCTATTATCATTATTGTCATTATTGCTTTTGTTAATTTTATTATCACTACCAACTAAGTCATGCCTAAATTCTGGATTTAGAACAAAGCGTGATACAGGAATAGAAAAGATTAGATATACAAGTACACCCACAAACAATCCATATCTCAAACCATTTGATGGTTTGCTTATATTCAAAAGGTTAGTTTTGTATAGAAATACACCAGATACTATTCCAATTGAGATTCCCACTACTATATGAATAGTCATTCCAGCAATAATGGCAGATGAGATAGACGAATGAACTCCAACTATATGGCCAAATACTACCCACGTAAGGTCATATGCTCTAGATATCCCCTCAGGAGAAAAGAAAGTAAAGGGAATTGCCATAACCAATGCCCCCATTATACCACCAGCAATAATGAAGAACACTTCTCTCTTGAATGAAAAATCCACTCTAGCTTCTTGGGGTTTTATCTTAGTAACCATATTAACATCAACATAGATACTTCTAATACGGCATTCTAAAAGATATAAGAATTAGTTAGGGTAATTTCTTTTTAGTCTCAATACATTATTTTTCCATCTGTATTTGCGATTTCTCCTCCCAATATATAGTATCTTCGACGCTACAAATCCTGATCTAAGCAAGTTCCAAGTACATAGCCGCAAGCTTATCATGTATCTTGGAGTCTATGATCAATTAATGGTACTCACTGATCCACTTCCTTATTAGGCAGATGTAGTCAAACAAATGGGAGTGTCATATGCAATCAATTGTATGACTATTCATGTTCCACGGCGCATACTACTGTGATAGTGGATACGGTCTAAGCCACTTTGACATGGCAACTGCAATCACAGCATGGGTTGAATATGGGATCACACCTAATAAGATTACATAAATCCAGTACAGTGGCTACAGTCAGTAGCAACAGCGGCCCCAGACCAATGATACAGACAAGTACGACTGGAAACAAGGCCATAGGTCAGATTCTACTTACGGGCTGCAACCCAAACAATGCCTCGGAAAAAGTGATTCGCATACTTCCAGATTATCCTTACCAATGATATCCAAGTTCACTGGCAAAGGAGATGTAAATGATGCTAATATTGTCTACTCCCATGTCGCAAGACAATTTTAGATGGCTTGGACAAGACCTCTTTGCCCCGGAGTCATAAAGCCCCTGTAGAATGGTTGATTTTCTGTTCTCTTTCTTTTTCTAATTTGAAAGAGCCTTGTTTATATTATAAATCTTTAGCATTTCCTTTGCAAAGTGCATTGATTCATCTATTCTTTTTCCATTTGCATCCATTTATTCATTCCATTATTGTTGGCAATCCCATATCAGGTATGGTTAGTGATTGGATTGAATACAATATTGGTGTTTGACTAGCTACTACCTGGCGATGAATATAAGCCAAAGTCTTTTTGTTCGACTCTTTCTATAGTTGCCATCATACTGTGTACCAGATATGTTATAATCCTACCTAGTATGTAAGGTCAAGATTTTCTGCAATTCCTGATTGTACTTCAAAGCTATTTATAGTCTTATGACTTCCGTCCGGAAAAACAACTAGGATGTTATAGTTTCCTGCGGGTACTTCGAAATTGTAATTACCATCTATGGAGATAATAGAATTTACAGTATGACCAGTTTGTTGCTCAGCAGCTAATACTGTTGCTCCTATAGCTGGTAATCCGGATGGTCCTGATACATGGCCATATATATCACCCAACACCAGTTGCGTATCTGATGAAGGCGATAGTGATACTGTATTCGTATTAACATTGGGAAATAAGCCTCCACTTATAATGAATCCAGCTAATGCAATTACACACAGTGTTCCTATTCCTATAACAGTATAAATTATTGGCTTGTAGTTATTTTTATTTAAAGGATTTCTGATGTATTTACTTTTCTCTTGAATTGTTGTACCTTTTTTGACTGGCCGTTGTTTCACAAATAGTTCTTGTTCTTGTTGTTGGTTCTGTTTTAATAAAGAAGAGGAGGACAATAATGCATCATCTTCCTCGTATCTATTCCTATGCTCTAGATGTTCATGTGAGGCACCCCATCCGCCAATACCACCAGCGTATTCTCCAGTAACTTCTATAACATCCTCATCTTTACATATTTGTTCTAACATTTCTGAAGTTAGTCTGTGATTAGCAACATAATGCGTACCGTTATCATATATTGCAGGAATCATGCCAGTCTTGTTAAATATTAATTCTCTTTTAGCTTGTGAATTTGTTCCTGGTTTTGTAAATACCTCTACCATATAAAATGGTGCGGCCTTGGGATTTTTCTTTTCTCGTAATAATAAATCATGCACTAGAATAGGGTCGGCTTTTGGCAAATATGTTTCATACAAGGTTTGTAATCCATTAAATACCACTTTTATTTCTGATATTTTTGATGACATATTATTACTATCATATAGGAATAAATTGATTTAGGCATAGTGCAAGTCATGCTGCATTTTAGCATATTTTTTGTAACACTCTGTCTTCTTTTAGATTTTTATGTATACAAAACAGACAGTAGAAGTAAACCAAAAATAGTATGACTGTAATTGAACGTCTACAAACCACAGGATCAAAGTTTCTAAAATTATATTATATCATATTATTATTGTACATAAGTCTATGAACTTGTTTTATTGAGTTACTAATTGCCGTTGTTGTTGTTCTTCTTCTAAACTCAGTCTTTTATCAACTGCTCTTTTTAGCCAATCTTGATAATACATCAACTTAGTTGTAATAAATGTCTCCATTCCGTTTACTCCTTGATAAGATTCTAGTTTTGTCAATATCAAATCAACTATGGGTATATTTGGGCAAAAGAAAATCAAAAAGATCCCTTCTTTTTGATTAGCATGCGGTATAACAAACAAGTATTCTTGCAATTCTTGATAAATTTTCTCTATTAGAGACTGATAAAGAAAGGGATCTTCTATATGGATCATGACAGCAAATTCAATATAACCTGCTAGTTGCATAGAAGACATATTCTTGATAATACCAAATTCAACTATGTGATTTTCTCTTAATTTTTCCAGTCTTCTTGTCACAGTCTTAGTAGAAAGAACAGTTTCCTTTGCAATATCTTCGACTCGCATTCTAGGATTTGATAACAATGATTTTATAATTTTAAAATCAGAACTATGCACTTTTATTGATATTGGCCTATAGCTCATAAATGCAAACTCTGCAAAAAGTTCAGATTGTTTTAGCAAATCAACTACAAGTCCAATTTTATCTTCTGCTTCAGGTTTAAGTGATATTGCAAATAAAGCACTTCTCTGTAACTGTTTAGCATACACTCTTACATCTCCTAGTAGGTTTAGCTGTTTGATAATATCGTCATCATTAATTGTTTTTGTTGTTTTTGTGTAGGAATGCTTTACAGTTAACAGACATTCTTTTTCATATCCGAATAAACCTGGATTTACATTTACTATAAAACTTTGTATTATGCCATTACAAACCAACTTATTGATTCTTTCCTTGATAGCATTTGGAGTTATGCTAACTACTGTAGAAATATCCCGATATGATGCCCTACAATCTCTAGAAAGACATCGCACGATCTCTAGATCAATTGCATCTATCTTGTCTTTTGACTTACAATCATATTTTGTTTTTGAGCTTAACATATTCAATGCTTTGTTGTTTGATTCGCTTTTACTTGTATTAGTCCATCCATTATCACATAATATTACAATTTTTCATTCGATCTGTGTTTTCTCTTCTTATAGCAGTATAACGCGATTGATTGGGAAAAAAGAAAATAAAAATAGACCATCACTAGTCATTATCTGTTCATCTTAGCTGTTCTTTATCAACTATTTTGATACTTCTTTCTTTGGCCAGTATTACAGCGGTTATCGCTATATAGGCTACTTGTGCTAGTTCACATATCATATCTACTGCATCAACATCTCCTCCTCTTCCATTAACAGGATTGCCAGGGAATCGCGTAACTACATACAGTATTATAAAGCCTACATTTCCTGCAATTCCTATATAATACCAGATTCTACCCCATCTTTTTATCATAGGCAATACCCAGAAAATCTGTGCAATTCCGGAAGCAAGAAAGAATGTCGCTACTGGCATATTTCCAAGCATTCTAGTGTGCGTGAGTGGCATGTACAAATGTACTATTCCAGCTATTGCAGTAGCAACAGCTGCAGCTATGAACAAGTATTGATAGTTACGAAATGAGGATCGTTGTTGCTGCCTAGTGTTATTTTTAGACATATTTTATCACTATTTTCATAATATTGCGATACATAGTATTTAATTTCTTCACAAGTATTGCTGCATAATACTGGTAAAAATATACAAAATTGTCCGAAATGTTAACTACTACTTAGTTAAATGGACAGAGTATCGATGCGGCAACATGGATTGTTTATCGTCATATTATCAGTTTATTTTTAAAGCTAGCTCAAACAATAATACTTGTAGAAGAATAATGAAGGTTATAGCAGATTCAAACAATACTTACTGGATAAGATTTGTATGAGCATACATTAGAGAGGACACAACATTTTGAATTGAAGTTTGAAATTGGAAGATACGGTAAGAATATTGACAACAAACTGGTTATCACTCAATCATAGTGGTCGTCAGGTAACTATGTTACATCTCATAGGTAAACAATGGTTATAATGATAAATCAATCATGGTATAATTGCAATGATAACTACAAAAAATACGAAGCTGACAAAGCTACTAATATCTGGCACAATTGTTGCTGCTGCGGTAATACTCTTGACAGCAACAATCAGCTCTGGAGTCTTAGCACAAGGCGTTAACACAACATCCAGAAATGCTACCACAGGCGTAGCAACACCAAACAGTCCAAATCAAGCAAATAGCATATCAAATAGTCCACGCTTACCGAACATTACAGGATCCATACCGCTTAGAAATACAATAAGTGAGGCTTTATCATCAAAAGTAAAGGCTAGTCTAAGCAATGCCATAGATACAGCTCAAAAGTCAGTAGGTCCAAACACATCAGCTACATTAGGACTTATACGCCCATTAGACGGATACTTGGTATATGACATACATGTGAAAAACAATACCAATAACACAAGCTATGCTGTTATAGTGGATCCTGGAAATGGTAAAATTCTGTATAAGCAAGTATTGACACCATTCTTTGGTGGAGGTATGGGACATTTCATGATGAATGGTAAAGGCAGGATGGGAACATTTTCTGGAGGAAATGGTGAAGGCAATATAAGAGGATTTGCTGGTCATGTAGGTTCGATGCCTCTTGGACCTTCTAGATCTTGGTAAAGAGAGGACGATCAGCGAGCGAGCTAAAATCACATACGAAAGTAAATCTAAATCACAATATTCCTATTTTTTCTATCAGTAGGTTAGAATCAAATAAATGCCAGCATAAGTCTTATAGTTTTGCATGTAGTTGATTAAGCCAAAATTGCAGAGTCTTTCCTGAAAGCTAGTAATTTGTAATATATAGATATTTCACGTATTATGAGTTTCTCACGTATTGAGTTTCTACACAGTGGTGGCGGTGTAGTTGATGATGATTACGAAGTTAGAGTTAATGATAACAAAATACGTTAGTTAATTCTTTTGTCTACCTCTTTCATTAACCAATCTTGATGATATACACGACTAGTTCCTATAAAGTCCTTTACTTCCTTAACTCCGTCATAAGATTCTAATCTTCTTAATATTGAATTGACTATTGATATATTTGCACAAAAGAATACTGCAAAAATAAACTCATTTTGATAACTATTTGGAATGTAAAATAAATAGTTTTCCATTTCTTCATACATTCTTTTCATAATTCTTTGGTAGCTATAAGCATTAATATTGATTAATACTGCAAATTCTATATAACCTATTAATTGTGTAGAAGACAGATTTGTCAAAATAGAAAATTCCACAATATGACGTTCTATCATCATTTCTAATCTCCTTCTTACAGTCTTTACAGACAGAATATACTATTCTTAATGTCCCATCACTTGAATCGATTAAGAGTATCGTATTTAAGGTCTCTAGAGAGAGCAGAACATTTTATTATAAAAATGATTTGAATTGTCCCTACAACATTGGTTGTATATTTAGTAGACAAAACTATCCTTATCACATGTCCAGACAATCGTCAAGTTTTTGAGCTCGAACTCAGCATCATTTCTAAATTCTTTAATTAAATATTATCTAGCCAAGGATATTTTGCGCTCGCTCCGGACGGGCGTTGTACACACCGGTGATGTCATGGCGTGGTGGTGTATTGTGTCATGAGGTTAGAGTTGCCGCTGCCTGCTATGTGACTGACAAAGGGCTAATCCTCAGACTTTATGCAGTTTAAGACCTGCCTTGGGTCGGTATCTCTATGTACCCGATAGACATGCTCACATACCATATTATTCAATTCAGCGGAATTCATTGAGCTATCGGCTAACTGTTCTCCGCATAGTGTGCATGAATAAATTGTCATAGATTTGTCTCCTCATTCAATTTTAATAAGTCTGTCTATTGCTAGGCTAAAGTAAATTTTTAGACTAGTAGATTACCTTTGTTATCCAACCGTTATTAAGAAGATAATCGAATGTTCTACTGAACACTCGCTCGTTCGACACAAGTCATTGACCGATAAAAGAATCCAGCCTGTTGTGTCATAGGTAGGAGTATTTGTCCCCCTAAGACGGCTGGATTTACAGCGGTCATTGATTTGATTTGAATTTGATTTTGAAGTTTTCCAGACAGAGAATTAGCCATACAAAGATAAGTAGTTTTTACCAAAGTATGAATGATAATATCACCGTTGTGGACTGGCCAGATATAGTCTTCACATAATCTACCTATCGACTAGGTCACGATTTCCCAACTCTTGCCTTGGTCTAGTCGGTGTCCACAGCGGTTGTTAATGTCAGAGCAATATCTGGGAGAGTAACTGAGGTCCATATCAAAAATATTGTGTATATCATTACTGGCATTTTTCAAAGTTCGCGATTAAATGAGTCATGACTTATCTATCTACCTGGTGATTGCTGCTGTGCTATTTGCTGGTACAGGTTAAACGACGTTGACTAGCTTGTTTGTCTTTGCCGCCGCTAGAAGTGTTACATTGTGATATGATGTACCTACAACACTTATCTTCATATCTTCAAAGTCTGTAAAGTATCTAATATCGCTAGCATGGCTCTCTCGAATAGCGACTCCAATACCAGACAAAAGGTTTGAGGTGATAGATAGTGTTGCTGGGTTTACTGTGGTGGTGACAGCAACTTACATACCTACCACCTTTTCTTATGTCTGAATAATTTACTATTAGACCTAGACGTGCCTGCAGTATATGATTTGCGAAACGGATTACGCACATACCTTCTAGTAAAATCCCCTACTACGCTTCTAAACTCTCTATCTAACTAACTCCTTATCTGCATGTGTTGTCCATGTACTGGCTTGTGTTAAATCTAGTCGAGTATAGATTTATTGATTACCTATTGAAAAAGCGTATTATCTAGCCTTTAGTAATATGAAGTAAAGAGAAAATAGATTAGCCCAGGATTCACGGGGTAGTGACCCGACCTGCTATTTTCTACATGGCATTGGCAGCAGGAGCTCCACCTTTCAATATAATTTGAAAGAGGATTGTTGTTTATTATTATCTATATTCTTTATAGGTAATTGTTCTCCAAATATCTGCTGCTGCGGAGTCATAACGCTATCTACTAGCCGCATTTAGTTTTAGCCATATTATTGTACTGGAATTGTCATCTACATCAAGTACTTTAGAGTGTGTTAAATGCTTTGGCTGGCAACTATTGCATACATAACCAAACCTCGTCAAATATTGCAAAGGGTGGTGGTGTTGTCGGTTATTGATGGTGACAGCAATTCCACTGCCTTTTTGATTTAGTCTTGTATAGGATTTTATAGGGAAAAGTTATGCCTCTCAATCACTTGATTTTTAGCCTCTATTCTGCCTTAGTTCTGCACATCACACAAGAAATGTGCTATGAATTACTAAATACCTTAAAGGACAACCGTACTGTGTTCCGAGCACATATGGGGACAATTTCATAAGGGTGGTGTATGATAGGTCAATTACTTGGTGGTGGTGACTACTACGGAGATTATTCTACGTTTTTAATACTAGATTGTAAAAGCTTCTTCGAACGTCCTGCAGTATGGCATGTCTGCTCGTTATCGTTTCTCTTCACCCAAGTATGTCATGGTTGACTATTGCGAAAAAGGAAAAAAGACAGTCATGACTCTAGCTCAGGTAGTGATTCTAACAAAGAGAAGGATTCTAGTTCTAGTCCTGATTCTGGTAGTCCTTCCTCTGGCAGTAGCGGTGGTGCTGCAGACAATGGCGGCTCTAGTCCCGTAATCGAAACATCTAAGTCTACAATTCCAGATATCCTTAGCCATACACAGAACCAGAACCAGCAAGACCAAGGTCCGCCTTTTGTAGCCACAGAACCACTAGACAAGTCTTAGCTCTGGTGACGGCTTTCCGTCAGTTGATAAATTCTCGATTGTATAAAAATATACAGCTTTCCTAATTCGCTGGGCTAATGATAGCTGTACGGGTTCTGTAGCAGTCCCAAAGCTAGCTAGCGAAAGTAGATTCATGTCGGATTATTGTAAAGGAATTTCAGAAAATCGATATGTAAGAGCAACACTGCCAAATTTGCCATTTGATGACAGAAGCTTTGATCTGGTGTTGAGTGGTCATTTCCTATTTACATATGTAGATAAATTCGATTTTGAATTTCGTTTATCTTCTATATTAGAATTATTTAGAGTTAGTAATAAAGAGGTAAGGATATATCCACTACAACAGGGAATGATTTCACAACAATACAAACAATTTACAGAACTACTGTCTTCTTTAGAAAAACTAGGCATAGAACATGAAATAATGATGGTTCAGTTTGAATTTCAGAAGGGTAGTAACAAAATGTTGTGTTTGAAACGATAGCGTTGAGCAAATAGTCTTTATCAGATATATCCTCTATATGCTTAACAAATCATTCTAGAATAGATTATGCAAAGAAAGAATATTTCTTCAGGAACGCATTGGGAATCTGTAGTGGGCTATTCACGAGCTGTAAGAGTTGGAGATTTTGTATTTGTATCAGGCACAACTGCAACTAACAAACAAGGATGCATTATAGGAATAGATAATCCATATTTACAGACTATCCAGATTATAAAAAATATCCAAATTGCGTTAGAAACGATAGGCGCTCATCTTAAAGATGTTGTTCGAACCAGGATGTATGTAACCGATATTAATAATTGGGAAAAAATAGGACAGGCTCACTCAGAATACTTTAAAGAGATTAGGCCAGCTGCAACATTAGTAGAGGTAAGCCGATTAATCGATCCTCGACTCCTAGTTGAGATGGAAGTAGATGCAGTATTAAGCTAAGCTTAATGATAATGATGTAGCATCTTGACTAATTAACAAATAGTAAAGATAACATTCACCGTTGTTTTTACGATTGTGTAGCATTTAGAACTGCATTCTAATCTCTTCCATGATCTTTTGAATCAAAATTTTGACGATCAAGTTACATGTCATTAAATCCAACATAATCACTATCCTCGAGGTGAGGTGAAGCAAATGCTTATCCATTATCTGCGTTCCAACTATCAATATCTTGTTGAGAAGATGTTCAGATTGCTTGGCAATTCGATGAATTCATATTGAGTCAGTCCTCCTTATTTTTATTGTTACATAGTGTCATTACTTATATCATCTTCTGCAATTAGATGTCATCTATTATAGGCCCAAAATTAGATGGGGAAAAAGGGAATAAATGGTCCTAGATCGTAGCTGTGATAGATAACAAGATATATCAAATATCAATATATTCAATAATTCGAATTCATTATGGTCTCGCTTTATGAAACAAATGTGTTAAATCAATTGAAAGAATTGAAAAGGATTCTACTACATTCAAATTTGCCATCTGCTGTATACACAATCAATTCTGATAAGAGAAGAGTCGTATTTGTTGGAATTGGTAGTAGTTATTGGGCTGCAAGAATTAGCGAATTTCTTTGGAGAGAATATATTAACCCTAATTGCATTGCATATCAATACAAAGTTACGACTTTGTTGGATCGCCGCATTACCTTACTGCTAATGATATATTCATAGTTTTCTCTCACCGTGGAACAAAAACCTTCAGTATTCAAGCATTAGAAGTTGCAAAGAAATCTAGAGCTATAACTATTCTTGTTACTGGATTTGGAAGTCCAAACAATAGTTATGCGGATATCAGAATTGAGACATGTCCTCAAGAGAATTGTGGAGCATTTACAATATCACTTACATCGGCAATTACAAGAATTATACAATGGATAGGATTATTTGATAACGAAATAATTAAAAGATTCAGGACTACAATAGATAACATTAAACTTCCAATTATGGTTCAGAGACTACCTACATATGTTACAAACTTTGTGATTATTGGAGATTTGATAAGAGAAGCAGTAGCTCATGAAGTTGCACTTAAAATCTCTGAAACTTGCTACTTGCCAGTTAGAAGCTTTGGACTAGAGCAGTTTTTACATGGTCCTAAGGTTACAATAGACAAACAAACCAGCATATTAGCTTTCACATCCGCAACGCAACCAAGAAAGGAAAGTCTATTAAATTATGCAGAGGCTATAGGTAGCGAAGTCATTGAAATAAACGAAGATACATCAGGCTTTGATGATATCCCTCAAGAATTTGTTTGGCTGGCTCAACTCCTTTATGGTCAGCATTTGGCATTACAACTTTCTATAAAACTTGGAACAGATCCAGACACTATCAGAGCAGACCAATCTCCATATAATGAAGCTAGAGACTTAGTAACGTTATAATAGTCAGACAAACCATTTCTTATATAGGGTCTTATTCTACTTCATTAGTATTTTTTAATATTTTCTAAACTCTAGATATTACTAGGTGGGAATATTCTCAATAATACTTTTCAAATTTTGCAAATCTTGTTCCACCATTCTTAGATCCTCAGCATATTTCTCCTCCGACATACCTTCTAACTGATATACTGTGAATACGACCTCACTTCCGTCGCCATTCTGCACAATACGCATAGGAACGAACACCTCCTCATCTATGTTAGGAGAAGATAATAGCCTGACATAGTGATCCAAAATGCCAAGATCATTTCTTTCCACTATCCTAACTTTGGCTTGCCCTTGAGGAGTTTCTGCAATCCATTCTCCATCCAAAAGCTTAATCGAACGACAAGCCATTTTAGCCCATATTGGAAAATTCTCTAAATTTAGAACAAATTCATATATTGTTTTAGGTTTACAGTTTATCGATACACTTAATGTCCTTGATCTTAATAAAGCCATTAACTCCTGATAGTTGCTGTCATTCTTTATAATAATTTTAATGTATGTATCTCCAGCTGCCTAACTATTTGGTTCTTGTATTATCTTTGATTTATGATCTTATGATAATGCAGGGGCAGTAGTAGTCCTAGTTTTAGATTTTTTTAATTCAGATTCACTAATCAGAAATACAAAGATCTGATCGTTGCACTCGGTTACAGATTTTAGTGCATATTCACCATTAGCTATGAGAGCTTTCATTTCAGCAAGCATTTTCTTTAAACTTGCACCGTCATCTTTTAGCGGATCAGCACTCTTGACCATCATTAGTGGACTTTCATGCCAGTTTGTCATATAGCATAATTTAAGGTTCTATCGACTAATTAAATAGTAATTATAAAAGCTTTCTTGTTTGCTATTATGTAGATCTATTTATCTAGAGCATTAGGTAAAGTAGAAGAAACCAAAGAATAATGGGTATACATGCCTATTGTTTTAGACTTTGGTAGCTATTTTAAAAGTGATCGCTCCTATCTTCTCTAAGAGATCCAATCGGTCCACTACATCCCAGTGTTCTACAATTTTGTTATTTTCTATCCTATAAAGATCAGCAGATCTGTTTATCACTGACTTGTTCGTAGCTGGTAATCCTTCATACTGTCCTCTATGCGTTCCAGTAAAATTAAGAAATACTAAAACTAAATCATTTTCAGCAAGTATATGTTCTATGTTTACATGTAGGTCTGGAAAACCAGAAAAGAGTGCATTCAAGAATTTTTTTAAATGATTCTGGAGTTTTTCCAGAGCCATTAAGTAAGTTTACCACAAGATATTTGTCAATAGCAGTGAGATCATGTTTGTTAAAAACTTCCTCTATAAATGATTTAATCAGTTCTTTATTATCTCTCAACGAAGTGAGGTGCAGTTCATATCTACTATTAATCTATTGTTAGCAGTTGAAATAGCTTTACTATGTTGTATATTTCTAATCCAAAATTCTTATTTAGATTCTTGAATATTCAACCCCTGAATAATGATCGAATTACTATTGTGTCATGTCACATTAGATTCCGTGGATTTGATGAATATGGTCGTCAAGTTCTCCTCGACTACAAAATGATTTGCCACATTCTTCACATCTGTAGGAGGATTCTAAAACGTGTTGTTGTCTATGTATCATAGGGATAATGATGAATAATCAAATCATATTCAAAAATATAGATTAACTATGTTAATTCAAACCTAAAACAATATCTAGATATTAAAATTCTATGCTTGCCTGCAGCAAGAATTTGAAAGTAACTAAAGGATGACTAAATTAAATGACAGTAGCAGCATTAGCGTTCTGTAAGATCGAACTATTGTTCTTGGATAACTAGAAATTTCGGACTGACACCTGAGGAGTTTGTGATAAATGCGCGTATCCCCTCTAACATCGGTAATGTCTTTCAGACTTAATGAAGATCTGTTCTTACGACAGGACTCGATTAAGCGGTGTCTAAAAAGTGATTGAGAGCGTCAACTACTGGTTCGGGGGCTTCTTCAGGAAAAAAGTGCCCAGCATTGATTGCCAATCCTTGAACATCATCACACCAGACTCGCAAAAGCGCGATGGGGCCACCCTCATTGACATACCATGTCGCAAGTGGTCCAAGAGCACTCCACATGGCTAAAATAGGACAAGTGATCCGACGCCTGCTCGCACGGTCCACCGTGTCATGTTCACGATCGATGGTTGCTGCGGCTCGATACTCCTCACATATGGCGTGTGCATGATGAGGATCTCGAAGAGCCCGAATATAGGCATCACGGACCTCTTGAGTAAAAACAGTTGAGGGAGAGCCCCATGCACCTAGCGCATCGTCAACTATAGCTTCGGGGATCGTCGTAAGGATACGCTCTGGAAGTGGTTCAGGCTGAGCTAGCAGGGACCAAGGCCAATAAGCAAGCATTAACCTTGCATCGGCGCGCTCCCAGACTGTTTCTGTTGGCAAGACATCAAGAACAGCTAGCCGATCAACACGAGTGGTATAGTCTAGAGCCATGCGATAAGCTACACGACCACCACGATCATGCCCAACTACAGAGAAGTGTGTAAATCCAAGCTGTTCCATCATGGTCACCATGTCTTGCGCCATCGCTCGCTTTGTATAGTGCGCGTGGTTGCTAGTCGACGATGGGCAGCCGCTACGTCCGTAGCCGCGCAGATCGGCGCAGACGACTGTAAAGTGGTGCGCAAGCAATGGTGCTACGCTTCGCCACATCAAGTGAGTCTGAGGAAAGCCGTGTAGCAAGAGGATCGGCGGCCCGGATCCTTTAGTGCGCACAAAGATGCTCGTCTCGCCAGTCTGGATCTCGGCAGTAGTGAAGTCATCCATCAATTTGCTCTCACTTTCCTATCTCTTGGACAAGTATAAATGAAAAGCGGATCTAAAGCAAGACAACGGAATTAACACAGTTTTTCTCTCAGCTTGACTTTTCTGATCGCAATGTGCACAACATTCACATCATATCACATGATATTATCTCGGGCAGGTCTAGGCTTTGCTTCATAGCATGTCTCTCAGGCATCGTCAGCCTATTTTTATTATCTTTGTAAAAGAGATTTCAAAATGGATCTTAATTGAGCCAGCTGACCTTAGCATTGTTACTATGAAGAAGATTATAACAAATGCTAGGAGGTGACTTTCGAAAGCGAGAACCTAACATTAACAATTGTGCACTTATTATGCAACTTGTTAATTAAACTTACCAACAACGACGATACATTTACATATGAATGAGTCTTGCATCTTCTGCAATCAACTGGAAGCGAGGTCATCTAATTAGCTAGTATTTTTATTATCAAATGAGGATATTTGTATTTATCCATTCTTTTCAGGCATAGATTCGTTTAGAAATTCTTCTATTATTGAAATAGCCAAGTCAGAGATCTTACTGTGTTTCATTCCTGATGCTACTTCACCGATATACGCTCCATGTGCCCCAGGAAGTATTGAAAGCCGCGCATGGGGAAACAGTCTAAACATTTCAACGGCATGTTCAGGACGAACAACATCTTCATCGCCGATTATGATAAGTGTAGACGCATTAATAGAATGAATATCTTCTACTTTCCAATCCTCAAACTCTAACATTCTTTTTTTATCCTTCTCATACATCTTAGACAAACCTCCAGGGTCAGGTGCTACTTTTGTGTAAGCATCTTTCAATTGTTGTGGCATATCACTTAACGTTGAATGATTCAAAGATTCCCAAAAGTTCAGATACAACCCATCTCTTTTAAAAAACGTTGAACCTAAAACTAATTTTCGCATTAAATTCGGATACCGGATTGCAATTTGCATTGATGTGTTTCCACCATTACTAAAACCAAAAAAGTCGGCCCTTTCAATTTTTAAATATTTCAAAAGCGCTGCAACATCATCTGCTTCTTGTTCAAACGTCCATGGTCGATTTGTATCAGGAGTATGTCCATGTCCTTGCAGTTCGACGGCAATGACTTGTCTTTCTTTTGCAAAGGAATGAAGCACTCGTCCAAATGAAGTTTGAATTGTAGAGCCTGCACCATGAATTAATACCAACGGCGCTCCACTACCATGTATTTCATAATACATATTCAGACCATTAACTGAAGCACATCCAGTGCTACTTTCTTGCATTGATTAGGTTATGGTTGATGGTATGGTCATTTTTATATTTTGTCAATATTCAAAGTTTGAAATTGGCAATGTTATAATATGAGTAACTTTAACTTACATACTGATATCAGCACGACTTTATCGAGTAATTGCTGATAGCCTTGTCCTCGTATTTTATCATATTTTGAATCTACCGAGGATATCAAGGAACGATATAAAACCCTGACTTTCCATCTAAATTTTCGGAGCATTCTTCCAGTATAATGACATCTTCCTACGTATTCAAAAAAAAGTTGCAGTTCCAGGAATTTGTCTAGTCTGAATCTTGGCCCTCGAAGAACCGTTGTTGCGTATACTACAGACAAATCATGTCAAGTCATAGACCTATTTTATTAGTCCAGCCACCTTAGCTAGACTATTTTCATTTTATAAAACTGCGAAATTTCTCGGGTGTCGAGACATCTAATCGTGAGCACCAGGGAATCGTGGATAATGTGTAGATTTACACTGTGAATTGATAACCAATGGGCTTTAAATGTGCAAGAAAAGGAAGATCAAGTAAGCATATTCCTTTTAATTGGAGTGATCCATAATCCCTTTAGCTTTTTTGAACTATAGAAAAGCAGCAGTTTAGAAAGCCTTATTTTTTGTTATTTCAGCCTCATTCATCGATTGTGTTAATAAAATGGTAACGTTACTTTATTCTTTCTTTCTTTCATTTTAGTTTCTTTTAGGCTCAAGGCGAAGCTCAACTATTCCAGAGCCAAATGGTGTAGATTTTATCATGGTGAATTTTTGGACCTCTTTCAAATCTTTGAATATTGCCATGCCGCTTCCAATGGCGGCAGGATCGATTAACAAATGAAATTCGTCAATTAGTCCTGCTTTAATTAAGGAAGAATCAAATGTAGCACCACCATATACCATAATGTCCTTACCACTTTTACTTTTTAGCTTCATGATCTCGTCCGTAAGGTCGCCTGTAGCAATCTCAGTATTCACCCACTTTGATACTTTTAGCGTTTTTGTAAAAACAACTTTTGGTATTTCTATCATCTTTTTGGCAAATGCGTAAAATGGGTCATCAGGATTAGTCATAACTTCTGACCAATATGAAATGAAACCATCTGTCATTTTTCGCCCTAAAATAATTGTGTCGACTGATTTAGTTATCTCAGATATATGATTTTTGATCTTATCATCCAAGTCCCAAATCATCCAGTCCATCTCACCATTAGGCCCTGCGATGTAGCCATCTATGGACATTCGCACTTGCAGCTTTAACTTTCTCAAACTCTTCACACCAAATATCCTGATGGATTTGATAAACCTGTAGGTATTTCTCGAGAACAAGTTTGGATTGCAGATTCGTCAGATGACAAATCCATATTCCTGAATCAATCCACCTTATTTTTATTCCCTTCAGTCATTTCAGACATCGGCCTTAAAACAACTCTTAATCCTCTGTCTTCCTCTTTAGTGCCCACGAATAGCCTCGTTATTTCCTCAGTCTCGATTATACCATTAATCCATAACTCTATTGAATCTACCTTGTATTGCTTAAACCATTCACCAATACCATCTACGTCTGTGGTAAATAGGCCAAAAAAATCTGAGGGCTTTACTTTTGGAAGATACGTATCGAATTTTGTTCCTTGTCTTGGAAAGACAAACTCTACTTTTTTGTTGTTATCACTTTTTAATGATGACATAAGTTGCATATCTATTTTACAATATAAATAGTTTGCCTCGTAAGACATCTACCATCTTAGATATATACTACACAAACGTTTTATAGTCTAATATAACATTTTAGGTGGTATTTGTTAGAAAGAGAAAAGGATAAAATACGAAAACATTCAGAGTTATTAGACGCTCTTGAAAATCAGACACGCGAGTTAAGCAGCAGGACCGTTCTATTTCATCATTTTATTGGTGAACTACTTGGGCTTAATCCTACTGACCATAAATGTCTAGATATAATTATCAGAACTAAATCTCCCATGACTGCTAGTCAGTTGGCTGAGGAAACGGGTCTTTCTACCGGTGCAATAACAGGTGTTGTAGATCGTTTAGAAAAAGCTGGCTATGTGAATAGAAAGAGAGATCCAAATGATCGACGACTAATATATGTAGATCCTCTCCTAGACAAAGCGATGATTAAGATGGGCCCAATTTTTGAACCCATAAGACAATCATCAAGAAATCTCTATTCACAGTATACCGACGACGAACTTGAGCTCATTTTAGATTTTATTATAAATTGTAATAAGATGACTCAAGAAATGACTTTTAATCTAAAGAGTAGAAGAGCAATAAAATGAATTCTTGTTTGGCTTCAATACCTTTATCTTGTTAACAAAAGAGCACAAGCTTATTTTAGAGAATACATGCTAATTGGTATAAAAGTTTCACAATCTTTATCCAAAACTGCTTTTTATAGCATTTATACTTGCAATACCACATAGGCTGTTCTGGATAGAGTTATTTAACGTGACAGAGACCATCGTTGGTTGAAATAACCAACCATAATAGAATATCCTGACCTATTGAATCTGTCCTGTGATTGTTTTTTGAGATTACAGTTTCATTTTTCCCTCTTCAAATCCTGCATCATCTGTTTAAATTGCTCTTTTGTAATTTCTCCCTTGGCATAGCGTTCTTTTAATATGCCTGATGCATTATCATGATATTGTGAGTGGAAACGATGTGAATTTCCTACTCCCCAGGGCCAGAAAATCCATCTTGCTACAAAGAAAATTATGAATAGTAAGAATATTACTCCTAGTCCAAAATGGAATGGAAAGAAAATAGGAAAATATGGATACAAGGTTTCAAATGATCTATGACCATAAAATGTTATCGATACAACAATTGAGGCACCTACTAGAACTATTATGGCAAGTGTTCCCCAGAATCAAGGCGAGGATGCTCAAATGAATTAACAATGAAACCATTTGATTCCAATATCTCGCGTAGTGCAGTATTAATGTCAGCCTCATCGTCGACTAATCATTTATTCGCATTTTGAAGAAAACTTTCGATTTATTGAGTCAAATCGATCCATATAGCGAAAGACAAAAATATGACCTGTTATGGTCTATTGTTTTATTCAATTTATTGTGCCATTCATCAAAATTGCTATTGGTTGACTAATTATCTCACATCAAAAAATCCCATCCATCCCAACTCTGAAAATTCATTTATATGAGAATGGAACATGTATCTGCCAGGTAAATCATATTTAAACTCCAATATGCCCCTATCACCTTGAGTTAAAGCAACAATATCATTGACAAACGCAGGTGTTGTGGATGTGCCGCCTGGATAATATTTGAACAGATTACCATGTAAATGGAAATTATTTATTTGGTCGAATTCCAACATGTTAACTAGGTAGATTCGATAGGGAACTCCCTTTTGTAGTTGTATTGGATGATTCATATAATCAAATGCTTTACCATTCACCGTATAAACCTCATTTGCGCGTTCAAATTCTTGTGGCATCATATCATCTTTTACCTCTTCAGGTGTAGGAATTCTGTTTGGACCCACGCCTTCTTTTACATAATCTAGGTCATAACCATTCATTAACATCACCATTTCTTTCATCGTAGGACGAGGAACTTTTGGATCAATAATAAAAACACCATATAGACCGTTGTTGATGTGTTGATCAATTGGAGTAACATGACAATGATATGGATAGACACCGTATGGTTGGGCGACAAATGTATAGGTATAATTATGACCTGGTGCTACTGCACCGCCATCACCTTCAACCCCATCCATATCCCCAGGGTGAATAGAGTGTAAATGCAAAGAGTGAGAGTGGTTGTTTCCCACACTGTTTATTAGAGTTATCTTTACCAAATCCCCTTCTGTTACCCTCATTGTTGGCCCAGGAATTGTACCATTGAAGGTCCATGCCCCGTCGAACTTTAGACCATTATCCGCAATAGGTATTGATTGATTTTCTTTAACGACTATGGTAAAGGATCTCGTTACTTGTTGCTTGCTGTCAACACTTACATGCCCACAGTTGAAATAAGTGAGATATTCTATGGATGTAGGTATTTTACTAGTATCTGGATTGCAATTTTTTAACTGATCATATTTTTCAACAGAAATTGGCTTTGAATCGGCATTGTTAAGAGAACTAGTGGTATTATGCAAAAATGCAAAAATGAAGTTGATGAAGGCAACGAGGACAATGAAGGGGAAGTAAATGGTGTGTTCCTTACTGTGCCTGTGCTGTTTTGAGTCTGTGTTTGATTCAATAGACCTGAACTTTTCGTTTGTGCCTCAGCCAACATCGTTTTGTAGGAAGATGATGATGACAATAAGACAAAATTCAGAATAAGCAGAAGACAAAATAGGAATCCTAATCCTGAAAATAATTTAATCATGTCAAGACCTCGTCAAGTAGATTATTTGTACGGTAATGTTGGTGTTATCTCTTTTAATGCTGCAAGTACATTATCTAAGCTCATATTTGGACCAGCAGTCCATACTAGGAGTGTTTGTTGAGAATTAGTTCCCCTTGCCAAACCTCGTACATCTCTAAAAGAATAGGTAGTGTCTACTGCAAGTCCTTTTTCTTTAAATTGTGAAAGATAAGTATCTGCTTTTTTGGTAGGAATCATGTAAACACCAACTGTTTGTATATTGTTATTGTTACTAGTGCTTTTAGTCTTGTCGACATTCTGTGATGTTGCCGTAGTTGCAGATGCCAAGCCATTAGTTTGATTATTTGTATTTGATGTTGTCTTCATCAATTTATTTGGCTGATCTACAACATTAATCTCCCCCTTCATAACAAATCCTTTCCTTACTGCTTCTGGGCTCACATCTGGACTAGTGTACACATACTTACCTACATCATTAAAAACTACAGGAGTAGATGAGCTGCTATCAACAAATCCCCCACTATTGTAAGGATTTGGACTAAAGGATTTTGATGTGCCGTTTAGTAGGATTTTATGTAAATGATTCACATCGCCGCTAAACCATATTACCTGTGTTCCCTTGTTGATAACAGATTCTTGAGGCAAAAATGATTGATTTATGAATCTGACCTCTTTAGCTTCACCATTACCATGATGTGCTTCATTAGGTATCAATATGATAAAATTTTTAACATTATTTCCTAGTATGGCAGTCTTTGTTTCGAAAATAGATTTTGCATCAATATTCGGTTGTAGATTTTGTTGTAGTAGTGGTTGATTTTGCTTACCTTCACTTACTGATACAGCAAATGCGTCCTTAATGTTGTTAGTATTACTATTACCAAAATTGCCACAAGCCAAAATGGCAAATATGGAACATACAAGAATACTGGTCAGAAAGACAGGTTTATTTGTATCAATAAAGCATGGTGAATGTCCTTTAAATCTGTTTAAAATTAAATTATTTGTATCAATAATTTTTCCTAACATGTCAGTTATCTTGATAACATGGTTTTACTGATTCTTTAAATTAATTCCTCATTATTATTACATAAAATTCTTGCTCTCCTCAGATGCATATTGCATACAATATTTATATTTAAGACTAAGATTTGTGTTAGACCAAAGCTTGGCTTATGTTATTACAAAAGGGACAGATTTCATAGGGTTTTATCTGCTAATGAGAGTAGCATCAGATTTTGCTAGGATTGAGCTTGAATAGCTTTAGGGTTTACATATATCTAGTTTGTAATAAATTTGTTTTAGTATTTTACCTGAGGAATTAGAAGTGACTTGTATTTCTACAATATGGTTATGGTTACAAAGCAAGACAAAATAAACATTATGATTAAGTATATTGTTGTAAATCCCCAACTATTTGTCGTCTTGTGATACCAGCTTTAATAGTCACAATTTTGAATTCGTTCAAATGGATATAAATAATCAAATAAGATTAGATTTTAACAACCATGGGCTAGGATGAGAAATGAACAAAACATTGTTTCTAATGGTAGCAACATTTGTTCTAATTATGGTTACTGCAGCACCCGCTTACGGTCAAAATAGCAGTAATATAAGATATTTCAGTATTACAGATGGTTTTACAAACTATCATGAATTTACTAACGTTATGTCGCATGAGATAGTAGAAACGCTGACCGATCCTCCTCAACCATACGGTGCCAAAGGCCTTATCGTGGTAGCAGGTGGACATGGTGACCAAATATCTGATGTTTGTGAACAAGAAAATATTTTGCTTGGAGATGACGTTTATGTCCATTCCTATTGGTCAAACATAAGAGCAGAATGTGTTGCACCACCTGCTTTGAGGGGAAGCGGAACATCGACAGATAACATCAAGGTAGAAGATCATGGTGGACAGGTAATGCAAAATGCAGTTGTATATATTGTGTTTTGGGGTTCGAACTGGAATACAATGACAATGTCAGAACCAACAAAGAAAGGAATAGAAGATAGAATAAAATTGCTGCTAACAAAATATTCTACATACTTCTCAGAGCTACAGCAATATCGAAATATCAAGCCGCCAAAGTATGGCGGCTCTTACGTTAACACCATAACTCCTGTAACAAAAACCTATGATGAGAATTTGGTAGGAAAAGTGGTACAAGATGCAATAGCTGCAAAAAGAGTGCCTAATTTATCAAATACATTGTACCTCATAGTCCCAGAGATAGGCATTAAGAATAAAGATGGTTTCGATGGTTTCTCTGGTTACTTTAATAATGACAAATACTAGGAACAATCAGAACAGAATACCATTTATTTAAGATATTCAAAATTATGATTTTCGTAGATATAATACAAATACACTTAAAGAGACAACTAAACTATGTAACCCAATTAACGAGTGGAACTCCTGAAATACTTATTCCATTATGTTGCTCTACCACACCGGTCAGATATTTGAATTCAGAAATATACATACTCTATCAGGTTCATATAATAGCTACATTTGTTTTGTTATCAAGTGTACAAATGAAATAGCAATATCTGTCACTGGTACTAGGTCGTGTATCGGCATAATAAAGATTATAGTTTTTTCAATGAATAAACTGGTATTCAACTTTGTATAAACAACATGGAGAATAGTATTTCAGTTATTTGTATTATGATGCTCTGTTGCATGATTTAATAGGATTTTGCTTTATCTGATTGATGGTCATGTCATTCGATTGAACATGTTATACAGAGTTGCCTTTAGGAAGATCTCCTTCACCATATTGGGGAATTTTCTAGC
>JBEDUN010000074.1:0-14650 GCA_040414675.1 Nitrososphaeraceae archaeon | reverse complement strand
CTTCAACTACTATAAGTGTACCTGGAACTTCAAATTTATTTTGCACTAGAGAATGCTTTTTCATATTTTTATATACACTCTACATCTATCTATTGTTGTTGTCGTTATTGTTATAGTTGTTGTTGTTATAGTTGTTTCTCACTTTCATCAATGGAATGTTATTATTAATATTGAAAATATTATCTACAATTTTAATTTCTCCATAGTCAGGTCCTCAAAACACTCCTAACGTATGACAAAAATTTACCATCTTCATCAGATCTCATCCGCCGTACAACTACACAATGATAACAATGATACGAAGAAAAGCGTTTTTCTCATTCTGTGACAAGATAATTTAATTGATCTAGTATTTCAGCCAGATGCATATAGATCGTATAGATAATATAGAATTGAATAAAACCATTTATCTGTTTCATTTGGCTGCATTCATTTGGTAATTATAATCATATAACAACTAGAAGGATATGAAGATATTACACACCAATATACTACAACATAAGATTTTCAGTAACTTTCTCTATAGTGATCAGCATTTTTCATTACAGATTAATACAACCGTTTGATAGATCGAGAATAATAATCATTCTGACTGCTAATTTGTTACCAATCTATGTATAATTACGCTATGAACAGACAAGTGCTACAGAACTCAATGTCATGACATCACTTACCATACATTGGAATAGCGTAAGGTAAAATATACCTTCATATTACGATTCTCAATATTTTATGATTTCTGACAGTAATAGTTTTCATAACGAGTATGATACAGCGAGGTTTAATCCAGATCCAACAGCAAACTATCCTGTCAAAATCTCGATATTGAATTGACATTCGTAATGTCTAATGAACTTCCTTATTATTTTTACAATAGACTAGTATTCATTACAATATTAATATATTGTTCCTACATATAGCGACATGACTCCTTCCTCTCCCTTTTTCAAGAAGTTGGATTGCTTTAGATGTGTTTCTGAAGATTAGGCCTAGAAAATATAAGTATGAAGCATAAAATATAGTTTCTGCGGATGTCCTCTCACGTTCAAATAAACTCATAGAATATGAAAGAGTGTTTGCAGCTATAGCTTTATTGCTAAGTTAACAGGGCAGACAGAACCAAGAAAGTAATATAAATATTCAGGATAAGACCAAAAAATATCGCTGTTACCAAGATTAACATAGATCTATAGTCAGTTGTTTTATACATCTATGAATACTTTGTATATAGAAGATCAATGGTACTAGTCAATATACTCTTAATAGATTACGAGAGGAAGAAAGAAGTTAAATCACAATGCTATATAAGTAACTATATGAATATTGGTCTTGTTCTTACACCATCTGCAATTATGATTCTTATTATAACTGGAACAGGTCTTGGGTCAAGTGCACGAATGGAGGTATCAAATACAGCTAAAAGCTCGATCTGTTTACATGGTTTAGTACTCACCGATGGTAATATTAATCGTATAAGCTATGGGCTTGACATTAATGATTTCATCTCACAGTTTATAGCAAAGGCGGCAAAAAATTCAATCAATATCACGAAAAGTACTGGCTCAGTACTATCTGTAACTACAATCGGGCCAAAATTTTCAACCAATGAACATCTTGTTCACCAAATTGTCAGTGGTATTAATTGACCTACAGAAGGAACATATCAGACTATGTTTATGATTACAGATAAATCCAAGATTGCAATCGATGCAACTCTGTTCATAGAAAGGAATCTTCTCAAAACAATTTCAGAAGTAAATACTTGTGGACATAAAGACGATCAAGTATTAAATAGCTTTGACCAGAGCCATCTTGTTTATGTTGTTTACCCAGTGCAAGAGTCATCTCTTCGGACATTTAATGGACAAAATAATCAACACAGAGAGATAACTATTGATAATGTAAGGCAGTCCAGACTACTGCTCCTCGAAGGCATAAATAATGCTATTCTGAGGCTTATGACACCAGAACAAAAGTCGTTAATGCACATGTCAGGAGATATATTTGATACTGCTCACATAGCACAACTGCTCAAAGCAGATCAATTAAACTCCGCAATAGTAGGACTTGTGAAGCTGAAATCCCAAGTAATCAAATCATTTGATCTAAAGGTAGCAGATAGAGAGGTTATACCTCAGATTGATAATCTAATATCTGCATTGAAGTTGCAGGAGGTTCCATCCCAAATCTTTCCGGCGAACTCCAGGTAAATTTAGAATCGGTGCAAATCTTGTATTAGGCACAGATATTGCAATAGGAGGAACTCATGAAGAAACTCCTAGGAGAGTAAGTATCGTTTAAATGAAGATGACGATGATGGTGGTCATCACTACACTTTAAGTGAATTACACTACATATTTAACTAACTATTTCGGCTTCAAATCTAACCTCGATCCTGGTCTAACTAAATCATCTACACCCCTTACTTCTGCTATAAAATGTACCTTATCGTCGGAAGGATCTTTCTTCAATGAATAATGTCCAAAAGTAAAGATCTTGCCTTCTTTGTACAGATAAGTGGCATTTATTGTAGGATCAAGCTTTCCAGGTTGTTCTGTTGGTCCTGCAGATAATGGGCCGCTTACCAATTCATAAACTGTCAATTTTCGTCCATCGTGATTTGGATCTTCATTGATCATAATATTGGCAGGAAAAAGTACATCGGTGGTAACAAAGATTACATTCTTAATATTGTTATTATCAAGAAATCTCATGAATTCATCTCTCTCTGCAGCAAAGCTCCACTTGATTTTACCATCAGTAGCCCAATTATCGCAACCACGTGGAGTGTGTAAAGATTCCTTCTCATCACAGCTTGGAATAGTTATCGGATCAACATCAGATATTACCTTCCAAGTTGTCTTGGAATTTAATAACCCTTCTTCAAGCCATCTTAGCTGATCCTTTCCTAAGAGTGTTTTATTTGCTGAATTTGGTGAATCATGTCTACTTCTGAATGAATGTGCATCAAGTATAAAAAGATCCAGATCCTTTCCCCAATTAAAGGATCTATAAATTTTATGCTGAGAAATGGTATTATTATTATTATCATTATTGTTAGTATTATTTTTAAAAACAGCCATTGGTGAGAAGTTAAAGAAGGCGTTTAAGCCACCATTTACTACATTAGAATAACCAGTCCGATTCTTATATGCTTCATTATAATATTTCCATGAACCACCATAGTTGTTTAAAACCTCGTGGTCATCGGCTTGTGAATAAATTGAAGTATTTTGTAACAGACTTTTGAGGAAAAGATCGGCTCTATTGTACTCCCAGTGAGAATCAAAAACTTGTTGAATCTGATTTTGATCATTCCAGTTTACTTTATCATCTGCAACACTCGAGTAGTTTCCCAGTACATTATGCCATCCAGTTACGTTTACCGGACCGCCTGCAGTACAGGTATTATCAGCATATATCTGATCTCCGTTGAATATAAAAAAATCTGGCGATAATGCTTTGATTACACCAAAAATGGGATATCCCCTAGACAATTCAGCTCGTCTACAGTACTCTTGTCCTCCTAAATCTCCACCAACTACAAAGCTTACTAAGGCTTTGGTCGTATTGCTATCTGGCGCTGTTCGAAATGAGCCTATTAGCGAGTAAGGTGAAACTATACTAGTGTTTTGTGGGTCTGAGAATCGTACTTTATAATAATATAAACTGACTGTGAATACCACCTTATTTGTATTAGTGCAAATATCCAAGGAGAAGTAGTAGTGCGTACTAAAGTAAAACTTGTGGATGGGCACAATTGGGGTTTGGCAAGACTTTAGGTATATTAAAATTCAGAAAGAAATGAATGAGTTGTTCATTTTTTACTCATTGTGGTGGTATATCCCAATTTGATCCAGGGCGCATAAGACCATTTTCGTCTCTTATTTCTGATATCAAATGTAATTTTCCATCAAATTTCTCTTGTTGAATTTTTATATATCCAAAGTTAAATATTTGATTTTCTTTATATTCAGATGTCGCATTAATCGTTGGATCAAGTGGATTTGCTTTAAGTGCAATTGCACTCAAAGGCCCACTAACTAATTCATAGTATGTCAGTTTGTGTCCATCGTGATTAGGATCATCTTTAACTAGTATATTTGTTGGAAAGTGTACGTCTGTCGCCACCACCACTACATTTTTGATTTCGTGATCATCTAAGAATTTTAGAAAATCCGAACGTTCTCTTGTGAATGTTTTTTCAAACGTAGAACTGGTACCGTTACTAGCCCAATTATCACAACCTAATTGTTTATTGAAGCAGTTTGGTATTGTAGTTGGCACATCTGCAGAGATAACCTTCCATGTGGCAGTGGAGTTAAGAAGACTCTGTTCTAGCCAGTTAAGTTGGTCTCTGCCTAATAGTGTTTTATTGTTCTGTGGAGTATCAGGTAGGTCATTTCGACTACGATAAGAATGCATATCCACTATAAACAAATCAAGGGCTTTGCCCCAATGGAAAGACCTGTAGATACGATTAGGCTCATCTTTATTTCTATCTATCGGTGAGAAGTTAAAAAATGAGTTAATACCGGCTTTTGCCACATTAGAAAAGCCTGTTCTATTTTTTGTTGTATTAGTCCAATATGACCAATTACCCCCATAGTCATTTACCACTTCATGATCATCTGCTTGCGAGTACAGAGATGTATTGCGCAGTAGACCCTGCAGGTGAGGATCCGCTCTATTATACTCCCAATGCTTATTATAAACATCTTGTACTTGAGTTTGATTATTCCAATTAACATTGGTGTCAGTAACGCTTGGAAAGTTCCCCTCTATATTTTTCCATCCAGTGACATTGGCAGGGCCATTTGCAGAACATGCGTTATCTCCATAAATTTGATCTCCATTGAATATAAAGAAGTCTGGAGACAATGATTGCATTATTGAAAATATAGGATAGCCTTGTATTCCACTTGTACCATCCCGTCTACAATAGTTCTGTCCACCAAGATCTCCTCCAATAATAAAGCTAATCGTTCTTTTATTAGTGCTATTACTATTGCTGTTAATCAAATTAGATGGAGCTGTCCTAAAACTACCTATTATAGAATCTAATTTTGACACTGATGACAACGACCCTTTACTACCAATAGTAGCGCTATCAGAAGTAGGAGAGAACCATACAAGATAGTAATAAAGAGTGTCTGGATAAAGTGAAGTAAGCTTTACATGGCCAGCAAAGTCTGTTAATTTATCTACCAATAGAGCCTTTGACTTTGCATGCGAAAAGGATGGATCGGTATCATACTGGACATGCATTAGAGATGATGTGTTAGTGCGTGACCATATGATAGCGCTATTGTCTGTAACATCACCACTAGCAATACCATCTGTAATATTTAGTTTGTTGTTAATATTATTCTGTGCAAATGCGATATTAGATAATGATCCGATAGAGTTTATAAAAAGGATTAAAATCGTAAATATTGCAGTCGTTACTACCAAGATGGTTTTCGGTGAGCGTTCAGACATTCCAAAACTAAACAATTTAGAATATTTAACTGTTCTCGGCGCCTTAAGTAACAATTTAAAGTGTATCAACGCGGCCGTGATCACCCAACTATAAAAAAATGTAGTACGACGCTAAACACAAATATACATAAAACTATACTTATACACAAAAGCCATGCTACGAATACTCATACCATGTTCGTTCCAAGAGTTGGTTTAGTCATGTCGTTTGACTATCAATTGGTTAGAGATATCTACAGGCCATCTTTCGTTAGACTGCAGGACTTTGGCTGATCTATAGACCAATTCGATATAGATTGTAGGAATTCACCCCCGGGATCATATTATTAAGTAACGTATTTTTATACTTGTTTTCTTCTTAAATATTACATGTTAAAAATTACCCCAGGGAATATTCTACTTATTTTTGGAGGTTTAGTTTTAGGACTGGGCTTGGCTCATACTTACCTGAATTTCTCTCTTACGAAATTAGCCTATCAAACTCGGGCTGAAAAAAGATGCTACATTTCCGGACGTAGCAAACCAATTTGTGGTTCATAGGGCGCGCACTTAGACACAAAAAACCTGGTGTAAAATACTATCTTTCTTTATTGTTAATCAAATCATGTTTTAGGATATATTAAACTTGGCTTGCTTCCGTTAGTTACCAATAATGAATAATCAAATATCCTGTACTACAACGTATCCGGTGTCTACTCTGCTGCCATAAATTAGTGGCATATTTGTTATTGGGTGACAGAAGGCTCTGAGTTGCTAATAGGGCTTACACAGATCAAGACCATCATTTGTGGGTATAGTTGGCATGTTCTAGAAGATACAGTCCCTTAGACAGTCTCATACTGCACTTCGCAGTCTTCATCCATAGCCATCATATACTCTTCAGCATCTTCCTCGGGTGTAATATATGTCACATATTGCTTTGTAATTTCGTCCCAGTCAAACTTCTTGAATCTTTTGCCATACTCAATAGCCGTGGCGCGCCTTTTGTGTATTTGTTGCTCTATCTCTGCTATCTCATATTCTTCAGCTTCATACTCCTGACTTTCCGTGCCTTCATCAAATTCTACAAAGTTCTCATTACTGCTAGTCCCATCATTGATTCTAAATTTCATTGGCCTGTAACCAAGACCTTCGATAAAACCAGATATGATATCTGCATAGTACTCCTGAGTTTCAGTATCAACCTCACGGCGCGCGATCTTGTACCCTGTCCAGCATTTTTTCATGGCACTACATACTTCTTTCCATACCATCTCTATTTCAGGTATATAGAAGAGATCCTGTTCCTGTCTGGGTAGATCCTCAAAATCTGGATATCGGGGAATGCTCAATGTCATACCTGTCTATAGGCTAAAATCCATATTAAATTTAAGCTTAGGGCTAGGCAGTTACTTTAAAGTTCTTGCACGTATGCTACATGTTCTTCTGTCATTATAGTAGATATGAATAAGTATTCAGCTACGATTGCTGGCTTGCGCCTTACCAAGACATCAGGGTCATAGCTTTACAGATCATTTGCCAAACGCTGACCTTCCTTCTTATCATTGATTTATAGTTAAATTGCGCACCCAGCTGGCCTATTAATGCTATAACAACATGGATCTCTTCGTTACGGACATAACTAATGCCGTTAAATTCTATACATCTTTGCTGTCCGATAGATTATTCCCAATATATCTTCTCTGGTCTTTACGAGAGGGTATTGAAACACTCCGTCTAAACTTAGTGTATCTCATTTTTGAATATACTTTATTATGTGGCAGGGTGCACATCGTATCTAGAATTACCATGTCCTATACAACTAAACAGAACTTAATCAGATACTGTCCTATACGTTAAAAATTGCTAAATGAAACTAAATACTTCAGTTCACACATCCCTTAATTGGTACTACGTATAGATATCTGCATTGTACTATAGTCAGATCGTTTCTGAGCTAGTTAATCCATCATAAGTACCGATCATATTAGCGTTCGTCGAGCTCGGATAGATTTTGTCCTATATGTGCATAGCTAGTCCAGATGGTAACAGGAAGGATGAGCAGGCGCGCTTTTCCTGATAGACAAATACAAGCAATTTTATGATATGTAGGTATGGTGCTCATCAGTATTTCAGAAATTTCAGAATCACTCTTTTTATAGACTATTATAATCTAGGAAGCATGATGCAAGATCATGTTCAAGAGCAGAAACAGATGTCGAACATATAGAAATTTAGACTTTTGCAATCTATATAACTTATTGTAGTCTATATGAGTTGACATACATGAGTAAGGAAATAATTGCAATGGTTAGTATACCTATAATAATCATATTAATTGCTATTGGATCGTTTTTATTTATAACAAATGATCAGTATCATATAACTAATGCTGCCACGAGTGGTGGTGATTCTACTACAAAGAAACCGCTTCCAGTGCTTTTGGTACATGGTTATGGTTCAGATAAATCAGTATGGTCAAAATGGGAAGATTTACTAAAAAAAGATGGTATTGCATTTTATCCAATTACATTTTATAAATCAGATGATAAATGTGGCTCAGCCGCAGATCATGCGAAGGAGCTAAATTTACAGGTTCAACAAATTCTCAACAATAAGACGACCCCTGGATCGCCTCCTAAACAAGTAAATATTGTTGGTCATAGCAAGGGAGGACTGGATGCAAGAGTATTTTTGGCAAATAGCAGTTATTCTGGTAATAAAGCTGTTGCAAATCTAATAATGATTGGAACTCCTAACGCAGGTTCACCTATTGCACAATCAAGCAATATCTGTAAACCAGCTGTTGAAGACTTGAAACCTGGAGCAGCAGATACCAAAGTTAGGATGAATCCAAATACAAAATACTACACCATAGCTGGTGACTGGAGTCCTTCCCAATTGCTCAATTGTCCACAGCTTTTAGAAGGAATTGGATATTCTCAGCTCCCAAAACCTAATGATGGATTAGTACCTTTATCAAGTGTAGAGTCACAAGGATATTTCCATAACCTTGGACATACATCTAATTGCCATTCAAATCTTTTAAGCGATAAAGAATATCAGCTAGCAAATCCTATACTACTTGGACACCAATAATTAATACAATCCGCCTACTAGTATTCATCAGTTAATAGTATTAAATTCATACAACAATTTCGCATGCTCACTACATAGCCTCTTGCTTTGTATTTGTGAATATATCAGTTCTTCTTGCCAATGTGCATTATAAAGTCTACAATTAATATCACTGCAGAAAGGATTTCCTTTGGTTATAAAGAAGAATAATGCTTGAAGAATGTATCCAACAGCTGCGAAGTTTATCCTATACTCGCCATAATCAAGATAATTTTCTCTCCTATTAGATGAGTTTGAATTATTTTCGTCATCATCATCACTACTACGTATGCAATAATCTGCTATCAGCATTTGCTCTATGTACCACTCTTTTGGTTTGGCAGGTGCTTCAATAATGCCAGTCGTAGAAATAATTGAAGGATTACCCGCCAAAATGGCTCTTACATGATAGCGCCAATCTTCTTCGCTAAAAGTGCAGATAACTCTATCTTCAAAGACTATGTGCACATGGTCGATATTTGCCTCATATTCATTGATCATTGCTTCAAATAATTTTTGCATCATAAACCCATCATATAATATCGATTCTTTATACGACTTCTTGTTACTACTATCATTATTAGTACCATTGAGAATTAGATATCCTGTAAAATTCTTCTCATAAGCAGCATTTTGATCTAGTTCTTCTTGAACCCTAATTCTTGGTTGTTCAGTGAATGGCTTCTTGACATCAGATATACGGATAGATGCTAACTGCTCTGCCAATAGATTGTTCATATGAATCAAAAAAGGAGGTCTTGTATCTATCTTAATACCAATAAAATATTTTTGTAGTTCTCCCACTATTAAGTTAAAATCTAATGTGCTTGTTTGATTGCGGTAAATGTGAACATTCTTAAATTTTAGCATTGTTTGCCAATTTGTTATTACATAATGATATATTTGATGCCTTCACATTAGCTGCAAAATCGTATCACTTTGCAAAGATAGATAAATTGGAACAATTGAATTGATTACCAAAACAATGTGGCAAAACAAAAAGACGACGCTGCTATTATACCACACTCTTATAGACACTTAAATATTGGCCAAATCTGAACTACCAAAATCTTAAACGTTCTCCTGAATATTGTTATATGACAAGAATCTACGTTTAATATTGCGTCGGTGTAGTACTATTAACCACTATTAACGATTAATGAATCTTGCTTGGGATAATAATAATACTTGCAATTATAATATAATGGACAAATATCTGAATAACTGACCAATAAAGCGAATAAAAAAATAAATGTGAATTGGTTCGGTTGTTATCGCTTGTTGTCAATTTGATAAGGTGTTGGCATTTTGGCAGGAATCTCTTTACTATGCTGTCTACTCTAACCTTTAACAACTAGGCCGCTAGAATTTTATAGGCATTTGTGACAGCATATTAGATATTATATTCAATTCTTGTTGTTGTTGTTGTTGTACCATTACTACAGGACCAATCGCTATTATTGCGAAGAGGAACTTTAGTAATAATATTATGATTACTATGGCCACTATTATCAGTATAATAGTCCAGAGTGTGCCTAATACCATATCTGAATCCTGAGCTTGATATCATATAGCGATTGGTTATCCGTTTTATACCGAAGCGATTAGTAATATTATTCTTATATTATATTCTATATTTTACCATACCAACTAATTGTGTACCTAAATAATTAATTAGAAGCAATAATACTTTATTCAAAGGCTAACTTTGATATTGTTATTGAGACTGGTGATCGAATCAACTACTAGCCTTCTAGTCTGGCAACAACCTTAATTAATTTACTAGAATAGCAAGCAACTACGATCGATAAATACAATATCACACAGATTTAACTTACCAGAAGAACAAGACCTTCATAAAGATACTACTGTCTGCCAGATCTGACACTGGCGGCAGCTTTAGATTTCTTTTGTGGATTTATTACTAGCAATCTATCTAATTACCTAAATAGAACTTTGCTGGGTGCATTTTTGATAACACAAATACCCTTTCCATATGTAAGGTTGTTTGCCAAGTATGCTGCAACAACTTAGGAGGATACATGCCACAGACCTAGCCTAGTTGAACCATCCAGCAACCGGAATTTCATGATTTGCTTGCCATCGGGTCTATCTATCAATCGACTAAGGTAGATAGACAATATGATAATGGATTATATTCTATTTAGAAATGAATGGAGTATAATTCTGGATAGTTTTTACCTTCATTTCGTCTGCTGTTTGTACTGTACTTTACGGTATACTGGCTACATGCTGTTTGATAACCGTGTCAGCAGATTTAGTGCTCATAACAAATCAGCGATGTTGTCCTAAAGTCGCTTAGAAAATAGCTCGCAATGTCTATACTAATGAGTGCCAAACCTGTAGATCTCTCTTGCATTTTGAATTGGTTCGGACTTGGTCGATTGTGCTTGCTAAAGATCTGCCATGGAAGACAAGGGAAGTCTGTGTATCAACAATATTGATTCTAGACTCCGCAGGTGTGACGGCTGTGATGGCTGTGACAGCTTCTGGGGTAGTGCTTATCTTTTTCTATAATATTGGTGTTAATTTCTGGTTGATTTGATGCAGATACCACTATGGCATCATCATTATTAATACCACAGGCACTGTCTCTAGAGCCATCATAGCCGTCACTGCCGTCACAGTCAATTTCAGGAGTTGCATCTCTAGATGTGTCATATGCGCTAATGTCTTCGTTTTCTGTACTGGACTTTAGTGTAGTCTTTATCTCGATCTCTTAAATCAGGAAACCTTTTTAATGTCATATTTTCACACCTTAAATGGAAGACGCGATTTCCGATATGATTATTGGATTTCCGAGAATCCCGTGTTGCCTGACATTAGTTCGATGCCACCCAAGATTTATCTACGGTATATATTTGCAAGCGAATATAATGAGGGCGCGCTATAAAGAATTGTTACATTATAATATTTGTTTGGTGGCGCGCCTCACGTTTTCTGTAGTCTTTACTTCCACAATCCAGTCGCATTTTAGTCTCATTTTATCATGGTGTTTTCAACTGCCTCATATCTGGTGCATCCTAGATACAATAAATCGCGGATACAATATATCGCTCCACCTTCTGGGTTGTAGAGGGTATTCACTACTAGTGCTCCTAGATCATCTCTTAGCATTTTGCGCCTTTATAGTCTGCCTTCAGTCGCTGTTCCGAAATAACGAACATCTAACAATGTTGATAACGTTCTATATCTTCTCATAAGTATTTTAGTCACCAATCTCTGGTCTTTTCAAGAATATAGAAAAATATGATAACAGACCGCCAATATATGACCAATTTACAAGTATCATCATCCTTTGATTAGATTTATTATGAATAATGCCAATCCGGCAATTGCAGCACTAGCCGGAATAGTTATGATCCATGCATAAATAATCCGTTTACCTATACCCCATCTTACTGCAGATAGACGCTTAGTTGCCCCAGCACCCATAATAGCTCCTGATATTGCATGCGTCGTGCTTACGGGTATTCCAAGCCAAGCCATTGAAGTAAGTATTACTCCACCTCCTGTTTCTGCACAGAATCCTTGAAATGATTTTAGAGTTGTAAGTCTAAAGGCCATCGTCTTTACGATTCTCCATCCTCCAAAGAAAGTTCCTAGTGCTATGGCTGCAGCTGAAATAAGGACTACGTAAACAGGAACGGCAAAGTTTTTTGAATCCAATATCCCAGCTGAAATCAATAGAGCAGTTATAACACCCATAGTTTTTTGACCATCATTTGCACCATGAGTAAGGGAAAAGAATGCAGAAGATCCAATCTGTAATTTTCCGAACATTTTATTTATAGTGGACGGTCTATTCCTTCGTATAAAGTACATGATACTTATTGTCAGTATAAAGGCAATTACAAAACCCATGATTGGCGAAACCACCATGAATATCAAAGTTTTTTCAACTCCAGGAAAGACGATCGCTTTCGTTCCACCTGCCACTAATCCAGCGCCAATTAGGCCACCGATTAAAGCATGACTACTCGACGATGGAAGGCCAAAGTACCACGTGATTAAATTCCAGCTAATTGCTCCTACTAATGCAGCTATTATTACGTATACAGTGGAAAATTCTGACTGAATTATTCCTTGACCAACCGTAGCTGCGACTGCAGTTCCAAATATGAATGGGCCAACAAAATTTGCTATGGCAGCCATGCTAACTGCGTATAAAGGCCTTAACGTCCGAGTACCTACGACTGTTGCTATTGAGTTAGCCGAATCATGAAACCCATTTATAAAGTCAAAAAATAAGGCTACGATTATCGTCCCATAGACTAGGAATAAATTCTCTGTCATTGCCAATACAGTTTGTATTTATTTTGTATCTTCAGCCCTCAAATTGAATATGCATTATTTTCATCTAGCCATATTTTAAAGCAATATCCTCAATGATATCTGATACATCAGCGGTCCTATCTATAGCTCCTTCTAAAGTCTCGTAAATTTACTTTTGTTTTATGATATTTATAGCATCGTGTTCATTTTCAAACAGATCTGCAATAGCAGTTCTATAGATCTTGTCTCCTTCGTGCTCAATGCAACTTATACTGGCAGAATGTTCAATAAGACTTTGGGCATTTTTAAATTTTCTTAGCATTGTGACTATAGTGTCAATCTCTTGAGAGGCCAAATGAAGAATCTTGGCCATCTCCAGCATTTTTGGTGCGGGCTTTAGAATCTTGTACAGTACAAATCTATCTGCTGTACCATCGGCATAATCTAATATCTCATCAATTGCGCTTGTGAGTTTAGAGATATCTTCTCGATCGAAAGGTGTTACAAATGTTTTGTCAAGAATATCAAATATACTGTGAGCAATCTTATCTCCATTGTGTTCGAAATCCTTTATTGCAGACTGGCGTTCATTTACGTTATTATAGATGGCAATGAGTTCAACTAATGATCCCGTTGCGCTTACAAGATTGGAAGTCTGCTTTTCGATTATATCAATAATTGCTTTATCGTTTGATTTCAGCCATGAAAACCAATGCGCAGTTCTATTCATTACTTTATCTACAATAAAAGGAACTAAATAATATAATTAATATGTATTATCTAGATGTTGTACCTCAACATGATAGTATTATTACTCACGAACATGATCTGAATCCCAGCACATGTAGACCCTATCCACATGGTATATCTGCGTTTTGTGTATTATGACTTTAACTTATATTAGAGATAAGGGAATGTGGTAATTGACTGTTCAATCATACGGTCGTTAAAGTGAAGCCAGTCAAATTATTTAGGGAGACGCTAACCCAAAGATAAACTGGATTCCATAACGATCGTACATCTATTTGAATTTGGTGTAGTATGGCTGCCCAAACTAGAATTAAGATCTTGCAAATATCAATCAGGACATAGGCGCGCGCTTCATGATAAAATGCACATTTTATTATGTTAGACAGACGCCGGTCTACACATTTGATCTCTCAATTAAGAAAACCTTCTTAAAATATTGTCTTATACGTTAAAAATTGCTATTGTTAGAATGCGATCTTCATCCTTACTATTAGCCTTTTCTGTTTGATATCGATCTGTAATAAAGGTACTCTATGGCTTCCTAAATATACGATGATCAGTTGAAAATCCTATGTGATGAATGCGATGAATGTGATCCAAGTCCGTTATCCAAAACATTGCCATAAATATCGTTACATTTGTTTCTGTCATGTAAAGCACCTTTTCTTTATTATTACATATATCATATATCATATACAGCACGTTACATTTTCTCAATTATCGTTTCTATTTCATTCTTACAGCAAGTTTCTTAGCATAGCGATTGTATACCACTGGAAGTTTGATATTATCGATTGAATAATTAGCTCACTTTGAGCAAGAGTATTCTCAACTAACAAAAGATTTACAGTCAGCACTTGAGACGGTAAATGAACTTATCAAGGATAGCAGCAGTAGTTAGATTAGCGAGGAGGATTGTTTGCAGGAATGACGACATCCGCTCCGGCACTTCGCGCCTCAACCTCAATTATATTACATTAGAAGAGGATGGTTATCCATTCACATGTTTGCTACCTTACTATAAAGA
>JBEDUN010000073.1:0-4044 GCA_040414675.1 Nitrososphaeraceae archaeon | reverse complement strand
AGGAATCACTATGACATACGCCGCATGCTTGTATCTTGATACGAACTTGTCTAGCCCCAGGCTCTGGAATATCTTTTTCCACAAGTTCAAGAGGGCCATTGGGTTTAGAGACCTGAACTGAACGCATGTGTAAGATAGATTTAGACTGTATGGTTAATAATAGTACAAAGAGTACATTGTCATGCACTGTACTCAAAGCACTGTTATAAAACGAAGTGCACTTTTTTATTATGTTCCAACAAATAACGACTGACTCCATTCAGAAGCATGATGAAATTAATTGCAGAATATATGACAATAAAATACGAATACTATTTGATGCAAATTATTTTAGTTCAGCACAAACACCTAAATTTTTGATATGTGAATTATGTTTTTGGTGTGCATCGCACATTCCTAATTCAGAAAAAAGATACATCACAGTATGCCCACGATGCAATGGCATTCGATTAGAATCTATACCTATAGTGATTAATAAAATTTCTAAATTTCTATACGATTCTAAATAGGATATAGTACTGGAATTTACGAGTGCTGATAAGCCCATGTAACAAGAAATAACAAACAAGAGACAATTGTATGCTTGCAGATTATTCAATTTACTTCCCTTTTTGAACGGTCATAGCGATATTTTTCCCAAATTACAAAACGTGTCTTTTTGATACGAAAGGGACCATATAGAATTTTGTCTTAGGTTGCGGTTAAATCATGTGCCAACGGATCTAGTTTAAGTTAATCCATGACTGGATCCTGTTCATAGGCCACCTGCAACCATACGTTACCAGCACATAGTTCTTTAATTTATCAGCAATTGCAATTGAACAAATTATAAATGATATAATTCTTTGACCTCTGTGAGTTGACTCTTGAAATATGATAATACTTTATTGTGTAGAATGGACTTCAGGCCGATCTAGGTATTAATGCCAACCAAGTGCAAAACTTTAAAGATGTCAATTTCGATTTGGTCTTCGGATCTAGAAGCTCAATCTTGATCTCTGCCCTGTACCTCATAAGGACTAGTAGTTAGAAACGTTGGGAATAACTAAAGGAATAACGACAGTCACTATACTTTGATCCCTTGTTTATTCATAAAGATGGATTTAATATTGAACGTGTTTACCTAGAAATATCAAGGAATTGCAATATAATTAATTCGAGACAAATCAATTGAGCCAAATATGTACAAAAATCAAATGACTATTCTATCATTATGATATTCCATCTGTGTAAATCGTAATGCAGTGCAATCGTCAGATATAATAACGTGTATACTACACTACTGTTTGTACATTATGACAAGTAAACAGACTTGCGGTTTTAATTTTAATCTAAGAGCATTTTCTGTATCTATCTCAATCATAGCATTGTTGAGTATCACGGCTGTCATGACACCTCTTGTTAATAATGGGAATATTACCTTAGCTCAATCTACCCAATCACAACAACAAAACCAACTACATCCATCTTCCTCATCTCAACAACCAAAAACTCGCGAATATACTTTGATAGCAGAGAATACCACACTTGAAATAGCTCCTGGAGTTCGCGTTGATGCCTGGACTTATAATGGTACTATCCCCGGACCGACCTTAACAGCGACTGAAGGTGATAGAGTAATAATTCATTTTATTAACAAAACACCTCTTCCTCATACAATTCATTTGCATGGGGACCATCCTAGTCAAGAAGATGGAGTATCTGAGATAGTACCGCCAAATGGCACATTCACTTATGATGTAATTGCGCAGCCAGCTGGCGCTTTAGCATATCACTGTCATGTATCACCAGTAATGCAACACGTTAGAATGGGGCTGTATGGAGCATTTATAGTATATCCAAAGACCCCATTACCACCTGCAAGAGAATATGTTTTAGTAGCCGGCGAATATGATACTCAAAACCAATTAAATCCGGTACCGGAATACTATATGTTCAATGGTTATGCAGATCAATACATGACACATCTTCTTCCAGCTAGGACTAATGAGACTATTAGAATATATCTTGTAAATATGGGCATGTCTCCTGCATACGGTATGCACATTCATGGAACCTTGTTTAAGGCATATCCTTCTGGCATATTACAGAATCCTCCATTCATGGTACAATCGTGGGAGCTAGCCTCAGGTAATGCTGCTATACTGGAGGCAAAATGGCCATGGCCAGGTAAATTTACATTCCATTTCCATGGAATACCTGAGGAAAGAGGAGCCATGGGATTCTTTAACGTGACAAATGCTCCCGCAGGCGCGATAGATGGAAAAGATATAGCTATCACAAAATCTATAAACATGAATGATTGGCAAATGAATCTAACAAAGAGTCTTCAGAAAGCAGATCCAAATGGGAAAGTCACAACTACAACCTCAACCACAAATAGTGGCGAACACCACGGAATGCAAATGCAAATGGGGATGGAACACGAACATGCTTCTTCTTCGCCTTCGTCGACAAATAATAATAACGGAATACCAGTATTGATTGTAAAAGGGGCAGCCACCTTGGCTAACAAAGCTTTTTCACCTGATCATGTGAAGATAAAGGTTGGAAATACTGTTATTTGGACTAATAACGACAACAATATACACACAGTTACATCAGGCGTAGCTAATACTCCTAATGTAGGGGAAGTATTTGATTCAGGCTTAACATCTCTTATAAGTCCATCTAAAACTTATTCACACAAGTTTACAAATGCAGGACAATTTACTTACTTTTGTAGACTACATCCTACCATGGTAGGAGAAATAGAGGTAGTTCCATAAAATAGAAGATCCATAGTCTTTCTTATAGTTGGTAAAAACAGAATTTTTAAATTTCAATATCATTTTCATTCTTTGAAATAAGAGTCACGAAAGAGGCTTTTGTAATACACACGCAAATGAGAATGAGACGTAACACGTAACACATCAAGTAGCAATTAATCAAAATTAGGGATTATGAATAGATCATAGTATTCCAAGTTCATTAGATGAAATGAAATGCAAAAGTAACAAACTGTTAGTTAGAATTATCAACTTGGTTGTTGTTTGTTTTGCTTAGCATTTTTTAGTCATACCCAAGACTAGAGACTAGAGACTAAACATGTAATTCTAGTTCATGCTTCTTTCTTTCGTTTTCATTATGAAAATGTAGATCACAGTAATGGCATTTTATATGTGGTATTAGCTTAATAGGATAGTAATGATTACCACCATATCTTTTAAAATTCATATTCATAATATCATTACTATTCGGATCTTTCATGACTATTTCGTACGATGTTGATGTTGGATCAGTGCTTGTGGTTCTTGGTATATCCTTATTCCTTCGGATATTTTGTTGTTGTCGTTTTATACTGTTCTTGTATTCTTCAATGAAATGTCTTAACGTAAAATCCCATCCATGTTTTAGATCTTCAAGATAGTCAGATTCAGCAACAAGGTGGACATATCTAGAACTAGGATTTGTCCTTGCAAGAAAGAAATTTTCCAAGCTGCGATTTTTATCATCGCTAGAAGATATTGCTAATTTAAGTGCGTATTCATTTGTTTGTTCATTTGTCCATAGTTGCATTTTCTGGTGTATCATGATTTCTGAATCCTCGGCTTTTTGAGTGGTTTCTATTTTGTCTTTCTTGGTTTTTTTATTGTATTGCATAATCTACAGAGCAGCATGATTATATTGACCGCAAGATAGATTAACATATCGTTAAAAACATCTAATTCAAAGAAGATTATTAATAATCGATATTATCGATCCTAAAAATGCGATGTAGATATGAAAATATGCATTACTCAATCAAAGTTCGGGTACAAAGTATCGATATCGAACAATAGGCATGCATGCATACATCATTAAATGAGCAAGACTAAGATTGCTAAAGTTGCATATAATTCAGCATATTGCATATTTCACATCAATAATATCTTGGCGACATCATTATTAATATAGATAATTTATGGCACAAACAGAAATCAAGAAGCAGCAGCAGCAGCAGTATGCTCATCCTGAAGTGTTAGTAGATACACAGTGGATACAAGACCATCTCAATGATGAAGG
>JBEDUN010000072.1:0-6397 GCA_040414675.1 Nitrososphaeraceae archaeon | reverse complement strand
ATTTCATTTCATAATGGATCCGGGATTCTTTTGATAGTTGGAAGATACTTGACTCTATCGTAAGCCACATCTATGAACAAAACGCTCTCAAGCTATATGTCTATCCATTTTTGGGATGGGTTCTAAGTTGATATATTATAAGTTCTTTTGAATATGGATTTTGTGTAAATATTGAATCTTGTTATGATGGTATGTGGAGTATTATCAAGAAAATCTTAAATATGTGTATTATTTTTTAATAACTCCTTCTTTATGCAATTCTGTCAAAATAGTCATCAGAGTATCATAATCTATGTCTACCTCGTTTAAAATAACAGAATAATCCACTTTACCAAATTTCTTTATGAATTTCTCGATTGCCTGTTTTTTCTTTTGATATTGTCTGGTCTTCATTATTTTTGTATAGGGAATTAATACCTAGTTCCTAGAGTTATAATAATCATATTATATGTCACATATTCTGAAAGCAGATCTACTTGTATGGTTTGCTTTGCACTTATATATTATGATTTCATTAAGCGGTTTATTTTATTAGACAAGTTTTATAGAGGTTAAATAAAATATCAATTCTACCTAATTCTAAATGAAACATACCATAACAAACACGCTTTTGATACATCATATTATTACATTGATATATTATTATCAGATCTTTGAATTATTAAAAATAGAAGATACTACAAGTAGGATAAAAGTTTTAAAGACGAGGAATTTTGAGTATCAAACGATGAGTGACACAAAAGCTTTTAAAATGGATATTATTACAATCTAAAAAGATGAACAAAATACGCATTAGTTATATTTTGCAATTTAGTGTGATAACATTAGGTATCTTTATAATTACTACAAGTCAGGTCAAAGCTCAACAAGGTCAGGACTCTCATGGATTAACTCCCGAACAAGTAAAGCAGTTCTGTAGATCAGACAATCCTAGACTCGGCTTCGTCAATCATACGGAATCTGAAATTTGTGGATTGCCAGAAAGCACTCCTTCAACCCCAGCATCAAACTCCTCTGGATCGTCATCAGGATCATCCCCATCGTCATCAGGATCATCCCCATCGTCATCAGGATCAATAACGCCACAGGCACCTTAATATAAAAATTAAATAGTTTTATATTAATGTGAAAAACTTTATTGCATAATTTTCATAGAATATAATTATGCGATCAGTCCATTTTTCTTTTTTTGATTCAGAGGCAATACAGATTCATAGTTATGATTTTATACAAATCCTGACACAGGCTAGGATTATCATTATTATAAGAGAATTAAACTAATAATAACGTGCATATATCGACTTTAGAAGACATTTGCAAACAGATACAAGAAATAGACTCTTCTATTAGATTTGCAGGTATTGCAAATAAACTTGGAGATCTGAAAACAAAATCTTATAGAAAAAATTTGGTTCCTTTATTGACAGAGAAAGAAACTTCAGATTATGCTATGAAAGCTGTTCTTCGGGCTGCTACCAGAGAAGATTATGAATCAAAGATTGGCAAATTACAATATTCTATAGGAAAGTACGAAAAAATGATTCGTGCGACAATTCCAATAATGATTGATAAGAAAGACGATGAAAACAAGCTTTATCTACTCTTATCATTTGATTTGGATTCTAATGTTACTCATACTATTCAAAATAGAGTATTACCTTTTATATTAAAGAACGAAAATGTTTTTGTATAATCGAAATGTACTTCATCGAGATCTGAAAAAATAGGATGGAAATTAAATTTAGCTAACTGTGATTATTATTTTAAAAAACGAAAAAATTCTGTAATAAAGATTGATGCAAGCTTACAAGTTTAACATATTTTGAAAACTAAGCACTTGTGCAAATTGTTGTGAGCAAGAATAAGCATTCAATATCGCATTACACTTAGATTTTGAGTACACAAATGAATTTTCGGAAGGATCATAAGATTATAGATAGGACATCACAAGCGATAACAACAAATTAATATATCATATGGGGATAAAATATGCAGAGCCAACATCACATAATAATATTGTATAGGATAATAAGATTTTATGTACCGAATTAATATTCAAATTTTAACTATTATATGGTGGATAGGCGCAATAGCTGCAGCGTATTCTTTATTCATCCCAGTGTATGAGCAATATCTAATAGTTGGAACTTCTGGTTGGAGCGTCGTTGCAATAAGTACAGGATTGATAATATACGAGATTAAAAGAGTAAAACAAGAAGAAAAAGAAAAGTTAAGAAAAGAGTAAAATTGCCTTATTCCTTTCCGCCTTGTTCTTCGATGACAACCAATGTTACAGTCGATGTAATGCCGGGTATTTTTCTTATCTTATTTGTTATAGTATGATTCATTATTTCCGTATTATCTGATTTCACTTTAACAAATACATCATGAACGCCGTAAGTTCCTCTCACCTCCTTTACATCATTCAAATTAGATATCTCGTCAATAATTTTCTCCTCAGAACCTAAGGTACAGTTTACTAAAATATATGCTGTCGGCATTATTCAAATTATACTAACACACTATTTAGTGTTTTCTGCAGATTTTCAGTTTACGTCCAAAAAGTACATCTATTAGGTGGCGATTATAACTAAATACATTGCACGAAGCTTATAAACTTGACCAGTTTGTCTATAGTAGACTTCCAGTACTCAGTATTGTATTTAAGTTCTTTGAATTTAGACTTAATTTGTGGATGAAGTGAATAATTATATACATCATTGCCTATCATAAGGGAGATTTGCAGTAGTGGAATTTGCTATTTCAGAAGTTCAAACCATGTGGATTTTATCTGTCAAGAATTGTTGTATGTCGTTTGAATATGTAAGTATTTGCTCATCAAAATGGGATAATAGACTTTTCCTCTAATATCATCTGTGTTAGAAACAGGTACTTTCCAAATACACATCTATCATCTTTTTGTAACACTATTACCACTATAAACTTGCGACTTAGGATATTAAAATACTATCTTATCTACAGCATTATCGAACTGCATTTACATTCCTTACAAATAAATATAGTACTTATGAATAGTGCAGAGATGTATAGCTTTACGCGATCTTAGCTTGATTAAACTCGGGATGTTTTGTCTAATTTGTTGACTATAACATAGATTTATTCCAAACCCTACCAAGACCAGAATAACAAATCCTATTCCAGTTACTATTGATACAGTATTACTGTTAGAAGGAATATTAGTATAGGTGATTTAGTAGTTGAAATCGTTTCTGACTTCACAAATCCTGACCCATAATATATTGTTCCAATAATGTTAACGAGTATTATAAGTATACCTGCAATAGTAGGGAATTTGCATCAGGAAAATATGAAAGTCGATTCGTTTATTATCGTTATTAGTTGTGGATGAACTTTATCTGGAGTCATCCTAATTGAATGCAGATCATTATATACTGTATAATGAATCTTAACATGATAACTCAGGCATGATAATATGCATCATCATATACAGAAAAATTCGATGATGTTTCAACATAACAATCAATGCTTAGGTAATATCATTTTACGGTAATATTTGTATCAGGATCTGAATGCGATCTTAAAATATGGCAAAATTTATGCTCTTATATGGCAAAAGTGATTGTCGGAAAAACCTCAGACATACCTGAAGGAAAAATGACTCACATAACAGCGGGTGGTAAAGAAATTTTAGTTGCTAATGTAAATGGAAGGTATTATGCTACAGGTAACATTTGTACTCATGCAGGAGCTGAACTTCATGATGGAGAGCTTAACGGTAAAGAGTTAACATGTCCATGGCATGGTTCAAGATGGGATATAACTACAGGTAATTTAATCTGGTTTCCACAGAAACTTGAATCACTAGGATCATATGAGATTACGTTAGAAGACGATACCATTTACGTTGAGGTTTAATCATATTAAATCTACTGATCAAATATCCGCAGTCGCAAGTTTAAGAGACTTTACAAATCTAACACGATATTCAGCTTGCACTGGGCATATTACGGAATTTAGATTTGTATTTAAACACAAAAGTTACGGGGCATGTTAGTACTAAATTATTGATATAATAATGTAAGACAACAGATAAAACAATCAGTATGAATCAAAAGGGGTGTAGAAATAAGGATGATGGTGGCTTTATCACAATTTCAAGAGAATTTGTTGATTTAACTCACATTATTAATAAAAATATTCAAGTATACCCAGGCGATCCTGAAACAATATTTGAGTCAGTTACAAATATAGGAAAAGATGCAAACGCCAATATTACACGTATAACGATTGGATCTCATACTGGAACGCATGTAGATGCTCATAAACATTTTATATCCAACGGAATCGGAATTGACAAAGAACCACCAGATAAATTTATTGGCGAAGCAGTTGTTCTAGATATGTCCAATATTCAAAATGGACAAGGAATTACAAGCTTGGATTTAGAGAGAAATACGAGTAAAGTAAAATCAGGAGATATATTTTACTTTATACAGGTAAAACCTGACTGATTTTTTCAGTTTACTAAGTTCTATAATGCATCCATTTAGCATTATTAGTAAATCATGGGATAAGAGACGCTTGGTATAGTGGCTCCTAGTAAAGCATATCTGAATCTCCACATTGTATATGGTTTTGCTAACTATGACTGAATCAATAATAGTGAAAGTCATCACGGATATTGTGGATGTCTAAGGGCCCGCAAGCTGTTAATTAGCGAGTAAAATAGTTTCACAAGGTTTATCCTAATGACATTGTTTAGTATTTGTCCTAACACTTGCAATACCATATTGGCTGCTCTGGATGGAGTTATTCAGCTTGGCAAGGACCATTTTATCCTAACAATCTAGAGAATTCCAGATGGTTAAGTTACTATTCCCAAGTGTTTGATTTTGTTGAAATTGATTCTTCTTTTTATAGGATACCTAATTCATTTATGGTAAAGAACTGGTCTAAAAAGACCCCTTCCCATTTCAGATTTGCTGCCAAATTTCCAAAAGTTATAACTCATGATAAAAGATTGAAGGATGTAGAAAAGGAGCTAGAACTATTCTTTTCTTCCATGGTCTATATTGAAGACAAGATCTTGGCATTATTGATACAATTACCACCATCAATGGGTATAGTTGAGGGTATGAACGGTTTGAGAGACATAATACCTGAATTAGATAAAAGATTCAGATATGCTGTAGAAGTTAGAGATAGTTCATGGTTTCAGGATTTAGCATATAGTTTTTTTGCGAATAACAATATGTGCATGGTTTGGAGTCAACTAGCAAATATAAGAACGCCTCCAATAGTTACAACAGACTTTATCTACATAAGATTCATTGGAGATAGAACCATACAAGAAAAGGATTTTGGTAAGATACAAAAAGATAGGATCTCGGAAATGAAAAAATGGGCTAGATTTCTGAAGAGAGCAAGAGATGAGGAACAAAAAGATAGACTAAACCTAGCGATTATAGCAGCAAACAATCATTATGCTGGATTCGGTCCAGGAACCGCTAACACATTTAAAAAGATGCTAGATTTATCAGAAGTGACGTGGAATGATGTTAAATTGCCTCAAACTGAAAGACTATCTAAGAGTACAAAACAAACTAGTCTATCAGATTTTTTGAAATGAAACAAGATAGGCTTGCCATCATGTAATATACTCGTACTAAATTCTAGTACATAAATTCCAAATCGGATTCCCCAAGCCAAATATACTGGCAATTTACAAACTACTCATCGTTAATGAGGAATTCAGTAGTCGATGCTTTGGCGCATTTAGCTGCCTTGTATTAATCTATGTGCTTTGTTGCATGATTCTGATATTAGTCAACTAAATTTGAAACCATAGACCAAAAGAGAGAGGGATTAATTATGGTGTATCCTTCAGAATTGCTAAGGTCGTTATCTTAAAATGATTTTTCTGAATCATGCAACAAAGCAAATCTACGTAATCAATGGTGCAATTATAAAATGAGTATCAAGACATATCTATAATAATTAGGCGCTATGCAGATACTATAATAAGAATCTAGGATAACTCAAATGCAAATTTGAATGCTCGTATTTTTATTAGTTCCGGCCAGAGAGATGCTGAAGAAAGAAGAATTACAAAAGAATTGATGACCGGCTTGATGAGACTTGGCTATGAACCTTATGTAGCTATAGAAGAACAAAGCACGGAGCCTTTAATAAAAAATATCTTTAATAAATTGAAAGATTCAGAGTATTTCTTGCTTGTCGATTTTAAAAGAGAACAGATCGAGACAGACTCACAAATCAAAGAATTCAGAGGATCATTGTTCACAAATCAAGAATTAGCCGTAGCAATATATTTACAGAAAGACATTATAGGTTTCCAGGAGGAAAAAATAAAAGTATTAGATGGAATGTTAGGTGCGATCCAAGGAAATGTTGA
>JBEDUN010000071.1:0-14021 GCA_040414675.1 Nitrososphaeraceae archaeon | reverse complement strand
TTCTGTGCACGGTCTATTGCCTTTGTACTAATATCATAACCATACACATCAAATCCTCCTCGATCTTGGACGTACTTTGCTACAGGTAACCCTAGTTGACCCAAGCCTATTACAAGAACTTTCAAACGAGAACCACTAGAATATTGCATTTCTATTTTCGACAAGTGTTCATGAATAGTCCACAAGTATTATTATTAAAGAATTAAGGAACAAAAAAACATAAATTGTTAGGTATAATAACTTAGTTTTTTTTATAGATGATAATCGTGTCATGAGCTCATATTTTTCTAAAGACTTTGACCCTTTATGGAAAATATTAATCATCAATACCAAAATATTATATGAAATAATAGTATGAAAAAACAAGTGATGACTCGAAATGCTGAATAAGCTCAGGAATCAACTGGAACCACTTATAAATTGGCTTGCGCACATGGTTGCGTCGATCGGTCTATCTCCAAACCAACTAAGTATATTGGGCTTTATGTTATCTATTGCAGCAGGGATTGTGTATTCTTTATCGTCAAGAACGGCATTAAATAACCCCTACGTAACTGTCCAGTTGGCTGGCATTTTCCTATTAATTGCTGGCTTCTTCGACGTTCTAGATGGAGCGGTCGCTCGCCTGACAAACAAGACATCCAAACGAGGAGCATATCTGGATTCGATCCTAGATAAAGTCGCAGAAATATTCGTATTAATCTCCATATATTTGGGTGGGCTATCTTCTGCAATTTGGTGTCTTGTTGCATTAGGTTTGGCTTTACTTGTCAGCTATACTAGAGCACGAGCTGAGGCTCTAAGCGTACCTTTAATTGGTGTAGGAATCGGGGAACGTGCCGAAAGATTGCTCATTCTTGCTTTGATCAGTATGATTCCTGTTGCTGGTGCGATGCAAATTGCAGTGATTATTGTTTCCATAGTATCAGGAATAACTATTATTCAACGAATGAACACAGTCATTCGTCAATTGTAATATCCCAGTATTTGCGACCTATCTTAATCGTCCAGTATTTCTTCGATCGAGTTCTGATCTTACTTTGACTACGCCTCTGTGTACAGCGCACGACACACAATAGAACTTAACATCTGTTGATGGTGCGATATAAGCTCCTTGAGCTTTGAGCTCTTTTGCTAAGGTGGGTTCCACTAATGTTACCCTGCCTGTGACTTTTTTTGCTTTGTCGCGTGGAACCATGGCGCCGCACTGACTACAATGGACTGTCCCCGAACTCCCTTTTCCTCCTTTAGTTCTTCCTCTGCTTGTTCGCTTCTTTGGCATAAATTGAATTTCCTCGATCTATCCTTTAAATCTTATGATAAGGGATACAAACTACTTGTTACCTGAGATTACATCATCAGGTACTCTAGCTACCGACAATTGACATAGATAACACGAGATAATACTGCCCAATTTTTTCATAGCGTATGATTGGAATTGCGAACAACTTCCTAATTTGTGGTGGAAATCATTACTTAACAAACTTTCGCTTGTCTTTAAATTGAACCGTAAATTATTAAGATTGGCCAATGAAAGTTGCCATTTCAGGAACAGATTCAAGAGATTACCATTCAATTGTTCAAATTAGGAAGGTAATAGAATCCGCAGGTCATGATGTAAAGATGATGAAGTTAGGAGACGACCAGGTTGCGAAAGAAGTAGATCTAGTTTTGGTACCGGGAGGTGACAGAGGTATTCTAGACTACTTTCACAGAGTCGTCACTGACTCAGCACCGGTTCTTGGAATCTACGAATCTGACTCCACCGGTTTTCTGGCCCAACTAAGTTTACGGGATCTAGAAATGAAAGCTTCAAAGTTAAGCCGCGGGAATTACGAAATTGATGAGGTAGTACGGCTTGCGGTTAAAGTCGATGGGAATGACGTCCAGCCAGTCTTAAATGATGTGGCTGTCTTCCCTAGCAAAAGTGCTATGTTAATGGAACATGTCCTACGGACAGATTCTAGAGATGTATGGCATGACAATAGTGATGGCATCATAATATCTACACCTATCGGGTCAACTGCTTATTCGATGTCTGCAGGTGGACCAATGGTCATCCAAAGATCCAAGGTATTCGTAGTGGTCTCGGTAAATTCAGTGGATAACACTAGACGTCCATTAATTGTTCCTGATGATACAAAATTGGAAATTGTTAATCTCATGAGTAGATATCATTGCGAAGTTATCCTAGACGGCGGATCAAGATTGCGCATTAGGAGACTACTTGAATGCAGAAGACATGAAATTCCCGCTAGGTTAATCCGTCTATCTACTGATTCATCAGCAATATCATTAATAGCGAAGAAAGTTAAAATCGCTGAAGATCTTTTGAGCATGCCAGCAAGTGCTAAACTAATTTTAAAGACTTTAGAATATGAGGGAGCACTAAGTCAAAGAGACCTTACCAAGAGAACGATGCTTCCCGAAAGGACTGTGAGATTATCTCTTAGTCACTTGCTAAAGGGCGACTACGTACGAAAGAAAACATCACTTCGCGATGCCCGACAACACATATTTGAACTCAAGATTTAACGGATGCGGCTCTAACAAATCCAACAAACGATTCTTCAGGTTTACCAGGTCTACTGCTGAACTCTGAGTGATATTGAGATGCAAGATAGAATCTATGGCTTGGGATTTCAAATATCTCTAATCTTTTGCCATTATCAGAAAATGCAGATAATGCTACGCCCTTACTTAATAATACATTCTTGTATTTTTGGTTAAATTCATAACGATGTCTGTGTCTTCTAAATATTCTATTGTTTTTATATATGCTTAAGGCCATTGTTTTTGGCACTATGTTAATCTCGTGGCTCCCGAGTCTCATGGTTCCCCCTAGCTCCGTAGTTGCTTTTTGTTCCGGTAAATACTCTATTACAGGGTTTTCGGTGTCAGGATCTAATTCGGTCGAGTTGGCTTTCTCAATAAAGCAAAGGTTACGCAAAACTGCTACTATGGCAAGCTGAAATCCGAAACAAATTCCGAGGTAGGGTATATTCTCTATCCTAGCAAAATTGGCTGCATTCATTATTCCTTCGCTACCTCTTTTTCCAAAGCCACCAGGCGCCAATATCCCATCATAGTTTTTAAGATAATGTAGTCTGGATGAATTCGTTGGATTCTCTAATTTTTCCGATTCTATCCAATCAACTTCAACTTTTCTTCCAATACGTGCAGCAGCATGTGATAGAGCATGGTAGACGCTGACGTAGCTGTCTGGTAGCGAAACGTACTTACCTACTATGGCGATTTTTAATGATCCTTCATTTGTATAAAATGACCTTGCAATTTTTTTCCAATTAAGCCATTTTAGGGTACCGTTCTCCAGCGTTAGCTTTTCAGATATAACCCGTAACATTCCCTGACTCTCCAATAGTTCCGGAACTTTGTAAATTGAAGGTGCATCATGACATGATATGACGGAAACCTCTTCTATACTTGCGAAAAGAGAAATCTTTCGTCTTGCTTCAGATGTAAGTTTTGTTCTACATCTAACGGCCAATATATCTGGCTGTATTCCAATTCTTCTTAATTCTTGTACGCTATGTTGTGTTGGCTTTGTTTTCTGTTCACCTACGACATCGAGAATCGGGGCCAGAGTAACGTGTATAAAAAGTGTATTTGAATGTCCAATTTCAAGCTCAAGTTGTCTTAGTGCTTCGAGAAAAGGAAGACTTTCGATGTCCCCTACAGTTCCACCACATTCGACTACAACAATGTCCAGGTTTTCGACTTTTGCTATCTTTAGTAAATGATTCTTGATTGCATTCGTTACATGTGGAATAATTTGCACGCATTGACCGAGATACTTGCCTTCTCGTTCTGCCCGAATTACATCTAAATAGACTCTGCCAGTAGTGAGATTATGGTCTTTAGATAGGGCAATATCAAGGAATCGTTCGTAGTTACCCAGGTCCATGTCACATTCACCACCGTCATTTGTGACGAAGACTTCACCATGAGCGATGGGATTCATTGTTCCTGCATCGCAGTTGACATAAGGATCTATCTTTACGCAGGAGACTTTCAGGCCAGATAGCTGAAGTAGTTTTGCTGTCGAGGAAGTGATTACTCCCTTACCTAGTCCGGACATTACCCCTCCAGTTACAAAAATAAATTTTGGCCTCTTGACCAGATTCCGAACTGACTGCACGTCTCGTTTTAGCTGATCGCCTTTTTATTCCTTTTTTATAGATGTTTCTGAAATGTTACAACTAGGAGGAGATTTATCATAGCTCTTCTAGACCACCATATCGTCATTTCTATTTGTCATCTCAGACTTTGGCCTGCGTTAAATGTTCAATTCGATAATTCAGGCATATTTAGTAACAAAATCGAAATCGATTTGCGAGAAATTGTATACAGAGTAGTGATCTATATAAATTTGCATCAAAGATAGATTTAATTGATAATATTATTCATAAATTGTCAATCAATGTAGCCCACACTTCTGAAAAATGATACCAGCTGAATCACATACTCGTTGTGTAAATCCAGAGTGTACATTCTGTTTGCCATTTTAGTTTCCTTTACCCAATTAATCTCCATCAAATCATTCAGGTTACGTTTGATATCTTCTCTTTTTAGCCTTGTTTTGTTGTGTAATACATAGACCGTTAGCATTCTACTGTCCTCCGCTAATGATTTCAAAATTTTTATTTTTCCTAATGTTCCTAAACCTTGCTCTATTATCTCCTTATTACTTCTTCTGTTATCCAATCTCACGATTTGCTCTCTTTATAACGCTTGATTTTGTGCATAACTAGTGGTTCCAGATCCTTAAAGGATACGCCGACAATTCCGATTTCCTTCAAAGACCTTATATCTACTATTCTCTTTGAACACAATTCATCTAAATGGTTCTCGATTTCTAATTTCTTTAACTTGAATTCTTCGGCGATGTCAGACGCACTAGATCGTATTTCCTTGAGTTCGACGTAGGGTTTCCGCTTTGCACGAATTGTTCTAATCACGGCCATTAAAGTGTAAACCTGGGACTGTGGCAATTCATCCAAGTTGTTAGCTGTGTCTGCAGGATGTATCTGTGAGTACACTTGCCGAATCTGATCCAAGGTTATTCGCCCAGTACCTTGTGATTCTGCGAGATTGCCGGAATAAGCAAGCAAATCTAAAGCAAATCTTATGTCGCCGTGAAATACAGGAGAAGTAGTAATTTTTGCAACTTCGTCAATTATATCAGAGCCAAGAGCTTTCAGAGTGAAGGCTTCAGAGCATCTTTTATTCAATATATCGCCCACTTGCCTAAGAGTATATTCAGGAAATTCTAAAGGGATTCTTCCGAGCGAGCTGAGCTCCGCAGGATCCAATTTTTCATAAAATTCCTTACCTCTAGCAATGAAAATGACCATTTTAATATTACATGGAGTACCAGGTTCGAATTCGTTAAGACGAGTAAGATCATAGATCATTCCAGTATCCTTCGTATTTTTTATTAGATAGTCGATTTCGTCAAGTATAATTAGTGCGTATTTTTTGCTTTCTCGTAAGTATCGCAGCAAATATCTCAGCATTTCCTCCGCGCTAATACCCTGTGCGGGAATATCTGGTGCTAATTTTTCAAGCAAATATCTATATATTGCATATTTATTGCCTCCTTGTAGCTTCAAGTTCACATAAACCGTTACTAACTGTAGATGATTCCTATCGAAGTGTTGCTCAAGGATCTTTGAACATTTTAGTACTGTAGAAGTCTTCCCTATGCCTGCTGAACCTAATATCTGTAGGACTGTTAATGGGTAATCATCAGGAAAAGAGGGACCTATGAATACATGGCAGATCTCATCGATTTGTTTTTCACGATGCGGAAGCTCATCGGGAATGTACCTGGCAGATAGCTTTGATCGGTCAAGGAATATTGTACTGTCCATGTTATAGACAAAACAAATTACCACATATGTAATATTAATTATCTTCGTGCAAACAAGATCGTGTAATCAATCAGAAATATTCAGTAATTTGAGTGTTAACAGAAGATCTTACCAATTTACTCAGTTCTCTCTTTTCAGAAGTCATCTCATAGTCCGAAAGCTTCTCAATGAATTCCAATTCTCCTTGTGATAATCGTAAATCCCCATCAAACATTTCATTAAATATTACCTTCTGATTGATTCTTTGAACTATCGAAAGCACCTTAAACATTTTTCCCACTTTATTGCTTAATCCATTTTCATACAAGATCTTAGCGACTTGTCTTCGCGGCATATCAAAGAATGTGTTTGTCACAAATCTGTCATAAAAATACAGCATACGGAAGTAATCTTCCTTGCCAGTATAGGCCACTACAGTACTTGGAAATAAATTCAGCATGTGATTACGTTCGATCCTTTTGGAATGATTATAGTCCAATACAATTATAGATTTTCCAAAAGTCAGTATTGCATTTAGTATTTGATTGGGAAGTCGAGCATCTAACACGTCGTCATCCGACTTGAGTTCAACAGGATAAAAACAGATTCGGTCTATCCTAGAGTTTTCGGCTCTTGCAAATTGACTTAGCAGATTGTTCCTAAACAATACGTTTTCCTGGCTACGGCATTCCACCTTACCAAGCTGAGGTGAACCTACTCTTTCATCCTTCAATATTCTTACCAGCACGATATCAAAGCTCCTATAGTAGTATTCGTACCTAATATCCAACTTCTCAGAGATGTCGTAATTTGTCCCACCATCAAAAATATTGCCTAGCATATGACATGATTTTAAGGAACTGACAAATAGATCTCGTAGTTCTACTTCTCTCACGGCCTAGTCACAGCTAGAATCATATCACATTCACCGACTATCATTGCTTCTTGTAAGGATATGATATTGATTCTGATACCCAGTGTCGCAATAATTAAGAGAAAATCGTTAAAATTGAATTGCCACTCATATGCGGCCACTCTCCTGGAACAGAATGACAATTTGTCTTCAATATCTACTAAATGGTCCAAATGTTAAAAGACTCACTTCTTTCTTTCATCCCGTTTATTTTTCCGAGGACCCGGCTTGGTATAATCCATTATTATATCCATATCCTTATCCCCGCGTCCGGAGAGAGTGACAACGACGGAATCACTACTATTCATTTTTTTTGCAATCTTAATCGCATAAGATAGCGCATGAGAAGACTCTAATGCAGGAATAATACCTTCATATCTACATAATAACAAAAATGCGCTAACTGCGTCGTCATCAGTACACGCTACATATCTGACCCTTTTTGTGTCCTTAAGGTACGCATGTTCAGGTCCAACTGCCGGATAATCAAGACCTGCTGAAACGCTATGCGTTCCTAGAATCTGCCCAAATTCATCTTGCAAGAGATAGCTCTTCATACCGTGTAGTATTCCCTCGGAGCCAGCACAAAGTGAGGCTGAATGTTCTCCTGAACGAATGCCTTTACCACCTGCTTCAACTCCATATAATAAAACATTGGATTCGTTGATAAATTGGTGAAAACTCCCTATGGAATTGCTGCCGCCTCCTACGCAAGCAATAATTGCATTTGGAAGATGGTGATGGGCCTCCAACATCTGTTCTTTTATTTCTCTACCGATGACACTTTGAAAATCGCGGACTATGGTTGGATATGGATGTGGACCTACTGCTGAACCAAGTAGATAGTACGTATTGTTCACGTTGGTAATCCAATCCCGTAGTGCGTCATTGATCGCATCCTTTAGAGTTTGAGTTCCAGATCTTACAGGATGAACTTTCCCTCCCAACAGCTCCATCCTAAAGACATTCATTTTTTGTCTGCTCATGTCTACTGAGCCCATATAGATTTCTGCATCCAGACCCAGTACTGCACAGGCAATCGCAGTTGCTACACCATGTTGGCCGGCTCCGGTCTCAGCTATAACCCTCCTCTTATTCATTTTTTTTGCAAGGAGAGCCTGTCCCAGTGTATTGTTAATCTTGTGGGCTCCTCCGTGCAGTAAATCTTCTCTCTTTAGCAATATTTTTGCTCCACCAACATACCGACTCAAATTCTTTGCATAATATAATGGAGTAGGTCTGCCCGCGTAGTTCTTTAGCAACGACTCCAACTCTTCACGAAAGCTATGTTGGGTGCGATATTTTTCATATCCAGATTCTAGCTCCTCAACCGCAGGAACGAGTGTTTCAGGGATATATTTACCACCATACTTTCCGAACTTACCGTCTGATCGAGCTTTCGAAGTCATTTCGGATATCCGCTTTAATGACATATAACTCATATTGAAGGTTCCGGTGATTAAACAGACAAGAATAGATCTTGCAATTTCGCAGCAACAGTATCTGCTTCCATAACACTGGTGCCAACCAAGAAAGCATCTGCACCAGCATTCCTTAGTCGAATTATATCATCAGATTTAGCTATCCCGCTTTCTGCGACAACTATGTTATCTCCTTTGGGATTATTATTTAGTAACACTTCAGCATTACGAGCATCCACTTCAAGTGTTTCTAAATTCCGGTTGTTGATACCTATAATTGCATGCAAATTCTTGTTGAGCTTTAAGATCTCTTTGAATTCGGATTCAGTATGAACTTCAAATATTACATTTACGCCCTTCTTGTTAGCATAATCAGCAAATCTTTCTAAACTACCCTCTGCCAGATGTTGATCAAAAACAGTCTTAATCAGGAGAATATAATCAGCTCCGAGTGATTTTGCAGCGTCAATTTGTACCTCGCTAACTAGTATATCTTTCATAAGTACTGGAACTGTCGATACTTTTCGAACTGCATATAAGAATTTGATCGACCCGTTAAATAGAAAGGGTTGAGTCAGGACGGAGAGTCCTACAGCTCCAGCAGATATCATTGCAATTCCAATTTGGCTCGCTTTGTTTACGTCCCCTGAGATGATTACCCCTCTAGATGGTGAAGCAAACTTGATCTCAGCGATAATGGGAGCATGTGGGCATGAAAGGATGGCAAGTTCCAGACTCATCGATTGATGAGTTTTGGAAGGATATTTTTCAGTTTCATACGCACCCTCGTCGATGGCTCTATACGAATTATTGACTAGTTTTCGTAACATAGTGGAGCTTCGGAATTTACTCATTTGTCAATTTGCTACATGCCAAAATATAAAATCATAATGTTTGACATAGAAAACTAAGGAAGAACTATTCCTGACATATCCTTTGCAAAAAGGATATTGTTTAGCGTGACCTGGAATCTAACACCCCCTCTCTCTACAATAATTTCGATGTCATCCATTGAGTCAGAGATACCAAGTCCTTCCAATTTTTTTATTACCACATGGATAGCTTCGTGCGAGATTAGAGCTTCCATATATGGTTCAATCTGACCAAAATCACTATTATTATTTGCTTTAGCATTTTCTCTAGAAATAATTATGAGCATAGTTTCCCCATCATAAGTAAAATAGGCTGGAGATTCGTCCAGAGAACAAGCTATAGCAAAGTCACTTATAGCCATTATATCTCAAAATATAGATAGACCAACTTCAAGTTGTATTCCAGATATGCCTTCGTATTACAAACTTTTGAATTTGATTGGGACAACATACTGAGATCTAGATTGAAATTCAAAGTACAATAAAAATGCAAATCTAATGTTTAAGACTGTTACTATCAGCTTCCTGAAATATTATGTGGTGTGAGGTTCGAATACTCAGCAAACTACACACATGCTTATATTCGATAAACTAAGCTTGTGATATTTTTCTTAGCACTTCATTATTGGATCGACACTGAAAACTATCGCGATAAAATTCTCTACATTTTCAGGTATCAAGCTTAAATACGTCGTAGTAATCGAAATTGATTATTATTTCGAATATCGAAATCGAAAATCCTATTCTAAACTATGTGTTTAAATGGAATTTAGTGCTATAAAGTTTTAAAGTGTGAAATATTCTGCATCTGGATGATGTACTATGATAGCAGCAGTTGATTGATCAGGGATGATTTGCCCCGCATCGGTTAGACTCATACCTGATACTGTTGGATCTAAAAGTTTCCAGACCAAGTGATGCTGTGATATATCAGGACAACTTGGATAGCCCCAACTATATCTTAGCCCGCGTCTCTGCCCAATATCCAATTCTTCTTTAATCCTATTATTAACCCACTCTGCCAAGGCCTCGGCTGTTTCCACAGCCAATCCATGTAAATAGAATGCGTCGGTGTATCTATCTTCCTTGTTCCAAATATCAATAGTTTCTTGTACCTTTGAACCTACCGTAACTGCTTGGAATGCCACCAGGTCATCCTTTCCAAAATAATCTGTCAAACATAAGCGCTTTTCTCTCGAAGAGCGTGGAAAGTCAAATATGATCTGTCCACCGGACGTGGGTAAATCAACTACAAGTTTATCATTAATATTGTGGCATTTAAAATACCCGTATACTGCACTTGGTTCAAATAGTGACTGTTTTGTCACCTTTTCTTTCCATTCCTCTAGCAGTTGTTCGGCTTCTTGCTGCATTCGGCTCGCAGCTTTGCCACGAATCCCCCACGATAGAACGAAGAGTGACTTCTTGTTTATGAATTTCCATACCTCATCCAAAGCCAATTGATATGGTTCCAGTCTTATCTGTTTATTGATATTAGGAGGGATCGGAGGAGAAACTGGAATTATTGAACTTCTCTGATCTGAAGACGGTTTTTTTATAACCTTTGTTTCATTCCAATTGAGCAATTTTTCTCTCCAATCAGAAACATATTTTTCACTTTCATTTGACATCAGATTATTCATTATCCTTAATCCATCAAATGCTGTTTTGCAGTAAAATACTCCTGATTGGTATATACCCCCTTCCTTCGCAATTCTATTAATATAGCTACTATTTATTGCCGCACCTCCGCAGAGAACCGGAATGGAGATTTTATTTTGTCTCAACTGTTCTACTAAATACTGCATCTGTTTGGAAGTAGAAACTAAGAGTGCAGATAGCCCAATCGCGTCAGCCTGAAACTCATTCATACTTTCAATAATTCTTTGAATTGGCACCTGCTTGCCTAGATCGAATACAGTATATCCGTTATTAGCGAGAATTGTCTTAACAAGATTCTTTCCAATGTCGTGAACGTCGCCGTAAACGGTACACAAAACCAATTTGCCCTTGCTTACGCCTTCCTTTTTAATCAAATATTTCTCCAATTCGGCAACTGCAGATTTCATACATTCAGCAGATTTCAGCACGAACGGGAGTATCAATTCGCCGGAGCCAAATTTGTCCCCGACCTCTTTCATAGCCGGCAATAATACCTCATTCAAAGTCTTAACGGCAGCGTCATGAACTACTTGCTTTGAACCTTCGATTCGTAAACTGTCGCCAGCAGCTTCTGATTTGACATGGCAAAGTTTGGCATCCCCGTTGGCGAAATCATGTATTGCCATGACAACATCACTTTCTATTCCTTCGCTTAATCTGTTAAGTATTCGGTAATAGCAACGTTTACTCGCTGCCCAATTTGGATCTACTTCAGTCTTCTTCCTAACAATAGAAGATTTAGAGGTTGATTTGCCTTCCTGAAAATAAGAGATTAATTCTGATAAGGCATTTTGGTGTGAGTTAAATATCAAATTTTCTGCTAAATTTTTCTCTTCTAGGGATATGTCGGGATATGGGATAATATCCTTAGCATTTATAATGACTGCATCTAAACCAGCTTTTATAGCATGATACAAAAATACAGAATTCACAATCCGTCTCGCAGGAACGGGCAAGCCAAAGCTAACATTACTTAATCCCAAGACCGTAAAGGAATCTTTAAGGTTTTCCTTGACAAGTTTTATGCCGTCCAAAGTGGCCTTGGCCGAGTCCTGAAATTCTGGCTCTCCTGTGGCAAGAGTAAATGTTAATACATCAAAAATGAATTGCCATGCCTTGAGATTGTACTTCTTTCCAGTCTCTAAAAGAAGTTGTGCTGTTCTCAACTTATCTTCAGAAGTCTTCGCCATTCCGTCTGGTCCTATACACATCGCGATAGCTGGGACACCATATTTGTGCATAAGAGGTGCTAGGCGATGGAATCTGCTACCATCGCCTTCCAAATTAATTGAATTTATAATTGGTTTACCAGGAATGAGCTTCAATATCGCTTCAATCACTGTTGGATCGGTCGAGTCTATAACCAAGGGAGCATCGATTTCAATACTAATTCGCTTTACTAGCTTTGACATGAATTCAAGTTCATCGGAACGTTCAGTCGTAGCTACACAGACATCTAGGCAGTGCGCTCCGTCTTCGACTTGGGTGGCGGCTAGACGTACTAACCCGTCAAGATCATCGTTCAAAACCATCTGCTTTGCTTTCCTGGAACCTTGAGTATTTAGACGTTCACCTATTATTAGAGGTGGGGGTTCTTGTCTCAAACTTACCGCCTTCAGAGCAGAACTTATACGAGGAACCATAGTCATTTATTATAATATAACCAACGAGTGTGGTACCTACATCTAAAACTTTAGATCAACACGCGTAATTACCAATTTCTTGTTGGTATCGATCTAAACAGTTTCTTAGCTGACGAATATGATCTGGGCCAGTGCCACAACATCCTCCAATTATTCTCACATATTCATATCTTCTTATAAAACCCTTCATCACCTCACTCATTTCTGCCCCATTCATCTTGTAAATTGCTTTGCCGTTGACATTTTCTGGCATTCCGGCGTTCGGAACGACTAATATTGGTAAATCATTTTGTTCGTTCAACCATTCAATGCTTGGTTTCATTTCTTTTGGCCCGGTCGAACAGTTCAGTCCGAATACGCTGATGCCCATATTACATATTGTAGTATATGCGGCTTGGACGTTTGTTCCAAGCAACATTTTACCATATTGATCTAGAGTTACATTGCCAATTATGGGGACTGTCATACCTGTATGCAACATAGCTACAAAACTAGCCTCAATAGCCAGTTTAACTTCAAGAATATCCTGGCTAGTCTCAATTAGTAGCGCATCCACTCCACCTTTAAGCAGACCTTCGCATTGTGGTACGAATGCATCTTTAATTTCATCTGGGGATTTCTGGCCTAGATCTCGATCATTTGAGCTTGGTAAATAGCCCGTAGGACCCATTGATCCTACAACATATTTCTCTTTCGGTAGGTACTTGTTGCAGGCGCTTCTGGCAAGCTCAGCGGATCGTTTATTTATTTCGAAGGTTTGATCCCCAAACCCATATTCAGATAATTTTAGTCTATTACCACCGAAGGTATTCGTCTCAATACAGTCAGCCCCTACTGTCAAATAACTCTCGTGTATACCCTTGATTAACTCGGGCTTGGTTAGAAGCAATCCATCGTTAAAGCCTTCCATGTGATTTGGAAAGTCTTTCACACCCAGGTTTGAATTCTGTATCTGAGTTCCCATTGCCCCGTCAAATAAGAGCACGTGTTCCTGAAGAGCCTTTAGAAAGGACAATGTCAAGTAAGCTCTTATTTATACTGAATGACTTTAATAAGATTATGAGGTTGTACGATCAGATTGTCTGTTACCCAAGAGCTAGTTAACTCAATCTAAACTAGTCATCAAAAGCAGAATTTAAGTATAGTATCAAATAAAGCCTAGTGACATTAATCTCAGTTCAGTGGGCTCATAGTTCAGTTTGGATAGAATGGCTGCCTGCGGAGCAGTTGGTCGAGGGTTCAAATCCCTCTGGGCCCGAATCATTCTTGTCCGTTTATTTAGGCCCAGGTCTATAATATTTTTAATTGACTGTAACGATGGACCAAGATCCTATGGCATCATTTGTTTATGCGTTGAAGGCGGCCGAAACACAAAGACAATACCCCAGAAGATTTAGAGCATTTTTAGATTTTTTGGGTTATAAAGGCACCTTGGAAGACCAAGCCAAACTGTTCTTAACACACGCTAGACAAAATGCCCAGTGGGCAGAGGCCGAGTTAATGAGATTCATAACGTTTCAGAGGAAAAGAGTGGAATCACATGAAATTGTTGGTTCGACTATTCGTAACTACATAAAAGCGACTAAATTATTTTGCCAAATGAATGATCTCATCTTAAACTGGGATAAAGTTAGACG
>JBEDUN010000070.1:0-4080 GCA_040414675.1 Nitrososphaeraceae archaeon | reverse complement strand
TTTCAGCCAACATGAACTAGTAAAGGAGTCGGTAAGCTTTGATATGGAGTGGATACCATTCACTGGACCCTATTGGCATAATAAGACAAGGATTTTAGCTGCTTCATTTTGTACTAAGGCTGGAGAGCGGATTGTATTACATATTAATAATTACAAAGATAATGAAAGAGCTTTAGTTATAGACATTGTCAAAGTTCTCAGCCAATTCAATCTTGTATTTGTTTGGTTCGGTACCAATATAGCTAGATACGAGTATAATGAATCCATGCTTGAATATGTGAAGCTGGATGGAATATATACTGACTATTTCATCTTACATCAGCGATGCCTATTCTATGGAATATTCTCTCCAATCCGTTTGTTGCCTAGTGGTAGAACTGCATTATTAAAAAATGAAAAGAAAACCACCATCGATCTGGGTAAAGTATTTGAAAAGCAAATCATAAAGGGTAAGGGTGGTCTCTTGAAGGGTAGATACAGAACTACTCGTTTAGATGAAGTTGGATTAGCCATTCTTGGAATAAGCAAGCTCGAGAATTCCAGTGGTAAAGACTTTCAATCTCTGTCATTAGACAAGCAGATAAAGTATGCAGCAAGAGATGCAGAAATTCCGATGATGCTAGCTCAGTACAATAATTGTCTTGTGTTAAGGGTTATGAAACTGATTGCAGAGTATTCTGAAGTAGATTATCAAATTTGTTGTTTTACTAATAAAACATGGTGGGATGCAAACATTTATGACAAGATGCTTGAACGAGAAGAAATAACTTTAGACTTCACACCCGAATACAAACTACCAAAAAAGAAGTTTGGAGGAGGACATCAATTTCCTTCAAAGCCTGGATTTTATGTTGGAGTTCCTGTAGATGAGTTAGATGTAAAAGGAGAATATCCTACGCTTGTCTTAAAGCATAACATATCCCATGATACACTGAATTGCAATTGTTGTTATGATAACGATAACGCATATCTAGAACCCAGATTAATGGATGCTATTAATAAGAGATTAACAAAGAAAGGCGAACCTCCTAGAATTGATAAGTACTGGACTTGTAGAAGAAGAGAAGGTGCATTACCAAAGCTAGTAAAGAGATTCTTAAAAGAACGTAAACGATGTCAGGAAATTTTAATGCTAGAACAATCAAAGCCTAAAGGTGAACACAATTTTGATATAATTGAAGAATATGATGCAAGGCAGCAGACAGCAAAACTGTTAGCAAATGCTGCCTTTGGAGTTTATGGAAACCCAAATTTCAAATATGCTAATTATAGAGTAGCTGAAACAATCACAGCAGCAGGTTGGCTAATTCACGAAGACATGATAAAACTTTGCTCAGAGGAACGATTCGGATTCGAAGTAGTTTTTGGATTTACCGATGGAATTCTGGTTAGAAATGCTACTTTTGATAAAATTGATCGGTACATTAAGGAGGCTGACCAAAGACTTGATATCGAAATTGAACACAAAAATAGATTCTTAAATACGTTGATATTTCCACAAATGAATAGATATTTAGCCTGGAGTGGTAAAGTAGATGAAAAACCCATTTTAAAGAACCTTGACGGTATGAGTAAGCGCTCTCCAAGATGGGTTCAAAAGTACGTTGAAAAGGTTGCCACCAGTATTATTACAAATCCTGTTCGTGAGCAAATTTTGAAGGCGGTTTCAAGCATAATGCAGGAAGCATTCTCAGAACTAGAGTCATATTGGTATAAGCAGGAAAATCAAGATTTACGCTTTACCTCCAGAGTAAGTCAAGATCTAGATAAATACAAATCTAAGACATGTCAAACCGTGATTCTTGCCAAAGAACAGGATGCTATAAGTGGGAATATCATCTCTTGGTATATAGCAGATCCTTCTAAGACTACCAATGGTAAAAGTTATTCTGGTGATGCTACATGTGTTGATATCACTGGATATAAGAAATGGCTATGGAATAAAATAAAGCTACTACTTATAGCCACGTATTATTTTTCAGACGATGATTTCAGAAAGCTTGAACAAAATTTATCATATACTTCAGCTTCAATCTCAATATAAGACTATCTTAATCGTTTATGTAGATTATAGTTTTGTAAAATGTGAAGATGTGACTTGGAGCCTTTGAAAAATTAGTACCTAAGGCTTAGGCATAGTATGATGATTATTTATTCCGAGCAATCCATTCCGACCAACTAACAATTCCTAGATCTGGTCTTCTCAAATTATCCTCTAGCATAGTTATATACTCAATTAAATTCCCACCAGGTCGAAGTGTTTTTCATATATGACACGGCAAAAGTCAGCGACACCTTGCTGCAGGTGCGTTTATAGGAATGATATAGAGGGCTTAATAGGAAATGCTACATTTTTTAGAATATAAATTCAGTTCTAACCAAACCTCAAGAATAGCCACAACGCAATACTATAACTAGTATCTTAATTTTATTTTTATTTTGATGGATGCGTACAATCATAGCTACACTATCCTAATCATTGTTTCCTGTTTCATGTTGAATCCACGCGTATTATAGCTATATACCGTTATCCTATACTGTTAGTCTTGAGGGCAGTAACAAACTATCTCATATGGACAAAATTCTGAATGGATAAGCAATGGTCTATCTTAACTTTACTCAGCTGCGGTAGACTTTTCTGACAATGATCAAGATACAATATGGGTCAATGGTTCAGGAGTAAGTAAGTACGGGTATAGTCGGCAACTATCATAAAGTATGACGCATTATATAGGATAGAGCATACTTGTAATATCATGTCCAAAGATAAATTAGAATTAGTATATTTTTCTAATCTATATTGCACATACTTCGGAATCTTTTACCCTTCTATTAGGTTAAATGGACTATTAATATACAGAGGTGAATTATTATTGTAAGTCTATTAAATGAGCTTGAATCACTTGGTTTAAGTGTAAAGAAAATTAATGATTTAAATGATAATTATGAATTGGAAAATCTGATCGAGAATATAAAACAAACTTGGATTCAAGACTATAAATCTTGTTGTTGTAACGATAGATGAGAAAGACCGATCTTCAGATGACCGAGATATTTAACTAATTACCATAACTGATGCATAACTGAAGAGCTCTTGATTTTTCCTCAGTCATGTAAAATCACAGATCTGAAATAATATTAGCAAAGAAAATTTCCAGTAGTTATATGTCACAAATTAGGGCAACATAGCGAAGGATAAGATATGACAACATACTCTTGCAGATATTGATTTACATTATATACTAAAATCTTGAGACAAATAAAAAAAGCTAAATTAATTAACTCTATTCTATGTTATTATGATTTAGGTCTATCAATGGCTTCTAATCATTGTGATGAAGATAAAAACAAGAGCAGTTCAACAGATTTTACCAAGATATATTATGGAATAGAAGATGTTATAAAAACAGCACTACAATTTCTGGCTCACGCAGAAAATAGAATTGATGCTTGTATAGACCAAACAAGACCGCTGTTAATCATTGATATTGCAAGACTAAAAGACGCATTTCTTGCTGCAAGGAAGAGAGGAGTCAGACTAAGATATATTACTGAAATTACCACTGATAACCTATCATACTGCAAACAACTACTGACAATTGTAGATGAGCTCAGACATTTAGATGGAATAAAAGGTAATTTCTACTTGACTGATACTGCTTATCTTGCTCCTGCAACTTTTCACCAAAGAGGAAAACCTGCATCACAAACTATCTATAGTAATGTCAAAGAAATTGTGGAACATCAAAGATATATTTTTGATACTTTGTGGACAGGAGCCATTCCTGCAGATCAGAGAATTAAACAGATAGAAGAAAGAGGACAAGGAACAGATTATGAAATTCTTCAAGTCATTACTAATAAAAAGAAAGCAAGTCAGATTTTTATTGATATGGTAAAATCGATTAATAAAGATGCTTTTTTGTTTCTTCCTAATAATAGAGCTGTTATGAGTCTAGGTAAATTAGGAATCATCGATTACATTATAAAGGCCTCAGTTGAGAAAAATGCAAATATAAAAATTATTTGTCCTTCATGTGACAAGAACATCAAAATTTTAGATAGAATATCTAAGGAGGC
>JBEDUN010000069.1:0-132073 GCA_040414675.1 Nitrososphaeraceae archaeon | reverse complement strand
ATTCAGACAATCAGAAATAAACCTTAGATATAGAGTAGATTGCAGATATCTGATTAGATTACTTTGGACATATCATACATAAAGGATCAACCGTACCGCTAGTTTATATTAATCTGATATATCTATTGGTATCGCAGTAGTACAAGAGAGATTCCTGGATCTATTTGAATTCTTGTAGCACGTTATTACTATTCTGGAATTATAGATAAATCTACGGATACATATTAACTAATAATTCATATCTTGATATCGAGACCAACACTTAATCTAGCACTGCCTAACTAGTAAATCTATTAATCGAGATCATAGATTATATTGCAACATATCACTTTTGCATTCAATAAATTTATACCTGATGACTTTTCGAAAATGGCAAGATGAATGTGACTAATTTAGAGTTTATATAAATTGTAGTCGATAACTATCCTACGATACAAGGATCATTTATTGTACAGTTGCGTTTGCTTTCTTACGCCCAATCTCTAATGTATGGCCCATAATTAGAATATCAGCTTTTTAGACACAATTTAGCAAAATCATTATACTATAAGAGATTTAAAAAAATATGACATGCAAATCATAGATAATAGGTATGATGTCGGCAGAAACAGCAAGGCTAAAACTTTCAGAATGGAATGTATTGCTAAAATATATGGATTTTTTGCAAGCTAATGGGTTTACGGATTGTGGTAAGGGTCAGATTCTGGGACAAATATCTTTAGTCAAAGAGTTTATGGACAATAGCTTTATTGAAAAAGAAAATACAACTGATATAATAGCAAAAGAAGAAACAACAAGCGGGAATATATTGAAAACTGAAAGTAGTGGTGGTGAAAATGAACTTACAGTAAATGTCAAGGACGATGGTTCGGCACTGCTAAATCAAGTTAGTGATCTTGTTTCCGAGGGAGTGAAAGAACAAGATCAAATGATTGCAATAAGAAAAGATGAATCTCTGCCTGTAGAAAATCGACAAATTACAGATGGCGACAAAGCACCATCTGATAAACCAAGAGGGTTGGTTTCAAGACGTACAGAAGCATTGATTACAAAGGAACTAAATGGCTCTTGGCTAGATAAGATTAAGCGAATAACAGAGATTGAAGAATGGCGATGACTCGATGGTGGTCAATCGACCTACTCATCAACGGTAACTGAATTACTATTAAGATTTAAGCCTGCTTTTTTCAAGTTCTTGTAGAGAAAAAATTATAGCAGATTAAGTTTGATAGTATTTTGACCTACAAGGATTGACCTAAATAAGATTTTTGAGATCGACGAGCAGCCATGTGTTGTGATACTAGAAATGGTTATGTTATGCCTCCTGCCGTAACATCGGAATCGTTTGAGCCTCTTCTTTTAGCTCCGATTTCAGGTTTTCCGAATTCCTCTGATATGCGTTTATACATAGTCAATTCTTGACTAGAAAGGGGGCGGATCTTTTTCATAGCATCCTCGAATTCCTGCATGTGTACTTTTAGCTCTTTAGCATGTTTCTCTGCATCATCTGGGTCTCGATATTTTGTGATATGTTTACGCAAAGCAAGCATAACCGCAGCTGAACTCATGGATGAAATATCAGCTCCTGTATATCCTTCAGATAATTCTGCTAGCTGTTCTAGATTAACATCTTCGGATAAAGGTTTATTTTTTGTATGAATTCTCAGGATTTGAAGCCTAGATTCCCGATCCGGAGGTGAAACGTATAACAATCTGTCAAATCTTCCAGGTCTTAGAAGGGCAGGATCTATGATATCCGGCCTGTTTGTAGCTGCAATCACTACCACATTGGTTAATATTTCCAAGCCATCCAATTCCGTAAGCAGCTGGCTTATCACTCTTTCAGTTACATTCGAGTCACCAAAGTCTCCACCTCGAGTAGGGGCAATTGCATCAATTTCATCGAAGAAAATCAGACAAGGGGCTGCTTGTCGAGCCTTTCTAAAGACTTCTCTAACACCCTTTTCGGACTCCCCTACCCACTTTGAAAGCAGTTCGGGTCCCTTTATACTGATAAAGTTAGCCTCGCTCTCATTTGCAGCTGCCTTTGCCATCAGAGTCTTACCAGTTCCGGGTGGTCCGTACAGTAATATGCCTTTAGGAGGTGCAGCGTCAACAAACGTAAACAGCCCTTGGTATTTTAATGGCCATTCTACTGCTTCTTGAAGTTCTTCCTTTATGCTAGGTACGCCACCGATATCATCCCATTTAACATTAGGTATCTCCACGAAGACCTCTCTCATTGCCGAGGGTTCCATTTCCTTTATCACATCGGTAAAATCTTGCATGGTTACGATTATTTTTCTCAGAGTCTCACTTGGTATACTTTCTGACGACAAATCTATCTGCGGAAGCACTCGCCTCAAAGCTCTAATCGCGGCTTCCTTTGATAATGCCTGCAAATCAGCTCCAACAAAACCATGAGAAATATCGGCAAGCTTTTCTAAGTCAACATCTTTTGCGAGAGGCATTCCTCTTGCATGAATTTGTAATATCTCTAGTCTACCGTCTCTATCGGGTACTCCTATTTCGAGCTCTCTGTCAAATCTTCCGGGTCGTCGTAATGCAGGATCTACTGCATTTACTCTATTTGTTGCTCCGATTACCACCACCTTACCTCTTGTGGACATTCCATCCATGAGCGAAAGTAGCTGAGCTACTATTCTCCTCTCAACTTCTCCAGATACTTCCTCCCTCTTCGGGGCAATTGAATCTATTTCATCTATAAATATGATAGAAGGTGCATTTTTCTCTGCTTGTTCAAATATATTTCGAAGCTTTTCTTCAGATTCACCATAGTATTTGCTCATTATTTCAGGTCCGCCGATAGTATAAAAACTGGCATTAGTTTCATTAGCGACCGCTTTTGCCAATAATGTCTTTCCCGTACCGGGAGGACCATGTAAAAGAACACCTTTTGGAGCCTCAACGCCCAGTCTTTTGAATAATTCCGGATGTCTTAAAGGAAGCTCAATCATCTCTCGAACTTTGGCGACTTCATTTCTTATTCCACCTATATCTTCATAAGTGATTGAAGGTGCGCCACCTTCTTTCGAGATCTGTACTGCTTTAGCACTCTCCTCAGAAACCGTAATTTTAGTTGAATCTGTCATTATGACAGGACCAGAAGGATTAGTAGATATTACAACCAAATCGATTCTTTGACCCATGACGCTTATGGGTATCGTATCACCTTTTGTCATTAAGTGTCCGTTAAGGTAATCAGAAAGGTAGTCCTCAGCACCGACTATTCTTAGAGGTTCTGTAGGTGCTAGAGTTATGCTTTTGGCGTCTTTTGATTCGACTTTCTTGAGTTCAACTGAATCATTAATGCCGACATCCAGCTTGTTCCTAGCATAACCGTCAATTCTGATTAGGCCCTTATTCTTGTCGGTTTCCCTCGCTGGCCAGTTCAAAACTGTAGTTTTTTTCCCAAGGGAAGATATTTCCAGTGCATCGCCGGTTGATATATTCAGTCGTTCGGCCACAGTTGGGTCCACACGAGCAATTTTTCGTCCCACATCCCTCTGTTCCGCCTCAGCAACCTTCAGCGTAATAGATTTTTTTTTGGTGTCGAAATTTGCGGGTTGAACATATTTTCCGTTCTCACCATTATCTCCATTCATACCAGCTGACATCCAGCATTTCAAATGTATTATGTCCTGTTAATACTTTACCATTTAGACCACGAATTGTTAGCTTTCGAATCCGCCAAAATAGGTGATTCATTTTTTCTCTTTCTATTATGATACTTAGTTATTTATGATTAGCAATATCTCTATATATCATCAAATTATCTGCTATCGAATTCTTGAACCATATTGTTCCTATTGTAGGATCGCAATTATAATAGACTATGGGATCAAATTAGAATAGATTATGAACCCACTAATATTTCACATCTCAAACGATGAACAAATGATCTTTATTTATGGTATCTACCAATAATACTATGGATTCCAGGTAAACTTAGGTGACTGCTTAAAGAATTTAATAGCATTTGAGAAGGTAACCTTGTCAATTTCATTATCACTGAACTGACCAGATTTTTTCATTTCTTGGGCAACTAAGGGAACACTCAGAGGATTTGAGCGACCCCAATCTGCTGCACTATGTATCATTACACGTTCTGTTCCGTATTTAGCGAGAATCTTGATAGCCATATCGGGAGACAATTTTGTGACAGGATATACGGATAAGCCAGCCCACATCCCCATCTCTAAAGTTTGTTTTATTGTTTCTTCTACATTATGATCTATAAGCATTTTCTCGCTATCATATATTGTTTTGTTACCATGTGCATTATCATTCATTATCCTCTCTAAATTTTGGATGCCTTTTAGTTTATTCTTATGTGGAAGATGAATGGTCATAAGCATGTGCCGTTCAGATGCTATATCCATCTGTTTCACAAAAATTTCTTCTTCTAGTTCATTTATTTGATCATAGCCAATTTCGCCTACAGCCACTACTCGGTCTCTCTCCAGGTAACCATTCTTCACCATAGTATCGACTGCGTCAACAGCAAGTGGTCTAGTAGCTGCTTCTTTCGGATTTACAGATATGGATGTATAGTGCTCTATTCCAAATTCTTTGGCACGATTTGGCTCAAATGAAATCATATTCTCCCAGTAATCTTCAAAGGTTCCTACAAACCTCCTTGGACTTCCTAACCAAAATGAAGGTTGAACTATTACTTCTATCCCAGCCTTTGACATGGCCTCGTAATCGTCAGTTGTCCTAGAGTACATATGAATATGCGGATCAAATAATCTTGGCATTAATGAAATTGCGCCCACATACGAATATATTTATTTAATGACTCGATGATATGAATTTCCATACCAGAAAGTAAATACTTGTTTTCAGCTAATGTCGGTGGGGATTTGTCGAATAGCTTACTGAAGTATATCATGTTAATAAATTTAGTATACGACATCATTAATTATGAAATAAACATGAATAATAATATGGACCATGGATGATTGGCATCCTTTATACAGTGACGCAGATTTTGCGAATAAGAAAAGTTGGCTTGAAAAGAGGTTAATCATAATTAGATCTTAATAATTGCAACGACTTCGGAATTTGAAGATTTTTCCAATTCGTTCCTTATGGCCTTCGTCACATGATCTTTGGAGGTTAGGCTCGAGAAATCAACAATTTTGGTTCCATCCAATAAATGGACCTGAGGAGCGAGATCTGTCTTGCTATTTGATTCTTGCGAATGATTAAGAAGAAGATCAATTTTATCAGTAACTTCTGCTGGACTTCCATTTATTATCGATGCGTTATCGATGGAGAGTTTCACACGACCACGGTTATCAAGTACTAGAACCGGCCTTCTTTTTGATTTCAGAAATAGCTTTTTCTTATTGATCTCGCAGGCGAAGACGTAATAGTTCTTCATGTCGTATAATTTCTGGACACCTTGACTAATTCCGAATAATTCACAGGCAAGTACTCTGGCGTGTTCCTCATCTATTATTTCAGAGTCAGATGAACCAATATCGAGATTTACATTACCAGTTGCAATAACGCGTAACACGGATTTTTCACTTATAAACTGCGATTCAACTACCAGCGACTCTGGGGAAACTCCCCTATTCAATGCCATTTGTTTTACCTCATCGGTCAGTGAAGCAATATCGTTCGGATTTGGATTATTTATGGTTCTTTCGCGTTCTTCCCTAATCATAGCAGCAGCTACTCCTATTGACGATATCACCTCCGCATTTTCGGCAATATTATGTCGTGACCCGAGTTGTCGAGCAATGAATGGGACTAGAACTGAAGCACCTCCGCCTCCACCGACTAAGGAAATACTCTTTGGCGTTAATTTGTAATCTCTAACCATGGTTTCTATAATTTTGATTATTTTTTTCGCAGAAATCTCAAGGATTGATTCTGCTACGTCAGTCATTTTCATTCCAATCCTATTAGATAGTATTGTCAATGCTAAATTAGCAGCTTTCTGATTACCTAATGCATAATCGCTAGCTGGTATCAAGTTTAATGCATTTGCTGCGCAGGTATTTGTAATGGCATATCGATTTCCACCGCCTGTTTCTATAGCAATATAGTCCATGGGATCCCCATCCTTCGGCCTAAATGTGATTATTTGACCATTTTCTAAATCCTCAGGTTTTGCGAAACATGAATATGGTAGGTTTGCAATATGTGCCGATCGCGGACCAACGTCGGTAATTTTTCTACCCGACCATCTAACGAGTGAGCCACCTGCAACGCCAGCAACGCGAACATCCAGCGATCTAATACAAGTAGGATGTTCCATTATGGTTACGTAATTTACCTCTGGCTTCCCGCCTTTTATAACGCAAATATTGGTGGACGTTCCTCCGACTTCAACAAATATCCCATCTAACACAGATAGGTGTAGTAATGCACCTGCTACACTTGCTGCTGGACCAGACAAGACAGTGAGAATAGGCTTATTTTGAAATGTCTGCATATCTGTAACTCCCCCATCACCTTTCATTAGCATCACGGGAGATGAGATCTTCTCATTTCGCACAGCTGCCTCAACAAACCTTGCAGTTGAGATAGCCTTAGGTAGAATACTAGCATTTATAGCAGCAGTGAGGGTCCGAATTTCGAGGCCATAAATCCCGGTGAGCTCATGTCCAGAAGTCGATGGGATATCGGATTTCTTCATCACGAACAATTCATTGCTAGGATCGTCAACACCATAAGCTTCGCTAACAACAAGAACCTCTGCTCCTTCCTCCTTTAGTTGATTAATTGTTGATAAGACATCTTTTTCATTCAAATATTTGGAAGTATCTAAAAACCGATAGTGAGATTTTAGATATTTATGCGATGCAAGTTTAATTTCGTGGATATTGGTACGTTTGACTATACTAGATTTTTCTAAACCGACTCCCATTCCAATGATTCCAACCCTGGCTGTATCTCCCTCTAACAGTGCATTGACTGCCTGGGTCGTACTATGCGCAATTAGTTCAATTTGAGGGTGCTGTAGATTACATACGCTCATGAGCTTGTTGAGTGCAATAATAATTCCTTTTGATACTCCCTCTTGACATCCATGCGTTGTGGGTACTGTAATTTTACCAACTACCTTGCCGCTGGAAAAGTCCAATGCAACAGCCTTGGTGAATGTACCTCCCACATCAATTCCAATTCTTATTCTTTTGCTCATATCAAAGACCGTTAGGTGCGCCTAACTCAAGACCTAAAGTCGATTATTTAAAGGCTCTTCGATTTATTTTCATATTAATTAACATTAAATAGGTAGATACACTTCCTTTACTGGCTCTTGTACTCCCATCGTCCTGAGTATTCTTTCAAATTCGCTTTTTTTGTCTGATACCTGAATTTCCAATTGTCCTTTACCGCTCTTCTTCATCATCCTATTGAATTTAAGAAACTTTCTAGCCTCTTGAGCTACCATCTTTGCGGGATCAAGGAATTTAACTTTAGGTAATAGAGCCACAAGATAGTTCTTTATAAATGGCAGATGCGTGCTGGATAGAGTTATGACGTCGAGTTTTTCATCAAGATCCTCACCAAGGATCTGCAAGAGTGTATTAAATGTTAACTTCTCGTTTGTGAGATAGACTCCATTCTCAACTAATTGAATTGCTGCCGAAGCATTAATCCTAGTTATAAAGATATTTTGTGGAACTTCCTTACGTATCAAATACTCTAGTTCTTTACTTTGCAGACTCCCTCCTGTAGTCATTATTCCGATATGTTTTTTCTTTGTTAACATACACGCTTGCTTTAATGGGGGTCTTACACCAATAACTGAGAGGTATGTTTTTTTCCTAACTTCATCCAATAGCTGGATTGTGGGTGTGTTTGAAGCTATGATGATGAGCTTTGGTTTAAATCGACTAAGATAGTCGATTGTCCGGTTCACAATATTTAATAGATCATTCCGAGATTTATCGCCATATGGAAAGCTCGATTTGTCTGCCAAATACAGTAAATTCTCGTTTGGAATTACCTTTCTGAGCTCCGTTATTATTGATAACGAGCCAATGCCAGAATCAAATACTGCAATGGGGTTATGTAACATAGCTACTGATTATTTATTTTTGTGTATATAGTTATGGTGTTATCCTATCCAATTTATTCAACCTTTTCAGTCTGATCGGGCTGTGAAAATGTGATACTCATAACTAGTTTCGGTACACAGGTCAATCCTAAGTAAATTATTTTCTATTAGACACTATTGCACATTCGATTTTTTATTTCTAATCATGTCTCTGAACCAAATATAAACAGGAATCAATGAGTGTTTAAACGGCAGACCATTCTGATTCCCTTTATTAAAACCTACCATGACTACCCTGTTGACAAGATCCTCTCTTATCTCATTTAACAAATCAGTTTCCTTTAATGGTCCAAAGATCTGAAAAAAGTATTTTTGTTGATGAAATGAAATATGTCTTGCAAAAGAATCGGATAAGATAGTCGGATCATTCCAAATCTCAAGTCTCGAACCATGCTGCTGCTCCTGGACTAATTGTAATCCCCTCCTAACGTATTTACTCTTGATGAATTCTGTATCGAATCTTGCTTTCGAATTGTTATAATATTCGATTTCTTTCTCGACGTTTGCTACAGTACGATTAGCCAAATCAATTGCTTCATTTACTTCCGTTGCACTTTTAACCATAAGATCTTTACCATAAACATAAAGTAAACACGTAATCTCATTTTCGCTTATGTAAGGAAACCCCCTTCGTCCAGACACAAAATCCCTAATTCGGCCTGAAATATCTTCCGGAAGTATCATATTCATGTAGGAATCGTTCACAACGCTCATCCGTATTGGTTTAACAGACGATACCAACACGTTTATAGATTGTGAAGCATCATACGGGTTCGAATATACAACATGGCAAACTTCAATCCCGATAAAACCGTGTATCTAATTGTTCATGGCCAGAGACACCTTGAAGATAAAGTCAGAGAAAAACTTGTTTTGAATGGTATAAAACCAGAACGCATTCAATTAGCAAGTCTTGATAAAGCCGGAGAATCTGGCGAGTATGTTGCTATGATTTGGCCTCCGATGGCTCCTAGTGAAATAAAAATAAGCGAAATTGTGGGTAAAAATGACGGAAAAGGTCAATCTGGTATGGGAGCTTGGTCTTCAATCGAGAGAGATGATATCAAGACCATAGCTCTGTGAAATTATTCAGATTCGGATTCAGATCAGACCGTCTAGCCAAAGTGAAATAATTACTTTCCTCATACTGAATTAAGATTCTTATATAGGCGAAGTTATCAGGAATCTAAAGTCGCTAGAAATGAGTAAGATCAGTATGCCAGCCAAGATATTCGGGACTGTCCTTTCCCACGGTATAAGAGGCAGGATGCTTTCAAAAAGCGAACTGCAGACGCTGGCGGAATCTCGCGATATGGACGAATTGGTTACTAGAATTAAGAACACTGTCTACTTGGATGCGTTTGCAAAATTGGTCAAGCCTTATAGTGCGGAAAAAATTGAAAGCGCACTTCGAGAGTATTTGGTTAATAACCATGCTAAAATGGTTAATATTACTGGCGGCTCAGGAATCCTAAATGCCTATTTTGTCAAATATATTATATGGAATTTAAAGATAGTTTTGAAGGGGAAAGCATTAGGCAAGTCTTATGAGGAGTTATTGCCAAAGGTAAATCTTCGAGCTGAAGAGCTAGTAGGCAGAAGAGATATCATTGTAAAGGCATTGGTTGCTAAGAATATTGATGAGGCAATAGCTGCTACTGCAGGTAGCGAATTTCACGAAGATGCATCAAAAGCTGCTGTTGCTTATAAAGAAAAAGGCGATCTAAGACTATTTGATATTTATTTGGATCACGTTTTTTACCATGACTTGGGCAGAGCAATGAATGCAGAATCACAATCTATAGATGCCAAAAAAATTGCCTCAGTTGATATTGATTCTTACAATATACTCGCGATCCTGAGGGGCAAGTTTTGGGGTCTTAGTTCGACTGCTATAAGTGATTTGATAGTGACAACTACGCCTAAAGTTTCAAATGATCTTATACAGAAGATGATAAATATTGAAAGTATTACTGAAGCAGGTGGTGAACTATCTAATACAGTATATAAAGATATTATCCCACAGAGCGCCGTAAATGATATCGAATTTATTTTACAACTTGAAACAAATTTCGAGGCATTGAGTGTACGAAGGGTACTAGGAGCATTTCGGTCAATGTTTAGTGTAGGAATAATGGTTGCTGCAATAAAATTAATGATTATAGAAGTTAGAAACCTGTCAGCTATAGCAGCAGGGATCGAACAGATGGTGCCACCTGAAACGATCCTTACTAGATTGATAAAACCAGAATAGTCGATTTGCTATATCGAACAAGTTTTTATATCTAATTACATGTAACTGTTAGCGGTTCGTTCTTTGTTGATATCTATTAAGATTTAACAGATAGAAACATTATCTTGATTTAATAAAATGATGTGCTTTATTCCGTGAAATGATCTGGTAGGCTAGATTCATAGAACACTTTATGGTGCTTGTCGGATCATTTTTACAAAATCAATGTGATCTAGAAAAATATACTTGCGTCCATACTAGACGAGTACAAAAAATGTGAAATGATGTTTAAATTTCTTAACTGTTTATCTTACCTATTTTTTAGTCATTCGGAGCACGTCGACTTGTCCACTGTGAAGCCAATCTTTTAGCTCTTCATGACTAGGCTTGGCATCATGTTTTCCAGCTAAATGAAGATGTAAGAGAACATAGTTAACTTGATTTAACAACGGCTTGTTCTGTTCATCGCCTTTCCGGCTCTTGGTTTTCAGATCATCTGGCACTGTGGCCCACCATTCATTAAAACTGCGTTTTCCCACATTTTTTGGTTGCTGACCGAATCCTTTTGGTAATGTCATAGTAAACCAATATTAAAATACGATGCTTTTTAAGCGTTTGTGTTATTGGGAGTAATATTGTTTTATCCAGTTAACCACTTTTGATTAGTGACTTTAGCACGACCTAATCAAAGGCTTGTAAGACACACAGCTTTAGATCTCAAAATAAGATATATCCGCAATAATTTTTATATTTTACCAAGCGCCCTTCAAGCGCAACTTTTCTAATCCACAATGCGGTTTTGCCCTAGATTGAATAGACGAATGGATATGTTTGGTTTTTCACCAACACCGATGTCTCCTGAATTCAAGATTTCCGTTACCGAAAAAGAAGCCCTTATTTCATGAGTGCAGCAGAATGGAATACTGCAACAGACATCATATAACCTCCTTGATTATGTAAAGTGATGTACTACAAATCTATTGTATTCTTATCACCTGACATCAGTCGTTTAGAGAATCTAACCCCTAACCCCATTGTGGCGATAAAAACCAAAATACCTATTATCATAGTTGTCATAATATTCAATTTAACTATGTAATGAAGCAGTAACGTAAGAACTATTGCAGGAACAGTAATTATCACTGCAAGAAGGGTGGATAACGCAAAAAGTCTTACTGATTTCATTTTTCACACATTTGTTCGAATCATTATTCAAGCTCGATACCAGGAGGGTCTTGATAGCTGAATTAGCAAGATCATTTTACATAATAGACCAATCAACTTGACTATTCCGGTAAGTGGTTAGTAATGAACTTGATTTGTTTGAGGTGTCCGCTGCCGCATAATTAATTCAGTATAATAGTTCACTAGTTTTGTATGTCTTAATCTTTCTCCCATAGTCTTCGCACGCTCTAATCTTTTTGTGTGAGACCTAAGAATACTAAAATCGCACATACAAAAGCCTGTAATCGGTCTATATTCAGTCTCAGATATCTGATGTTTCTTGCGATCTGTATATATAATCGATAATCTGGTCAACAACACAGTGGCGACTATTCCTGCAACAACAAAATAAATGTAAGGAGAAACCGTGATTCCATCGTAAGGATTGCCGCGAATTAAAAGGCTATAAGCTGTCAACGGGATCAGAATGGAACATATAATACCAACGGAGCTCATAATAACTGAAAATTGTGCCAATCTGTCATAAATGGCAACATCTCTCTCAAACCTGTCCAACAATTTGACGTATTTATCAGTTAGTATTTCCTCTTGCATTGAAGGGAGCATTGAATATAATAGTCAATGACAATTAAATAAAATTAACGGCAGTTAATCAATCATGCAAATACTAGTTTCTTAAGGATTAATAGTAGTCTGTTACAATTGATACTCATGGATCTAGTACGAATTTTTTACAATTTACAGTTATCTTCGCAAAGTATATAATTATTTGATAGTAAGTCATATACAATTTAGAATTGATAATATAATTTATATATGTCATAATTTCATTCAATTATGATAATATAAAACATAAAAATTATTATGTTAATCTTAATATGCCCTTAGTAAGTAACGATCTTCGAATCGCATATGTCTAGAACTAGACTCACTTTTTCTAATAAATATGAAAATATAACTCCGGAATTATTGACCACATCAGTCTGGGTTAGTACCGCATTGGCTTTAATTTTGACACTGCCTGCATTGGGATTGTTTATACTTCTCTTCCAACTTACTTCCAACTTACCAATAAGCGCAACAATTGGTTTTGGTTTCCATTTTGGATTATTGGCAATCTCCCATAAGGTATCTACATTTTTAACTTCCTTCATTGGCGAATAAAAGACCCCCTCGTAGCAGATTTTTTGATACTGTTACTATTATGAATAAGATTAAGTGCCAGTTCTGAACGTGACCTGATCGGGTAACGAATTCAGGTAGATGCCTTTCTAAACCCATGCGTGAATTCTGGATCGTATACCTTTGAAAATTCATATTTTCTGGGTGCAAGGGCATCACCGATGATCAAGATTGCAGTTTTTGTTATTTTCGCTTTTCTTGTTAGCGACACGATGTTGCCCAAATCGCCTCTTAATATAATTTGATCTTTCCAAGTTGCCCTAAATACAACTGCTGCAGGTGTCTTGATGCTATAAACTCCTCCACTTAAAAGTTCTTTTACAATCTCTGCAATCAAATGTATACTCAGGTAAAATGCAATTGTAGCTCCATGTTTTCCGAGCTCAGCAATTCTTTCGCGTTCTGGGACTGGAGTTCTAGATTCAGCTCTCGTAATTATAATAGTTTGTGTGATTCCAGGCAAAGTAAGTTCTGTGTTCAATTCTGAGGCTGCTGCAAGTAGAGCAGTTATGCCCGGAACTACTTTACAGTGTAAATGATCTCGCTCAAGTTTATCTATTTGTTCTCTTATGGTACTGAATAGTGCAGGATCGCCATCATGGAAGCGTATGGCTAACTTACCTTGCTTAGTCGAGTCCCGAAGTATTTCATAAATTCTTTCCCTGTCAATTAATGCAGCGTCAATCAATTCTGCATTCTTCTTTGCGTATTTCAGAATATCTGGATTTAACAGGGACCCTGAATAGACTATGACGTCAGCTGATTCGACTAATGCCTTGGCTCTTAAGGTTATGAGATCGGGATCTCCTGGACCTGATCCAACAAAATAGACCGTATCAGCCTCAATCAATGGTTTTTTTTGCCACCATGACCGAAAAATACTTCTGAGTGGTGCCTTTTGAATTGTGCAGGTCTTTAAGCTTTTTCAATATTATAACTTCTTGATTAGAAGATAAATCTTGGGCTATCGCAATAACTGAATCTTCCTTAAACCCGGATGTAGACAGCATCTCGATAACATTATCAAAATATCGACCATCCTTAAGGAAAATTAGGGTATCGCAAGATTCAGCAGCCTGCTTTACTTTACTAAGATCGTAGCATGCCGGGATAATTCCGACCGTTTGATCTCCTTCCGCTAGGCTTAGCTTTGCCTTTGCAGCGAAGGCAAAAAATGAAGTAATTCCAGGAACAATGTCAACTTCTATTTCTGGATGATCTTTTTTTAGTTCTCTTTGAATGTATATCCACGTACTATAAAGAGCAGGATCTCCAATAGTCAAATAGACTGCCTTTCTTCCCGAGATAACGGCCTGCGCTATTGTTTCTGTGTTTTTCTTCCAATAATCTTTTAGCAACTCCATTTCTTTTGTCATAGGAAATGTCAAAGAGACAATTTCCGTGGATTCTGCTATGTATTTATTTACCACTGATAAGGCTATGCTGGGCTTTCCATCTCTTGCTGTAGGCGTAAATATTACATCCGAATTTTTAATTAGATCAACAGCTTTTAATGTAAGCAAGTCAGGATCCCCTGGACCGCATCCTACACAGAAGAGTTTCATATGCATCTTAAACCTTGAAAACCTGAGTTATTTAAATCAAAAACTATGTATTCCAATCAGATCCGTGTCGCTGAAAGTATTAAAACCGGATTTCTTGCAATCAGCATTGTTCCAGTACTTACCTTTTTGGCCTTTGCTATTATAACTTGAGTTATGTCAACATCCTCTAGTTCTGACCTGTTAAATGCATTTAATGCTTTATACATTGTTTCTATAAGTATCGTGTTAACTACTATTCTTCCACCTATATCAAGCCGCTCAATTGCCATTTCGATAATTTGTTCAGTATTGCCCCATGTCCCACCTACGACTACGGCATTTACTTTAGGCAGAGAGGCTAGAACATCCTCCGCCTTGGACAAAATCACATTCGATTTGAGACCGAATTTGTTAAGATTTTTGTTAGTTAGTTCGACAGCGTTCTCATCGAAATCAATTGCATATACATTCTCACTGCCAGTCTGGATACAGAGCTCGACTGTGATACTTCCACTACCACAGCCGATATCAATTGCACTTAAGCCCCGTTTCAGACGTAATTTACTAATTAGAAGCGATCTTACATCCTCTTTTGTTATCGGAACCTTATCATTCTTTTCAAATAAGTCATCCGGAATCCCAGGAGTAGAAAATTTCCAGAGCATGGCACTTTCCAAATTTATCTACTTATATTTTATCGCGCGAGGCCCTGGTGTAAGCCAGTATACACGAAAATCATGAACATTAGTAACAAAAAAATAAACGGAAAAATACCGTTTGTTGCCAACTTTCGTCTTTCTGTTTTAGCAACTCCTACCGCCAAACGCTTACCAATTATGTAAGATACGATGTAGAAAAAAATTGCAATCATAACCGCTATTCCTACTGCATTTCCCTGACTTGTACCAGGGACGATTATGAATCCGGTGACAATGCCTGCTACCAACCCCACGATTGCCCTCATATAGAAAACCCGATCAAGCGGATCCAATTATTACTTCTCCTGTTAAATATCACTAGGTTTAATTCCTTGCGGTCCAGAACAGACTGGAATCGGGGATAAATTGAAAATAAACCATTTCGATTAATATTTGTGGCTAATTCTTAGTAGTCTTCAGCATGGAATTATCAGGACTCGAACTTCGTTATATTGTAAATCAGTTATCCAATTCTTTAAAGTCAGGATATTACGTTAGTTCAGTCAATTCCGTTACGAAAACCTCATTCTTGTTTAGATTACATCATCCAACTGAAAAAGAATTGATTTTAATGATTTCAACACAGGGGCTATGGCTAACAAAATTAAAGTTCCAGTCTCTTGAGGAAAGTCCGTTATTAGACAGATTCAAGAGAGAGCTTGAGAGATCAAAAATAGATTCAATAGAACAAATAGACAACGAACGTATTGTAATGATCAAGTTCAGGAGTTTAGAGGATAAACAGAATATTTTGATATTGGAATTTTTTAGAGACGGCAATTTGATTCTATGTGACGATCAACTTCAAATTGTGTCAATTATGAATCCAGTAGAAGTTAGACATAGGACACTAAAGATTGGACTAAGGTATTCACCACCTCCCTCAAGAGGGATCGATGTGTTTAATGTCGATCTAGAGTCATTAATATCTCTTAAAGAAAAGGCTCAAAGTGACCTGGATATTTCGAGGTGGATAGGTAGAAATATGTCGTTGCCGAAAAAATTTGCAGAAGAGATAGTTCATTCATCTAATGTTGACAATAAGAATGTCGTAGACTTGTCCGATACCGATCTTTCAAATATTTATAAAAATTTGAAGGATTTGGTAATAAATGTGAGTAGCGGTTCGAATCATTCACCCATAGTGGTTTCTGATGCGGCAGGAACGAATTTGGAAGCTTTCCCTATATTTTCAACCGATACCAGTAAATTTAGTACCGATGAGAAAATCATAAAAAGAGTGCCATCGTATATGGATGCCCTCGATCTGGTATTTAGTAACACTATTATAAATAGGGGGAAAAGTACTCAAACAGGCGAAATTGACAGACAAGTAGCATCTTTAGAACATGACATCGCAGAACAGGATAGAGCCAAAGAATTGGTGATTTTAAAGGCATCTGAAATACGGGCTCTAGCAGCCGCGTTAATGGGCTATTCTCATCATCAGTTGACCGAATCTGACTCATTAGAGAATCTTTTGGGCCCTATGTCTGCTTCAATAATAAGTTCAAAGGGAATCAAATACATAAAAGTGGTCGAGGAACTAGTACCACTTGAAGCTAACATAGCAAAAACTGCATCATCGTTATTTGTCAGAGCTAAGGAAATGGAGCGCGGTGGGCTTTCGATAGATGATGCAAAAGATCGATTGCAGCAGAGGATCAATAAACTAAAGAATCAAGCCGAGTCCATTCATAGAAAGCATAATTTTGTAAGACGACAGCGTGAACGAGAATGGTACGAAAGATATCGTTGGTTCATATCAAGCGATGGTTTGCTAGCAATTGGAGGTAGAGATGCCTCTTCAAACTCGGCCATTATTCGCAAATACCTCACGGAACAAGATCTCGTTTTTCATGCAGAGGTTCACGGTTCCCCATTTTTCATAGTAAAAAATGGTAGAGCATCGAGTCCACAGAGCACTTTGCTGCAGGTAGCCCAAGCCACAGTATCGTACAGCAGAGCATGGAAGGATGGATTATCTAGTGCAGATTCCTACTGGGTCACATCAGAACAAGTCAAGAAAGGTGCTCCTTCAGGACAGTATCTACCAAAAGGCTCTTTCGTAATAGAAGGGAAGCGGAATTACATAAAAGGGAATGAGATTAGACTTGCAGCAGGCATTATGCCACTAGACAATAAATATTCGTTTGTATGCGGCCCAGTTGAAGCAATCAACAAAAGGTCATTGCTTTATGTTACCCTGCTTCCTGGTGGATATGACCCTATGGAGATTTCAAAGAAGATAAGAATCGATCTGTATAATCGTGCAACAGAATCAAAAGATGTGAACTATAACGAAGAAATCGCATCTTACATCAAGTCGATTTCTTATGACGAAATAATCATGGCACTTCCCAGTGGTAGATCAAAAATATCTCAAGTGCGATGGGGAGAGGGCATGGCTTTAGCCGATTATGAGTCACGTGTCGATAAATGAGAGACACGATGCAGATTAGGAAAGTAATTAAAGCAATAATCACAATTCACTATCGTGGTGAAGAAACCAGTCGAAAGACATAGAGATGCAAATATGATAACACGTGTTCTTGTCAGAGATATTATGAATAGTCCAGTAGTTTCAGCTTCTGCTGAGACAACTATTATGGATCTCGCGACAAAAATGAAAGATGAACGAGTTGGAAGTATCGTGATTACTGACAATGACGGCAATCCTGAAGGGATTGCCACTGACTGGGATATCGTTTCAAACGCCGTAGTACAAGACGTTAAACCAAGTTTGATAAATGCCAAGAATGTGATGCAAAAGCTATACACTATTGAGGGTGAAGAAAGTGTAACAGAGGCGGCAAGAATTCTTCGTCAGAACAAAATAAAAAGACTTGGTGTGGTTTATAAAGGTAGATTAGTAGGTATCATTTCGGCATCTGACGTCATTGCAGTGACACCAGATTTGGTGGACGTGATTTCAGAAAAAGCTGCCATTATCCGAGGTGAAATCGGACGATCTGCAAATGATATATCTGGATACTGTGATGAATGTGGTGAATGGTCAGACCTCCTACAATATCAGGAAGGTACATTTACATGTGAAGAGTGTAGGACAGAATCCCCTAGCTAAATTTCCTCCAGACTTTTTTGCTGATGCTATGCTAGGCAGTATTGCGCGTAAATTGCGAATATTTGGGTTTGATACTATCTACATAAGGGATATAAAAGATGAGGATGTACTAAGTATTGCTTCTACACTCGATAGAGTGATCCTTACTTGTGATAAGGAATTGTTCAAACGAGTTGTGAAGATCGGGGGACAAGGTATGCTACTAAGTGGAAGCAACGACGACGTTGATAACCTTGCAAATATATTTGCAAAATACGCGATCAAACCAATCGATCTAGACACAAATATTTCCCGTTGTGCCATATGCAACGGGCAATTGGAGAACACAAAAATCAAAGATTTGCAGAGTGTTTGCTTACCTCCGAAGATAAGACTACTTCATAAAGAAATTTTTCGATGTATCTCATGCAATAAGAATTACTGGAAAGGAACTCATTTTAAACAGTTGAGTAATATGGCAAGGCTTGTAAGGTCTAGATTGAATTCCTCATCACAGAAGGGATACATTTCAAGTCTCAAAAATTTGACATGAGCACTACAATGATGTTAGAATTTGCATTAATATCTAATTAATTATTTGTTTGATATTCAATGTTCTGAATACACACATGACATCACAAAGTTTTTAGTAATTATTAAGATTATTATATCAAAAGATTAAAATCACGTATTTTTGCGAAATGCAATAGATGAGTTCAAATTCCGCTCTTGAACGTACGGTGAATAAGGTTTTATCTGAGAAAGAGTCAGATTTGATTGCGCAGATCGACTCGGCTTATCATGAATCTATGAATAATCTTGAATCTTCGAGGGACTCTATTCAAACAGAATATGAAAGAATTATCGACTCGGCTCGAAAACAAGCAGAAAATTTAAAAAGACAGATAGTTGGTTCGACAAGATTGAATGGTAGAAATAAGCAATTACTGTTGGTAGAAGGAGCAGTAAACGAAGTATTTGAAAAGGCAAAATTGGCAATGCGTTCTGTTGGTAGGGACGAAAATTACAAGCGTTTATTGAATAAGCTTGTCGATGAAGGTCTGTCAGCTATCGGGAACGACAACATGATCATAGAATGCAATAAAACAGATATTGAATTAGTCAAAAAATTGCCTACGTTCATAGATAAGCAGAAGAAAATCAAACTAACAGTGAGTGAAAAGCCAATAGACGTGATTGGGGGTGTACGTGTTCGTTCAGCTGATCTTACATTGACATACGATGGAACTCTGGATTCGAGAATCGAAAGACTCAAACCTTTAATAAGGAAAAGCATAGTCCAGATGCTAAGAGGAGATAGTTAGGATTATGGTAGCCAGAGGCAGAATTGTATGGGTCAGTGGTCCGGCTGTTAAGGCCGATGGTATGGCTTCGACTAAGATGTATGAAACTGTGGAAGTAGGGGAGTCAAAACTAATCGGAGAAGTAATAAGATTAACGGGAGATGTCGGTTTTGTTCAAGTTTATGAATCAACATCCGGATTAAAACCTGGTGAACCAGTAGTCGGTACTGGTCAGCCTTTGTCTGTTCTATTAGGTCCAGGAATAATTGGTCGAATTTATGACGGGATTCAGAGACCATTAGTCGAAATGGCACAAAAAAGTGGTGATTTTATAGGAAGAGGGATAGCTACGACCCCAGTTGATATGAAGAAAAAATACAAATTTATTCCCACGGCCAAGAAAGGGGAGTCAATACAACCAGGATCAATTCTCGGAACTGTGCAAGAAACGCCGTTACTGACTCATAGTATTCTCGTTCCCCCGGATTTTCGAGGAGGCACGATAAGAGATATTGCTAACGAAGGAGATTATGATATAAATCAAGTTATAGCGAATACGGAACAGAATGGGTTAAAGACAGAGTTGAGGATGTATCACAAATGGCCTGTTAGAAAACCTAGACCGTATGCAGAGAGATATGATCCGTCAGTACCACTCATTACAGGACAGCGTATAATTGATACCTATTTTCCGATCGCAAAAGGAGGTACTGGAGCTATTCCCGGAGGATTTGGTACTGGGAAGACTGTTACATTACATCAAATTGCAAAGTGGGCGGATTCTAAAGTTGTAGTTTACATAGGATGTGGAGAGCGGGGCAACGAGATGACTGAAGTGCTTGTAGAATTTCCACATCTAATTGATCCAAGGTCAGGTAGGCCGTTAATGGAAAGAACGGTGCTTGTTGCGAACACGAGTAACATGCCCGTAGCAGCAAGGGAAGCTTCGATATATACGGGTGTAACTATTGCAGAGTACTATCGTGACATGGGATTCGATGTCGTTCTTGTTGCTGACTCAACAAGTCGATGGGCAGAAGCATTAAGGGAAATGTCTGGCCGGCTTGAGGAGATGCCAGCAGAAGAGGGATATCCGTCATATCTTGCCTCAAGATTAGCAGAATTTTACGAAAGAGCCGGTCGTGTAAGAGCATTGGGCTCTCCAGATAGAGCAGGATCAGTCACATTGGTGGGCGCGGTTTCTCCATCAGGAGCTGATTTCACTGAACCCGTAACCACTCACACCATTAGATTTATCAAGACTTTTTGGGCCTTGGATACTAGATTAGCTTATTCAAGACACTATCCGTCTATCAATTGGATGCAATCCTACTCTGGCTATTTGGAGGATGTATCCAAATGGTGGAAGCAAAATGTTAGTGCGGATTGGTATGAACTTAGAGCAGAATCGTATGAGCTTCTGCAGAGGGAAGATACATTAAAAGAGATAGTTCGGCTCCTCGGACCAGAGGCTCTGCCTGACGAGGAAAAATTGGTGCTAGAACTAGCAAGAATGATAAAAATTGGGATATTGCAACAAAACTCATTTGATAATGTTGATACATATTGCAGTCCTGAAAAACAATTGAAGTTGGTAAGACTAATGATCAAATTCTACAAAGAGGCTCAAAAAGCTCTCCGAGAAGGAACTCCCTTGTCTGACATAAGAGCGACCCCTATCATTACTACGTTACTAAAGGCCAAGTTTGAAATTCCCGACGATCAGGTTTCAAAGCTTGATGATATAGATAAACGACTCACAGAGGAATTCAATAAAAGCATTTCGAGAGAGGAGGCAAAGATAGTTGTCTGAAGCCGTAGGAATAGAGTATACTAAAGTTGCCGAGATAAAAGGCCCACTTATGATAATTGATGGTATCACAAAAGCGTCATTTGATGAACTAGTAGAAATCGAATCCACCGATGGAGAACGGCGATTGGGCAAGGTTTTGGAAGTTGGGAATGGCAAAGCAGTAGTTCAAGTTTTTGAGGGCACGACTGGCCTTGCTATCTCTGGTACTAAGGCGAAATTTCTAGGCAAGACAATGACGATGCCAGTTTCTCAGGAATTGCTAGGGAGGGTTTTTGATGGTCTAGGTAGACCTAACGATTCACTGCCAGATCCCGTAGCGGATCGATTCATTGATGTCAATGGGGAACCTATGAATCCGGAAAGAAGAGAATACCCGACATCATTCATTCAGACTGGAGTGTCTGTCATAGATGGAATGCTCACGCTAGTCAGAGGACAAAAGTTACCAATTTTCTCAGGTTCGGGAATGCCTCATAATATTCTGGCTGCTCAGATAGCACGACAAGCTACTGTTGTAGGAACTAAGGAAGATTTTGCTGTGGTGTTTGCTGCTATAGGTGTTCAGTACTCGGAAGCACAATATTTCAAACGGAGCTTAGAAGAATCAGGGGCATTGCGTAGAAGTGTTCTATTTCTTAATTTAGCGGATGATCCGGCAATCGAACGAATCATCACACCTAGAGTTGCTTTGACTGTGGCAGAGTATCTTGCCTTTGATCTGGGTATGCATGTTCTTGCTATCTTGACTGATATGACTAACTATGCGGAAGCCTTACGGGAGATTAGCGCAGCTAGGGAAGAGGTACCAGGTAGAAAAGGATATCCCGGGTATCTATACACGGATTTAGCCAATAACTATGAACGTGCAGGAAGGATAAAAGGCAAGAATGGCAGTGTAACTCAAGTACCCATCTTGTCTATGCCGGCAGATGACATTACTCACCCTATACCCGATCTAACTGGCTATATTACTGAGGGTCAAATCGTTCTTGGGAGGGATCTCTTTAGAAAAGGTATCTATCCTTCCGTTAACGTGCTAATGTCCTTGTCAAGATTAATGAAGGATGGAGTAGGCGAAGGCAAGACTCGAGCAGATCATATGGAAGTAGGCAATCAATTATACGATGCCTACTCTCGAGCACAAGAGGTAAGAGCCCTAGCTGAAATTGTAGGAAAAGCTGGATTGACTGGAGTTGATCTCAAATATCTCGAGGCTGGCGATTTATTTGAAAAGCACTTTTTAAAACAAAACCAAGATGAAAATCGAACTTTAGAAGAAACTCTAGGTAGAGCTTGGGACGTACTCTCGTCTTTGCCCGAAGGTGAACTAACTAAAATAAAAGAAAAGAATGTACGACAGTACTACAAGGGGAAGCAGTAATACCAGATGTCTTTTGGAGGGAGGGTTGTTGCAACAAAAATTGAACTGATCAAAATTCGAAGATCACTACATGTAGGAAAGATGGTCCACAAGATTTTAGATGACAAGAGAGAAGTTCTCCTAAAGAAGATAGATGAAATGATTGAAGAAGCAAATAAGGCAAGAAGCGATATTTGGAGCCCACTAGGCCAAATTTATACTGCTGTTTATGATTCTTACATGTCACTTGGTACAACCACATTGGAATCAATTGCTGACTCGACACCAAGCGTAATGGAAGTAGATGTTAATGTGAGAAGGATCGTAGATGTAAAAATACCTACTCTTCAGGTAAAAACTAAGGAAGGGGGGCAGGATCTTTCTTATGGTTTCATAGAAACGAATTCTTCGGTAGACAAAGCAGCAAAGCTGATTAAAAATATGCTTCCGAAAATTTGCAAAGCTGCAGAATATGAAAACGCGATCTTCAGTCTGGCTAAGGAGTTAGAACGAACCCAGAAGCTTATCAACGCCCTGGAATATGTAATCATACCCCAATATGAGTACGCAATTTCATTCATTCGATCTACCTTAGAAGAACGCGAAAGGGAAGAATTTGTACGATTAAAAAAAGTCAAAGTTCTTTTAGATAGAAAGAAATCAAGTTAGCGATTTACGAATTTAGACTATATTCAAAGGCTATTTTTATAGACTTTAGTGTTCAAATTCAGTATGTGTACATGTTTTCTCAGATCGTTTAGTTATAATTAAATAGGGCATTTGGTCTCGAAACCGTATGAATATTGGAACGAACGGGCATATGCTCTTCCCAGTTTTGGTAGTTACTGTTAGTCTTACACTTGCATTTTTAGTGGTGCCTGGGTTTCCGCTAGCACATGCACAAAAGACAGTGACAGTGGCAAATGAATCCTCAAAACTAATTGGAGCTGGCTTAGCATTCGGTTTGGCAGGAGCTGGAGCTGGAATAGGTTTGGGATTTGTCGGTGCTGCGGGTCTAGCTGCGATCAGCGATAATCCGAAAATGCAGTCCAGGGTTTTCATCTTTGTAGGTATGGTAGAATCTATTGCAATTTACGGTATAGTAATGATGTTCATCATATTAGGCCAATAGAATTTCTTTCTAATTTATTCATATTTTGAAATCATTTCGAGAAAATCATCTTTTGCTGGTTCAATATTCATATCATGATCGGTATTTATAATGAGGCATTTGTGATTTCTAGCTCGATCTAAAAGAGCAAAGAATTTAAAGAGACTACGTTCACAAGCAAGTGTAAAAAATGGGCCTGGCTAAACTGATGAAAGCTACTGTAATCTTGCCTAGAGTAGAAACTCAGGAAGTAGTGAGCAAGTTAGCAGAGCTAGAATGGTTTCATTCTCTGCCAAGTAGCTCAGAGCACTCTAATCCACTATTGGATGACTTGTTGCTAAAGGCTCAGAAGGCGTTTCAAGATATCGACGAAGTAACCAGAGCATTAAACATACCTTTAGAAACGGGAGTTATGGATACTATGTTTAAGGGAGCTCCAAGGGGCAAAACCGATTATGTGATAAAGGATATTCAAAATTTCGTAGCTGATTTAGAGGATAGGGAAAAAATTGTTCTCGAAGAACCAAAGAAAGTATTGGCCGAACATAACAATATAACAAAGCAATTGGAGGAACAGAAGGCAATTGAAAGCACGTTAAAAGTAGCAGCTAATCTAAATCTTAATTTGGCTTTATTTAGAAATCTAAAGTACTTTTGTGCTGAGATATTTATCATAGATTCCAAAGATCTCGTTGAAATAGAAAAGAGCTTGAGTGATCTTGAAATCTTTACTAGCAAATTGTCAGATTATAAATCCTCCGTTGTAGTTTTAGGGGCTTCAGAAGATTCTGAAAGAATTGTAAAGGTGCTCAGAGGGTTTGGCGTACATCCTATACAAATCCCAGCCAATGCCACGCAGAATCCTAGTATTGCATATTCAGAAGCTCGCGATAAAGTCAAGGAACTAGAGATCAAGTCCACTGAAATCGCAAAGCGTATTGAAAAGGTTAGGAAATCGAGTTTGACTCAAATACTTTCGTTACACGAAACAGCAAAAGTTGCCAAGGATGTTTTAGAAATAACTAGAAAACCTGGAGGTACAAAGAATTTTGCTTTGATCAGTGGATATATTCCGGAGAAAATGCAGGGCAAATTTAACAATCTTACAAAAAATTATATTTCTGTAGTTGAAGATGCACATGCACACAGCGTTGATCAAGGAGATCAACAATTAGTGTTACCTACTCTTATGACAAATAAAAAGTACATACGTACGTTCGAAGTTATCACCGAAACTCAGGGAACACCTAGAACTGATGAGGTAGACCCGACACCTATAATTGCTTTTGTTTGGCCTCTTTTCTTCGGATTAATGTTTGCAGACTTGGGCCACGGACTTTTGCTCTTTGGACTGGGAATGTTGCTAAGGCAGAGAGGCAATGGATCGATTACTACTTGGGGGACCCTCATAGCAGCCAGTGGTGCAGCTGCTGCAATTGCTGGCTTGGGGACAGGTGAAGTTTTTGGTTTTCATATTCTCGGGATAGCGCATATCTCTCACAATCCATTCATAGGTGTCTTAAATATTTCAGAACTCACGTTTGTACAAGTAGTCAAGATTCTGAAAGTTTCTGTAGCTATAGGGATTGTGCATTTGTTATTGGCATTCTTTCTTCGACTTCACAAAGATATTAAGGATGGCAATAAGCTGTTTGTTTGGAGTCATGATATTCCTACTATTATTCAGTTCCTGGCCATAGTCTCACTAGTATTAGCTGCAATAGGTTCCGGATACGATATCATCGGAATGTTCGGAGTCACTGGACACATACATTCTGAGCCGGTCCCATGGTTATCATTTACATTTGGTAAATGGGTTACTGTGGATCTTGTCGCAAAAGCTGCTGTTCCAGTTATTTTTGCGACTGTTGGCATCATGATATACGGTGGTATGAGAGAACAGAAAGAGGCTGCAAAACACGGTCACGATGAGGGCGGGGGACTTGGGGGTATCGTTATTGAAGTAATTCTAGTCAGAATAGTTGAAATGTTATCGAACATAATCAGCTATTCTAGAATAGGAATAATGCTTCTAGTGCATTCGGCGCTTCTTGTAACCGTGAATTCGTCTTATTTACATGGAGGCGGTCTTGCAGTACTAATAGGTGGGAACATTGGTATAATGCTAATAGAGGGTTTGATCGTTTACATTCAGACGATAAGATTGCACTTGTACGAATGGTTCCCCAAGTGGTATATTGGAGAAGGGATAGAGTTTAAAAAATTGGTGCCTAGCATGTTGTATTCAAAAGTAATCTGGAAGGGTAGTAAGGAAGACGTTAATCAGACACATAAGAAAGTTGACAAGCTAGTTCAAGAGCAGAAAGCCTGAAAACCGAGCGGTTAACAAAAAAAGGATAATCCTAGATGATTAAACCCTTTCTCTTCACAATGCACCTGTGATAATCAGCATAAAATTAGATGATTATTTCCCATATTGTATGTGTACCTATAATTCATTAATGATTTTTACAGGTAATAGAACTTAGCATTTGGTCCAAATCCTAGAAAATCAATCGCCTGTTATTATTATTTATGAATTTTCGCTGTGGGTACTGTTTAAACATCATTATTTGGGCACTTGATTTAGCAAGTTCGAAGGTTTTCAAGAATTGAACTGAGGGATTCTTCAATTAATAAATGTGCTCCAGATTCAATGAGAACGATCTTTAGTTCAATACAGCAATAGCCTATTTAATGACATAACTGTCGTGGTTGGCAAATATTAAACAAAGAATCCACTATATTTTGATTTACCCATCATACGTCCGCTATCATCACGCAAAATTACTGATCCTGTAGGAACAACACAGTTTGTCCCCACGAGATAATGATGGCCATGAATAGCAGCTAGAACATATTCATATCTCCATAGAAGATATTTTTCCTTTTCGTTCATGAGAATTTTTATTGGTATGACAGGTTCAGCAAATTGATTTGCATGACTTCTGCTATTTTCCGCTCTGCTGCCCAGATTGTCGTCCCATATTTCGTATCCATCCCAAATCGAATCGATAGATTCCGGCCTGTTTTTTGTATAGAGCAAATCTGGTCTAAATGCTATTATAATGCCTAAACATAGCATAGAAATACCAAGATAGAAATAAGCATCGGCAGCCTGTACGATTGTTTCATGAGTAATTAGTATCTTTATTCCTTTGAAATTGCCCTCTTCAGCTATGTCCATTCCATATAGTGGGATGACAATACCTGATAACACCAGAACTATGCCGAGTATTGATATGGCACTCGGTATGATTCCTGCCCATACAATAGAGAGTTCAACGAAGAAAAGTAAGATAACGGTTGTTATCACGATGATATTCTGAACTATGGATTCAGTGAATGTTACAGTGATAACGGTAGATTGGATAACAAATAACAAAACTAGACTAAGCAACCCTGGAACTATGAGCCTGTTCCTATATGCAACTAAATCCACAAAGACATTGCGAATAGTTCTGTAAATTAATTTAAGGGATCCTCTGTCATGTTCATCAAGATCCATGACTTTAATACCTAGATCAAAGTCTTAAGTATTGTGTGATAAAATCTGACGATAGCCATGACCTTCTCAAAGAACTATATGATGGTTAGCGGGTCATGACACCAAGTCATTAATTGTGAGGGTCCTTGCACAATACCTGCATTCAAGAATAATTCTTTGCTTATCCACGATATCTAAAATTGGGCTAATGTCTTCGTCACTATTGCTAATACACTTAAGATTAGGGCATTTGAAAATTCCGACAATAGAATCTGGAAGTTCAATCTTCCGTTTCTCTACTAGTTTATAATCTCTTATAATGTTTATTGTTGCACGAGGAGCGATCAGTGCAAGCTTATCTGTTTCATAGTTCATCAAAAATCTGTTCTCGACTTTGACAATGTCTTTTTTTACATGTTTGTTACTAGGTACATTTAGTGCAACAGTTATGACATTGCCATCTTTTCCAGTTATGTCGATGATTCGCAAGACCACTAACGCCTTCCCTGCTTCGATATGATCTATTACTGTCCCGTCTTTTATCCTTCTGACAAGAAGCTGACTTGCGTTCGACATTCAAAACGAATTATGATTTCAAGGATAAAAGCATTGATGCAATTGGCTTAACACTTGATTTAGATGAAACAGAGTAAATTTGAAAAAATGATATCACAGACCCACGCAGCAATCTAAATGCAAATGTGTTAAGTTATGCGTTACCTCTGTACCTTTCCAAAGCAAAAAGATAGTTCTGACTATGATTTGCCAGGATTCTGATCTACAAGAATATTCCTATCATACGAGGCGAATTCGCATTTGCATTTATAATATGATGTAACAGGTTGCTAATAATTCCGGAACGGTTTCTTTTCTATCATTAGAATATTCCGAAATCTGAATTGTATTTGAGTTCATAGGACAGAATCTATCCTTCTTCTAAGGTCACCAAACTCAAGGGATGTCCAGTAGCGTTACGATGGTCAGTAGCTGTTTCCTTATCTGGAAATTGGTTATTACACTTATCACACTTGTACGAGTTATGCATTACAAAAGCTCTCTGTACTTTATTGGTTAATATTGTTTCATATGCAGTTAAGGCCTAATCATCGATTACTCAACATCTAGTACCTATGCAAGCATTTCTGATGTGTCCAGAAGAATGAAAGTGATGTTTATCTACACAATGGCAAGTTTAGAAAGACTATGCGATCAAACAACTGATCTTGGATTTGAGATAAAGTCTAGGAATAAACTTAAGTTTTATAGAAGACTTTTTACATAGTGTAGATCGCTACAAAAGCTAAGATGGGAAAGACTAAGAGTACGTCTAACAGAACTAAAGATCAGGATGAATCTATTCCTAAATGGGCTGAGGATGAGATAAAATCCGTTCAGTTTGATCAGCCGGAGAACTTAACCAGGACTGGGTATATACTTGATATTTATGGGACCGACTATAAAATTGATATTCAGCTTTACGAATCCCTTCCTGATGGGAGAAATATCATTGAAGGTTTGGATGTTCCCAGATCCATGAAAATGGACAACTTCTCGAAAGGTTATGTATACGAATTCAGAATCAAGATGTATCGAGGACCACTTAGTCAAAAAGTTACAGAATTTTTACAAACAAAATTCGAGCTTGATATGAAAATGATTTATAAATTTGAGCTAGAGGAACTGCAGCTTATGGATGTTGAATCTGATAGCACCGAGAGCGTGGAATCGGATGAAGATTGATTTCATGATCTGCGTAAGGTTCACCAGGTTGATCTGATTACTAAAACCCCATTTAGATTTTTCAGAAGAATATGAAGGAACTTCTATCAGTTTATAGTCTCATTCCTATCCTTTTTATCTTCCAACTTCTTTGAATCGCTAGACGTCTCCTCCAAATTCTGATGTTTTTCCAGATTTGTCTTATTTTCGCTACGTAAATTTGAGCTTTTATCGTCAGATGATAGTGGGTCGGGAAGTACTTCTTCACTGACAAGTTTAGATGTATCAGATCTCGTAACTGTCACCTTGCCTAATGCAAGTCTCATTAAAGCAATCCATGTGATTACTAGAGGAACATGATACGAGGCAATTCTCCATGCGATTATTACATTTAAGTGAGAATTCATTGTTATATCATGAAATGTAGGAAGACTATTCAGGTTTGAAATATACGCCCACATTCCCAATTCCGCAAGCCCTGAACCACCTATGGTGATAGGCAAGTTTGAAAGTGCTGTGGATGCCGAAGTGGCCATAACCGATTCGAAAAGCCCTAGATACGGCCCGACCGTATCTATCAATACCATGAAGGATACGCCTTGCAGAATGAATGCCAAAAATGTTATTGCAATTCCTACAGCAAAGGTTTTGCCGGCCGCTTTTGAATTAAAATTTTCTCTACTCATGTGGCACAAGTCTGCTATAGCAGAGTTGATCGAATTGATGGATCTTTGTGCCTTTTCCTTAGGAACAAATTTTTGAACTATTTTTAAAGTAAATGAAGGTAGTTTCAGGACTCGCCGTGCAGAAAAAAAGATTAACAGAAACCAGAAAGCAAAAGTTGGAATAGTCACTAATATAACTATGATTCCAATGAAATAGCCACCATGCAAGATTGAAACCGTACCAGCCATGAATGCAAGAAATGTTCCAACGAATACATCGGCAACAATCTCCATTGTTGTGATCCAAGCCGCCTTGCCGGCTAGAACTCCTTTCTTTGTAAGCCACGCGATTCTAACCAACTCTCCTCCAATATACGAAGGTGTGGTTTGAGTAACAAACTGGCCTCCTAAGCTCGCACATATCGTTTCACCAGTAGAACTCACATTATATCCTATGAACTTCTTGATGAAATACTTGAATCTGACTGCCTGAAGAAGGTATTTCCCCATGACAGACATAGAGGAGAGAATAAATGGAACTAGTCCGACTTTAAAAATATCAGCTGGTGAAATATGAATGAAAAAGATCATAATTAGAAAAGGTACTATGCTCGCTGGGATCGCGATTAACCGCCAGTTCAATAGGCTTCAACCAAGGTCTACAATAGAGTCATATAATAATCAATAGAAACTAGTAAGACAATATATCCCAAATGTTAAGAGCAGTAATATGGATGCTATATTTATAACCGGTACGGCTGGTTCAGGTAAATCTGCCTTGACATCTAGATTAATTCAATGGTATAAAGACAACAATGCCTTTCCTGTGAGTCTTAATTTGGACCCAGGATCATATAAACTGCCTTATGAGCCGGATGTTGATGTGAGGGATTATATCGAAGTAAATACACTAATGGACAAATATGATCTGGGCCCCAATGGATCTCTTGTAATGGCAAGTGATCTAATAGCAACTCGATTGGATGATATCCAGACAGAGGTAAATGAATTAAATCCTGATTACGTCATTATAGACACCCCTGGACAAATTGAATTGTTTGCATTTAGAGCTAGTGGACCATATTTTGTGACTAATTTTCAAGCTGACAATAAGGCCTCACTTTTCGTGTTTGATGGTATGCTGGTCTCCTCACCTGTTAATTTTATTTCAATATCTTTATTGTCCTCTGCTGTAAAGCTGCGATTAAAAATGGCCCAAGTAAATGCTCTCACAAAGAGAGATCTACTGCTTGAAAGGTTACAGGAGATTCTAGACTGGTCCACCTCAAATACATCTTTAGAAAAGAGTCTTGACAACGAGAAAAACATTGAATATTCTTTTTTGCTAAAAGAAATAACGAGAATATATACCCAAGCAGGGTTTACTGAGGATCTTTTTGCAATTTCCAATCTCACAATGAGTGGAATGGTAAATCTAGTTGCTGCCCTTGCGAGAATACTAAATCAAGGGGAAGAGGTAAGGGATTGATATAGATAATGGTCAGCAAATCCATCAGGAATCTTGATTCTTCGAATGAGAGAATCGATGAATTAATAACTTGTAGTGCGGTAGCGCATTCCTCCACGGCTAATTTGGGTCCAGGTTTCGATGTTTTCGGACTAGGCCTTGATGCATTTGAGGATGTCGTAACAATTACAAGAACAAATAAGATGAGGAATTCAACACCCCACATCAATCTTACCTGTTCAGGAGAGGGTGCTGAAACACTTCCTTCGGAATTGAAGGAGAATTCCGCGGGGTTGGTGGTAAGAAAAATGCTAAACGATTTCAACCTGAATAAAAATGCAAATTGGGACCTAGATCTGCATATTGTGAAGAAAATACCTATCGGCTATGGGCTGGGCAGTAGTGCAGCCTCAGCGGCAGCAACTGCACTTGCAGTAGATGGTTTGTTCAATCTACAGCTGTCAAAAAGTCTGCTTATTAGATATGCGGCCGAGGGAGAAATAGCTAGTGCTGGCACTAGACATTACGACAATGTGTCCGGTTCTTTGCTTGGTGGTTTCGTTATAGTTACCTCTACTCCTGAAATTGATTTTATAGGACTGGAGGCTCCTGAAGATCTACATTTGGCCATTGTAGTACCACTTGTGAATGTCCCAATAAAAAAAACAGCAGTTGCAAGGGGTGTTCTTCCGAAGCTGGTTCCACTGGAAAGTGTGATCTGCAATATCGCAAATGCAAGCACTGTTGTAGCGGGATTTGCACTAAAAAATACAAAAATGGTTGCAAAGGGCATAAGCGATGTAATCATTGAACCGTCAAGAAAGCATCTGATCCCTGGATATGAGTTGGTAAAGAAAAGCGCGATAAAGGCAGGGGCCCTGGCCGTAACGATCAGCGGTGCTGGTCCTTCCATGATCTCAATCCTTGAAGATAAAAAGACAGCAATTCATGTAGCAAATTCGATGGCCCAGGCCTTTCTCGAGTCTGGAGTGCCAGAAACAAAAACCATTATATGCCGTCCCAGCGAAGGCGCGAAAATACTCAATGTATCCAAATAGAATTTAGAATTGGACTTTGCTCGCATTTTTCCTCCAGTCGTCGAATTGCATTGTATTCAAAGTTAATGATCCTCGGGAATGTCGTCTCCGAGGTTCCTCCTCTCTAGGTTATCTTTTGATGATAGATGGCTAAATGTTATTTTCGTCCTTTATTTAGAAAGTCAGACATCATTTTTTGTCTATCCGCATGTGCAAAACAAAGCGCCCATCCATAAATCTCTAGACGTAGGCCTGCATCGATGTCTACATCCATGCCCTTGTTAATCAACATCTTGCTCGTTTTAACTGCATTGACACTATTTTTAGTGATATCTTTAGCAAAGATAATACAATCTTCGATTAGTTTTTTGTTAAGTGCCTTGGCTACTTCAGAATTAGTCTTGCTCTTATCACTCGAGTTACTTGTTTGATCCGAACCAGAATTAATCTGTGCAGTTGAACCAGAAGTGAGTTCTTCTAATTTCACTACATTGTTAACTAGACCAATTTCATGTGCCTCCTCTGCAGTTATCATTTTCCCAGTAAATATCAATTCCTTGGCTTTTGCTGGGCCAACAATTCTAACTAGCCTTTGAGTGCCACCCCATCCTGGTGGAATCCCTATCGTAACTTCTGGTTGGCCAATTTTGGCTGTGCTTACAGCAATTCGTATATCGCATACCAGTGCGAGTTCACAGCCGCCGCCTAATGCATACCCATTTATGGCCGCAATAACAGGTTTTTCCATTTTTTCAATTTTATTGAGAACACTTTGCGCGGCACTAGCATATTTCTCAGCTTTTATTGGATCAATATTGACCATGAAGGCAATATCTGCACCTGCACAAAATGCTTTTTCACCATTACCAGTTATGATCACAACTTTTATTCCTTCGTCAACACCAACAATTTCAATTGCCCGAGATAGCTCTGCGATAACATCTGTATTCATGGCGTTTAGAGCCTCTGGTCTATTGATCCTAACAATTGCAATATCCTCTAAAGGTTCAATTTGTACATATTTCATGCCGCTAGACATTGTTACCGAAATCTTCTACTTTAGATATAACCTTATCTACAGACAGATCGTTTTGCGGACCCAATCTGATCTCTCTATTTATCTTGGTCATTTGTCACGGTAAATGTCTATTACCAAATCCAATAGTAGTTAGTTCATTCTTTGCCGATTGTGTGCCTTCCAATTATTATATTCTATTACCGTTACTGCCCGATTTTTTGTAATTAAGCTTGATTGTCGACTACGCTAGGATTAGATTTAGTAATATTATTCAAATTTCGGTTTTCTTCCCCACCTGCATCGGTCCATAGATATTGAAAATAGTCTTTTGCAAAACGAGCTAAACCTGGATGTTCTGCCCATATAGCAATAGGTTCGAAAGACCCATTTTCACTTCTGCCCTCGGATAGCAATATCACGACTTGCCTACTATCACCTATGACGCCGCCACCAAACATATTATCCTTGAGTCTTACGTTGGCAACTCTTGATATCATCTTCACAGTTTCTTGACTCGTTTCCTCAGATGCAAGTACTGTAATCTTTACACCTCTTTCATGAGTAGTCCTTAGAAGAGGCTGAGTAAGCCTTGCGATTTCTTCGGCGACCTGAGGCATTGCTATAAGAAGCTCTTGTTCAGCAGATTCTATGATTTCATTCACTTTTGCGGCAATATTATAGATACCTCGTACTACCCATATCTCAGGTTTCTCTTTCATACCGCTTTTTTCATAAATTGGCATTAATTCACTTTCAATCAAGTTTTGATTATCGCGTATAACATTCTCCATTCGCATCTTCATGGCATCAAGTGCGGTGGATGGTGATATAGGAAAGAACTTCTGCGGTCTAGAGCTATCTGATTCAAGCCATCCATTATCTTCTAAACTATTCAAAACCTCGTAAATCTTTGAATAGGGTACACTTGCGGTCTTGCTAATCGCAGCTGCGGTCATCTGACCATATTCCAAGAGTGCCATATATACGCGAATTTCATATCCTGTTAGGCCAAGGCTTTCCATCGCCTTCCTAGATTTGTCGCTAATACTCATATCTACGGGTAAGAGCACATATAATTTTTGTAATATATTTACCTTTAAGGTCGATAAACCTCACTTCTGGAATATTTTTATTTATCTTTTTGGACATTTTGTTAAACTACCCATTCACCTTAGGAGTAGGGAGGTTATATTTATATACATAATAAGTGGTAGTCGTAAAAGGTATTGTAGGTAATTGACCATGGATTTAATTCAAATTTCGAATCTATCAACAAGGACTCCTGATCTATCAAAGCGTTCCATAAGGTTTACTCAAAGCATTTGTCCAGATTGTAATATGATACTTGACGCAGAAGTATTTGAACGAGGGGGACAAGTCTACATGACTAAGAATTGTCCAACTCATGGCGAATGCGAAGAATTGTATTTCGGATCTTATGACATGTATAAAAAATTCAGCACTTATTGGAAGGACGGAAAGGGAGCTCATGCACCAAATGTTATGATTGACAAATGCGCCTGCCCAACTAACTGCGGACTATGTACAAACCATTTGTCTCATTCAGGACTAGCAAATATGATAGTAACTAATAGATGTGATTTGACATGTTGGTATTGCTTCTTTTATGTCAAGAAGGGTCTTGAAGGCGCATATTTGTACGAACCAACCCATGAGCAAGTAAGGGGTATGATGAAGACTTTGAAAGCTCAGAAACCGATTGCAGGAAATTCTATACAGATAACTGGTGGTGAACCAATGTTAAGAGACGACATTACAGACCTCATTCGTATTATGAAGGAAGAAGGTGTTGACCATATTCAGATGAATACAAATGGTATAAAATTGGCCCTTTCTCCTGAAACCATGAGACAAATACGAACAGCTGGGGTTAGCAATCTTTATCTTTCATTTGATGGAGTGACTCCAAGAACCAATCCAAAGAACCATTGGGAAGTTCCCTATACTTTAGAATCCGCTAGAAAATGTGGAATGACAGTGGTGTTTGTGCCAACAGTAATCAAGTCTATAAACGATCATGAATTGGGTGGAATAATTGGATATGCACAAAAGAATTTGGACGTTGTCCACGCAGTTAATTTCCAGCCCGTCTCACTAACTGGGAGAATGTCAAAGAAGGAGAGGGAAAAATATAGAATCACGATTCCAGATTGTATTGAGAGGATAGAAGAGCAAACCAATGGGGATATTACAAAAGATGCGTGGTTTCCAGTTCCGTCATGCATGCCTATGACCGATGTGATAGAAGCCTTTTCGAAGAAACCAAAGTACGAACTTTCAATTCACTTCGCGTGCGGTGCCGGCACATATGTTTTCGAAGATTCAGAAACAAGGAAATTAACTCCACTGACTAGTTTTGTTGACCTCAAGGGATTGCTAGAATATTTTGAAGAAAAAAGTGACGAAATAAAATCGGGTGCGAATAGATATTTGGCTATACTGAATGTAATGCGCAAGCTCAATCAATTTGTTGACAAAAGCAAACAGCCTCGAGGTTTGGACCTTGCGAAAATGTTTTCGAGCATCCTCCTGAAGCAGAATTTTGACTCGGTTGGATCGTGGCATGGCAGGTCATTGTTTTTGGGAATGATGCACTTCCAAGACAAATACAATGAAGACCTTGAAAGATTGCAAAGATGTGATATTCATTACCTTACTCCGGATCTTAGAATAATTCCATTCTGTGCATTCAATGTGATTCCTGAATGGTATAGAGATAGAATTCAGAAGAAGTACAGTATTCCTGTGGAAGAGTGGGAACGGGCACAGGGTCACACATTAGAAGCTGGATTGTATAGAGGTTTGATGCGTCGAGGCAAACCAGAGGCAGAAATGGGATGCGCCATGTCAGAGATGCACAAGGCGGCTGCAGAATCCGCTGGTGTGGAAGACCATAGAGGCGTCGAGCTACGCAATGGCATGGCTGGTGCCTAGCGTTGCTAACAATGGATCTCCTTTATCTGATATAACACATCCGAGATTATGAAAAACTGCAGATTGTATCAAGATAATGAAACCGAAATCTCAAGTATCCTCTCTGGATTTCTATCATCTTGAACTTCACAATCACTTTTATAGATCTAGCTAGAAAATATAATAAGACAAACGATGACGAAACCAGCCCTACTGAGTTTCCAGTGATGTAGATCTTGAGTTTGGAGTCTGTCTAGATTGTTAAATATGATGAAAGATTTCAATGCATAAAGTCATAAAATTGATAAGTGACTAAACCTTTTTATATATCGAAAATTGGTTCATATCGAAACTACCGCTTCACTTGAGAATTTCAGACAATTTATTATCTTTAGTACGTGTAGATCGTTCATACCAGAAATATATCTCCGAGATTATGAAGTTTTTCCAGAACGAGAAGAAGGTCCAGGCGCTATATATATAGAAGCAGCAGATAAAGTCACATTAAAGAGAATTCGCGAAATGACATTTGTTAATGCTAAAGAGATCCTTGGTATTATATACTCGTCAAAGAGCGGCAATACTCAGCTAAAATGGAGGCAAACTAGAAGACGATCTGGAAAAGTACATGGTGAAGCCTCAGCTAATGCGCTTGTTAATCTTGTTCAATCAGGAGTGCTTACACAAGAATGGGTTGATAGTTATTTAAAGTCGCCTCAAATTAAGTATAAAGCAAGTGAGCAAGGAACTACGACGAGCTCCTCTTAGGCAAATGAACAATATTTGAATTAAGTGGCTATATCCTGATGAGTTCTAATCTTTTTCTATGATAATAAAGGATGTTAAAGGATCCAAGAAGGCCTTCTACGTTATTGCAGAAGATGCAGATGACCTATTTACACTTAGAAGACTAATTGCGAAAAATGATTCTGTTGTTTCTGTTACAACTAGAGTAATCAAACAAGAGAAAGAATATTCCAGACCTGACAAGGGAGATCGGATCAAAATTAGGGTCGCTCTCAATGTTGATAAAATTAGTCTTGATAGTCTAGTTGATCGATTACGCATTTCAGGTGTTATCACAAATACCGACAATGATTTGGTACCAAGAGGAGGGCATCATTCACTCACTCTTCAGATAGGTGATTCCATAACCATAGACAAAGGGAGAGAATGGCACGGTTCAGAAATCACTGTCTTAAGAAGATCTCAAGGTGATGCGGGGTCAAGCTTTATTCTTGTTGCTATTGATAACCGTGAAGCTGCAGTTGCGAAGCTTTCTGGAACACATCTAAGTGTTATTCAAAATATTTACTCCGCATACAGCGGAAAGCGGTATCCACAGAATTCTCGGCACAATGAATTAGAGACGTACTTGGGCGATATTGCCAGAATGATCAGATCTATAGATAATACTGGTGACGAAAGCCGTATCACGGAGGTCGGAAAAAGAATACTGCTATTCGGTCCTGGTGAAACGAAACGCAATCTCTATAACTATTTAACTACAAACAAACCGCCCATTAGTCACGAAAGGCTTGCGATAGTTAACGGAGTAGATGTTGCTGGAGAAGATGGATTCCCTGTGATGCTTCGCTCAGACGCTGCCAAGGATGTTATGAGTTCAAGTAAAATTGTTGCTGTTTCGAAAATCATAGATGAAGTGATGCGGCAGGTACAAAAAGGTATCCGGAAATATTCTATGGGTATAAATGAAGTTTCAAATGCGGCCACCCTGGGAGCTATCGAAAGCCTTGTTTTTTCTGATTCTGTATATTCAACTGTAGATGAAGATGATTTTATAGAGGTATTAAATAAAGTGGAACGAAATAGTTCAAAGACTTATGCTGTTGATTCGTCTACTGATATGGGCCTTAGAGTATCTTCGCTGGGAGGAATAATTGCCTTATTAAGATACCCTATAACATAATCTCTTTTCTGTATTAATGAGTTGACAATACATGCAATACAGAATAAATGTAGTCCTGAGTTACCCAATGTTGGTAAGATATAAATTTATTTAATATCGTAGTTTTTGAGTCTGGATATTTTGACCGGCCCCTTGATGTTCGAAGTTGAATTATTTAGCCATGATAAATATGCCTTGTTGAATCTGCCTGTCTTTAGCTCAACTATCTCAGGAACTTCATATGGGTGAATTTTTTCTATTTCTTGCTTTAGGGCATGTACCCTCTTGTGCGTTGATTTGAAAACAGCCATATATTCATTATGAACTTCCAGTTTACCTTTCCAATAGTAAAATGAGTTAATTTTTATTACATTTATACAGGCACACAAATGCTTATCCACAATCAGCTTCTTAGCAATAGATGAAAAAATGTCAGATTTTGGAAAGGTTGATACTACTAACACACCTTCTTCGTCCCTCTTTCGTACGACAGTTTTAAGTGGCATATGCTTAGATGACTTACCTCGTAATAATACTTTCCAACTTAGCGTCTGCAATTCAAGACCTCATCATTTGCCAAAATAATGTCGTAAACTTAAGTGATTAGTAGTAATGATCGAGACAAAAGAAAATTATAATTTGCATCTGGCTGATCCACAATTAGGTCCGAATTTAATGTGGAGCGATCTGGAAGAAAAGTTACTAGAGCTGTAAGAATGCTAGGAGTGATGTAGCATAAGGTGCAACTATCCATGTGGAGAAAATGAGTCTGTTCATGCCTCCAAAACTCTTCCATTGTGATTTTGTTCCGTGTCTGATTGTAAAGGGTGTAATAATTGTTCAACAGACGAACCACTTTGCATTTTCAAATTCACTGATTGATATGTGAGCAGCTAAATGAAAATACTGATTAACTGTTCCAACCAGTCTATCCGAAAAATCCGTATCCATCTAAGAGAAAAAAATATTCACAACTTTATAAGTATCGGCTAATTCTTAAACGCAATTCTGTTATTAGTGAAGCTGCATTAATAATAATATATCTTGTATGTTTACTTGAAAGCATACGGTCTTTAAAACTAGGTCTATCCGACCTATGGTCAATTTGGTGCAGGAAAAGTAAATATCGGTCAACACGAATAAAAAATACAATGTAGTATTCTATCAATCCTTGTTTCTGGATCAATAGTGGAAGCTGCTACCATCTAATACGAATTGGGCCTCGAACATGATTTCCTAGTATATATTACTACTATATTGAATAGTACGAGGGATTACTTACTTTTAACTAAATTCTACCGTTTTATAGTCACTTCTAAAAGGTCATATGTATTAAAGAAAACGAAATGTTCCAAAAATAAATGAATCGGAATGTTGTTAAAGATGACATCTACTCCCTAAAAATATTTGATTAAAGCCAAAGTAGCAGAGCTTGTTGATTTCTATACAGATACATCTTGTCTGTAATAAAATATTGTCGTATCAAGTTATTGCACGAGTATACTTTAATGCATGGTAACAGATGATAGCAGGAGCAATCAGGTGGTAGCAGAGATAAAAGACGTGGTAGCAGAGATAAAAGACGTGGTAGCAAGGGACTTGTTTTCTTTTTTCATTTTTTATTTTATACTCTTTAATTAAATTACTAGTATGATATTAACAAGAGAAGAAAAGGAATGTCTGGTGGTGGACCTATATAACCATGACAAAAACACTTGTTAGATTATTCAGCAAGTTGGAATCTCATTTCGAGATATCGGAGTTATACTGCAGAAGGCTGCAAAAAGAGAAAGAAAGAGAGCTTCGATTTCTGTTTCGTTTCAGGCCTACAAAGTTTTCAGAGCAAAACTCAAGTTGCTATAAAGTTGAATCTGCGAGAAGCTGAAGTAAATAGGTTTTATACCGAGTTTTGCAATCTAAATGATCTCCATATTGTTAGTGTAGTCTGTTATGAAAAGGACAATATTGGTAATTTTTTGAACTGTACAGACTGACAGACTGACAAAGACAGGTATTCAAATTAGAAGCAGAGAAGTATATATCGGCCGATTTATTTCAGGAATAACATGATCAGATATGGAAATTTCAAAATATAGAGATTCCTCTAGAGAGCGAAACTTAGAGACAACAAAACTACGTATACAAAAAATAAGATTAGATGATGCGGTTATATAATATTCAAAATGGTAGGGTGGTTCGAAGCAAAATCAAATAAATATTTAGAAAACAATTCGAAGAAGTTCTTGGTGATCGTCAATTAATTTTTAAGCTGATTCTTGAATTCCTGCTCAAGTACATCCGAAAGGATTTGATAATAAGAACCTTCTTCCCTCACAATTATGTAAAATGTCATTATCGGCTAATCATTATCTATTAGTATTATATCATCCACTGAAACGTGAAATAAAATTCAGGGTCGTTAAACTATTATGGATCACGAGTTATAATCCATATGTGATGTATCCTCGACCATGTTAAGAACAATTTTGATTTTGCTATTTGTTTTTGTGATGACCTTATCGATCTGGTCCTTTCTTCAGACGAATATGATTAGCTTTGTCTCAGCTGCTAATGAGCCTGTATTGAGAGTTTTGGATCATAAATGCATTAAGGAGGTTGAGATCCTAAATTGTTCAGGTGAGGTTACTAATGAAGGCACGACGAACACTAATTTAGTAGATCTTATAATTTACCTAAAAGCTAATGATGGAAAAATAACGAACATGATTGAAACAACTACACGACCTTTTGTCATTGCAAGCAGTGGACATGGAGTTTACAACATAACTGTTAGCCAATCACGACTAACTCCTGACTGGGTAACATCTGCCGCTTTCGCATTTTCCAGATAAAACAATTGCTTCAGATATAATATAACTAACCAACATTACAGATAAATCATTAATATTGCCTAGTCGTTGGTTAAGTGATCATTTAGCAAGCGAGTACAATGTTATATTTGAGAATTGAAGATCCGTAATCAAAAGTGCTTTAAACCATTTTTCGAATATTTTTTCGATATCCTCATAATTATGCAAATTCCGATCATTAAACAAATTCGTCTTGAAAAATGAACAAGTTTAAGAAATATATTAAAAGTTCATAAGAAAGTACTAAATATTTTTTCCAAACAATCCTCCACCCGCAAATCATATACCCTTATAAGGGAAAAAATCTATACTAAAAATAGTACTAACATTCTCTCTAAGAAAATCTTAGATAAGTTGAGAATATTTAAGATAATAAATTGTCTCATTATAGTGGCTAAGATTGTCTAACAATGTGCTACGATGTCCAACTGCGTGATTTATATTGAGACAAAAATATGAAATCCTAAGTTTGAACGCCAATTTCAAATTATTTAAAAAACATAAATCGGAGAAGGATCATGACATTTCATAATACCATTCCTTTAAAAAGCAGATCCTTTCTCCAAAATTACTTTTTAGTAGCTATACTAAGCGTTTTAGTCCTGTCTGCAGTAACGTATAATAGTACGAATTCAATTGATTTGCACGCAAAATCTCATGATAAACAACATGAAAATGATAATGGTAAAACGACTGACTCTACTACTGACAACACTAATAATGGCAATCTACAAATGAAAGATAATGCAGAATCTCTACAAGACAAATCGCACCAAATACCTACAAGGGCAGTGGTCGCGACTAGTCCAATTACGTCTGATCCATCCATGATCTCAGTACCAGTAGGGAAAAACTGTGCAACAAATCTTAGTGAAAGACCAAATCCAGTCGAATACCTGACTTATTTCAATTGTGGACACGTTACTAAGTTGCAAAACGGTACTACGTTACGAGAGTTCTCATTGATAGTTAGTGAGAACAATGTAATCCCTATCACTGAAAACAAAACTGACCCAGTACTATATAACGCATGGACATTTAATAACACTGTCCCAGGCCCAACTATGAGAATGACTGAAGGAGATATTATAAAACTCACTGTTTACAATTCAAAAGACTCTCTTCATCCACACTCGCTACATATGCATTCGATTCATTCAGGCATGATGGACGGGGTCACAGGTATGTCTGGAGCGATTCCACCTGGAGGTCATTACACTTATACTTTTACTGCGGGACCTTACGGTGTATACCCTTACCACTGCCACGTTGCACCTATTCAGTCCCACATTAATCACGGTCTTTATGGTGTCATGATAATAGATTCAAAGGTACCCAGACCTCCTGCAAAAGAGATGGTAATGTTAATGAATGGCTACAATCTAAAGGATGATTATAGTACTAATGCCTCAGAATCAGAACAACCGCCAACAGCGTCTGCTTTGCGAACAAATTTCGAAAAGGCAACTCAATCAGATGAAGGCAGTAATCAGATATATAGCGTAAATGGTCCTGCATTTGTATATAATGATCATCCTATACAACTACTCACAGGACAGCCGTATAGGATTTATCTTGTCAACATGCTTGAATTCGATCTTACGAATAGCTTCCACCTACATGGAAACATGTTCGAATATTATCCTGCGGGAACCGGGATGAATCCTAGTTACAAGACTGATGTCGTCGAATTAGGTCAAGGCGATAGAGGAATACTCGAATTTAACTACACCAAGCCTGGGATGTACATGTTCCATGCTCATGTTACTGAATTTACTGACCTTGGATGGATGGGCATGTTTAACGTCGTTAGCAAACCGGAAACAATGATGATGCAACCAGTCGCGACAAGCATTCACACACCTGTGAAGTCGGACCATATCACAAGTGTTAATCACAACAAAGACCAATCCTTGAGTATCGTCAGGCCACCATTCGTTCCAGCGACATAGCATCCAATAAGATATGTCCCTAGCTCCATTGGAAGAAACATTAAACAATTCTATCCACATTAAGTCTTAACGCTATAATGTAATGACTCCAAGGATTAAGCTACTGAAAAGGGATAGAATCTTATTTCTGAATGGCAAGATCCAATAGACAACGAAGGTACCTGCAATAGATAGAACAAATTGGCGACTAAATTGTGAACTATAAATAAATAATGACTGAAATCTTCGCAGAAAACGAAAATTCTAGCTTGTTATGCATAATAACATTGGTGCTAATATTCGAGGGGTCTGGTAAGACAGTCCAGAGTCATCGAGACTTTAATTGTTTTTCATAGTTATTGTTTTACTCAATAAAATTATCACGAACTTAACTGGAACCGACCACTATCGACATAGTCTTAATAAGCTTCGGGCAAGCAATGGTAGGACATTTAAACTAGCTTATAAAAAGTCAAGCTATCGTTTCAATATCAAAAGATAGGCTTTTTCATTCTCGATCCGCACTTGCTGCAACTATTAATTCCATCAATCTCTGCTCCGCATCCCAAGCAGATATATCTGACTCTCACTGGGTCGCCCTGAAACCAGCCAAATCCTGCTCCACCAGCCTTTTCATCACTGAAGCCCAATGATTTCAATGCTCTAGACTGTTTTTTTCTAATGTATAAGAGAATTCCTAAGAATATTGCCATATTAAGAATGATGCCTATAAAATAGCCGAACAAGTAACCAATCACAAAGCAAGCTCCCAAACTGCCACCAATGAACAATAATTGTCTTTTTAGGACAGGCCTGAGCGTATTGGTCATTCTATTCCTTACAGTCTTGTATTAGAAGATATCATATATATGAATATGTTTAGACCAATACCATTATTTGAACAGTTAATTACTTTCTAAACAATAGCAACAGACGATTTCATATTTTACCCAAATCTAAATTATTTAGTATCGTAACACCTATTATAGTTTCAAAATTTAGCTTTGAAATTTCCTCAACTGAGTTAACTAATTTAATGATACAAATAAATCATTAAATAATTGAAGCGATATGAATCTTTTGAAAAACTATTGACTTCTGGTAAGTATTTCAACAAAGGTGTAAAGGCTCTTGATTCGCCTGATATAGGACACGTTGTGAGAGAAACCCCTGATAAAATTATTGTGTTTGGTGGAAAATCTGAAAGGTACGATATTCCGGTCTCTGAAATACAGCAAACCGGTGCTAATGTTCTAGTAGGACAAAATTTCAATGACATAGTCGAAAAGTACAAGGTGGATCGAGAAAATCCGCTACCTTCTAGTCGTACTGACCCTTGGACTTCTGCATCAGGAAGGATTGATCTTGGTACTTACGAAAAAGAGTATCCTAGATCTTTGTTTAACAAGGGAGTGAGAGCAAATAACGAAGATCATGTGGGTTATATCATGAAGGAGACAAACGATAAGATTGTTGTCTTTGGAGACCGTGGCTATAGATATGATATCCCGAAGTCACATATAATCGCAGTTGGGAGAAATGTCATTTTAGACATTGATTATCCGGAAATATTCAAATATGAAATAGATAGAAATGCTCCGTTGCCAACAGGCGAATCAGTAAGCCAATTGGTAAATGAAGCATATCCGGACGACTACCATGGTCCTACTGACAACGAATCTAAGGGTGAAAAGTATGTTTATCCTAAGGACAAGAAATAGTTGAAGATAAAGTGATCCAATCCTTTATGTTCTAGGCAGGGAACTTAACTAATAATTAATGGAGAACCATATCAAGGACATGAAGAATCATAAGAGTCAAAATTGGTAGATTCGCATTTAAAGCGGGAATTACCCTCTTTTGAAAATCAAAATCTGCATAACTAACAAACCTCTTCCATGTTTACATTTTCGCAATGTATGCAATTAATACTTTGTACTGTCTTAAAGTAGAATTATGCGAAATATATTATTTAATCTGGCCATGTTTTATGGATTAAAGTTTTGGAACGGAAAGTCGTTTTAGATGTTGATTCAGGTATCGATGATATGCTTGCTATTATAGTTGCTCTAAGATCACAAGATATTCAAGTTGTTGGTATTAGCACCGTAAAAGGCAATGTCGATACTTATATTGGCACGGCTAATGTTGTGAGGGTGCTTGAGATTGAGAGGCGATTAGATATTCCAGTATTCAAAGGTTCGGATATGTCGTTGAATATCCATCCATTCCCATATATCATAAGAAAAGAGAGAAGAGCAATCCATGGAGTCAGAGGTTTAGGTCCGATAATTCTGAACTATGAAAATATGCATAAACTTTGGAATAGAATTACCCCTAATGAAATCAAGAGAACAAACTATTATTCTGATTTCCTTGAATATATTACACGAAAATACCCCGACAATGATATTTCGATAGTAGCTACCGGTCCTCTAACGAATATCGCCAATTTGATAAAAAAAGGAGATCATCTTTTGCATAGAATCAAAGAAATCTCCATAATGGGCGGATCATATCATATGGTGACCAACAATTTAATCGATGACTCCCCGGGACCAGCAGAATTTAATTTTTACTTTGATCCCGAAGCAGCCAAGATTGTTCTAAATTTCAAAAATTGCTTCATTCTGAAGTTAATCGGCCTTAATGTTACTCAGAATTTCACGTGTTCGTTAAACAAGAATTTCGTTAATAAAATTTTTACAACCAGCAATCTGCCTATCAACATGTCAGAATCCGTAAATTTCTTGTCGGCCTTACTAGAATTTAAACTTAAACAAAATAGAATTATACATGTGCACGATGTGCTAGCACTATATATGTTTGAAGATCCATCGGCATTTAGATTTATCAAAGGAGATGTGGATGTCTTAACTGTCGAAGGAAAAGAACGTGGCGTGTCACTATTTAGGAGGAATAGTAAAGGAAATACATTAATTGCATCTCATGTTAATGGATCTAAGTTCAGGAACCTCATGCACGAAAGGTTGGGAACCAGATGAACTTAATCGATCCATGAGCCAACATTTGCCTACTCTTCAATCATATCATCCAAATTGGACCTAATTTTATTTGCAAGACAAGAAATGTTATATATGTGCTAACTCCAAAAATAGATCACGGACTTGGGCAATAAACTATTGAACACAATTGATTAAATGCCTAATATATCCAACAGAATCGGATCACATTTTTAAAGATATCTATTTGGAAAATCTTGATAACCTTTATAGTAACATTAAAGTTTTACCAGTTTACTGCTAAATAATAAAATGCCTGAATGTATCATATGTATAATCTTTTGAAATTTCTATTAGTACTTTATATGAATATGTTCTAGTTCAATTATACTAACAAAACAGACATCATTCATCATTCGTATTGACGTACTATTAATTGAAATATCCTTGCTGGTAATAGCATCTTTGGTGAGCAACGAAGCTTTTGATGGAGGTTATTCTAACTACCATCACAGGTATTAACAAGGATTCGAATTCGTTAGATTTGTAATATCCTAATTTTTCTCGAATCATTTTTGACTATCATATACAAACGATCGCCAAAAACTATGTGATTGGCCTCCAATTTTCTATAGTCTAGTTATTTTTGAATGAGCAATGTCTCTCTCTGCTCAATCAATTATTTTACAGAATTTATCTGTTCTATGCAATGATTGATAGGTTGGTTGTCAGCAATTATTAATTAGCATACCTCCAGGTCGGATCGTCCATACTTGAAAAACCGTCAACTTTACAATTTCGACGCGTCAAAACAGAACGAATCTGTTGCTAAACTCAAAAAGAGACTATGAAGATTGTTAGCAATTGTTAGTAATATTTGTTAGTAATATATGTATATGTTACTGCATATACTACACTAATTATTATATAATCACACATAAAACTCATCTGTACAAAGATTTAAATAAATATTTTATATAGTAAATAACATAATCCTTAAATAGATTTACTATTGAATAGTAGCGTCATGCAGGATGAGCCCTTTGTTACAAGAATACTTGTATCCATGATCCAATCTAGATCGATATGTAAACTTCTTCGCACATTAGAACAATTGGATTTCCAATGCGACGATAATAAGCATGATAATAATGAACACATAGATACATCTTATTCTGAGAAAACTAATCGAATATCAATGCGGACCACAAAGAATTTCAAATTTTCGGATCGTTGGATAAACTAGCAACGTATTGCACACAGCTTATTTGGAAACAAACACGTATCTAGATGAGTGGCTCAATATTGTACAGTCTGTCTGGTTAAGATAAATGATGTCAGTGTAGTTACCCTTGACTGTCAATTAGTCCCAGATAGCGGTCTGAAACAGATTGAACCGATTATATGAAAAATCAATGTATGAATTAAATACCGTTAATGTGCAAAAGTCCTTTTGTAGCTTAACCGTGTGTTTCAATGATTTTGCTGAATTTTTTGTAATAATTCTCACGATTCCGAGTCCTGTTATAAACGAATTTTTTGGGTTATTTTATGAATTTTCCGGGAGACAGAGATAGTGATAGATGTTACCACACCAACTTTTACGGTTTAAAATTACGAATAAAGGTAAAAATATAATGCCTTTGTTTTGTGACTTTTCGAACTCCAATTATAATTTATACTTGCATTTAGCCAACAAGATAATAAGCGATCTTAACCAATGCCTATTAGTTAAGGAGAAGAAAGGTGAATTCATTAAAAAAATATCGCTACTAGAGTCGGCTTACGATGATTATAAGCTGGTTAGAGGCTTGTATGCCTTGTTAGAGCGGAGATGTACCTACGGCGATATAAATTTATTGAACGAATTTAGCCAATCAAAGAATTTAGGCAAACTCATTAAACCGGCAGTATTTAATAATAAAAAGGTTGGCCCGTCAGAAATTCGAAAGATGTTGTATGAACTATCTTCCGAAAGAGGGTGTTCACTTACTAATATTGATAGAACAGAAATCTTCAAAATGGTAGCAGCCAAAACTGGAATATCTCTTGGCGATATTTCAATCCTGATGTGGAGTGATTTGGAAGAAAACCTGATACTTAAACAGTTTGAACCGATTGCTGCTGAGAGTTTGATTGCGTGGTATAATCTGTCTCTTATACAAACCCTCATGTTCAATTGCATAAAGATTGAGTTTTCATTGACCGGCGGCACAAACTGGAAGCATGCTCTAAGAGCTGTGAAGAGGCTTGGATTAATGTATACTTTAGAGTACCGATCTCATCCATCTGTGGAAGGTGACAATGTAGACGTCTTCCGACCAGCGCTATATGACGATGGTTCAGTGAAATCTGGGTATAAGGATTCTATTGTCTGCTCAATTGATGGACCACTTAGTTTATTCAAACTTACTGATAAATACGGCACAGCAATTGCTAAATTGATTCCAATTATAATTTCCTTGCCTAGCTGGTCATTAAAAGCCTGGATAGTGAGGAAAACTTTTACTTCGAACAAGAAAATTTATGAATTCGAAATGTCTGATTCATCCTCATATAAGTTAGCAGAGCCATCTGTCTCCTTTATGAAGTCTACATATGCACATACATTAGGCAACGACTATTTCGACAGTAATTTAGAGATGAATTTCGCTGCAAGATTTGTACAATCTATTCATGATTGGAAGCTGACCAGGGAGCCTGATCCTCTAATACTACCAAATGGTAAAGCCATGATACCTGATTTTCTTTTTGAGAAATATGATCGACGAGTATATTTGGAAGTAGTAGGATTTTGGACTAAGGAATATTTATTTAGAAAGGTACAGAAGCTCGAATCCATTGTAAATTCTGCAAACGATAATCAGAGGAATATGATAGATCTCTTAATTGCCATCGATGAAGGCGTTTATGCGTCAGTCACATCTAGCTCAATTGAAACCGATGCATGGCATTCCTTGATTTCAACTCTATCGAATAAGCGAGTGATATTATATAATAATCAAAAAGTACCACTTAAGCCTGTATTAGAATATCTTAAATCAATAGACGAAGAAAACACTAAAAATTTGGTAGAGAACGGATTCAAAGATATCCTAAATAAAATCCTTGATTGGTTGGATAATAATCTTGAGGAGGTTATTTCTATTACTGAGATAGCTCACAAGTCGAATATTCCTTTGGAGATACTATTGAAAGTGCTACAATCCCAAGCTGAGAATAGCAGACGTATCAATAATTACGTCCTAATCGACAAATATCTGATTTCCGATTCAAAGTTGGAAAAATTGAAAGGTCTTGTCAAAAGTATAGATTACTTAAACGAAGCAAATGACATATTGAAATCTAACGGTATTCCTGAATCGTGCATATTAGAGGTGATTTCAAATCTCGGATTCGAAATAATATGGCATGGAATTGACAGCAGCCGCGCTTCTATAAAGAGAAACGCTTGAATTAAATCTTCTGTCTAGCCCAAGGATGGATTAGAGTCAAAAATCTGATCCAACTTGGAGTAGGAATTGAATGTGACATTTCATTTTTTACAAGAATCAAAGACTCAAAGTGATGCACCAGTGTATGTGTTGAATATTCAAACTCGTGGTCAAGAATAAGAATATTATAGATGACTTTTCGATATTAACACGCCATCAATCAAATTCATATCGAAACACACATGATCTGTTCTCTAATGCAAAAAAGAGTTCTTTAAGATAGTCGCAAAGGAGGTAATGCTATATGGTTTGAATTTGGTTGAGCTCCGCATCCTACCTTGATTTGCCATCGACATTAATCGCATTACTTTCCCGTCGACACGTGAGAGGTTAGATAAGCAAGAGTATATTTTGGGATCGACTTTTAATAAGTAAATCAAAACCATTGAGGTTCTCAGTTTATAATACAGGTCAGAATATTTTTGCACAATGGGGCCGTTGTCTAGCTTGGTATGATGCCAGCCTCGGGCGCTGGAGATCGCTGGTTCAAATCCGGCCGGTCCCACTCAATGCCTTTACGGTATTCAATAGTGTTATTTATTGATGCTCTATTTTCCATGTGTTAATGATTGTCATTATCTAACCTTACTATTTTACAACTGAAGTGTTGTATGTTGGCAAAATATCTCGTGTGGGCAATTGTTCTGACGCTAAAGTAAGAATGAGATCTTCTAGATTTAAATATCCTAAAGTGTTTACAACCCATATGTCGGAACCACAATCACAACAACCACAATCACAACAACCACAACCACAACAAAACCAACAGTTCTTTAGAGATGCCCCACGTGATGCAATATACATTGGTAAGAAACCTTTGATGGCATATGTTACGTCTACTTTAATTCAATTGGCCAATCAACCGTGTGTAACGATAAAAGCGCGTGGCCTAAGCATAGGACGTGCAGTGGACGTCTCCCAAATAATCTTGAAGAGAATGGAGAATGCAGGTTACAAAGTTGGCGAAGTAAGAATTGGCTCCGAGACGGTTCAGTCAGAGGATGGCAGAACTAGAAACGTCTCTACCATAGAAATTGAAATAAAGAGAAGCTCATAATCGTCATTTCGGCACTTTTTGTTTCTATTACCCTAATTTTTGCTAAATCTGATGAAAGAATCTGCAATTATTCTACTTGCACACTTAAACCCACTAACAACTGCCCACGAACAAATTATTTCATCACTTAGCAAGTATCATAATGTATATGTTCTACCTGTAATCTTCTTAAAACGGGGTATGGAGATCACTACAAGAAGTTTTCCCTTTCCATATCGGATTAGGAAAGCCATGATAGACTCGATTTTTCATGATACGAATGTAGTTGTATTGCCTAGCTATTCGTTCGAATCACCATTCCTAAAATATTTTCCCCCATTGATCTCCCCATATTCCTGGTCTCTAAGAAAGAAGATCCTTGAAAATGTCAAAGAAAGGCGCTTCTTTTCCTATACTGGCGATGCAATTGAGCGAGTTATGTTGAGATTATATTTAATGCATCCCATACAAGCCAAGAGACTTGACATCTCAGCATCGACTGTCAAGGAGTCTCTTTATCTTGAAGTATCAACTAACAAGTCAAAAAGGTTCAAAATTGGGAACAATTGGGAACGAATGGTGCCATCTGAAGTTGCCAATATAATTAAGGATAATTGGATGATAGTTGAGCAGTTTGCAAATTCCCATGACCAAACTATTAAGATTATGGGTATGAAATTTCCGAGAGACGGGTTATACTCTTAGTTAGAAGATATTTATAGCGCACAAATCGAATTTGCTCTAAATGAAAACTAAAGGAGCAGATCTTATTTGGTTTGATGGAGAATGTCTGAAATGGGAGGAAGCCAAGATCCCGGTCACTACCCATGCTTTGCATTATGGTACAGCAGTATTTGAGGGAATTCGAGGCTACTCCACTCAGAATAATCTATATGTCTTTAGGCTCAGAGAACACATGGAGCGATTACATAGATCTGCAAGTGTTTATTCCTTGCTAGTGAAATACAGTATCGACGAGCTTTGTGATGCTACGTTGGATCTCCTTAGAAAGAGTAACGTTAGGGAATCATGCTATATTAGGCCATTAACATTTGTTGGTCTACACGGGATTGACCTCAACATTACTAAAAATTCGCCCACTCATGTCACAATAATCGTATTTCCTTTTGCCAAATACTTCAAATCTGAAGGTATTAACACTTGCATTTCATCTTGGAGGAGAATTCACGATACATCGACCCCTCCAATGTCAAAGGCCGCAGGAAATTATCTCAATTCAATCCTAGCAACCCAAGAGAGCAAAAATAATGGCTATGACGAATCGATACTACTCGATAGAGAAGGTAATGTAAGTGAGGCTGCAGGAGAAAACATCTTTCTAATACGAAATAATGTTGTTTACACTCCCCACATAGGGACATCCGCACTAGAAGGTATTACTCGAGATACTGCTATTACTATAGCAAAAAAGCTTGGATATGAAGTTGTGGAACGACCAATACCGAGGACGGAATTATATTTTGCAGATGAGCTCTTCTTAACTGGTACGGCAGCAGAAATTACCGCCATTGTGAGTGTCGATCATCATTCAATATGTAGTGGTAGAGAAGGGCCGATAACTAAGCAAATTAGAGAAACCTATTCAAAAATAGTTACAGGACAAATTGAGGAATACTCAAGATGGTTAACTCCAGTATGGTAAAGAAGAGTAGAGACCTGCATATTGCTGTAATAGGAGTTGGAGGTTGGGGTAAAAATCACGCAAGAGTCCTGCATGATATGGGTGTTCTTTCTGCAATTTGTGACGCAGATTCTGGGAGAACAAAAAAAATAGCAGATCTTTATAAAACCAATGCTTATATATCTATTGAAGAGCTACTTCAGAAGGAACGTTCCTTGGATGCTTGCATAGTGTGTACACCTACAAAAACACACTCTATTGTTGCAAAAAAAGTAATAGAAAGCGGTATTAATATTTTTGTCGAAAAACCCTTGTCCTTTTCAACAATAGAGTGCGAAGAGATGGTCACAGCTGCGCATAAGAGAGGCGTTGTCCTCACATCGGGTTATATCGAACGATTTAATCCAGCAGTGCAAGATTTTCGGGAAATTATAGATAAAAAGCAGTACGGCGACCTCATCATGATGGAGTTTCACCGAGAAAATAGAATGCCGTCACACATTCGGGATGTAGGTATAATCTATGACACTTCAGTTCATGACATAGATACGGCAATGTTTCTATTTAACTCCACTCCGACTATGGTTTTTGCCAGAGCCGGAAAAAAGTTTCATTCATATGAAGACTTTGCCACTATAATGTTGGGATTTGCAAATCAGAAGGTTGCGATTATCGCTTCAAATTGGATTACTCCAAAAAAAGTAAGAATGTTTAGCGCAGTTTGTACAGAAGGTATAATCACTGGAGATTTTATTACTCAAGAGATCAAAATCGATCATGGGGATGCTACTCTTATACCTAGGAGGCCACATATTCAGGAACCTCTCACCCTGGAATTGAGGAGCTTCTTATCTGCAATCAGCGGAGAAAATTGTGCGCCGCTGGCTTCAGCCACTGACGCAGTGAATGTTACGCGAGTAGCTGAGGCAGCCCTTCTGTCAAGTAATACTGGCTCTCCGATCTATTTGGATTTGAAAAAGACAGATTGAAAAAATCAATGCTGGATATTTTGGCTTGTCCGATCGACAAACATTATCCGTTAGAGCTACTCGAGTTCACCAGTACCAAAATAGAAGAAGATAATTCAAAAGATAAAATAATTGATATGGGATTATTGTATTGTGCCAAGTGCACACGATTTTATCCTATAATTGAGCAAATCCCAGTTATGTTGCCAGATGAATTACGTGATAAACAAAAGGACTTGGAATTTTTACAAAGATGGCGAGGCGAAATACCTTCTAATGTCCTACACAATGCAATGCCATGGCATCTCTAAACTTTGGCTCCCAGATTGATAAGTATTAAATGAAAACTGATGGATGGATGATTTATGGTATATGATGAAGAATTATATTGTATTAAGTTGGGGGATGGCTAGCATATGAAAAAAGAAACACACGGCAATAGCAGAATTCAAGAAGTTGATGATGATAAGATAATAAATTATGTATCAAAGAGTGCAAAGATTGGCAATAATGTCAAGATTTGGCATTTTGCCTACGTCGGTAAAGACGCGGAGATAAGTGACAATGTCATGATAGGATCTCTAACTCATATTGACTATTCGGTTAAGATTGGTGAAAACACCAGAATAGAAGGCTCGGTATATATCCCTCCGTTGACGTCAATCGGTAAAAATGTGTTCATAGGGCCAGGAGCAACGTTCACTAATGACCCTTATCCAATGAGTCCATATATGGCCGGAGTAACCGTCGAAGATGGCGCGATAATTGGTGGTAGAGCTGTAATAAAACCCGGAGTCAGAGTGGGTAAAAACAGCGTAGTTGCTATGGCCGCCGTCGTAACCAAAGATGTCCCGGCAGATACGGTAGTAATAGGTCATCCTGCGAGGGTGGCATACTCTAGGAAAGAATACGAAGTCAAAAGAGAGAGATGGAATAATTCTCAGGCGGAAACGTTAAAATAACTTCATATTTCGCATAGGACAGAAACTATAAGGAACCAACATAAAATAGTAGACGATTCTGTGACATATTGGCTTAGTAAGTTGAATGAAATGATTGTCAAAACTCTATATCATGATTGAAACATCTTCCCAAAGTTCGAACTGCGTCTGAAGACTGGTAATTACCTATCCCGCACAGATAAAAAAATCAAATCATGATATTAGCCGACAATCTCACATACAGGATTTGCCTTCATTATTATGCATTCGCTATTTACAACACCTTCTGCTTCTATTTTTGCATAGTCTTCCTTGGTGCATGGTATAATTATGATCGTCTTGTCATTAGGGTACAGATCCACAGAAGGTCCATTATGTAATTCCACATCTCCAATGTAATCCTTTAATTTGGATTCTAGTGACAACAGCAAGTCTAACTTGTCGCCCCTCATTTCATTCAAATCAAGTCTCCACTTTATCACGACTTTTGTCCTGCTTGCTTTAAGGTCACGTTTTTTAAGAATATCTCTTATTTCATCGATTAGATGCTTTACATAACCTTCGGTACCCTTAATCGTACCGTTGACTAGATACATTAAGGGACCTGCACCACCTAATGATGCTGCTATTGCACGTAAATCGTACAAACCGTCTGCTACTTCGTCTATGTAAACATCTCTAAATGGATTGGACATTAACTCGTTGCTTACCCGTTCATCATTCACAAGTTTACATACTTCCAATACACTTGCGAGCCCAGCATAATGACCTAGAGTTCTAATCGAATGCGCAAGTTCTGCAGAAATTATATCAACAAAATTCACTCTCGTATTACTATCTGAATCTAGCAATATTCGCTCCAACTGGGCATCTTGTTTAGATTGTACTGAACCGATCAAAAGATCATGTGAAGAAATGCCATTACCAAAAATTGGCATATAGTAATAATTAATATCGGTACCCACACTCATTCCCGTGAGATGTTCTATTAGGGCTATGTTTTCATCATTTCCGCCCATACCTGTAGGAAGAGTGTAGACAAATGATGATCCCTTTCTTAATGATTTTATTGCATCTCTAAATTTGGACATCACGTCACCTTTTACGTCCTGACCAACTTTACGAATTTTAGGGGCAAAAAAGATATGAGTTGCATTACTAATTGCAATATCAACGGGTTCAAGACCCAACAAGGATTCGTCATCTATTAAAGAGTTCACATTGGGATAGTTACGCGCGATATCCGGCTTTAGCGATATAGCAACTCTAGACGATTCATCAATCAATGAGACTTTTAACCCTTTAATTGCGATGGAGGATGCTATTCTGTATCCCTCCGTACTCAGACCATATACGGTCGCAGACAACGAAGATGATTGCTGAAAATTCAATTAATTCTCCCCACCACTTCCACATGCATTTATCTATTCATGCATTCTTATGTATATAAAAGAAATTAGGTAAAGGCTTTATGCGATCGTAACTCGTAATTGTCCTGTCATTGAGAATTTGGTTTGATATTCTAACGCCTAAGCAGGTGATGTTTTTTAAGCCAGCTATCGACTTATTAAAAGAGCAAGGACATGAGATATTATGTACTTCCCGACAATATAGGGAAGCAGTCGAATTAGCTCGGATAAAGAATCTAGAACTAGAAATAATAGGCAAGCACGGTGGAGCTGAACGATATGAAAAGCTTCGGGCAAGTACTAACAGGACATTTAAATTAGCTTATGAGATAAAAAAATTCGAACCATCAGTAGCTGTCTCGTTTTCTTCTCCTGAATGTAGTAGAGTAGCCTTCGGTCTTGGTATCAAACACATTGGTTATAACGACTCGCCACACGCAACTGCCGTAACAAAACTTACGATCCCACTTTTAGCTCGGCTCTTTTGTCCGTGGGTTATACCGATCTCAGCTTGGAAATGCTCTGGAATTTCTATGGATCTAATTGCTAGGTATAAAGGATTAGATCCCGTAGCATGGCTCAGGAGAGATCGATATTCAAAACCTTCAAAGCAGCTCTCAGGCTCCATTTTGGAGAAGGGCAGAAAAAATATCCTAATAAGGTTGGAAGAGCTAAAGGCATCTTATATAGCTGATAAAAATTTGAATAGCAGCGTGTTGATGATTGATGATCTCATAAACTCTCTCTTTCAGTCAGTGAACATAATCATACTCTGCAGGTACAATGATCAATTTCGTCAAGTTGAACAGAGATATCGAGGTCAAGCAAAGGTACTTAAAAATGTAGTTGATGGCGTATCTTTGATATCATCAACTGATATATTCATTGGGGCAGGCGGAACGATGACCACAGAAGCTGCACTTCTCGGTAAGCCTACTATTTCTATTTCACCATTTCGTTTCTATGTAGAGAAATATCTCGTCCGGTCTGGGTTAGCGAGGAGATCATCAAATGGCCGCGAATTGTTGGCGCTAGTAAGAATGATTCTTGGAAGCGAAGTATATGCTATGAGGCAGAAAAAAATCGCGGCGCGAATACTTGGAGATATGGAAGATCCCTTACAGAAGTTGCTATCCTTCGTAAGCACTTGTGCGTAACATTATAAAGTAGCAGATTATAACAAATTACGCCCGGAAGCCCGGTAGTGGTGTCTTTAGACATCGCCAAGTGTAGTGGCCAAGCATAGAGGCCTTTGGAGCCTTTGACCCCAGTTCGAATCTGGGCCGGGCTATTAATATTGAGAATTGGAAAGAACCTGTAATACAATACCATGAATTATTCGGAATCACCTCCTCTCAGTTAAAGCTAGTTGACATGGAAAATAACCTCAGTGTATGGTCTTTGAGATATTTGATAAATCAATTCTATTCTTACTCGTCTTTGAATCAATACAAAAGGATGTTATGTGCAAGAATAGTTAAACTGAATACATTATGCCTCCAGACACGATAGGCACGAAGTCTACGTCGGATAGCTCTTTTATCTTAGCAATGACAGCATTAAACCATAAGCTATCTATTCCTTGGCTCCATATAGTTACTTTCTTATATTCCCTCTGAACACCCCCATGAAAATATCCGTTACATTCTTCGGTTGTCATATTACAATACTTTTCGCCAATCTCGCCGATTAGACTATCGGCTTTGTTTGGAATATATATAATCGTTAATGTTGGAAACGGGATCATGTTTGATGCGGCGGAAGATGTGTCTTTAGCCATCGGTATGGCTAGTATTATTCACTTATATCTGGATTTCGTGTTAAAATGCCATAATCTACGATATTCACAATAGTATTTTGTAGAAGTGGGTAATATGAAATAAATGATATGGTATGCAATTAAAAACGGTAAATTTTCTGCGGATATTATTAATAGCAGTAAATTACGAATCCGGTTCATCGAGGGCTCGTAAAATCGAATTCTTGAGTATTTATACTGATGATGTATTTGTGACTACACAAGTTATTAAATACTAATCTTATCATAACGACTGGCATCTAATCTATGGAAAATAGTTGTGACATTCTAATCACGAATGCCAAAGGGGTAGTCGTACCAGAAATCGGGATCGTTAAGACGGATATATTAATAGAGAATGGGAGAATAAAATCTCTTCAGCGTTCAACTGAAAACATCCAGGCCTCTCACACAATTAACGCTGATGATAAGTACGTACTACCCGGTGTCATAGACCCACATGTTCATTACGGAGTATACCGACCAATAGAGGAATCTGCAAAAACAGAGTCAGCTTCAGCGGCGATAGGAGGAGTAACCACTATTATGCGAATGTTAAGGATGTGTGGAAGTTACAGACACATCGAAAAACAACTTGAAGCAAGCAAAAATAATCATCACGTTGATTATTCAATTCATGCTTCAATCCTACATCCTTCCCAGATCCAAGAAATTCCCTATCTTGTGACGAAAATAGGTATCAATTCCTTCAAAATTTATATGAATCTAGCTGGAGAGCTAAATCACATTCTTATGGATCTTGATCCTGAATCATATGAGCTTCATGAAGGAGAAGTAAATATGAATGATGATTTGCTGTCATCTACAATAAGGTCAGCAAAGACACTTGATTCCCTGACAATGATCCATGCAGAAGATCCACTAATTTGTGCCAAATACATGAACAGGGAAAAGGAGAAAAAGCAAGAGAATTCTACAGACCTAGAAATATGGTCAAGCTCTCGACCCCCTATATCAGAATCAACTAGTGTAACTAGGGCTACATCATTTGCAAGACAATTTCATTCAGACTTATACTTTGTGCATATAGGTTCGGCACGGGCACTAGATACGATCTTGGAGCAGCGGCAGCTAGGCAATACAAATGGCAATCTATACATCGAAACATGTCCGCATTATCTTACGCATACTACTGACTTTGACAATATACTTGGAAAAGTAGTTCCTCCTCTCAGATCAAAAAACGACCTCGATCATTTGTGGTCTGCATTATGTCAGGGTCATATTGATACTATTGGTACAGATCACGTTGCTAATAGATTATCAACAAAAGTTGGAGAAGGAGATATTTGGTCCGCTTTGTCAGGATTCCCAGGACTCGCTACTATGATTCCGGTACTCCTCAGTTATGGGGTAAACAAAGGTAGAATCAACTTGAAAAGAGTAGTCGAGGTAACGAGCTATAACACTTCAAGGATCTTTGGCCTGTATCCGAGAAAGGGGACTATCCGACCAGGGTCTGATGCTGATCTTGTAATCGTTGATCTATCTCTGAAGAAAAAAGTCTCCTCCGATTTGCTTATGTCTTATTCCGACTATAGCATATATGATGGTTGGGAATTGGAGGGTTGGCCAGATTTGACTATGGTCAGAGGTAACATCATTATGGAAGATGGTGAAGTAGACAAGGCAACCTTGGGCCACGGAAAGTTTATACGCAGACCTATTAGTAGCCGTGAATAATTTCAAAAGAGCCATCAGTATTCGATTTATAATATGCATCGGCTCGACGAGTGAAAAGTCCAACTTCTACGACGCCAGGGATATTCTTAATTTCATTCTCCTTCTTGCTTTGGCTTTCATAAGGCTCGAAAATAGTGTCATAAATCAGATTTGCACTTTCTGTAATGAACGGGTAACCCTTCTCAATAGTTCTTAAGTGAGGTCGACCGCCCATTTGTTTCAGCTTCTCTTGGACTATAGTTCTAGCAAACTTATGGACTTCTATGGGAACAGGGCGTGTGAAAGATTTGACATACTTTGAAGAATCTGCTAGGATAACCAGCTTTGGGGAAGCTGATGTGATAATCTTTTCCTTCAATAAAGCCCCACCACCTCCCTTTATCATGTTGAGATCGGAATCTATTTGGTCAGCACCATCAAATACAATATTGATTTCACTGATATTAGTTTCATTGCTAATTCTCAAATTTAATTCCTCTGCAACTATCCCGATTTGCAATGAGGTTGGTATGAATGACAAAGATTCCTTTATTGAAATCATTCCTATTTCTTTAACAATCTCCGTTACTGCACTCCCACTCCCCAATCCGATCGTCATGTTTTCCCTAATGTACTTATTTACAATGTCCTTTACTACCCCAGATGAAGTGTTAATCATAGTCATAAATTACAAGGTAAAGTCAATGAAACTTTTAAGTTTTCCTTTCAACTTTGCAATTTCTAATTCAATTTGAAAGACTTGATCTTAGTGCAAAGCTACTAAGAGCGCCATTTATTTGCATTTGATCCAGTGGATTTTTTTGCAGTTATATCTTTACATCTTCAAATTATGTTTCATAATCGTTAGACCTCGCAGATCTTCCAACTGGCCAATCGTAACTGAATACCCATGTCGTCTTTCTGTTGGAGGACAATAGTTCTTGCTTACTACAAACACAGTTAATGAGAATTGAATATTTCTACATCAAAGGTATTATATACCATTTTCGATCTACCATGATTGCTCATAGGGGCATATTATTTTTGAACCTCTTATCATGGGTTTTGTCTCTAATTATAACTTTACATCGAATTTGCACTCTTGTGTGACTACTCTACTTTTAATCTCGTTCTATAGGATTGAATGTATTCCTTTGATGCAAAGGTAACTATTCATACTTCACAAATTGACTATTACAAAACGACAAGGCGTCTCCAGAGCCCATTTTTTTTGGGCTTATTTTTTCGTCAGTAGTATGATTATTCTCTAATTTGATATTAATTTGAGGATCAGGTGATTCTTCTAGCTCTGTTAACGCTTGAACGATCTCTTGTTCCATCTTCTGGACTTGTTCTTTAGCATAGCTATATTCCTTAGCTAGGTGCTTATCTTTCATGTGTGTTCCCATCGATGTCCATAATGTGGATTCTTCCTTCTTGTTACCATTATGCATATCGATATATAGGGCATCTGTTTCAAGTCTAGAAGCATTATTTATTATTAGTTTAGAAGACAAATCTTTTAATTTAGTATCGATATTAGAAATCCTGGTTTCTAACATACCAACCAGCTCTGAACGCAGTTTTAGAATTTCAGAATAGTTATTAATTTCCTCAAGTTCATGGATTCTTAAGCTCTGTGTTCTAAGTTGCTTTCTGCAACTCAGTACAATTCTATCCAGGTCATAGGAGTCAATTACCCCTTTATTTTTAGCTTCGTATACTCTTGTGATCTTATCACCCATGGCGTCTCTTTCCAGCTTTAATGACTCTAGTTCGTGTTGCGCAGATTCGATCGAATGATGGACTGGTTTAACTTTATATCTGTAAATACGATCCTTAATCTTCTGGTTGTTATGCAGTAATGAGACCGATAATGCTCCCAAAACCGATGCTAAAGTTACGATGACAATCTCAAGCAATCTGATTTGCCAAGTCACTAATTATACTAAAATAGATAAGCTCATTGATCCGAATTATTTTAGTTCATATTACTTTTCTTTTGATCCATCCATAGCTTCGTATCTTTGGATCAGGATATCCACACTTTGAACAACTCTTTCCTCTCTTATGAAACGAGTTATGTCCACATCTCCTGCATCGAATATGAACCTTTTTTCTCGTAAACTTACCCATCGATGTAGTGCCTTTAGTCATTTAAACTACCTCGCTTTTTTTCAACTACTACTGAGGAGGGGGAGAAATGATGACTACATTATCGCCCCTCACAACGATGGTTCCTAGATCATTAGATTTGCCATCCTGAAGTAACTCAACAGAATTTTCGAGCAATAAATTCATGTGTTGATCAAACCCGTGTAAACTGCCCCTGATCACCTTACCTCCTTTTAGCTTTATAAGCACAACTTTGCCTAAGCTCTCGTCCAAGACCTTTACGGCCATATCAACTGACATTACTAATTTCTACCTGTAGAATAGGCGTAACACGGTGATATATTAAAATATCATTGTCCTAACACCTAGACAATTGTAGCAGCTTGCTAGTGTTTATACTTAATTTATATGCTCACTTAGAAGACAGACTTGTGCAATCAAATTATTGCGAATTTTTCTCTATATGAGTTCGAATAACACGGATTTAATATTTCTGATTATTTCTACTAACAATTCAAATCCCTTCTCAGCATTCGCTTTTGATGGATCGCCCCAAACCCCATTGCCTGTCAACCGTGGAAAGCTACCTGGAGAATTGCCAAAAGCAGCGTAGGTTATTCTAGATTTTTGTAAATTATTGGAGTTTGCCTTTGCCTTTTCCATTTGAACCATGTCCGGAGCAATGGCTAATAACAATGATGTCTCGACTTTACCTGCATGATCAAATTGATCTGACATTAATTGCCAGTAGTTAAGTATGTAAATATTAGGGTCTCGTGATACTTTTTCGCCTACAGCTTGTGAAACGTATGGCAATATACCGGCATTTCCATGATGGCCGTTAAGGATGATAATAGTTTTCATTTTTTGTTCTAATAAAGAACAACAGATGTCAGTTAAGGCTGCTAACAAAGTTGAGCTTTGTAGGGATAGATTAAACATTGGCGTATGTTCATAAGATATACCGTAAGATAACACTGGTAGTTTAAACGCCTGAATTTCAGACGCTACTTTAGTAGAAATATGATCAATAATTAGTGAATCGGTTGAGATTGGTAAATGCTCACCATGTTGTTCAAGCGATCCTATGGGAAGTATTGCTGTCTGAATTCGATTCGCTGCAATACGAAATTCCTGATCAGAGATTTCGTTGATATGTAAAGACAATTACAAAAACTAGATAGTACATGCTTATCAACTTTAAAATCGGGTTTGTTTATCAGAGCTCTTATAATAGCAAATAGTCATAGACTACATTATAAATCAATTATGAGCCATAAGATTTCTAATTTAGAAACTAGACTTTGAAAATACTTTCCCCCAATATACCTCTAGCCTGCCTTCTAAATATAACTGAATTGCATTCAAAAGCGTAGTTGCTTCTAAATTTCTCCCCTTCTCCTTTATGGAATCTAGCGTGTCATTTTCAAGAACCTTGAATGCATCTTGACATATTATTGGACCTTGATCCAAATCATCAGTCACAAAATGTGCTGTGCATCCAATTATTTTTGCACCTCTTTCGTATGCTTGAGCATACGCTAAAGCCCCTGGAAATGCAGGTAACAAAGACGGATGTATATTTATGATCCGATTTGGAAACCGCCAAACGAAGTTTGGAGTCAGAATTCGCATATATCTAGCCAAAACGATGAGGTCTATATTGTACTGTTCAATTAAATTCAAAATGTTCTGCTCAGCAATGTCTATCCCGTCAGAATATGATACCGAGTGAAATGGAATCCCGTACTCAGTTGCAATTTGGGACAATGACAAGTCGTTGCCGATTATCACAGGAACATTTGCTCTTACTTCGTTCCTTTTCTTAGAAAATAATATCTTCTCAAGACAATGAGATTCCTTCGTCACTAAAATGCCAATATTTTTAATTCTGTGTGGTTCTTCATAATGGACTCTAATTTCCATATCTAATTTCTTTGACAATGCCACTAACCCAGAATCAAGGCTGATCCTATCAATTTTCTGAAATGATGCTTCCAATTGCATCCCAAAAAGCCCGCGAGTTACTTTCTGGTTAACTTTTTCGATGTTTCCCCCTTTCGTGAATATGAAATTGGTTATGTCAGCTACTACACCCTTTCGATCCTTTCCTATTACAGTAAGCTCGATTAGTGCTTGATCATTACCCATACCAAGTCAAAATCTATAATACCAGAATTAAATCTTCCACAAAAATACAACAGACAAACATTTAAATTCAAAATAAGGTGGTCACCTTATAGTTGAAATTATACGTGTACTCCCTAGACTTAATAAGGTGAAGGCAAAACAATATGACAAATGAATATGGTAAGAAGTTTTACGGAAATTATTATTAGTGCGCAGATCTTATGAAACAGCAGCGGCAGCCAAAATCTAAGGGGAAAAAGAATTTTGATTATAATATGCCTTTTCGTAAATGCACAACCTGCTATACAATATCTGCTTGGCACTGTTATGATTGTGGTGCTGACTTTTGTGGAACTCATTTCCAAGATCATAAAGAAAAAAAACTTTGCACTAAACTCACGTAAGTTGCTATGGCATTGTTATTGATATTCGAAAAGAATTAGGTGATGACAACGACAAAACCATATGCGGGAGGTGGGATTCGAACCCACGAATCCCTGAGGAACAGGGTTATAGGAGCCTGGCTCGTTCTAAGCTTCGCCCTCTTTTTTTATTGCCGTAATAGAATAAAAACGAGACCTGCGCCGTTGGCCGGGCTTGGCGACCCCCGCACTATCCATTTACTGTCACTAGTAAGTTAAATTTGTTTATTTATAAGAGTAAGCAACCAACATTATTATTTCCAATCACAAGATATATGTGGAAATTCAGAAGCAACTATGATAGAATGTCCAAGCTGGACTATTGCATTATTCCAGATAATTAGATACTAATAAATTGTCTCCGTCAAATTATAACCAAAATTGATATAGATGGAATCTGAAAAAAGGATTTTTGGCACTAACGGAGTTAGGGGTATTTTTGGAAAAGACTTCGAATTCAATCTTATTATAAACTTATCTTATTCTCTAGCAACTTTTTTTAAAAGTGGAAGAATCTTGCTGGGTCGAGATGTAAGATTGTCAAGCCCCATTATATCAAGACTGGTTAGTTCTGTGATAAATTCGGCTGGTCTTGATGTTTGGGATGCTGGGATTATTCCTACCCCATGTTTACAATTTGCAACAAAAAAATATGAATATGCTGGTGGTCTGATGATCACTGCTTCGCACAATCCTCCAGAATATAATGGCATAAAGCCAATAGCTTCAGATGGTGTTGAGCTCTCTAGGGATGATGAATTAAAGGTAGAAGAAATTTTCTCGAAAAAAAATTACGTTAGAATGGATGGTTGTGGAGTTCTGTCTCAGGAAAACAATATTGTCAATCCGTATATTGAAACTGTCCTTTCATTAATTAATGCTGACAATATACGCAGAAGAAAGTTTAAAGTAATCATGGATTTGGGAAATGGTGTTCAGGGAACGGTTGCTCCTTTTCTGCTGCAAAGGCTAGGTTGTCAAGTGATAACAATCAATGGCGAGATGGATGGTACCTTTCCTGGGCGTGGTTCGGAACCTACTACAAACAACCTAAGTCAGCTATCACAAATCGTAAAAGATCTTGATGCTGATTTAGGAGTAGCCTATGATGGCGATGGAGACAGAAGTATTTTTTGTGATGAGATGGGGATTGCACATACAGGAGACAAGGTTGGAACGCTCCTGGTAAGATATCTACTAAGATCCAGACATAACGGTGCTGAGATAGTGTGTCCAATAAATACTACTATGCTACTTTCCAAAGTAGCAGATGAAGAAAAGTCTAAGGTTTCATTTACAAAAGTTGGAAGCGTTGAGGTATCTAGGCAAATGTTGGCTCATGGATCGATCTTAGGAATGGAGGAAAATGGGGGATTTATGTATGGCAAAATAAATGTAGTAAGGGACGGTGCTATGACGACTGCACTGCTATTAGAAATGCTTGCATCATCAGAAACTAATGAATCGTTATCCCAAATGCTGAACAAGCTGCCTAAGACTTATCAATACAAAACAAAATTCGAATGCGGTACAAACACCATTGCTAATAGGGTAGTTGAGTCGTGTCTTTCCTATAAGAACCCCATTAAGAGTGAAACGATTGACGGGGCAAAAATCTGGCCAGATAACGATTCTTGGCTTTTAGTGAGGCCTAGTGGTACAGAGCCTTTATTGAGGTTATATGCTGAGTCTATGGACGAATCACGATTATCGTCTATGGTGCATGAATACAGCTCCATAATAGAGAATGTCTTACGAGAGACCAGTGCAGATTAGCTAGGCATGGACAACATTATTATATCATATCATTCTCATACAAGAAATTAGAAATGATCCCTAAGGGTGATTGTATAAATTATGAGTAAGCCATATTATGTGAAATTCGAAACTCCAAAAGATCTGGTTAATGCTATCTATGAAGCAGTTCGTTTAGCAAAACAGAGCGGCAAGGTGAGAAAGGGAACTAATGAGACGACCAAGGCGATAGAAAGAGGAAATAGCAAACTAGTTGTTATAGCTGAGGATGTTGAGCCACCAGAAGTAGTTGCACACTTGCCGATTCTCTGCGAGGATAGACATGCGGCATACATATTTGTACCAAGTAAGCAGCAACTTGGTGCATCTCTTGGAATAGACGTTGGTTCAGCAGCGGCAACTATTACGGAAGCTGGGGAAGCACAGCATATACTAGACGAAGTCATAAATTCCATCTCATCGATGAAAAGCAAAAAGGAATAAGGAATAGGGAATCTAGATGAGTAAAGCAACAGAAGAAAAAGTAATTCCTGCAGAGGTAATTCAGATTGTAGGACGAACTGGAATTGCTGGTGAGGTAATACAAGTAAGAGTGAAGGTTTTAGAAGGAAAAGATAGAGGTCGCATTCTGACAAGAAATGTCAAGGGATCAGTAAGAATGAACGATATCCTTATGCTTAGAGAAACTGAGCGAGAAGCTCGTAAGATAAAGTAACTAGGAGATTATGGTAGGGCTGCAATATGAGTAAGACAGCTATTTCACTTCGTAACTGCTTCTTTTGTGGCAAGAGTATAATTACTGGGCACGGATTGATGTTAGCAAAAAATGATGGCGTGATTCAGTGGACCTGCTCTTCAAAGTGCAAGAAAAATTCGAGAAAGTTGGGCCGCGATGCTAGAAAGTTGAAATGGACGCGTAAATACGTGAAAGGAGGAATTAAGGTAAGAAAGTAGAAAATGGTGATACAAAAAACACTTGTTGTCATTAAGCCAGATGCCATTAGACGACATCTAGTCGGGAAAATCGTAACTAGGTTTGAAGAAAAGGGATTTCAATTACTCGAATTAAGATTGCAGTTATTTTCCGAGGAGAAGGCCAAAGAGTTTTACGATGTGCATAGAGAGAAAACTTTCTTTCACGAGCTGGTTTCCTTCATTTCGTCTGATAAAACTGTAGCGTGTATTCTGGAGGGAAATGATGCAATAAATGTAGTCCGAAAAATGATTGGTCAAACAAAGTCTTTTGAAGCATCTCCCGGTACCATTAGAGGAGATTATGGGTTGGGTGTTACTGATAACATCATCCACGCTTCCGATTCACATGAAAGTTTCTTAAAAGAGTCCAAGATTATATTTGGAAGGAGTTAAGTGCAACTCAGACAACCGGTTGTAGTCGTATTAGGACATGTAGATTCTGGCAAAACATCTTTATTAGATAAAATAAGGGGGACTGCAGTACAGGCCCGTGAAGTCGGCGGAATAACTCAACACATTGGTGCAAGCTTCTTTCCGATAGATATAATTAAACAGATTAGCGGTAATCTTTACTTGAATCTAGCAAAATCTCAGGCGCAGGTCCCAGGATTGCTCGTTATTGACACCCCTGGACACGAGGTATTCGCAAATTTGCGTATCAGAGGCGGCTCAGCAGCAGATATTGCTATCGTCGTAGTAGATGCTAACAAAGGATTGGAAGCTCAAACTATAGAGAGTTTGGAAATCCTAAGGAAACGAAAGGTTCCTTTTGTGATAGCCCTAAACAAGCTAGATCTTATCAGTGGTTGGAGGAAGACTGGTGATCACTCTCTAAGCAACGAAATCCGGAAACAAGACCAAATAACTCAAAGTATACTTGATGAAAAAATCTATGGTGTGGTAGGATCACTTTCAAGGCTCGGGTACACCTCAGAAGCATATTGGCGTATCAAGGACTTTACAAGGGAAGTTGCCATCGTACCTGTAAGTGCAGTTACTGGTGGTGGAATCCCTGAATTATTGGTAGTACTAGTCGGTCTCACCCAACAATATCTTGGCCAAAAGTTGGAAAGGCACGAGGGCTCTGCTAGAGGAATAGTATTGGAGGTCAATGAAGAGATAGGCCTTGGTCCTTCTGCGAATATAATACTACTAGATGGGATATTAAAGCAAGGGGCCACTATTATTGTTGCCAAACGGGATGCGTCGATTGTCACGAAAGCAAAAGCCCTATTGGTACCTAGACCTTTGGACGAAATGCGTGATCCTCGCGATAAATTTATGCCTGTAGCAGAGGTAGTAGCAGCTGCTGGCCTAAAAATAACCTCCCCGGATTTGGAGGGAGTTCTTGCAGGTAGCCCAATTTATGTTCTAGAAAAAAAAGGGGATGAGGTTCGTCTTAAGTCACTATTGCATTCTGAGGTAAATGCTGCGTTTATAAGTACAGAATCTAATGGTATAATTCTAAAGTGTGATACCATAGGTTCGATAGAAGCTATCACAGATATGCTAAATAAGGAAAGCGTAGCCATACAGTCTGCTGATATCGGTTACATTACTAGAAGAGATGTTATCGCAGCATCTGCAGTAAAAGAGAAGGATCGCTATTTAGGTGTAGTATTGGGATTCAACGTACGAATTCTTGAAGACGCACTCAAAGAAGCACAAGAAAGGGATATAAAAATATTCAATGAACAAATTATATATAATCTTGTTCGTAGTTATGTGGACTGGGCAAAATATCAAAAAGAACATGAGGAATCTATTCTCTTCAATGAAATTCCGCCAATATGCAAATTCCAATTCATGAAGGGATTTATATTCAGAAGAAATAACCCTGCAGTTTTTGGTGCAGAAATCCTGATTGGAAAACTAAGGCAGAAGATTAGAGTCATAAATGATTCCGGCAAGAAGGTAGGAACTGTACACCAAATCCAAGATAGCGGCAAGACTATAGATGAAGCAACAAAAGGCATGCAAGTAGCCATTTCGATTAGAGAGCCTACAATAGGAAGACAAATTAACGAGGGGGATTTTTTTTATACTGATCTAGGTAGTCGAAATGCTAAGATGCTGATAGAGAGATTTAGTTATAGATTGACTAATGAAGAAAAGGAAGTATTTGAAGCAATATTGCTAATAAAAAGAAAGGACGATCCAGCCTTTGGTTATCTTTAAAACCATATCGTAGTTGTGGATATATGATCTACTTGTGGTAACGAAATTTTATTGATACTTCTGTAACAGGCCCTCTAGACCCTTCTCGCCTACTGCTCCCACAGCTCGATCAACAGCCTTGCCATTCATGAAAATGATGAAAGTAGGAATGGCGTAAACATCAAATCTCATTGCGACTCCTTGGTTGTCGTCCACATTAAGTCTGCCAAATGAAACCTTTTCACCATATTTTTTTGCAAGTTTGTCAAATATTGGAAGCATAAATTGGCAAGGTCCACACCATGTAGCCCAGAAATCGACTAAAATAGGTTTATTTGCGTTCACTGCATCATCAAAATTCTTCTCCGAAAGCTCCAACAAGGGAGTCGCACCTGTCTGGGATGAGCCACCTGTTTTCTTATCCTCACTCATAATACTTGAAAACTTAAAGGTTTGTCTCACTATTTAAGATTTGTTAAACTGGACTTAGTATGTGGAAATACACGAGTTTTAGAGGTCAACTAGATATCGTATCTTGAAGTCATTTCTTTCTTGTTTGATGCGCATTTCATGGTAGGTTATTGCCTTAACCTCGATTTTATAAATATGTCTTCGATAATCCAAATTTTCACCCCTAACATTCGCGATTAGCAAAATTTTGCTTTTTTCCATAACTATGCTAGCATCAAATTCTGAGGGTATGAACTCATCGGTTAGCATAAGCAGTAGAATTTTTTCAAGCCAGGAATAGAGCAGGTTTTCGATATCATTTTCTTGAATGTTGATTCTTAAACTCTTGTTAGGAACGACTTTATCTACTTCAAACATGATATTAACTAGTGCTAGTGCTGAATTCTCAAAAGCTTCCTTCAGACTATCACCGTACGCTTCAACAATAGTGTCGGCCATATGATCTAAATATCGAAATTGGAGTGTTTTCATTAACGTATAGATTGTAAATAATTAAATATTATAACTAATCGCAAAATCTAAATGAGAACAATGCTCGCATTCGATCGTGAAATTCGAAATACCGAGGGGCATGCGTGATATAGATTATGAAGAAGCTATAAACATCCAAGAAATGAGGGATGCCTTTTTAGATACTTCTAGGGCATTTAATTTTAAATTAATCGCACCTTCTACCCTTGAATTGCTGTCCACACTAGAAGTAAAGGCTGGCCCTTCAATTTCGAACGAGATCTATGCCTTTAAGGATAAGGGCAATCGAGATGTAGCGTTGAGATTCGATCTGACAGTCGGGCTAACCAGATACGCCACATCTAGAAGGGATCTTAAGATGCCCATAAAAGTTTCGGCATTTGATGGAGTCTGGAGGTATGATGAGCCACAGGCTGGCAGATATAGGTATTTTCATCAATGGGATGTTGAAATATATGACACATTCAACACTGAATCTGATGCTGAGATTATTCAGTTTGTTTCAGTTCTGCTAAAAAAGCTAGGATTAACGAATGTTATAATCGAATTAAATGATCGCAAACTATTAGAAGAATACATAAAGGATTATCTCCAAGTGTTTGACGAACAAATTATTAACGAAATTTTTAGAGCTATGGACAAGGTCCCTAAGAAGGGCAGCGAGGCTGTATATAATGAATTCAATGGAAAGCTAAGTCTTTCAGTTCTAAATAACCTAATAAGTCTATCAAGCGTACACGGAAGTATTGACTCGGTTTATTCCAAAGCCCAGGCCAGTCGGCTGAAGAATTGGAATCGTTTATTTGAATTAAACGACTCTTTGAAATCACGCAATGTTAGGAATGTAGAAATAAATCTCGGAATAGTACGCGGATTGGATTATTACTCTGGATTTGTATTTGAAGCGAGCGACCCATCAGTCAAGATAGGTGCACTCGTAGGTGGTGGAAGATATGATACGCTTACAGAAGCTTTTGGTAGAAAAGACATAGGTGCTTCCGGAGCCGCCGGTGGAGTTGAAAGAATACTTGTCGCACTCAAGAAAAGTCGAAATATAGAACAACATAAAATGATTTACGTAGCATTCACCTCAAATGACACCAAGGCTAGGGCATTGGACATAGTATCAGATTTAAGAGAAAGGGGCTACGCTACAGATTATGACTTCTCTGGTAGACCACTGAGGAAACAAATTGAAGATGCTGCGGCTAGAGGAGCAGCTATCACAGTTATAGTGGGAGAGAGAGAATCTAGGATTGGGCGTGTGACAATAAAGTCAATGCATGATGGTCTGGAATCTACTCAAGAAATTGATAAACTACCTGAGTTTCTGCAAGAAAAGCTATCAAAATACTAAATTCTTATCAGAGCACAACTTTTCATCTTAATTATGCCATTAGATTTCTTCTCATATACCTTACGAACGACTAACTCGGGAGGGTCGTAGTTTATAAACAGATCACCAACTTCGAGCTCTTGTATGTTATAGTTAATTTCTATATCTTTAGGATTTATTCCCTCATCGACCAATCTTTTCTTAGATCTTTCAACTAAGGCATCATCGGAAGAATTAGGTGAAAAATAAATTTTTCCATTGTACTCAATAGGCATTTTCTGATTAAATCAATACCTTATACCGGAAGTATTTATTAATACTTTACATGGTGCAAACCAAAGAATGTTATAATGTTACTGAGTCTGCCAATTAAAAGTAGAGGCCTACACTAAACTCTGAAAAAGGAGAGATGATGAGAAGCAAACCCATATGAGGTTAGAAAAAATTCACAGATATTATGGATGATAAGGAATATGTGTCCAGAACCAGAACTAAAACAACTATGGTCGATGGTCTTAGGGAGATGAAAGAATTAAGATCGCAAAGTTGGAAACTGGTGGATGATGAGGCTTAAGAATATAATACCAATTTTATTAACATTATGGAGATCGATGCTATGCTAGATGTTGCGGAGGTAGTCATGGTGAATACTCTGAATCGACGTGAATCAACTGGAGCTCATGCTCGTTTGGATTCCCCAATCAGTGACGACGCGAAGTATTTGAAATACTCACTTAACTATTATACATCCGCAGAGCCGAAAATAGCATGGCATACTATAGCATTCACTCGGTATGCGCCAGTGGAAAGGAAATACTAATGAAGAACGCAAAAAAGGACCTGAAATTCAGTACCCATATTGTGGGTACTGAAAATAGAGAAGGCCTAAAGGCTTGGCTCAATCCGTTCGGATACGGATGGGAAAGAGTTTCTTACTGGCTTCAGAGACTTACAGGCGTATTTCTGCTTATCTATTTTGTCGGTCATGTGATTGAGACTAGTTCAATAACAGGTGGACCAGATGTTTGGAATTCAATGCTAGAATTTACACAAGAGCCCATTGGCCACCTATTTCTGATCCTGGTAATTGGCACAAGTACATTTCATTCGGCTAACGGAATTAGACTTATATTTACACATCTTGGGAAAGGACTTGGAGAACCTGGCCGACCTGATTATCCTTATTCACCTAGTTCGTTGAACTATCGACAGAAATCAGGTATTTGGGTTGCATTAATATTAGCTGCATTTGCAATGCTGTTTGGAGTTCAAGTCCTATTTGGAAAAGGGTAGATAGGCAGGTAGGAACTGAACGTCGAGAAAGGAGAATTGATTTGATTGATATTACGTGAAAGCCAAATTATGAAAATCCATTATATCACCGGAGTGTGCGCACTTTTTGTTGTGGCCATACATATAATTATGCGTCTAATTATGCCGTTTTCTGCTAGTTTGACCTACAATAATGTAATCGGAAATTATCACAATATATTTTATGCCCTTCTCCTTGAAATTATACTCGTGCTTATCGCAATCCATGGTTTCAATGGTTTAAGAATAATATTGCTAGAATTGCGCCAAAACAGGACATGGGAAAAGTGTGTTAGCTATGGAACGATAATTGCGTCTATAGCTATCATAGCATTTGGCACTCGAACCATTATGATCGCCAGCAGCTTGAAGTTGTAGTGTCCATAGCTAGCATTAGTACCATTAGATGAGTATTGGAATTCCTATTTGAGGGGATTTTATTATGATTGCTAAAACACTCACTCTAAGGATCTATTGAACAATGTCGAACACGAAAGGAATATCAAATTAAGATGAGTTCGAATTTCCTATTCAACGTTGGACAACCGTACTCGATGGTTTACTTTATGCATATTGTTATCTGGACTCAAATAGAGGCATAATATACTCGTACAGAACGACTTCATGCGGGGTCCTATGGCATGAATACTAATAGTGCCCATAGGCTAGCATGCTATACTAAAGTCCCGGAGCTCGACACTTCTCTGATAGCATGCGAACCTTCGAATAATTTTCCTATAATACACGAGCTTGTAACTGATTTCACACAATAAGCATCATGAAAATCTAGAACACCTATAAACAAAATTAATCTGCAGATATTGACAACAAGACGGATCTTCAGTGGTCTCTACAAACTCCCTAAGATGCCGGTAAATATCTACAAATTTCGTATTGAAATAAATGTCGTTTGTGTTATTCTACATGTCCATCGGTAGCAAGTAACTTGAAATTTACTGGTCCTCAAGTACTAGCACATGAATCTCGCTACTTAAATGATTCAAGAGAGGATGCTGGTAAGAGGCGTTTGAATCTCATAGAGGACAACTATGGAATATGGAGTTGTCACTTTGATGGTTTGTGTAGTAAGCTCTGTCCCAAGGGCGTAGATCTCGCTTTAGGAATACAGCTCTTGAGAGGTCATCTCATGAAATTTTCTAAAGAAGGTGTGAGGAAAGCAAAGCTAGAATTTATTCATAGGGATGATTACAGCACAACCGATGGATAAGTTACGAACACTCGTATGCCATTCCTAGACGTGAAATATGCAAATTAATCATTAATGGCTTGGTTCTTAGATTTTTCTGGAGGTTTGCTTTCGTTAACCTGTTTGTTTATTGCTTCAGCCATAAAATGATTACTAACTGTCACTTTCACGTTGTCAATTCCATTAAGACGACAAACATTGTCTCTGACATCCTGTGCGATTTTGAATCCAAATACCGCAGGACAGAAAGGACTGGTTAAATGAAGATCAATATCGACTTTGCCATTTTCTATTATTACTTTATCAATTAATTCCAATTCCATTATAGAAACACCAATCTCTGGATCAACGATTTTGGTTAATTCATCAAATATCAACCTACGCGTTTGCTGGAGGTCTTGGCTCATTATTAAGGAAAAGATCTACTTATTCCCTATATAACTATTGCATGATGACCACTGAATTAGAACGGAGGCTACCAGCTCCCATCATCATTTTATTTATTCGCATTGAACGACTAGTAGATATACAAATTAACTTCTAACAATCTGTAAATTGTGTTGCAATGCATTTTTCTTAGTCACGACGTAGATTGGAGAATACAAGGCCCTACATTAGAACATATAAAAGCAAGAGAAAGTAGATTTGACAGCGAAACCATCAGAAATGCAACGATAATCAATCCATACTATAACATTCCGCAATATATGGAGATCGAAGAAAAGTATGGATTAAGATCGACATTTTTTTTCAGAACAGTTTATGAAAATGGTACAGTTGTAGATTACGAGCATGATATAAGATCTCTTATAGCTGGTGGATGGGAAATAGGGCTTCATTCTGACCCGTCATCTATTGATGTAAAGGAAAGGCTCCTCAAGGAGAAAACCCAATTAGAAGAAATCTCCAAGGTAAAAATCTTAGCAAATAGAGTCCATTATCTAAAATTTAACACACAATTGCCAAGTAAACTCCGAGAACTGGGGTTTGTGTACGATTCTACTGTAAGAAAATCTAAACATTTAATCGAATCAGAGGATTTTGGATATTATGAATTCAACGCTGTTTTGGAATTTCCTGTAACAATCATGGATGCTTACTTGTTTACTTATATGCACCTTTCGGAAGATGATGTCCTTCCTACTTTCATAAAGACCGTACAACAGGGAAGAAATTTAAGTCCAGATTTCAACATTATCACAGTAATTTGGCATGACAATGTACTAAGGATGAAAGGTGGCAGAATGTATCGTCAGATACTTGAATATTTGACTTCTCAGTCTGACGTTAAAGTTTTTAGAGGAATCGATTTAGCAAAATACTTAACACATCATGTCTTCAAATAAAGCAATAGCAGCTAGTGCTTATCTAATTGATTCTACTATAGATGCAAAAAATGTTGTAATTTCTGATGGGGCAAAGCTAAATAAAGTTCAAATAAAGGCCAGAAATGTACGCATAGGAGCAGGTTCATCTTTGGAAAACTGTAAACTTTTCTCTGATGGCTTGATATGCTTGGGAAGAAATACCACTATTAAGGAGCGAGCAGTAATAAGTGCATTCAGATCCATCTCAATTGGCAACAGTACGATAATCGATAGGGATGTGATCATAGGAGGGATGCAGAGCCAGGATAGCGCGTTTAAAATTGGCAGCAATTGTGTTGTGCTTTACCGCTCCTATATAAATACAACTAGGAGTGTTGTGATAGGGAATAATGTCGGTATTGGAGGTTACTGCTTATTTTTTACACATAGTTCATGGCAAAATGCATTAAATGGTCATCCGTATATCTTTGCAAATATAACAATCAAAGACGAAGTCTGGCTCCCATGGAACGTTACTGTTCTGCCGGGGATCACGATAGGTAAAGGGGCTACTATCGGAACCGGTTCTGTTGTTACTAAAAGCCTTTCTCCTGGAGTATTCGCTGCGGGAGTACCAGCTCGAGTAGTAAGAAATACTAGAAATAACGAACTTCGTGTTGATGCAAAACACAATATCATGTTAAATATTATCTCTGATTTTTACAACTACGCTTCCAAGTATCTCAAGCTGCAACAAATTGAATACGTAACTTTGGGTAACAGGAGGATTATTTCACATATGAATGAAAGATTGGTATATGGAACAAGTCTTCAAAATCTTACAACCAACTACACAATAGTTTCATTCCGAATCCCACACTATATGAAGAGAAAATTCGAGTGGATAGAATTGGATTCATTAACCTGTCAATGCAATAGCAAACTGGCAAGACATTTTGTTACATTTCTGAGGAGGTATGGTATTCGAATCACACCAAAATAAGCCCTTTGCTAGTTAGATTGGGATTTTTCTGCGCTAACTGTAAGTAGCTCCGAACCGTCTACCAAACACTATATATGATGTATGGTACACATGACGCAATACTCGTGTACAGATCCAGATCAGAAAAAAATCTCGAAGATAAAACACTTAGATTCCTATCCTCGGGCAATGCAGACAAAGTATTGATATACTATGATATTTTAGGAACTCAGGCACATTGCATAATGCTTCATGAAATCGGGATTTTAACGGTGTCGGAGGTTAAACAAATTTTACGTGTTTTGGTTAAACTGGAGGGGAACCCTGCACTAATTGACCTCAGTACTTTTGAAGATGTCCATGAGTCACTCGAAGCATTTGTAATCGACCAGACCAATGCTGAAATTGGTGGAAAGGTGCATACTGCAAGGTCAAGAAACGATCAAGTGGTTTTGGATATGAGACTGAAAATGAGAGACGACCTCAATAACGTAAGCAGTTATCTGTTGGATCTCATTCATAGTTTCCTCAGAAGAGCTTCTGAAAATGTCAATACCGTTATTCTATTTTATACTCATTCGCAGCAAGCGCAAATTGGGACTTTTTCACACTTGCTACTTTCATATGTCGAAACCCTTTCAAGGGATCTCGACAGGCTGAATGAGGTATATGATAGAGTTAATACATGCCCATTAGGAGGGGGTGCAATAGGTGGTTCGTCTATACGTATCAATAGGGATCGAACTGCTACTTTACTTGGGTTTAGAGGACTTGTGACTAATTCCATAGACGCAACTAGCTCTCGAGATGCTATGTGCGAATACGTATCTTCATTGGGAATTCTTATGATTACCTTGAGTAGAATAGCTGCTGACCTTATCCTATGGTCTACCTCAGAATTCGGATATATTGATATCTCGGATGAGAATAGTTCCACGTCTAGCGCCATGCCCCAAAAGAAAAATCCAGATCCCTTAGAAATAATACGTGGAAAGTCAGGGTCACTATTAGGGAATCTAAACTGTGTATTTTCAATTGTCAAGTCATTGCCCACAGGTTACAGTAGAGATTTACAAGAGATCAAACCAGCATTGTGGGAGGCCTCAAATTCGGTTCAGAGTTCCTTGCAGATATTGAAAGTGGTCATTGATTCGTTATATGTTCATAGAGAAAGGATGGAACAAATGGCTCTAAAGAGCTACGCTATCTCAATCGATATTGCAGAGCAGTTAGTAGTTAAAAATCGTATACCATTCCGTTCCGCACACAAAATAGTTGGAGCTTTGGTAGGAAAGGCGGCAAGAAGTGGAAATATGCCTTTATCCGGACTGAAAAAAGAACAGATCAAGGAAGTTCTCCTGAGATTAGATTCTGATCTCAAAGTTGAAGATATAATGCAACTGATAGCAAATTTTACACCCAAGGTATCCGTTTCTCTACGAATGTCTGAAGGCTCACCCAATCCCAAATACCAACAGCTAATGATAGATGGATTGAATCGCAAAGCATCGGCTATTGATATAACTTTATCCGATCGAAAAAGACGTATCAGCGAATCCTTAGACTATTTGAGAAGGGAAGTTAAAAATTATCTTCCAGATCTTGATTCATGAAAGTCAAACTGCCACCCCTCAAACACTAGTTCATATTTCAAGCCCTAGGCGAGATTTGAACCCACGACCTAAGGTTTACGAAACCTTCGCTCTAACCAGTCTGAGCTACTAGGGCGAGATAGCAAAATTTTACTTGATCTCTATTTAATCGTTAATGTATACCATGCCATAAATAGCGAATCAATATAATATAGCAAGGATATCTATCGTTCCTATGAAAATATCAGTCTCTGGTTTAAGAGGAATTTACGGGAGTGATTTGAATCTTTATGAGATTTGCAATTATGCAGAATTATTTGGATCACGTCTTTTAGATCAAGGTAGAAAATGCGTCTTAGGCAGGGATACTAGACCTTCTAGCCACATCATATCTCGAGTGTTTGAATCAACAATAATGAAACAGGGTATAGACATACTCAATATAGGAATATCTCCGACACCAGTTGTTTTTCGAGAAGCTAGAAAATCCCATGGAGGCTGTATGATCACTGCTTCTCATAATCCTCTAGATTGGAATGGCTTAAAATTCATTATTGATGGTAGGGGATTTTATGAAAAAGAACTGACTGAGATGCTTGAGCGATCAGTTCAACAATCTTCATCAGGTTATGGATGCTCGGTGAATAGCATTTCAACCTATACAGACGAATTATTAGAACTCGTAGCTGATATGCAAATAAAAAACGACAAAAAGATTGGAATAGATCCTGGAGGTGGAGCCGCCTGCATATACTCAAATATTGTCTTTCGAAGTTTAGGATACAAAATAGCCAGCATAAATGATACTTTAAGTATCCATCCACGTAGTCCAGATCCGACTGTAGACGATCTGAAAGAACTGCAGGCATTAGTTCGGTCGAGTTCTCTTGATTTAGGTTTTGCTCTAGATTTGGATGGTGATAGGCTAGTAGTTATGGATAAGACGGGTAAAAAGCTATCTTCAGACCTAACTCTTCTCCTTTGTATATCAAGTGCAATGAAGCTCGGAATGAGGAAATTCGTACTAAGTGTAGACACTAGTTCTGTTGTTAAGGAATTTATTCTCCGACATGGGGGCCAAGTGCATTTCTCAAAGGTGGGAGAAGCAAATGTAGTTATGGAAATGGCTGAAGAGGGAGCAGATGCAGGCGGTGAGGGAAGTAGCGCAGGTTTCATATTGCCAAAATTCAATAAATGTAGAGATGGTTTGCTGGCTGGTGTGCTTATTTCCTCACTTGATAACGAATCGATAAATGAGTGCACTGAATTATCCTCAAAATATCATCAAATACGATCAAAGCTTGCAGTGGATTCCAGCTTACATAAAGCTCTAATTGAGAGATTGTTCGACATTTTTACTCCTAATTCTACTTCTACAATAAAGATCGATGGAATCAAATTGGTAATCGACGAAAATTCATGGGTGCTTATTAGATCCTCAAATACAGAGCATGCTATACGAATTTCAGTTGAATCAACATCAGATAAAGCTGGTGCTCTTTTCAAGGATATATTGACAAAAACGAAGATGGTATTTGATGAAATTAGATGAAAAGGAGATAATCCAGCTGTTTATTACCAGACTAAAAAAAAATAATTTCAAAGATTTTGGAAAAAATGATGTTACGGTCGTTCCAAATCATGTACTGCAGTCTGTTTCGTTCTCAAAAGGCCTTGTATTAAAATGTGATATGCTAGTAGAAAGTACAGATGTACCAGCGCTAATGGCCCCCTGGCAAATCGCCAGAAAGAGCGTAGTGTCGGTCATAAGTGATCTTTCAGCAAAGGGTGCTAAACCTTATGTATCATTGATTTCCCTGGGGTTGCCAGTCTATTATTCCAAAAAGGCGATAACGGATCTCATCCATGGTTTCAGCATAGCATCCAGAGAATTTGACTTTACTATTGTCGGTGGAGATACTAACCAGACAAAAGAACTCGTTATAGATTGCTGTATTATAGGATTTTCTAGTGGAAACAGCTTGGAGGTCCCAGGCAGGAATGGAGCATGTTCAGGAGATTTAATAATTGTCTCTGGATTGTTTGGCTATCCACCAGCCGGCCTGAAGATTATTATGGATGGAGTTAAGGCTACAGATAAATTTAGAAGAAGGGCCGTTAGATCGGTACTTCAGCCAGAGCCTAGGATGAAATTTGGGTCTGTCCTTTCAAAGTATTTCACATCATCAATTGACTCCAGTGACGGGCTCTCAACTTCACTCTATGAGCTGGCAAAGCAAAGTAATGTAGATTTTTTTCTAAATCAGGTTCCCTGTGGACCGGATTTGCTCAATTTTGCAAGTGATAGCAACTTGAATTCCAGAGAGTTGATATTTCATGGTGGAGAGGAATTTGAAATAGTCTGTACAATCCCAAGATCCAAGATCGAAGAAGCGATTTCATGTGCCAAAAGATCAAGAATTCCACTTTTACCTATTGGAGAGGTGAAGAACGGCTCCGGGAATGTATTCATTAGAACTAGGACGTGTGACAAGTATTTACTGCTTGAAAATCGGGGATATACTCATTTATCGTAGCTAAGCTTAATCCAAAAATTGGATTACACCATTTGGGATATTGAATAGCATTATTTGTTTGGTAATCAACCAATCAACCAAAGATCATAAACGACTTACATGCAGCATCGTACTAACAATCTTCATCTCCTTACGTTAATATATCTGGGGACAACGAAATGTTAGTATGACAAGCGAAACCGAGGATGTCTTTAAATACAAGTGGGGAGTAGCGCATATTTTTAGTAGCTATAATAATACATTGGTTCATATTACTGATATCAGCGGTGCAGAAACAATTTCTTTTAGTTCTGGTGGACGACATGTTACTGCCGATAGATACGAATCTTCGCCATATGCTGCTATGAAATCCGCCGTAGCTGCAGCAGATACTGCCAAGACAAAAGGCATCAATGCACTTCACATTCGCGTTAGGGCTGTCGGAGGCGTAGGTCCTCGAATACCTGGTCCTGGTGCTCAGGCTGCTATTAGAGCCCTTGCCAGAGCTGGTTTTCGAATAGGAAGAATTGACGATGTTACACCTATACCTCATGATACAACACGGAAGCCTGGAGGACGTAGAGGTCGTAGAGTCTAGTTATCAACTGACATCTATCAATATTCTTTTTCTAATAATCACGTATCTTTTACTTTTATTTATACAATTTGATAGGTGAAATAAGTAGGATGAAAAATGTGAGACGTTACCTATTTCGTATTCTGTTCTATTTTATGTGAGCTACTTAACAGTTGAATTTTTGGCTCATGATCTTTGAATTTGACTGACAATTTTTCGCGACGTGGCTCCAGAGTCACTGACAGTCTACAATCTTCAGAAATGCCTTTTAATGTATGTTCAAATGTAATAGGTTCAGAATTGTTCTTTAATGATTCTGGTATTTGGGGATCGAATCGGATTTGATTTCTAGTCATGTCGATTTTCATACCAAGCAACATTTCGCGTAAGGCATAAATATACATGCCAACAGACCAGGCTTGCAATATACACGAGTTAAATGGTTCAGGTCTATCTCCTCTATAAGTTTCTGCAAACATGCCATTTTCTGACAGAATTCTTTCCGCCATGCATTCTAGATAATACAGTGCCTGTTCACTTCTGCCCAGTTTGATCTCACTAATTGCGGCCCATCCTGTGACAAGTGGCCAGACAGCCCCATCATGATACAATGTTGGATGATACTTCGGGTCTAGAGAGCTTAATGTGCGAACTCCCCAAGGAGTAGTCATATCGCTCTTTTCAATCCTTCTCAGAATGGATTCAGCCTTCTTGCATTCACTAACTGCATCTGTTAAAATCGGGATAAGTGCATTTGGTCTGATACTCGAATCTCTACTTCCATCCCTACGGACAGTATCATAATAGTATCCGATATTCTCATTCCAATATACACGATCTATGCGATCACGTAATAATTTAGCATTAACAGACCATTTTTTTTCGTTACTGTCATCGCCAGCTAATGCTGCTAGCTCACTTCCAATCTTCAGACTTTCATAAAAAAGGGCCTGAACATCATTTGCGCTTTTTCTTCGGTCTATATGATCCATCCATGTCGAGTCCTGAATTGGAAGCTTCTCAGCGATTCCTGTAAAACCATGTTCAATTAATCCATCATCATCAATATCCTTTGAAAATCCCCACTCTATGAGATCGGTAATGTTTTTCCATCTGTTCCTTAAGTACTTTAAATCTCCTGTAGAATACACATATTCGCGAATAATCCAAGGAAACAGAAATGTAGAATCAGCTGAGCCGAAAGTCGTGTTGTGAAGAAATGCCTTTCCACTAATTATCATAGGAAGTTCCCCTCGGGTAGCTGATTCGGTCGTTCTCCTAGCTTGATGCCTAAAAAAGTTTTCTAAGACGTCCAAAACAAATCCATAATCACCGAGAGATATATATCCCCTCAGTGACCAACCAGTATCTCTGGCCCAATAGTTTGGAAACCTAGGAAGGCCTGCACATATACCAGGACCCAATTCATCATAGTCCGCCTTTAAATACTCCATACTCATTCTGGCCTTCTCATACGCTTTGATAAGCTTTGAAAAAGTAGAATTCTGATGTTGAGTGGATTGAATATTAAGAAGGGAGGAAGACAACCCTCTGAAATACTTCTCTGTATCTTGAAGTAATTGTGGATAATTTTCTCTTAAGTATGCATATTCACTGAGGCATTCCTGTGAACTGATGTAGCTTCCTGTTCCGACAAGTGCAACTTCTACGTTTCTTCCTGATTCAACTTCTAAATCGTAAGAAATCTCTAAATCGTTGTCGAAGGAATCAGTCAAAACCTTGGAGGGCTTCAATGTTTTGGGAGAAACTCCAATCACTCCATAATAATGCGCAATGTCTCTCCTAGCAGCTGTTTGGATAAGAAGACAATTTTCCCGTTCAATCAAATCAGATGAGTTGTGTTGCGAAATTGCTGCTAATCCATAGCTTGTTATATTCCCATCTATCAAAAAATGCATTCTAATCTTCCTTTGCCGTTTACCAACCCTTCCTCTTAGTCCCAGCTTTTTATAGTCCAGCGTCTTGTCAGATAGCTCAAGGCGCATTACAAATCCTCTGTGGCTCAGAGGCAAAAATAGGGTTCTTTTGACTTGCAAGCCAGCAACTTCATGTCGAGTATAAAGGACACCATTTTCGTGTTTCGATGACGCAACAAAATTCGGTAGTCTTTTTCGCACTTGGTCTTCGATTGATATTTCAACGTTTATCCTTCCGAATGCTCTAGCCGGAGGCACATAGAGTCCTCCATTGTCATATCTTGCTCCCATCCATGTCCAATTTGCTGAAAGATTTGCGTTTGATGAGCACACAATATACGCCTTTCTGCCAGAGAGAATTAATGGACTTGTAAAATTCTTAAAAACGGTATCCTCGTTTTCGTTGTCAAGACTTGCTTCATCAAAAATGCTGGATGGGATAAAGATTCTTTCCTTCTGATCCCCTGCGCGATCCTTAAAAGTGAATGGTATAATTATTTGCTCGAAACCCTCGAGCTTGCTAAGAATTACTATTTTATGCTTCTTGCTTCTGTCTAAAGATTCATCCCTGGTTATCAAAAATCTGGCACTTTGATACGGTCTAAAAGATATTGGTCTACCTTCAGAGATAGTGGCAGCGTTGACCACATCCTCAGATGTAGCGACAAAAATTGATTTTTTTGCGATAGGAATTTCATCTACATATATATCCAGTGATACGATGTTTCCACCTAATGGTATTGGTGGATTCAGCAAAGAAAAAATTAAACCTTGATGTCTTGTTTGACCACTTACGATAGTAACGTTCTTGAGGCTTCCCTCAATATAGGATAGAACGGTATGGGTTTTGTCAAGCGTTCTGACCATTGGGTATCTCTACCATGTTACTTTAGACAAAGTGAATTTTTCGCGAGAACCAATTTAAAATATCATACTGCAATTCAAAGCAAATCATGGCTATTTTACCTAGAGGAGTGTTGCGAGTTCTATATTAACTTTAGGTAGCCAGATGCTAAAAACAGACAAAACTCTTTATATAAAAATGACATTCTGAATTGTTCGTGAACCCAGCTGATGACTTTTCTAGGAGGAGTATACGTAGGTAATAATGCACCTGTAAGGGTCATGGGAATAATTAACGTTAGTCCGGAATCATTTTACAAGAAATCAATCAAGATCAAATTAAAAGATATCAAGAAAACTGCCAAGACCATGGAAGATATGGGAGCAAGCTTTATTGACATTGGAGCTATGTCCACAGCGCCTTATTTGGACACACCCATCCCGATTCATGAAGAAGTCAAGAGAATCATTCAAGCGATAAAGATAGTGAAAGGGAGTTGCGGTCTTCCTGTTCTGGCCGATACGCCGAGGGCAACTGTTGCATATGAAGCGATAAAGGCAGGTGCCGATGCTATCAATGATATTTCTGGATTGAAGTATGATACCAATATGGCCAAGATTATAGCAGACACCGAATCATCGGTAGTCATTGGGACTTATGGCTATCCGTTACCTCACTCTTGGCAGATTTCCGCTACAAAACGATACCTACAAGAAAGTTTGGATATAGCACGGCGGGCCAAGATTGCAGAAGATAGAATGCTTATCGATCCCTCCATTGGATTTTTTAGAGGTGGAGGCAAAAATCCGTTCTTCACAAAAATTCATGGTACAGACTACTATATTCGCGATATAGAATCTATTCTCGAGTTAAAGAAATTAAAAACCTTTCAAAAACCAATATGTATCTCCATTTCTAGAAAATCATTCATCGGTCATTTGTTTAATTCCAAAGCAGAGGATCGTCTCATTGGATCAATTGTCGCCGAAATCACGTCCGCTAAAAATGGAGCTAATATTATCAGGACACACGACGTGAAACAGACAGTGCAAGGACTAATAATGGCAGAGATCTTAGATTTCTAGTTCATGTTTAGCATTGCCAGGCATAATTCGAGCAAAGTGGTAAAAATTAGGATAGTATATTTCAAAATACTCGTCATTTGCATCTTCAGCATGTATGAGTATCTAATGTCTCTCTTTCCTATCCTGTCTGGTTAGTCTTTAATAGTCAATGGCCTTGAATAGTCAAGCCTAACTAAGATAAGCCTTTTATCACCCAGTTAATATTACAGTTGAAATCGTGTCAACAAAGCAATATCTTCAGATTATATCAAAATCCTTCACACGAAAATGAAAATTAAAAAATATTAGTGGCGATAAAACTCAATTGACTTTAGTTATGTTGATATAATTTAAACTGTTGTTAGATTTAGAATTTTGCGAAGTTGGTGTACATGTCTGACTCAAATCTTTGATGCTTACATTAGTATTTTTAAGATCTGCCTAAATTAAGATTGTTCCTTCCATTTTGCTTCCGGAAAGAATGCGTTAGTCATCCTTTGCTACCATTTAATTGAAGGCAGTTAACTTGGTACCAACTCGCTTACATCGATTCATCTCTGCCATTATTAGTGAGGCCTTTGAAAGTTCTGCCCTCGACAAATCATCGCCTGTCAGATCAGCCTGAACTAAGTTTGTGCGAGACATTTCAACCCCAGAAAATTTTGAACCTATGCACAATGCTCCATTTAAGCAAGCATCAGAAATATTAGTATTTGAAAAATCCTTTACAATGATGTCAATTTCTAGTCAAATCTCTAAATCGTCACAGATTAAAATTTGTAATTTTGAACTCCAATAAATGAATAGCATCGTCTAATGACACATTTGCCGTTTTATCCACATTCCGATTTATTTTTCTTATATATCAATATTTCATAGTGAAAAGCTTGCTACAAAAATTTTGCTAGAGCTTGATTTTATGCTGTTTGGCCCTGAAGAATCTTGTTTTTATCTGTGCACGAGTTTATATTTAATCGGGGCCCACTATTGGTAGTGCTTTGGAGGATGGAAGACTAACTGATTGTTGTACTTTTTCTTCTTCAGTGATCCTTTCAAATTCAATACTTATCTCCGCAGGACAATTGAATTTTAGGCTTAGCTGATTTGCTAGTGTTCCAATTTCATCCGCCGCGGCAAATTCTTTTGAACCACGTAAAAATGCCCTTGTCTGTCGGTAAATAATATTACCCCCATAATTCATATGTAAAAATTGAACGATCTCTTCTACAGTTGAACGAGGAATCTCATTGTAATAAATGCATATTCCTGGGATGGGTTCTTTGTCAAACGGAGTGCCATATCTGTACCAAAAAACTCCGAAATGTTGGTAATCACCCATCATGCACTTTATTTCCCAATGGTTTACTTTGTTTACCGGGTACTCGGCCTTCATCACCTCTGATATCCCCAATCTCCAATATCTTATCCGCATTTCTATTCTATCTAATTTTGACCCTTATTAAACCGTCGAAATAACATAGAGTGGTATATCACAACAAAAAAATAGGTGACCATCTTGAACTAGACAAATCTTATGGATGCTTTTGACTCTACCGAAGTGACAAATCGCAGGATGGTTACCTTGAGAGAGATGGAACAACAGTTCGACAATCGGAATGAAATCTACTTCATGCGGCTACTGCAACATCATGACATGATTATTCGTACTAGAGCTGTTTGTATACTAGCGGATATTTCGTCTGAATCAGTAGTAAATGAAATTAGCATGGTTCTCAAAACCGACTCGGAACCTCTGGTACGACACGAAGCAGCGTTTTCTTTGGGTCAATTAGGTTTTGCCAGTGCAATCGAATCCTTGATTTACGCAGTTAAATCTGATCCCAGTTTTTTCGTGCGCCACGAAGCAGCAATTGCATTGGGCGTCATAGGATCTGAAGGCGCTAGAAACGCATTGAATGAAGCGCTTAGCGACGGCAGTGAGGAGGTGAGAAAATCAGCTAAAATTGCACTAGCTAATCTCGATTACGTTTCCATTGTTGGAAAGGCTATCCATAAAGAGAATAAATTTTTAAGACTTACTGGGGGTTGATTATGTCTTGTAAGAAATGCCGATATGAATTTATCTAGCAGATATCAAACTTCTTTATTACCAACCGCACCAGTTAGAATCCAATATTTTCATCACCATTGATTCATAACGTATGTTTTTATAGGTAACTTCGAGGACTTCGCAAACTCTGTGCGGCAGTCGGTACCTGACTTATTAGACATCTGTAGCCGTGTGCTCTAATTATGACAGAATTTTCTAATGTTCATTACTTCAGAATTTTGTCGCACGATTACTGTAGATGAAATTAAGTTTTGACTTTGTATCAAGTATGTTAGAAATCTGATTTCGTGATAATCTGATACGCCTCTTTAATGATTTTCAGTTTGTACCATAGCCATTCAACACTTTACTAATATGGCCAACAAAGACGATAAATCTTATATTAGAACTCTTGACATCAGCTTATCCGCCAACGGTATTCTAGACCAATCTTATCAATGTGTTTGGACTAATCTAATGATGGCTTTATAAACTTGCCCACAAAATCCAGTGTCTGAAAGAAGATTTTTATCATCTAGAACGTGTTCGGGTACCGTATATGACTATCGAAGAGGGCTCTTATGTTTTATTGTTTCACAATCGAAGTAAGAAATGGCTCGTAAAAGTAACTTCAGAAAAGAAACTGCATACCCATCTTGGTGTAATAGACATATCTTCTCTGATTGGTATGAAATATGGGTCGATTCATTATACCCCATTAGGTAAAATTGTATATCTCATAAAGCCCACAATTCATGATTTCATAATGAAATCAGAACGACGAACTCAGATTGTATATCCTAAAGATCTTGGATACATTGCGGTTAGAGCCGGAATAACCAATGGATCACGAGTTCTCGAGATCGGTACTGGGAGTGGCGCCATAACTACCTTTCTTTCCAGCTTAGTCAAACCAACAGGTCATATCTATTCATATGATATTAATCATGAATCAATAGAGATAGCGCACCGTAATCTGAACAAGGCAGGAATGTCAGACTTTGTAACCCTTAAGGAATTGGATGCTCATAATGCAATTGAAGAAAGTGATTTCGATGCTGCAATTGTTGATTTGGGCGATCCTTGGACGATCGTGCAAGATGTACTCAAAGCGCTAAGACCTAGTGGCTGTTTCGTGGCAATTTGTCCTACAGTTAATCAAGTTGAAAAGACTGCTATTGCACTCAGAAGTGACTTTGCTGATATCGATTGTAGTGAATTAATGATAAGAACTATCGAGGCGAGAGAGGGAATGACAAGACCGTCGATGAGGATGGTAGGGCATACGGCATATCTCATATTCGCAAGGAAAGTGCTCACTTAAAATTAAACTTCGGGGATTGAGTGTATTAGAAAATCCTCAATATTCAATTATACCCCAAGGATCTGCTTAAGCAATGCTCTGTAGTCGATACTTTCCTTAGTGCTCCCTGGGGCAGGAAGTTCAAAGATTAGTGGAATAGGTCTTTTTGACCGCATGTCTGTGAGTTGAAAGCGAATCTCCTTTGCCATATCGTCGCTTAAAAGAATCAGGCCAATGTCGTCAGAAGATCCCAATTTGTTAAGTTCGTTCAATATTTCATCCGATGATGTTATTTTTATTCCTTCTACGCCAGCTAATTGAAAACTAGTCACAAAAACGCGACTTCCGATGGCAATTACGCGCAACTTAGATACTCTTTCATAAGACCTCTTTTAATCCTTTTGAGCACAAATTTCAGAATCGCTGAGTATGATTGTCCGATATAAGAAAAGACTTTGTTAAATGCGTACGCGAACAAATCACTGATCTATTACCTTTCATTCTACAATCTATTCATTCCAATCGTATTTGGGCTTAATCGACAGATTAAAATTTGCCCATCAACGAAACATAATTATAAACGTTACCATGACAGCAAGCCCTCCAAATAAAATCATGGTTGCTTTCCACATCCCCATACTTGTTCTTTCGCTTATATCCCACATCCCACCCGTTATAAGGTCACTTTGATATCGTTTCTTAATTTCAGAGTAACTGTATACTTTATGGAAGTCGGCGGATGGTACCCATCTCTCGTGAGCGACTTGTACGACTTTATCTTGTGAATTTGCATTATCATATCTATTTCTTGAATACTTGTCAGAAAGAACTTCATAAGCTTCTATAATCTGCATAAATTTCTCTTTCGAATCTTCAGAATTTTTATTCTTGTCAGGATGATATTTCAGTGCTAGAGTACGAAACGATCGTTTTATTTCCAACATTGTGGCAGAAGGATTAACTTGTAAGACTTCATAATAATCGACCATTATGTATTAAGCGATTTGGTACTAAATATTCTTGTCTCGTTAAATTAGATTAAGCATTAAGTACTTATTGATTTTCTAAATGGATTAGATTCATGCCATATGCGTATGGCAAGAGTCATAAAAGGAGATAATATAATTTAGCACGTGAATTCTCTTCTTGCAATGTATATCGAGGTAAGATATCAATTGGAAGATCTTACTGTTCTAAATCTCAGTTCACCAGATGATCCTCAAAATTCTTTGTTTATTGGATCTGGGGATTCACACGCTGCAGCACTAGTAGCGGAGTATGCTTCCAACCATCGTGCTAAATCATGCTATCCAACAGATATCCTCACTAACCCAGATATTCTCAATGAAAGAACTGCATATTTTATATCAATAACAGGTAACACTTTAGACAATATCGCTGCTGCACGAATGGCTAAAAGAAAAGGCATCAAAACGGTCGCGATAACCAGGGAAAGACGAAGTAAACTAGCCGCGATATGTGATGAGTTGATCGAATTAAAGTACCGTAGAACTGGCGTAACCACTTCAGGTTCGATCGGATTTAGTGCATCACTTCTTACGTGTCTTTCGCTTGTTAGGAGTGTTAATCACATTCCGGACCTTACATCGCTTATTGAGGAGGCAGATAAGATCAGTTGGCGCTTACTTCAAACACAGGAATTTACGTCTTACACAATAATGAGTAGTGGCTTACTGTTCCCAATAGCAGTTTATGGAGCATTAAAGATTAATGAAATCCTGGGTATTAGATCATATGCCTATACTATAGACGAGTTTTTTCATGCACCGATTTTTGGGGTTACTGAGACAGATAGACTGATAGCGATTGATTCGAGAGAGAGCTTTTCTCGTATTAGATTGCCTCGCAGTGGGTCTATCGGATTGAACCTTAGTAAAGTTGATTTGGATTTTCCCCCCAGTAAATATCTTACAATGCTATTTCTATCTCTTTTTACTCTACAACTTTTTGTAATTAAGACTGCTGTACGGCAAGGACTTAAAGAGTGTACGTTCTTGACAAATCAGAATGCATTAAAAGTTAGCTCGAATTACATATACGCATAAGTTGAGTGCAAATTAGGCAGCGAAATTTGCATACAAATTGAAGGCTCAAATATAGTCACGATAGTTCGTTTAAAACACTATAAATTTATACTAAAATCTACTATAACGATAATATAAACAGTATATATAGTGCATATATATAAACCCACTTATATTATGCCACAGACCAAGCCCATTGTCAGCATCGAAAATGTCGTAGCATCAGCTACTGTGAATCAAACAGTAAACCTTAACCTTATAACTCAAATTTTTCCAGATGTTGAATATCATCCAGATCAATTCCCAGGACTTGTGTTCAGATTAAAATCTCCGAAGACGGCTACACTGATTTTCAGTTCTGGTAAAATGGTATGCACTGGTGCAAAATCTGAAGATCAAGCAATAAAGGCAGTGAAAAATGTAGTTCAAAAGTTAAAGAAGGGAGGAATTCCTATTGAACACGAACCACAAATAGAAATCCAAAATATAGTAGCTTCTGCTAGTTTAGGGGGAAAAATTCACTTAGAGCTAGCTGCAAGAGTACTTCCGAGGAGTATGTATGAACCAGAACAGTTTCCTGGTTTGATACATAGAATGCTTGATCCAAAAACGGTAATCCTTCTTTTTGCTAGTGGTAAATTAGTTTGCACAGGTGCGAAAAAGGAAAGTGAGGTATATAGAGCGGTTCACAATCTGCATACTTTGCTAGAGGAGAAGAATTTGATGATTTATGAAAGCTAATTAAATTCACCATTCTGCCAGAGATTTATTTAAACTGAATATAGGTCGAAGACAGGTCAGAGACAGATTCGAAGAATGGAAAGAGATTTATTTTAACTGTGATATTCTAGGCTTTTGATGCCTGAAATATGGCTCAAATATGGAGGTACTCACATAGTACTTGATATAAGATTCGAGAATCTTCTAAAACATTTTTCATCTAACCTCGATCTCCTAGTTGATGAAGAGATAAAATCAAAGCTTGGCGGAGTAGAGATAATTGAGAATACGTTGATTCTGGCAACAGAAGGATCAAAATCGGTGGCAAATGCCATAGATAAGCTTTTAGACATAAATACGTCGATCGATTCTTCAAAAATCTATATCAGGACTTTTCCAAAATATGTCGAATCTTTGCGGACGAATATTGCCAATAAAAATTACTCAGTTGAAAAGCTACAATTAGAGCAATTTGACACCATCATTAAAAAATTTCAAAAGATTTTAGTAGTATCACATACAAAGTACGATCCACTTTTTGGATACTCCGGATCACCAACAGCATTGCTTCGTTATTTTTATCCGAATCGGATGACAGAAGCATTTAATTCTAGAACCACTAATTTACCAACAACTGGAAAAAGAGGGCCTCCATTAGATATTGCATTGTCTGCTTTCTCCGAGACTGAAGCCGAAGCAATTGAATTGGTGTCAAACTCACATGGAATCTCCGCTATATTTCATAATAGCATCATCAAGGCTTTTAGTGGTGCCGTGGACTTTTTGTCAAAAATAAGTGAGGCTGAAGAGGAAGTTAGTTGTAGTTCCGCCATTATTTCGGCAAGCGATGAAGAAGGTCCACACGAGACACTATTGACTTCGCTGAGCTCACTTTGGAATTCAATACACCTTGTAAAGAGAAATGGTACCGCCGTGTTATTAGCCGAGAATATCAAAGGTATAGGAGATGGAGCATTACTAAACTACGTTGAAGGCAGGATTGAACTGCAAAATGCTATTGCAGGTAATATTTATGTTGAAGGCCTAGAACATTTGTTGTACCTACATGAGTTAAAATCACAATATGATTTAGGGATCATGTCTACAATCCCGCATCATTATCTAGCTCAGAAGCTAGGTCTATATCCTTATGCTGGGAGTAAAGAGGTCGTTCAACGTCTTGTAGAAAAGCATGGACGAACCCATAAGATCTTGGTGATTTCCGATGCTGATACAATCTTTATCAGATCCAAACAATAGGAAAATACTGGGAAGGTCATTTATACAGCGCTAATTCAACTCTTCCCAGGATCCTATAGATGTCTATTTCTAGTAAATGCCACTAGTTGCTATGAACGATTCGATATCACTTATATGTGCTGAATTTTCACCATTGGTATAGTGAATATTGGAAATTTTTCAAAGACGGATTCGTCAAAGATAGGGGGAAGGTCCTGATATTTTGTCCTCAGAGAAGAAGGTTATAAAAATAACAAATCATGTGTATCAACCAAAGCATGAGATATTATCTAAAGAATTGGCAGAAGAAGTACTACGTAAATTTAATGCAAAGCCAAGCCAACTTCCCTATATTACGAAGACTGACAAAGGGATCGAAGATCTTGAGGTACGCCCCGGAGACATAATAAAAATAACCAGAAAAAGTCCTACTGCGGGTGAAAGTGTATATTACCGCTACGTCGTAGAAGGCTAGATATTTAATGATCGAGATTCTTGATATGTGGCCAATTATTAATGATATTCTGAGACGAGAAGGTGTGGCTCGTCAGCACCTAAATTCCTACAATGAATTTATGGAAAGAGGGTTGCAAAGTATCATTGATGAGGTTGGGGAGATCGAAATCGAAACTGCCGAATATCCATATAAAATAAAACTTGGCAAGATAAAATTGCAGCAGCCAAGAATTATGGAGCTCGATGGCTCGATAACACATGTCGCACCAATGGAAGCAAGACTACGTAATTTGACATACGCATCCCCCATTATGCTGGAATCGAGTATAGTGGAGGACAGTAAGATTTTGGAGTCGAGGTTTATTCACGTAGGCGATATGCCTGTAATGGTAAAATCGAATGCATGCATATTGCATAATCTACCTGAACAGAAGCTAATTGAGATGGGCGAGGATTCCAGAGACCCTGGGGGATACTTCGTCATCAACGGATCTGAGCGAGTAATTGTTGGTTTAGAAGATCTTTCTTATAATAAGATAATCGTAGATGTGGAAGAAGCTACTGGGACTCTTATATATAAGGCAAAAGTGTACTCCTCAATTGTAGGATATAGGGCAAAGCTAGAGCTAATAATGAGACCAGATGGGTCTGTTGTAGCTAAAATTCCTGGTTCGCCAGTAGATATTCCACTTATCACGCTTGTCAGAGCGTTGGGATTAGAATCCGATAAAGACATCGCAAACGCAGTCTCTCTAAACGAAATCATTCAAGACGAGCTAGAGCCTTCGTTTGAAAAAGCAGGCGATGTTGTAACTAGCCAAGATGCTATTATCTACATAAGCAAAAGAATTGCTCCTGGAATGCTTGAAGAGTTTCAAATAAAACGAGCAGAAACTCTGCTCGATTGGGGATTGCTTCCACATTTAGGCAAAAATCCTGACAATCGTCATGAAAAAGCGCTCTTCCTAGGAGAAGCAGCGAGTAAGCTAATTGAATTAAAGATGGGTTGGATAGACTCCGATGATAAGGATCATTATGGTAACAAAGTAATAAAATTTGCAGGTCAAATGTTGGCCGACTTATTTAGAACAGCATTCAGAAATTTGATACGGGATATGAAGTATCAATTAGAGAGATCAGGACAGAAACGAGGAATAAATGCTGTAGCTGCTGCTGTTAGACCTGGAATAATTTCTGATAAACTAAATAATGCGATTGCAACAGGAAATTGGGGTAGGGGTAGAGTAGGTGTTACTCAGTTATTGGATCGAACAAATTACATGTCTACTATAAGTCATTTGCGGAGAATTCAGTCGCCGCTAAGTAGAAGCCAGCCAAACTTTGAGGCTAGAGATTTGCATGCAACTCATTTCGGCAGAATATGTCCGGCGGAGACACCCGAAGGCTCAAACTGTGGTCTAGTTAAGAACTTGGCGCTATCTGCGATAATTTCGATAAGTACGCCCCCGGCAGAGATTGTAGAAAAGTTATACGAGCTTGGGGTAGAGCATATTGATGAGGCTAAAGAGCATCTCAAGAAAATTGGTACGAGGGTTTTCGTTGATGGTCAACTAATTGGTTATGCTGAGAGTGGCGAACAGTTGGCGCATACCTTAAGAACTATGAGAAGAGCTGGCAAGATATATCCCCATGTAGGTATTTACTTCTATTCCACATTTAACGAAAATGCCACCAAACGTATGTATATAAGTTGCAATGCTGGGAGGGTTTTGAGACCTCTTGCGGTAGTTAAGGATGGTACTCCACTAATAACACGTGAGATGATAGATAAGGTCACAAAGAAATTCCTATCTTGGTCAGACCTTTTGTATATGGGTATTGTAGAGCTGGTCGATGCCAATGAAGAAGAAAATTGTTATATTGCAATTGATGCTTCTAAACTGGAAAACTCACATACTCATATAGAAATATTTCCATCTGCAATATTAGGAGTTGGAGCCTCAATAATCCCTTACCCAGAACATAATCAGTCACCTAGAAACACTTATGAAAGTGCAATGGCAAAACAGAGTTTGGGATTTTCTACACCATTAATGAATGCAAGTACTTACGTGAGACAACACTTTATGCTATATCCGCAACTGCCTATGGTGAATACAAAGGCGATTAATCTGCTGGGATTAGATGAAAGGCCTACTGGACAAAATGCCGTTGTGGCTGTTCTGCCATTCGAAGGATACAACATAGAGGATGCAATTGTATTTAACAAGTCATCTGTGGATCGAGGCTTGGGCAGGACTTTCTTCTACCGAGTATATGAGGCAGAAGCAAAACAGTATCCAGGCGGAATGAAAGATAACTTTGAACTTCCACTTTCAGACGCAAATATTAGAGGATATCGAGGTGAAAAGGCCTACAGACTGTTGGAGCAAGATGGCGCTATCATGCATGAAGCAATTGTGAGTGGTGGTGACATTTTGATAGGAAGAACTTCGCCCCCTAGGTTTATGGAAGAGTACAAAGAATTTGAAGTAAAGGGACCCTATAGAAGAGATACTTCGGTGGGTGTGAGACCATCAGAAAATGGCGTTGTTGACACTGTAATAATGACACAGTCCGTTGAAGGAGGGAAAATGTTTAAAATAAGAGTAAGAGATATGAGAATCCCCGAAATTGGGGACAAATTTGCTTCAAGACATGGTCAAAAAGGAGTGGTTGGAATGCTAGTTAGTCAAGAGGACCTCCCGTACACTGCAGAAGGCGTTGTACCTGACATCATGATAAATCCTCATGCCTTTCCTTCAAGAATGACCGTCGGACAATTTATGGAATCACTTGGTGGAAAAGCAGCTTCTTTGAGAGGTAAAATAGTAGATGGTTCAGCATTTTTAGGTGAAAAATTGGATGATATTAAAGATGTTATGGCACAGTATGGCTTCGATTATAGTGGAAAAGAAATAATGTACGATGGTAGGACCGGCAAAAGATTTCCAGCAGACGTTTACATCGGCGTTGTATACTATCAGAAGCTACATCACATGGTTGCAGATAAAATTCACAGCAGAGCAAGAGGTCAAGTTCAAATGCTAACGAAGCAGCCTACAGAGGGAAGAGCTCGCGGTGGCGGTCTGAGGTTCGGAGAAATGGAGCGAGACTGTCTAATTGCCTACGGCGCGTCGATGATGTTGAAGGATAGGTTGCTTGAAGAATCTGATAAAGCTGAAGTGAATATTTGCGAACGCTGCGGGCTTCTTTCTTACTTTGATGTTAAGCAACGTAGATATGTATGTCGAGTTTGCGGTGAGAAGGCAAAGATAACCTCTGTAATAATAGCATATGCATTTAAATTGCTTCTGCAAGAGATGATGAGCTTGAATGTAGCACCCAGACTAATAGCAAGGGAGAAGGTATGACGCATATAGAGAAGGAGGACTCTTTATGATGGAAGAATCCCTAAAGATCCTTGGCGGCATCAGATTCAGTGTTTGGTCTCCAGTTGAAGTTCGAAAATTTAGTGTTGCAGAAATTACTGCACCTGAAACCTACGATGAGGATGGAATGCCTGTTCAGGGAGGATTAATGGATAATCGTCTTGGAACCTTGGAACCTGGCCAAAAATGTGCAACTTGCGGTAACACATCCGCAAAGTGTCCGGGCCACTTTGGACATATAGAATTAGCTGAACCTGTCCTGCACATCGCGTTTGTTGATGATATTCACAAATTACTAATAATAACTTGTAGATCCTGTAACAGAATCAAGTTAACCACAGAAGAATTATCGAAATATAAAGACTTACGCGATAGTAAAGCTGCATATGCTGTTATTACGTTAGAGAATGTGAAAGATGAGATTATTGATAAAGCAAAAAAGGTCAAAGTATGCCCTCATTGCCAGAAAGAACAATATGACTTAGTTTTTACCAAGCCGACCATTTTTGTTGAGAAGACCGATGCAGGCGAAAATAGACTTCTACCTATCACCATAAGAGAGAGGTTGCTTCACATCCCTGACGAGGATTTGACACTTCTTGGATATGATCCAAAAACTGCTAGACCAGAATGGTTTGTGCTACAGGTACTACCTGTACCACCAGTAACAGTCAGACCATCGATAATACTAGAGACTGGAATTAGATCTGAAGATGATTTGACACATAAGCTAGTTGATATTATAAGGGTAAATCAGAGACTAAAAGAAAGCAAAGAGGCAGGTACACCTCCTCTGATTGTTCAAGATCTAGTAGATCTGTTACAATATCATGTAACTACCTACTTTGACAATGAAGTCTCTGGAATACCTCAAGCTCACCACAGGTCTGGACGCCCTTTGAAGACCCTGACACAAAGACTAAAGGGGAAGGAAGGACGTTTCCGCGGATCACTTTCAGGAAAAAGAGTAGATTTTTCGAGTAGAACCGTGATCTCCCCAGATCCTAATCTTGCGATTTCTAATGTTGGCGTACCAGTAGACGTTGCAAAAAAACTAACTATACCTGAAACTGTGTCTCAGTGGAATCTTGATCGACTAAAGAAATTGGTTATAAATGGACCAAATATCTACCCTGGTGCTAACTATATTATCAGACCGGATGGAGTCAAGATTAGGCTAGACTATGTTAACGATAGGAATGCTATAGCAGAATCATTATCCACTAATTATTTGGTTGAAAGGCATTTATCTGATGGGGACATTGTCATTTTCAACCGACAACCTTCTCTACATAGAATGTCGATCATGGCACATTATGTGAGAGTTTTGCCCTATAGAACATTTAGACTACATCCTGCAGTGTGTCCTCCTTACAATGCTGATTTTGATGGGGACGAAATGAATTTACACGTTCCTCAAAGCGAGGAAGCAAGAGCAGAGGCAGCCTTACTTATGCAAGTTCAGGACCAGCTCATATCTCCAAGATATGGCGGGCCAATTATTGGCGGGATAAGAGATTTTATCACTGGGGCATTCATACTAACGTCTGATAAGACTATGCTTACGAGAGAGGAATTCGCAAACATGGCACTAATAGGGGGCTATAAAGGCGCACTTCCGGAATGTAAGACAAATAGTTCAGGGGAAGTATTCTACACAGGGAAACAATTGTTCTCTTTGTTTTTTCCGGATGATTTCAATTTCATAATCACATCAAAATGGAATAAGGCTGCAAAGGGAGAGGGAAAAGATGTAGTAATTAGAAATGGCGAGCTTGTCAGTGGTGTAATAGATAAAGCTTCAATCGGAGCAGAAGAGCCCGATAGCGTCCTACATCGTATAGCCAAAGATTATGGAAATGATGCGGCTCGGAAGTTCTTAGATTCTATTTTAATCATGCTAAAGACCTACATCACTCACAGAGGATTTACTTATGGGTATTCAGATTTGTGGCTAAGTGAAAAAACGAGGCAAGAAATTAACGATGTAGTTCAAAAAGCGTATGATAATGTTCATGATTTAATTCTACAATATGAGCAGGGGAGTCTTCCACTTACTAGAGGCCTTTCTCCTGAGGAAGCACTTGAATTATACGTGGTAAACGAATTATCAAGGGCAAGAGATAGGGCCGGTAAAACTGCTGACAGAGCCTTTCCAGATAACAATTCTGGTGTCATCATGGCTTCTACAGGCGCACGCGGATCAACGCTCAATATAGGACAGATGACAGCAGCATTGGGTCAACAATCAATCCGAGGGAAGAGAATAAACAAGGGATATCACAACAGGTCACTTCCGCATTTTGCCATTAATGATACTAATCCTGCTTCACGGGGCTTTGTAAAATCAAATTATAGAGATGGTTTGAGTCCGTTGGAGTTTTTCTTCCATGCTATGGGAGGTAGAGAAGGTTTGGTCGATACTGCAGTTAGGACTCAGCAGTCAGGATACATGCAAAGAAGATTAATCAATGCCCTGGAGCATTTGAAGATTGAATATGATCATACAGTAAGGGATCCGCATGGCAATATAATTCAGTATTTGTATGGCGAAGATGGAATAGATCCAGCAAAAAGTGATCACGGTGAGGCCGTAAATATATTGAGGTTGATTGAAAGTGCTTCAATCGTCGATGCTGGAAAAAAAGCAACACAAAATGAGATTGATAACATATTGAAGTCTTATGGTAAGGATTTAAACGACAGACTAAGGAAGACTCTTGAAACGACAATTAGTGAGAATCCACTTAGCTTGGATGGCATTGAGAGTGTTCTTAAAAAGACTATGGATTTAATCGATAAAGCTCGAGCAGAACCAGGCGAAGCAGTTGGAGTAGTAACTGCACAGTCTATTGGAGAGCCTGGCACTCAGATGACTCTTAGGACATTTCATTTTGCAGGAGTTAAAGAACGTAACGTCACATTGGGTTTACCAAGATTGATAGAACTAGTAGATGCAAGGAAAAAGCCAGTTACACCGACGATGGACATTTATCTTGATAAGGAACATAGTATATCTAGGGAAAAGGCACTAGAGGTTGCAAGAGAGATAATATTTACAAGGGTTAGCGATTTAGTCGAAAAAACAGATACTGATTATGACGGCGCACTCACATTTTTCGTTTCAGAGCCCAAGCTTGCTGAGCGCGGCTGTACTATAGAAGAAATCTTTGAAGTTTTGAAAGGTTCAAAGAAAAAGTACGAAATTTCACTGAATGACAAGAAATACGTTATCAAAATCACGATACCAGGAAATCCTGACGCACAGACACTGTTAACACTTAGAAATAAACTTTTAAACAATAGAGTAAAGGGCGTACCAGATATAGAACGAGTTACCATTGTCAAACAAGACGATGAATGGGTAATTCAGACAGCTGGATCGAACCTCGCTAAGGTGGTGGCTATAGATGGCGTTGACACTTCCAGATCTACTACAAACAACGTATATGAAATATGGCAAACATTAGGGATAGAGGCTTCAAGGACTGCACTGGTAAAAGAGATTACAAACACGCTTGAAGAACAGGGACTAGAGGTAGATATGAGACATATTATGCTAGTTGCAGATCTCATGACTTCAAAGGGTTATTTGCAGCAGATTGGCCGACATGGCATTGCTGGTACAAAAACTTCCGTTTTAGCTAGAGCGGCGTTTGAAATTACCGTGCCTACTATTGCAAAAGCTTCATTAGAGGGCCAGGTTGAAAGTCTGAGAGGAGTAACAGAAAATGTTATTGTTGGCGCGACTGTCCCTGTTGGGACCGGAATGGTCGATCTTTATATGAAGGTGGAAGAGAATATTGGTGAAGATACTCAATAAGGTAATCAAAGATCTAGTGTCGCCTGGAAAGTATAAGTGCGGGACCAAGGAAGTGTTGTCTTCGATCAAGGCATCAAAGTTGCTAATCCTTTCTGAATCTGTACCAGTATCAATTAGAGCTGAAATTGAAGAAAAATCGAAGGAATCAACCATCCCTATCTGCTATTTTAGAGGCAATTCTGTCCAGCTAGGAAAGCTATGTAACAAGCCTTTCAGAGTGAGTGTTATTGCATTAAAGAGTGGCACAGAGGAAGATATTAAAGTGATATTATCTTCTCAACAGAATGTGACTGTCCATTCATAAACGTGACATGACTATTAGGCTTTGCCTTTCCTTGACTTTGGATTGATACAATCGGCTAAACATGCATGAAAGAGTATGAAGACTTAAATTGGACAATAATATTCAGCAAGGATTACCAATTGATGCTAATACCTATGACAATCACAGTGACATGAAAAATGACGGAGAAAATTAAGCTTACTTCTGATGAATTGCGATTAATGTCGCTTTTCCAGAGCGTCACCAGCGTCACAGCGAGGGATTGTGTCGTCGATGATAAGATGGATCGGGTAATATTTGTTATTAATAAGAATCAGATGGGTCTAGCTATCGGCAAAGGTGGTGCTACTATCAAGCAACTGCAAAATGTTGTAGCTAGAAAAGTTGAACTCGTTGAATATTCTGATGACGTTTCCGAATTTATAGGGAATATTTTGAATAGTAGTATGATTAATGAGATAAGGATAGACGAGAGATCTGATGGGACCAGGCAGGTCCTAGTCGTAGTTGATGCAAAAAAGAAAGGTATAGTCGTGGGAAGGGAGGGTAGAAATGCCGAAAAAGCTAGACTCTTGGCAAGACGATATTTCCAGATTTCTAACGTTTTTATTATCAATTCAGAACAAACTTCCAATGATAATAATGAGGTGTATATCTGAATGTCAAAATCTCCGTTAGGACTTTTTGCTGGCCGTGTTTTACGTTCGAAGCGAAATCGTGCCAGGTGGGCAAACAAATATTACAAACGACGCATGCTGATGCTTGACAAGAAGGCTAATCCTCTTGAAGGAGCTCCACAAGCTCGAGGAATTGTATTAGAAAAAGTAGGAATCGAGTCAAAGCAGCCTAACTCTGCGGTAAGAAAGTGTGTCCGAGTCCAGCTTATCAAAAATGGCAAATCGATAACTGCATTTCTTCCCCGTGATGGAGCTCTAAATTTCGTGGATGAACACGATGAAGTAATCCTAGAAGGCATTGGTGGTTCAATGGGCGGTGCTATGGGTGATATCCCTGGGGTAAGATGGCAAGTTTTTAAGGTTAACGGGGTGTCTTTGATCGAGCTTGTGTATGGAAGAAAGGAAAAGCCCAGAAGGTGATTTATTATGAGCGGTAAAGAACAAATAAATAATCTGTTATTTAACAAATGGGATACTCGAAAAATCGAGGTAAACGATATTGGCCTTCGTAGAGTCATTTCCTTACAACCTTCGGTCGTGATTCCCATAACATTTGGTAGACATGAGCATCAAAGAATGAAAAAGGCAGAGGTTAACATTGTAGAAAGGTTGGCAAATAAGCTGATGCATTTTGGCAAAAAGTATGCCAAAAATACAGGAAGGATGGGTGGTAAAAAAGCAAAATCACTCAACGTTGTAAAGACTGCGCTGGAGATTATCCATCTTGAAACAGGCAAGAATCCTGTGGATGTTCTGATCAAAGCAGTTGAGAATTCTTGCCCTAATGAGGATACTACGAGAATCGTGTACGGTGGTGTTGTATACCACGTATCGGTCGATGTAGCTCCTCTTAGAAGAGTTGATCTTGCATTAAGATTTATCGCGGAGGGTGTCAAAGAATCAACATATGCAAATCCGCAAGCAATCGAAGAGGCACTTTCAAAGGAACTACTCCTTGCATCAAATAATGACATGTCAAGCCATGCCATTAAGAAGAAGAATGAACAAGAGCGAATAGCAATGTCCTCGAGATAACTGTTTCTGATTGGTCTACAAGGCTGAGACCTATCTACAACGACTCAGATTCCAATTGGCAAATTGTAATAATGTCTCAATTTAATTTGTTCTGCGAACAATACAAGCAGTAAATTTCGGTACTATTTAATATTACGAGTGACGCTGACGTCGGTGACTCGTGACTATGACCTTGTCAGTTCATCAATTAGTAGCTATGAAACTTAAATAACGAGGCAATCTACTGAATGCAGTATACATGAATACTAAGGATGGCTATCTCTTCAAGAAAAGTACCTTGATGAGTACGAGGGCTGGAAAGGATATTATAAAGCAAGCGCTTTTGCGTGAGAAGGGATATAGACAGTTTAAGAAGTACGATCGAGAAACTGAGGATAAATTCCAGGAGTTTACAAAGAGATTTTTGCTGTCATTACATCGACAAATTATTTCCGATTCAAATCCTGTCATCACTTTCAAAAAGTTTACCGATGAAATCGGATCCTCTGAGCTTGTTTTGGAAGAAAAGAAAGTGGTAGACACCATGGCAAGACTGTCCAGACCGGAGATTCTTGCAGATAGAGTTGAAAGAATTCTCAACTCTAATTTTGTTATAATGACTTTTCCAGTCTTAAATGCATTATTCGATGGTGCCGAGGATTACTTTAAGGAAGGACTTCCTCCCGATACTAGAAATTCTGTTGTTGATGGACATATTATTGCCATAGATTTGAGTGAACCAATGGATAGAATAGTGGACAAAGACGAAGATCTGGAATATCTGGATGACTATAAGGTGATGAATCCTTATATTCTCGAAGTGGCTAGACAGAAAATCTCCCAGGGAGGAGATTCTGTGTTAGGAGCTTTTGAAGAAGGGTTTAAGGATGCAAGAATCGGACAATATATAGACACACGAATTAAGAAAAGGCCGGAATCTATAACGGATGAACAAATGATCGGATGCTACAAAAAATACCGTGCAGTTATGGGAACTGCAGCTCGCAATATGTCACTTAACCGTAGACCGCTGGCAGACGTATACCATCTCGGAATGGCGAAGGCAGCAGAGTGTGTTGGATGCGGCAATGAGATCCAAGATGCCATAAAGAATGGATCAGTAAAGATTCCATCTTGGCCCTTATATTACTCCCTAGTAACTGATGATGTAGCAAAAGGCTTTGAATTGACGATGAGAAAATGTAGGAACTATCTGGATGAAGCTGCAATGGCGCTTGATATGTTACCGTATGAATTTCAGTTAAGACCATTTTTGGAATTCTTATTTCTCTCCATTAGCCACTACAACCAGTACTGGTATAATGAAATTGTCAAAAGAGATCTTTTTCCACTCTTGCAAAAGAATCTAGATAGCTTGCTGAGGCAGTAATATCAGCAGCAATTCTATACTGGGGAATGCTGTTATTACTGTCGCATGGATATCTATATGCAGCTATTTTATGATACTTTCATGGCTCCAATTGTCAGCAATTTGAGAGGTCAGCATTATCTCCTCTGGTGTTATAACAGACATTAATGTGTGAACCCTGATTGGAAAGGTTGAATAATTAATTCGCAAAGAATAAATCCGATCACCATAACACCAAACTTGAATGTCAAGCGAATACGAGTATATTGTAGCTGAACTATTGGTAAAAGAGAAGGAAAGATTGAAGGAATTACAAAAAAATCCAGAGAAAAATAAGTTAGAGATTGAATCGTTGACAGATCGTTTGAGTACTATGCAATCATTATTTGAAAACTATAACATGGGAATGAATTACTTTCGTCGAGCAAAAGGTGGAAGAAGCGGTCTACGTGAGTAGGACCTATTAGTTCGTCCTTGATTTCTTGATTTCTCTGATAGACGACAAACTCGAAACAACATCTAAATGTCTCGATTCTTCATGAATTCCTTCAATCTTGAAATTGTTATGTCTTTCTAGGTAATATGTCCAAAATATTGTCGCCTCGTACTTCAATATATGATTGATCATAATACTGGATAGGCAGGTAGAAATTGAATTATTACGATTATAACAAATTTGTTAAAATAATATTTTGTTAATGATGGCTTTTTAATGATACTAGTTTAATCTGCGCTTACGATAGGTCACCAAATTTGACATCCTCAATAGATTAGCCATAATGGACATTTGAGATTAACGCACTTGTATTTTTAAATTGTTAGTAGAAAAAGAATGGTAGCTATCCTGCGGTAACACGCTTTCAAACCAGATCAGAAATGACGTCCACGATCACTCCGTTGCGTAAAATCACCATACTGTGATTATATTCGTTGAGTAGTATTTTTATGCGTAATTAATTTATATATCCAACTGCTGGCATTAAATGGACGGCCATGCATGAAGATAAATTGAAGCGGTTGTACCAGATGAAGAAGTCAGCCGAGGAGGGTGGCGGTCAAGAGAAAGTTGAGGCCCAACATTCTAAAGGCAAGCTAACGGCTAGGGAAAGGATTACCCTCCTTTTGGACGAAGGATCATTTCTTGAACTCGACAAGTATGTAGTGCACCGTAGCGATGACCCGGCTACGAAGAAATACTATGGAGATGGGGTGATAACTGGATTTGGCGAGGTCAACGGCCGCCAGGTATTCATTTACGTCTATGATTTTACCGTGCTAGGAGGATCTTTAGGAGAAATGGCTGGAAAAAAGATTTCAAAATTAATGGATCACGCGATGAAATCTGGAGCACCTCTAATCGGAATTATTGATTCGGGTGGAGCTAGAATACAGGAAGGTGTTATGAGTTTGGATGGTTATGGTGATATTTTCTTTAGAAACACTATGGCATCAGGTGTGATTCCCCAGATTACCGCAAGTATTGGGCCATGCGCAGGAGGAGCGGTCTATTCGCCTGCGATGACTGACTTCGTGATTATGGTTGAAAATATCGGACAAATGTTTGTAACTGGACCAGAAGTGGTCAAAGAAGTGTTAAGTCAGGAGGTTTCGTTCGAAGAACTGGGTGGTGCGAGAACACACGCTTCAAAATCTGGAGTAGCTCATTTCGTGGCGAAAAATGAATACGAATGCATGGACAAAATAAAGAAGATATTGTCTTATATCCCACAGAATAATTCTGAACCTGCTCCAATAATTGAAACAACTGATGAACCTAATAGAATTGATACAAATTTGTTAAATATTCTTCCCGAAAATCCATATGAACAATATGATATCAAACAAGTGATAGGTTCTATCGTTGATAACCAAGACTTTTTCGAAGTTCATGAGTTGTTCGCAGAAAACATCGTTGTCGGATTTGCTAGATTAAACGGTAGATCTGTGGGCATAATAGCCAATCAGCCAATGTATTTGGCAGGAGCACTGGATATAAACTCGTCAAACAAGGCAGCTCGTTTTATTAGATTTTGTGATGCATATAATATTCCACTTGTCACCCTGGTGGACACTCCTGGCTATCTGCCGGGTGCCGATCAAGAACACAACGGGATTATCAGACATGGAAGCAAGCTACTCTTTGCTTACTGTGAAGCAACAGTTCCAAAAGTAACCTGCATTATAGGTAAGGCATATGGAGGCGCATACATAGCAATGGGGAGTAAAAATCTGAGAGCTGACGTAAACTTCGCGTGGCCCACTGCAGAAATCGCCGTCTTGGGGCCAGAGGCTGCCATCACAATTATACATAGAAGGGATTTAAAGCAGTCAGCCGATGCAGCTTCGGTGAAGAAAAAGCTTGCTAGGGAATTTCGAGAAAAGTTTGCTAATCCATACATAGCCGCCGAAAAAGGTATTATAGATATGGTAATAGACCCTATGGAGACAAGATCCATGATTATAGCTGCGCTCAATGCCCTAACAACTAAGAGGGAATCTAGACCATCGAAGAAGCACGGAAACATAAACCTGTAAAAATGTGATTGCATTGACAAGAAAAATCCAAAGTTTATTGGTTGCAAACAGGGGTGAAATAGCCCTAAGAGTAATTCGTGCATGCGGTGAATTAGGAATTAAATCCATAGCACTTTATTCAGACGAAGATACTAGATCTGTTCATGTAAAACGAGCAGATAAGGCATATTACCTAGGACCACCTTCCCCTTCTGAAAGCTATCTTAATATTAATAAAATAATTGAGATCGCGACAAAGGTAGGTGCTGATGCAATTCATCCAGGTTACGGATTCCTCTCTGAAAATGAAAACTTTCCAGAATTATGTTCAAAAAACGGGATTATTTTTATAGGCCCAAAAAAACCTGCAATGGAGATTACAGGGGACAAGATGAAATGCAAGGCAGTTATGAAAAAAGCAGACATTCCATTTGTTCCTGGTAGCGATGGAATTATCAATGATGTTGAAGAGGCAACTGGCATAGCGGCTGCAGCAGGTTACCCTGTACTGTTAAAATCTGCCTTCGGTGGAGGAGGTAGAGGAATTAGACTTGCAAATGATGAGAAACAATTACGTCAAGAATTTGAGATGGCTGCGGCAGAATCAAAGGCGGCATTCGGAAAAGCCGCTCTATATGTTGAGAAATATTTGCAGAGGATCAGGCATATTGAATATCAGTTAATAAGAGATGCCCACGGTCAAGGTAGGCATCTGTTCGAAAGGGAGTGTTCAATTCAGAGAAGGCATCAAAAGTTAGTAGAAATGAGCCCTTCACCTGTAATGGATCAAGAGACCAGGAATAGAATAGGAGAAATAGCTGTGAGGGCAGCAGAGGCTGTAGATTACCTAAATGCAGGAACAGCTGAATTTCTACGAGATGAACAGGGAAATTTCTATTTTATTGAGATAAATTCAAGATTACAAGTAGAACACCCTGTCACTGAACTAGTTACGGGGATTGATCTCGTAAAGCTCCAAATTTCAATAGCACAAGGAGAAGCAATTCCATTCAAACAAGAGGATTTGAGCCTACGTGGATGCGCGATTGAGTGCAGAATAAATGCAGAAGATCCGTTCTATGACTTTACACCGTCCGTTGGAGCAGTACCTAATTGTACTATTCCCTACGGTCCAGGAATAAGGGTTGATACCTATCTCTATCCTGGTTGCACAGTGTCGGGTTATTATGATTCACTGGTAGCGAAATTGATTGCCTGGGGAGAAGATTTTGAAGAATCTCGAGTACGCACCAAGAACGCTTTGAATGAATTCACAGTTGAAGGGATTAATACCACCATACCACTTTTTAAGACTATAATGGATGAAGATAATTTCATAAATGGAGAACTCTCTACTGATTACCTTGAAAGATTTAAGATTTTGGAGAGAATGAATAGTGATGCTGTGGAAAATGCAAAAAAGGATCTGATACCAGCCGTTTCTGCTATTTTATTAAAATCTGAATTTATCAAAAAGAGTCATTCTTATCAGAAGAGTACCGGTGCCAGACCTAAAGTTGGATTGCAAAGCGATAGGTGAATGAGTTATGGACTTTGAACTTGGCGGGACCAAAGAAATTGTAAGCGGTGAATTATTAAGATCCGTTGAGGGAGGCTTGATTCTTGTCAAGATTAATAACAAAGAATATCAGATCAGGGTATTAAAGTCAGGATCAGATAACTTTGAATTCATACTAGACAATACATTCTATTCTGCAAAAATTATTAAATCTGAAAGTTCTGAAGTTCGATTATCTATCAACGGTCGTACTCACTCAATAAAGCAGCACTCCAAACTGGCAGAAATATTAGAAAAATCTTTATCTCTGACTGGAAAGCTAGGAGGAGAAAATATACTAGTTAGTCAGATTCCTGGCAGGGTAGTCAATATCCTGGCAGCAGCTAAAACTGAAGTAAAGAAAGGTGATTCATTGGTTGTATTAGAATCAATGAAGATGCAAGTAGCAGTTAAGGCACACAAGAATGGGGTGGTTAAGGAGCTTAGAGTAAAGAAAGGAGCTACAGTTGCCAGAAATGATGTCATTGCAGTGATAGAATAATTAAATCACTTAACTGAACACAAATTAGATAATATACGATCCGTAGAGTCTGACAGAATAAAAATAGAATACAATAGCATTAAAATGCACGATTGGCAAAAAATAACTTGATAGCATTTTATGTGTTTTCGACATAATACTTGGGCTCAGGTCCTCACTCTAATCGTAATTTCTTGTAGTCCATCTTGTTCCTACAATTGAATCTTTTTGATTTCTGCTGCGTAAAATACTGATACTGTTACTTATGTACTATTACTTCAAATTTCACTACCTATTCAAAGCTTTTTCTGAACTATTTCAAAAATATCCTCAATTAGGATTATTTATCCAAACGATCAAATAAAAGAGGATGTGAAGTGCGAAGAGTCAAAGGGTCCTTATTACCTCTTTTATTTCATTATAATTGGGTTCAATTAGTGGATTGTCCGAGATCCATCTATACTGTATTTTCTGATCCTTATCCAAGATAAATATCGATCTCTTTGCTGCATTATAGTCAGTTAAAGGGCCCAAGTCTTTCATAACAATTCCATAATTGTTAACCACCTGTCTTTTATAATCGCTTAATAAAGGAAATTTTATATGATGATTTTGACCAAACATTTTATTAGCAAAAGGACCGTCGACTGAAATTCCAATAACCTCTGCGCCATACTTTTCCAAATCATCAAAAGAATCTCTGAAATTGCACATTTCACGTGTACAGACTGGTGATTCGGCAGCAGGGAAAAAAGCCAGTATCGTCTTTTTACCCTTATAATCACTGAGCTTGCGAGGCTTCATCTCAACGTCTGGTAATTCGAATTCGGGGGCTTTTTGTGATTGGTCAGGTACAGTGGGTGTGACCATACTGGAAGAACTATTAGACATTATTTTTCAATTTATAAAATCTAGAATAAGAATGTTCCCGGAATTCATGTATTTACAATTGAGAATTTATTGGAGAGAATTTCCTTAACTCGTAGATAACTTTCGATAATATCATGACAAATCGATCCATCTCGTGAATTGTATTCCTTGCACTTATGCTTATTCTGAGTGAACCGGTGATTTCATCATATGAAAATCCCATGGCCTTTAAGACATGGGAAGACCTTTGTTTTCTTGAGGAACATGCAGAGCCGGTGGAGGTTGCAATGCCATATTCGTCCAGTTTCATTACCAAGGCCTCGCCATTGACACCTGAAAACGTGAAATGAGCATTATTGGAAATTCTGTGAATTTTTGAACCATTGTAGCGTGTACCAGGAATAATCTTGATAATTTTGTTAACTAGGTAGTCGCGCATTTTTGATACGTTGTGTTTGTTCTCAGTCAATTTCAATAAGGCAATCTCGCAGGCTTTGCCAAATCCTACTATACCATACACATTCTCTGTTCCTGATCGAAATAATGTTTCTTGTCCACCCCCAAGAAGCAAAGGGTCTATTCTTACGCCATGTCGAACGTAAAGAGCGCCAGTGCCTTTAGGACCATTTATTTTGTGTGAAGATATCGTGACTAAATCTGTTCCCAGATCCTGCACGTTAATAGGGATTTTGCCTACTCCTTGTGTAGCGTCACAATGAAATAATATTTCTTTATTTGTAAGGCGAATTATATTAGAAATTTCCTTTACTGGTTGGATAGTTCCAACTTCATTATTTACTAGCATGACGCTTACTAGAGCAGTCCTCGAACTAGAGATTGATTCCTTCAAAGTATCAATGTTAACTATACCTTGATTTGAGACAGGAAGATAAGTCACTTCAAATCCATTTTTTTCCAGGTTTCTAAAAGGTTCCAACACCGATTCGTGTTCTATCTTGCTAGTAATTAAATGCGATTTTCCCGGGTTTTTTGCTCTACATTCTAAAGCCGCTCCTCTTATAGCTAAATTGTTAGATTCTGTGCCGCCAGAGGTAAAGATTATTTCCTTATCTGATGCTCCAATTATTGATGCGACTTTATTTCTTGCTATTGAAATAGCCCGTTTAGCGACATATCCCTTACTGTGCAATGACGAAGGATTACCATAGTGTACTCTAAGATATGGCATCATTTCGAGAAATACTTCTTCGAGTACCGGTGTTGTAGCCGCATTATCCAAATAGATTGTATCAGTATGATCCGATGTTGTGACGCTTAAAGAAGCACTATCTGCTGTCAAAGGTAAGAATACGATATAGTATCAATCTAATATAACTAGATTTCCAGTGCGATAGCCCCGTGCGTCTAAACAGACATATTTAAACCCTAACATTCTAAGTTTGAGATCAAGGGTTGAGAGTTTGTTCCTATCGAACAGCCTAGAAATCTCTCCTGCACCAACCTCGATTCTAGCTATTTCACCGTGGTCTCTGACCCTAACTTGCCTCACATTGAATAACCTCTTTACAACTTCTTCAGCATTTTCTATCTTGGCAAGTCTTTCTGCCGTAACTTCAACTCCCATGGGCAATCTGGATGCAAGACAAGAATTTGAAGGACGATCGAAGACGGAAAGGCCATATGCTTTTGCGATTGAGCGTATACTTGATTTGTCTAGCCCTACCTCCACCAACGGACTTTTGATACCATTTTCAGTAATCGCCCTCATTCCTGGCCTTATATCACTAGCATCATCAACCTGAGTTCCATCTGTAATAAGAGATATACCTACTTGCTTTCCGTATAAGACGAGCCTTTTTGCTAGCTCACTGCGGCAATAATAACATCGAAGTTCGTCATTCTTCCTGAACAGAGAATTGTCAAGCTCGCTATATTCGATTATTTCATGATTTATACCTATTTCTCTTGCCACAGATTTCGCCGACGCAAGTTCTTCACTTGCGAGTGTCTTGTAATTTGCTGTAATAGCCAGAGCACGTTTATCTAGTGCTATTTTTGCTGCCAATGCAACTATTGCACTATCAACCCCACCAGAGAGCGCCACAATAACTCCACTATTGTGCTCGATAAACCAATCGACTAGCCTATCCAAATCAGCAATTGAACCCATTTTGAGTCTACCTAGGAAACATCTTCTTAGCGATCTGTGCATTCACCTGTTCCCTAACGATTCTCAATGGGAGACCAAGCCGTGAAGAGATAGATTTTACGTCCTCATACTCAACTTTAGCGTTTATAATGGAATTATGTAAATCTTTGGCGACCTTTACTTGCACATTGCATTTACTACCGCCTATTGAAACAGGTACGGTAATAATACTTCTAGGCAATACAAGGCGCATTTGTTCTTGAATTCTTATGCCCATAGTGCCCGTCTCATTAAATATCGTGTCTAACACTGAATTTACTTTGGTATTTTCGCATATAACTTTAACAATGTAGTTAGGCCTGTTTTTCTTTGTGATGCCTTGGAGGATCGTGACATCCTTAACATCGCGTTCTGCCAAACTATCAATCAGATGTCCGACCAATTCACCTGAGATATCGTCTAAATTAGTTTCCAAGATGGTTACTGAATCTGGACTGGCTTGATAGGCAACGTGGGACTTGCCTAAAACTAACCTTAGGATATTTGGGACTCTTTTCAACGATTTTCTTCCAGCCCCGTAGCCAATTGTATCTGGGAGCATATCTGGATAGTAGCCGACACTCTTTGCAGCAAGGTTTACGAGCATTGCCGCTCCAGTAGGAGTAGTCACCTCTTCATGGGCTTGACCTGCAGTTAGGACGAATGGCTTACCTTTAAAGATCTGTAAAATTGCATTACTGGGATTAGGTACTGTTCCGTGTGAAAAGTGTACCGTGCCGCTACCAACGGCCACCTTTGTAGATACAATACTACAATTGAACAAGTCAAGATCTTGCAATGCGGTGGCACAGCCAACGAGATCAACAAATGTGTCTATACTTGAAGTCTCGTGCAAATTCACCTCGTTAACACTAGCACCATGCACCTCTGCCTCGGCTAATAGAATGGATTTGAATGATTCCAACGCGAACGACTTTGCAGTAGATTCTAAATCAAGAGAATCAACGCATGATGCCAAAGATCTGTACATATCAATACCTCTTCGAGTAATTTGCTTCTCCTCATATTCAGACTCAAATCTTGTGACATTGAACCCTCCGACAGGCTTTTTTTTGAATCTAGCACTTTTTATCTTGCTTCCAGAAAGAAAGTCCTGACAGGAAAAAACTGCTTGCAAGACCTTTTTTTCTTCTGCACCTGCGTGAACTAGGGATGATAGCAGCATATCTCCAGAGATACCGCTAACCTGACAATCAATTACCGTAAGGTCTCTCATTGTTTGATAAGTTAACTTATCCTTTTGTCAATATATTATTTGAGACTATTCATGCAATACGACCTTATCGGACTTTACACAATCGACCTGCTAGTGGATGGAAACCATTTAATTCTCAACTTTAAGATAAATAATGGTGTTATTCAGATTTTGCAATGCAAGAAATGGAACTGCGCCTGAGTTAAAGACAATCTTCTAAACATTCAATTCATTCTAGTCTGTTCTCTAGTACTGCTGAATGCTAGATGTAGGTCGAGTTCTGAACAGATCCGCCTTGGTCAGAGATTACGAAATAATATCAAAATTTCAAGCTAAATGAATATTGAAGATTTATAAATATTTGACTATTGTCAAGTTTTAATGACAATTACTATTATTGGATCAGGCAAAGTCGGAGCCTCTGTGGCATTAAATTGTGCTTTGAGAGAATTGGATGATATTCTTTTACTTGATATCATTAAAGGTCTTCCTCAAGGGGAGGCCTTGGACATTAACAATCAGCTTTCTGAAAGAGGTATTGACTGTAAAGTGTCAGGTTCCAATACTTATGAGGATATGAAGGGTTCAAACTTTGTGGTAATAGTAGCTGGTGTTGGGAGAAAGCCTGGCATGACGAGGATGGATCTGCTAAGGACAAATGCAGAAATAATCAAGGGTGTTTCGAACCAGGTTAAGAATTACGCATCTAATGCAGTTTCCATCATGGTTACTAATCCTTTAGATCCGCTCACCCATTTACTATTGAAAGTTACAGGAGCTCCAAAAAACAAGATTATGGGCATGGGTGGAATGCTGGACTTGTCTAGGTTCAAGTATTTTATTCATAATGCAACGAATATATCAAATGATTCAATTCAGGGTATGGTTATAAGCGAGCACGGTGAAAACATGCTACCACTTCTCAGGTACTCGACAGTGGCTGGTATTCCATTGAACAAATTCGTTACCGAACAACAGGCAAACGAAATTTTCCAAAACACAAAAGCAGTAGCGGCACAGGTAATATCTCTCAAAGGAGCAACAACACATGCACCAGGAAATGCAGTCGCTACAATGATTGAATCCATGATAAAAGACAAGAGATCAATTATTCCTGTTTCTACTTTACTCGAAGGAGAGTATGGGGCTCAGGACGTGTGTATAGGGGTCCCCGCCATAATTGGTTCTCAAGGTGTAGAAAAGATAGTAGAATTACAGTTGGACGATTCTGAGCAGGCAATATTCTCAAAAGGAGTTGCTAGTGTGAAGGAAGCAATTGGTACATTCACTCTCTAACTCTCGATGTAATGCTTTTATTTGCTCATTTTTGAGTAATCCAATCAACTAATGAATATCCGGACCATCCTACAAGATTTTGCAAAAGGCCGACTTAGCATAGATGATGTTGAGAAAAAGATTTCACTCCATTCTATAGAGTTTGCGGCCGAGAATATAGCTCAGCTTGACACTGGTCGTGAAGCTAGAAAGGGTGTACCTGAAGTTGTTTTCGGAGAATACAAATCCATAACAGAGATTATCAAGATTGTAAATGCTATAATGAAGTGCAACAATTCCGTTGTTGTTAGCAGAATTCAGAAAATTGCTTTGCCAAAGATTGTGAGTTTGTTAAGGAAAAGAGGGCTTTGCATCGAAGTTGGCAAGTTGAGCTCTACAATCCTGGTCTCGCATAAATCTATCGTCCTATCTAAGGAAGTTCCAAAGATTGGAATAGTCTGTGCAGGAACTTCTGATATTGGTATAGCTGAGGAGTCTAGACTGATTGCCAAGTCTATGGAATGTGGTTCACTAATTTCGTACGACGTAGGAATTGCTGGCCTGCATAGACTTTTTCCAGCACTACAAACGATGGTAGAGCAGGATGTAGAGGCAATCGTGGTTGTTGCTGGTATGGAGGGTGCACTTGCATCGGTGGTGTCATCTATGGTAAATCTACCTGTAATAGGGGTACCCACTTCTGTAGGCTATGGATTTGGATCGGCAGGTCGGGCTGCCCTTGCCTCTATGCTCCAAAGCTGCACCTTTGGGTTAGCCGTTGTAAATATCGATAATGGTATCGGGGCAGGCGCCTTTGCTGCACTTATAGCAAAACGATTTTATCTAAAAAGGGCCAATAATTCCATGCATAAAGCCCATGTTCAGTCAAAGAATAGAAGGACAGACTGACTTTCAAACGTTTATAAGTGCTTTGTATGGTTTGGGTCATAATCTTTGAAATGACGGAGAATCGTTAAAATGCGTTATATTCATACCATAAAAAGGATTAGGCAGCATAAGACAAATTATAGGAAAAGAGCTGCAATTCTAGTTGGTCGACATCAATTCATAACGATAAAGATCACAAATCAGAACATTATGACAAGGTTACTGATTCCAGATATTAAAGGAGACAAAGTGCTCGTCTCTGCCCATAGCAGAGAACTTGCTAAACAAGGATGGAACGGATCGTTAAATAGCCTTCCTGCTTGTTACTTGACTGGAATTCTGCTAGGCAGCAAATGTATTAAAAAGAATTACAATCGGGCAGTACTGTATATTGGAATGAACCCATATACAAGTCGAGTTGGGGCTTGCTTGAAGGGAATAATAGATGCAGGCGTGCACGTGCCGGCATCAGATGACTCATTTCCAGAGCAGGCTAGATTAGACGGTATTCATATAGCAGAATATGCAAAGCTGCTTCAAGAGGACAAATCAAAATACGAATCACGATTTTCCACATTGCTAAAAAATGGATTAAAGCCTGAAGATTACCCTGATCATGTTCAAAAGTTAAAAGATGACTTAATGAAAGGGGTACCTGCGAGCAGCCCCTCTACCGCTACAGATGAGGGTGAAGTAGGTAGGTAATAGATATATGAGTAGACAGTATTCACAAAGCAGGCAACCACAACAACCATCATTGGCAGAGTGGAAACCACGCACAAGTCTCGGGCTCTTGGTATCGACTGGCAAAATAAAATCTATGGACGAGGTCTATGAAAACGGAATGAGGATCCAAGAATCTGAGATAGTTAGGCATTTACTACCTGACATAAAAAGCGAAGTTATTCATGTAGGAATAGTCCAAAAACAGACTGATGCTGGAGAAATGACCAGATTTAATGCACTTGTTGCGGTAGGAAACGAAGCTGGATGGTTTGGCATTGGTAAAGGTAAGGCTTCACAGATGCGTATAGCGATTGATAAGGCAACAAATGCGGCCTATCTTAATGTGATTCCGGTAAAATTAGGTTGCGGTAGTTGGGAATGTAGATGTGCTCAGTTCCATTCTATTCCATTCAAGGTACGAGGAAGGGGCGGCAGTGTTACGATTGAACTTATTCCTGGTCCTAGGGGGCTTGGTCTGGTAGCTGGAGAAAATATCAAAAACTTGCTCAAACTAGCAGGTTTGAAAGATATTTGGACGAAATCTTTTGGCTCCACCAGCACAATGTCGTCTACTTCAAAGGCAATCTTTTCTGCTCTCAGGAGCACATATGTTGCGGGTTGATTATTGATAATGGCATATCTAGTTGTTAGAATTAAAGGAACTGTAAATATTCCATATTGGGCAAAGTCTACTCTAGAGTACCTTAACTTAGGAAAAAAGTTCAATGCAACTATAGTCCCAGAGACAGCGCAGACTCTTGGAATGCTAAGAAAAGTTAAAGAGGTGGTTGCCTGGTGCCACGTTGATCAAGACATGGTTTTGGAACTCTTGACAAAGAGGGGTAGAAGAATGGGCAACAAACCGATTGACGAAAAAGATCTTCCGAAAGATTATTCCAATCTACAGACGTTGGCTAAAGGCCTTGCAGAGGATAAAATCGGAATCTCTAAAATTAATTGTAGACCTTGGTTTGCACTTAGCCCTCCTCGAGGCGGATTTAAAAAGAGTACAAAAAAGCAGTATACACAGGACGGAATTCTGGGAGAGGATAAAGACTTGATTGTCCTTGTTCAAAAGATGATTTGAACAGTCAGAAAAGGTTAATTAAGGTGATTAGATTGATTGTAGAACACATTCCTGTTTGTAATGGAGGATTGTATAAAGATCATGGCGACCAGATTTAGAAAAATTAGAAGGCAAAGAGGCAGTAGATACTGCGGGTGGGGCCAGATTGGTCAACACAGAGCATCAGGTAGCCGTGGTGGTGTCGGTAATGCTGGCAAACATAAGCATCTTTGGATCCGTACCGTAATTGAAGAACCAGATCGATTCGGTCATCATAGTGCTAAAACACCTAATCCAAACATTGTCAACAAGTGGATTAATGTCCGAGATCTCGATTCATTGATCCAGGTAGAAAGCAAGAAAAATTCAAAGGGTATGTACGTTTTAGACCTGAATTCTTTGGGTTATGACAAGTTATTGGGAGGAGGTCAAATTAATGGCAAGTTCGAGGTACATATCAACAATATTTCTGAAAACGCTCGAGAGAAGGTAGAGAAGTCAGGTGGGGAGGTAGTAGAATCATCTAATGAAAAACACAATGCAGAGTGACGAGAGCACATTTAGACGTATAATAAAGGCCATTTCAAGGTATATACCACAGGTAGAAAAACCCAAGAAAAAGATAACGCTGAATGAAAAATTCGTATGGAGTGGGATAGCTCTTTTTGCTTATTTGATAATGGGACAGATACCACTGTACGGTGTCACGAATGATCCCAAATTTGACTTTCTAGCATTTGCTAGAGTAATCTTTGCTGCACAGCAAGGAACGTTATTGGAGCTTGGTATTGGACCTATAGTTACGGCCGGATTGTTGATGCAGCTTTTGAAAGGTTCTGAATTAATAAAGCTAAACTTTAAGAATGCCGATGATCGGTCTCTGTTTACTTCGGCTACAAAGATCGTTACTATAGTAGTCATCGTCGCAGAAGGCTCATTATACGGTACAAGTGTGTACGGCCACTTGGTTGCACGGCCAGAGTATATTGCAATCGTGGTTACCCAACTTGTTAGTGCTAGTCTGATCGTTATGCTGCTCGACGAACTAGTTCAGAAAGGATGGGGACTAGGTTCTGGAATTAGTCTATTCATTATGGCTGGAGTTGCTCAGGGTATACTTTGGTCTATCTTTAGCCCAGTACCTGCGCAGGACGGACCGGTAGGTGTCATTCCGTTTACTATAGACTCTATAGCTAATGGACACTTTGGTGATGCATTCTTTAGGTCAGGACAGTTGCCAAGCATATTTGGATTGATAGTTACAGCACTAGTACTGTTGATTCTGGTCTATGTCCAGGGAATTCACATAGATATACCTATAGTATCAACGAAATATAGGGGATTTACTGCGGTATATCCCATAAAGCTGCTGTATACCTCGAACATACCTGTAATACTGTCCTCTGCACTGCTTGCCAACGCAGTATTTATGGGGCAAATGCTATGGGCTAACTATAATCCACAGAATGATAATGCTGTCTTTAACTACATTGCACAGTACGACCCATCCAACCCAAGAAGCCCTACTGGTGGACTATTGTATTACGTGACCTCGCCAAATAGCTTGGATACAGCTTCCCAGGACCCGTTAAGGGCAGTCGTATATATACTGTTTATGACAACAATTGTTACGCTTTTCGGCAAACTATGGGTAGAGCTAGGCGGTCTGTCACCCAAGTCTGCAGCGAAGAACTTGCTCGATGCTGATGTTCAGGTGCCAGGATTTCGAAGATCGGAAAGTTCAGTCGAGGTGCTACTTGCCAAATATATCCCGTCAGTAACGATAGTTGGGGGAATTGTCATTGGTCTCCTTGCATCCGCGTCTAATGTATTGAATGTCTTTGGCTCTGGTATTGGGATCCTATTGATGGTAGATATACTTGTAAACTACTATAACTTGCTTATCAAGGAACAGGTAGACGTTCACATGCCTAAATTGGCGGCCCTGCTTGGCAGAAAATAATACTAGCCAAATTCGCGACCCTAAACCAAAAAAACGCATTGTGGTCGTGGGTATTCCAGGAATAGGCAAGACCACCGTTATATCTAGGGCTGCAGAACTTCTACGTCAAGCCAATAAGAATACCCAGATTGTAGTTTTCGGTACCTTGATGTTCGAAGAATCCAAGAAATTGGGCGTTAGAAATAGAGACGAACTGCGCAATTTATCGATTACTCAACAAAGAACATTGCAGGAAATGGCTGCTCAAAAAATACATGGCATGCAAGCCGACGTATTGCTAATAGACACTCATCTTTTTATCAAAACTTCAGAAGGTTTTTACCCGGGCGTTCCGATGCACTTGATAAATGCTCTAAGACCCACACATTTTGTAATGATAGCAGCAGATGCGCAAGAGATATTAAATCGAAGAAATAGCGACAAGACAAGACAGCGCGATCTTGCATCAGTCAAGGAAATCGAGACTGAATTAGAAATCTCAAAAATAGTAGTTTCTTGCTGTTCTGTTATAAGCGGTTCACCATTTATGATAGTTATGAACAAGGAAAATAACATTGACAATGCTGCCTCTGCAATTGCCAGCGTTATAGGTAGGTAATTGGTAGACATACATGAACGAAAAGGTAGATTGATAAATCGATAGGTATACATAGATAATCAAAAAAAAGAGATCAAGGAGAGTGATTTAGATAAATGCACTTTGATATTGGCTTTAACCTTAACAATCTAATTATGCAGCTGCCTGGACTTGCTCCTCATTATACCAAGCATCCTATATTTCCTGACATGCTGTCTGCTGCTGTCGTAGCATCTCTTATCTCTATAGGACTAAACTTTGCTATCGCGATGCTCCGAAAAAAGACTACCGATATACCCAAGATGAATAGAATAATGAAAGAAACTAACGAATGGCGAAAACAATATACAGATGCAATTAGGAAAAAAGACAAGCCTCGTATAGAGGAACTAAAGAAAAAGCAGGCATATGTGAACAAGATGAGCATGGAAATGCAGCAACAACAGATGCGCCCTATGCTCATTTACATGGTCCCATCATTTTTGCTGTGGATTATCGTTTTTCCAACCATTTTTGGACAGACTACTGCTCTATCTCCGATTCACATTCCTTGGATCATGTGCACAGATCAGAACGTCCAAAATGACAATCATCTCTTGAAGAATGGCGACCATAAGGGGCCATGTCTAGTAGCAGGAGAAGTATTTTTGTGGGGATGGTTTCTAATTACCTCGTTTGCTGTTAGCGGTATTATCTCCAAAGTAACGAAAACCGGAATGCCAAGCATCACCGGAAGTTGAGTAACCAGAATAGAACTAGCCTGGGTATAGTTATATCTGGACTTCCTGCCGTTGGCAAGACCACCATAGCACAAGAACTTGCAAATGAATTTAATTTCAACTTGTATAACGGTGGCGACATTCTAAAGATGCTAGCAAGCGAGAAAGGATACGAGATTTCAGGTAACGACTGGTGGGACACTAATGAAGCAAAGAGGTTCATGTCCGAACGAAGGTCAAATCCACATTTCGATAAAGAAGTGGATCAAAAACTGGTAGAATTGGTAAAGAAGGGAAACGTCGTTATAACGTCTTATACCTTGCCCTGGCTTGCACCTCAGTCACTAAAGTTTTGGCTCAGGGGATCGCTAAACAATAGGGCAAAGAGGATGGCCAATCGAGATAGTATTGCTGTAGATGCAGCCGTGGAAATCATCCAGGAAAGAGATAGTGAAAATGCAGACATTTATAGAAAGCTTTACGGGATTGAATTCGGCTCTGATCTTTCGGTATTTGATTTTATATTAAATACTGACCTGCTGTGTCTAGATTCGCTAATAGAAATTTCAAAATCGATTATAAGGGAAATAACACCTCTAGTCGGTTAACTAGCTGACTGGTTATCTTACCTGCTTGTAACTGCAGTATAGCAGGACAGCTGACTGTAAATCGAATGAATGCGACGATTGCAATATAGTTGTTAATTTTTGATTGATTGTAGATCCAAAAATACAAGAGGAACGAAAGTCAGTCAGGCAGTGCGACCTAGAATTTGTGTTTATTGGATTATTGGCCTTCTATGGCAAAGCCCTCAAACCTGGAGTGTGAAAGCAAATTTGACACAATTTAAGAAACCTTTAAATCCAATTCAACTAATCGATCATGATAGGACAGATTATGACTACTATAAATAAGACCATGGAAATAAACGCACCTATAAGCGAGGTTTTTACATATTTTGCAAGGCCAGAACATATGGCTGATCAGTTCCCAGAGAATATGGGTTTGAACATTCTACCTATTGAGGTTAAAAACGGCTTTGGAGTAGGCACAATTTTCAGAATTAATGGAGATTTTGACGGCAAGAGGCTAGAATGGGATTGCGAAACAATTGAATATATCCCTCATCGCAAGATTGTAGCAAAAATGATTGAAGGTCCATTCAAACGCTGGGTGATAACAGTCGAGTTTGAAGAGATTTCAGAAAAAAAATCCAGAACTAGCATAACTGTTGACTACGATATGCCTATGGGTCCTCTGGGCGGCTTTATGGACAAGGTCAAGCTAAAGAAGATTGCTGAGCGGGGCATCGAAAACGGTTTGTACAGGGTCAAAGCATTGTTAGAAGGAACCGGCTCTATACCAGTGTACATTACTCTAGACGCTTACAGAAGGGTATTAAAGGAAAAAGAGCGCCGTAACTGCTCTGTTTCTGACGCAATTATTGCTTTGGCCAAAGAAAAGCAGTCGGAAGAAGCAGTTCCACGTCTATAACTCTCTTCTTTTATCTTTCTAGTTTCGTTTAAATATCTCTGTCCTTCTCCATGTTTTTTATTGGGTTCGTAGCTCAGCCAGGTAGAGCGTCTGGCTCTTAACCAGTCATAAAATCAAAGCATATCAAATCTGATCAGGGTAGCTTTATTTTTGGGTTATAATGTCGTGGGTCCGAATCCCACCGAACCCGCTATTCATACGGGTTCATATACCACAAGTATTGTAAATGCATTAGCAGTGAGAAGGAGGATGTACGGATAATGCCGGTCAGACTTTCAACCACAGTTGGTAGCATCTCTTCAATACCTAATTCAGTAAATTCTAGAATCATATATGAATTCCATCAATATATGAAATCTATTGGAATATCCGACAGTTATCAGAACGGCAATCTAAAGATAATAATTTATTTTGCTAGATTCTTAGGATCGGCTACTGATTTTCTTAGCGTAATGAAGAAAGAGCAGATTCTTTCCTTTCTGGATACAAGAATAAAAAATACAGAAATTGACCCTGAAAAGAGATGGATTAGGACTTGGAATGATTACTTGCAAAGAATAAAGTATTTTTTCAGATGGCTCCACAATAAGAGAGAACAGGAAATCAAAGGGATAGAAGTCGCTCCACAATCAGATTGGATATCTCCTTCATTCATTCAAATAACCGAGAAGAGGACCAAGCGAATAAGCCCTTATTTAGAGAGCGAGTTATGGGAGCGAGATGAACTCCTTACTGTTATAAAATATGAGCCGTATAAACGCAATAAAGCAGCTCTATCTCTGTTATGGGATTTAGATGCAAGAAATCACGAAGTAACCTTACTTAAAATCAAACATATCAGGTTAAAAGAAAAGTATGGTGAGGGCGAAATTCCTCATGAAGCCAAAACCGGTACTGGCCCTGTATTGCTTACCTGTTCCTTTCCGTATGTTAGGGACTGGCTCAATGAACATCCATTTAGAAATGAACCTAATGCTAGATTGATCTGCAACTTACTTACGGGAGGCCCCATTCACCCAGATTCTCTTTGCACAGTTATGAAGCAACTTAGAAAAAGAATAATCCGTTTACTCGAACATCATGAGAGTAACCCACTTCTTATTACTAATAAGGAAGAAAAGGAGAAACTAGAGTTCCTTGTGAAGACAAAGAAATGGAATCCATATTGTATACGTCATTCTTCAATTACCTCAGATTCAGACTATCTTCCAGAATATGCTCTTAAGAAGAAGGTGAGATGGTCTATGAATTCAAAGCAAGGGACACGATATATTAAAAGAAGAATGGGTAATGACTTGAAGCAAAAGATTCTTGTTCAAAATGGTATTATATCAGACCAGCAGATAGAGAAAAAACCATCAGTACTCAACTGTCCTAGATGTAGTTTGGTTAATGCAGCTGATAATAAATACTGTTCGAAATGCAGTTACCCATTAATTCCATCTGCGTTTGAAGAGATAAAGGCTGAGGAAGATATGAAATTTCGAGCATTGGAAGAAAGATTCAATGATGTGCAGTCAATGCTAGAGAAACTGATTGCAAGTCTATCTAAGACTACGGATCAACATCAGTTAAACTCTATAGCACGATCATTATATTCCTCAGGCGCTTTGGAAGTGTTAAGGAAGTAATTATAAAATTATGAATAAATAACAAAAAAAGGGATCACTGAAATCCCAATTTAGATAGAAGAATATAGTGGTATGCTTCTGGGATTCCTTGTTCTATAAAAAGTGAAGGAGCCTCAATTATGGACGCATCACTTTTGGAAAGTCTTAGCTTGAATCCATTAAATACGGATTTGCGAATAACACACAAACCTACAGCTTCAAATCCGCTATAATGTTCAACCATGGATTCTAGGAATGAAGTAAGCTTTGAAGCAACTCTCTGCCTTAGATTATTCCCATCGAAAGTAGATCTTTTTTCATTGACTGGAATGTTATCCAGCAGATCGTAAAAGGAAATCAGTGGAGAAATGGAGTCAGCATTTGAATTTAATACTGATTTGAATTTGGCTTCCAACTCGTTTCCCAGTTTTAGGAATTCGTCTTGTTCGTAGTATAAATTCAGGTCGTTATTAAGATCATCGAATTTCTTCTTTTCTTCCTCTTTAATATAGGAACCGATTACGCAAAGATACTCTATGACCTTTGCATATAGACCAACCATTACTTGATGCACAGGGACACTAAGATCTGGCGTTAGACCAAGAGTTTCAAATTTGCTTGGTGTCGCTAATCCGTCTTCACAAATTATACCTGATCTAAAATGATAATCGATTTCATTATAAAATCTCCTTGTCGCCTGATATGTAAGTTCTTCAAGGGATACCTTGTCCAAGGAATTTGTTAACTGCTCTGCGATGTCCTTAATCAAGGTGATAAAAAATTTTTCAGGTATATATCCATGCTTTGCAAGCAAATCAAACTTTGCTTCAAATTCAGTTTTATAATGCAGCAGAAATGGAAAGTCATCAAAATAATTGGCCGAGAGATTTCTTAATATATTGCTTATTATGTGGTCATGTATTCTTCCGTTATTGTCTTTCGGTCCATTTTTTGCTTTGCTATTGATTCTTATAACGATATATAGCAGCAATCCTCTAATGTTAGGTCTATATTTCCAGTTCTCTCTGTCAACCCTACCATCTTTGGATATATCACATATGTTTGGATATCTTGAATAGCCAAAAATCTCGCAGCATTTATGCCAATACTCATTAATTGATTTAATGTCATCTTTGATATCCATAGGTAGAAGATATTTTATTGAGGGGGCTCTTTGTATCATCTGAATTAAAAAATCATTTCGTTTTTTTGTAAAGATAAGATTATATGTTTTGCGCAGTTTCGGTTTATTTTTCCCATTTAAACGATTAAATATTTGTAGTACCGCTACGAACTCGGAAGAGTTTTCCTGAGCTTTATTTAGCTTAAACTCTAATAGCTGGCTCCCGTATTCTATCGATAGTTCACTCTCATTATTTTTCTTCATAAACTTTACGTTTCCATTAAGACAATCCTGGTATAATGTTGTAGTATCCCAGCCTAGCCTGAATATTTTGTTCAATCGACGAATTGTGACATAATTATACCAGCTATCACTTCCTGAGATTTTATTCCATTCGAACAGAAGTTCTGCAGGTTCTTTAATTGAAACAAGCTCTCTAATAATTCTGTATATATCCTTATCCTTCATGTCTCCGCGGTTGGCAACTATCGCCTTGGTTGTCAGGGGCCGCGGGCTCAGCAGGACTGCTTCAAGTACTCGTGAGTATTTTGGGTTGGTAAGAAATTTATCCGATTTATCCATAATTGAGCGTGAATTAGTATAAGATAACTCCCATAATTATATTCTGCATTCTTGTGAATATTGAAAAAAACAATAACGGTCGGAATATCAATTCCGAAAAAAATAATGATGCAGATTGATGGAAATAGAGGAGACATTCCTCGTAGTAAATACATCATTAGGATAATTCAAGGAAGAATCTATCCATTAGCAAATTTGAATGCTGCAGCATCAGAACAAGTAGCAGCACGGACTTCAGACGTTCAAAAATCAAGTCAGCCTGTATTAGGCGGCTTCAAGAAGGAGGACAAAGACATTGGCTAGGAACGAGTCTGACTCTATATCAAACAGCAATATTACTAATGATATCAAGATTTCCTCTAAATATATCGCGACAGTAACGGAATGCCTTAGCGATCACGTCGAATGCTCTAAATATTATGTAGATACCGTCACAGGAAAATATGAAGTCCTATGTAATTGCGGATGTCACATAAGCCACATAGAGGAGTGTGACTCAAATAAATGAGTAGACAGCAAGACGTGATTGGAAACGAACCAGTCTCACTCATATATCAACAACACAGTAACAGTTCCTTGTATCAAAAAGTGATTTTCGAACACGGTGATAGAAAATGGAGTTGTCCAAAGACTTTGGAGGTAAACTTGGACAACCTAGCAGTGATAAAACAGATAGCTGCAGCACTATGTGATTATAAAGCAATCAAGGAAGGAATATGAATGCCCAGAAATTATTTCATAGGAGAAGAGACTGATAAATCACTTTACGCTAAGTATGATCGCGAATGCCGTCTGTGTATATCCTATAATATTATGGAACTAAGGGAGGGTTATGACATAAACGATCCAAATCGCAGAACACAATTTACAGAGTCATTTGAGAGGTTTACAGAGTTATTTGAGAAGAAGTTTGAGAATCCAAAGCCTGCAAATACTGTTTCCTTTTTTAATATATTAATACCACGCTATATCTGTGCAGTACGGGCTGGTGCTATCAAACGTAAAGATCATCCTGAAGGAGATTTTGATCTTACTCGTGACGTTATCATGAAACAATCTGAAACACTCGAGGATAAAACATTGGAGGATATAAAGAGCATGATTCCACTGGTTGCTAGTCTATATAATAGGTCTTTTGATCGTCTGTATCAGGAAGATCATAAAATACTTGAAAGAATGGTAGACCTAGGAATACTGAGGAGGAATGGCGAGCTGACAGTCGAGTTTAAACTACACCTGGAGGATTACTTCAAAGATCAATTTCTGGCAGATTCCGCCAAGGAGCAGCATATAAAGAGTATCTATGAACTGGGCCAATCTGATGATAACGATACTGACTCAAATATTCACAAATTGATTATACTCATAGCGGAGTTTATAGGAATGTCATCAATAGAAGTCATGAAATTATTTGTGTTCAAACATATGCCCTACAAAGCCTTTGATCTAGGGCAGATGGCCATAATCGTTAAGCAGTGTTTGAGGGTAAAAGAAGCGTGATTCTAGACTATTAGTTAAGTTACTAACAGAGGTACCGAAATACACATGTGTTCCCAGAAGTGGAGTGTTTGTTATTGTGATTGTCACTTGTCAAAGGTCGAATCGGAATGTTAACATGTAAATTTTGTGATCAGTCGATCACATTCGATAATGAGCACGTAAGTCAGAAGAGTAGAAAGAAAATACCCTTAGATCTAGACAGCAAAGAGCTGCATCATTGTGAACAATCATTCAATGCATGGCGTAAAAAACATCCTTTGATACGTCGATACTGTCATGAGAAAATCTATTTTGATGATGAAGTAACTTCAGACAGCGGTAAGCGCATTCCTTTAGAAGTAGACAGCGGCGAAGCTCATGATTGTCCTAACAGGTAGACAGCGGCGAAGCTCATGATTGTCCTAAGAGTAAATACAGTAACCACGGCCGAAGTAGATTATGCTAATACTATTCAGAGAAACAGAATGGGAGAAAAGAAAAGGTAAGATGTTATCAACCATACAATCCAGTAAAGTCGCATATAAACACTATCTAATACACGAAATGCTAACGTGGGAGAGTCCTACACTTGGTAGATATACCCTTAACAGACGAGATTAAGGCGTTAGGTGTCTCCAAGGTTGAGATAACCAAGGAGTACTTGTATCTGTATAACGGTCAGTCGTTTGCGCAGTCTAGATATTACAAGAATCAACTAGAAAAGACATTATTAGAACTCCAGGAAAAAATGATATTTTCCGGTCACTTCGGCGACCAGAAGACAGTAGAAAAGATAATTTTATTATTCTCTGATCTATATGTGGAGGCACAAAAGCAGGTCGCTAGTAAGAATGATAAAAAAGAATCCTATTCGCAAGTATACAAGTCAAAGTCTATTATAGCAGAAGCAATTATTGTAGGCGAGACCCCGAAATGGTTAGTTTCTAAGGCAGCTGGAAATATAGCTATTCAGGATACAATAGATATCAACGACGACAGTATATTAGTACCATTTGAAAAGTCTGCTTATGTTAATAAGCCGTATATCTTTAACACATTAGAAACACTTGAAAAAGCAGTTACCCAAGCAAGGGAAGAAACGCTCGATACTCTTTATAGAAAGGTAACAAGAATATGGTATAAATATATCGCAGAAGACGATTATCATATTTCTATATGCGCTGCTGACTGTATCTTTACTTATTTTCAGGATAAAATGGGCTTGACCCATTACCTGTTTTTCGTAGGTGATAACGATTCTGGTAAATCAAACAATCTACATATAATTCACTTTCTGGCATATAGAAACATGCTTTCTTCAGACATGACACCGGCTAACATCTACTCATTTCTAGGTACAGAGTATGAAGGTATAGGTACTATATGCGAAGACGAGGCTGACGATATAGACGAGGACCGTGAAAAAATGAAGATCTATAAAAATGGATATACTGCCGGTATCAAGGTCTTTAGGCTCGACATTCCTCAAACTGGAGGAAGGAAACAGGATGCCTATAATACATTCTGCTTTAAGGCATTTGCAGGAGAGAAAAGGCCAAACTCAAAAAAAGCCAAGGGATTCAACCAAAGACTAGTGGAACTAGTCTGCACTTATGGTATACCTAAATACGATATATCAGAGATAATTAATCCTGCAGGTGACGACGAGGACCTGGAACAACTAGAGGAATTGAACGGTATAAGGAATTCGCTACTGATATACAGGCTACTACATTATCATGACAGAATTCCCAATATCAAACTAAACCTGCAAAATAGGGAAAAACAATTGTTTAAGCCACTACTAAGAGTATTCCAGAATACAGAGACGTTCAACGTCTTAAGACCGGTTATAAGTCAATTTGTAAATGAAAGAAGACAGGCTAAAGCTAACACGCTAACGGCATTCCTGTGTCCTATAGTATTTGATCTGGTTGACAAATATGGTCCTACATTAGAGTCCTCATCAATCTGGAACTCGTTTAAGGAGGCGCTACCAGACGGTGAGCTAATAAGCAAGTACACATACAAGACCGAAGAGTTCAATGAAGTTTCTCATAAGGATATCACAGAGATATTAGAAACCCAATTTTATGCCAAGAGGCCAGGACATAAGGGTAATAAGAGGAAGCTCATTTTCGACGTAAAACGATTAGAGCGAATGAAAGAGAAGTATAATCTAGACTTAGACATAAAAGTTACGAATGGGGCGGATGGGGCGGATGGGGCGCATTATGGACTAGATAGACACATTTTCGACAATAATAGTAATATAGAAAATGCAAATAACAACAAAGAAAATGTAAATAATATAGGTATCGCTAGAGAAACAGGTTCATATGTGGAGAGTGATCAGTCCCAAGGAAGTCACCTAACCGAAAACAATGTGCCCCAAGCGCCCCATATGCCCCAATTCGATACCTATACCAATACCAGCACCAAAACCAACCCAGACCCTACTACGACGGAGGAAGGAGGTAGCTGATACACAATGACTACTGTAATATAGGATAAGAGAGAAGACGACCAGGCTAAAATTGACACTGATATCGCTATTACCAGAGGGCTAGACCTTGTTTTACGGCACTTCAAGCCTCATAATATATTCCCTCGAAATATATCCACCAAGACCACAGAAGGTAAGCAACTAACAGTCTTCTGCAAGGAGGAGGCACTTACAATGTTCAGACAGGCTAACGGTCTGGACTGTAGGATATCAGCCTATCATTCAACTAATTGGAGAAAAGGGCTTTGTCAATTGGTATCACCGGATTTTTTGTTTATGGATCTAGACCTTGGAACGCTTGGAACTGCTGACAAACTAGACAAGGCTCTAACTCATACCCTATCAAATATAAAAGAAAAGTTAGGTGGATCTCCTACAGTAATCTGGTCTGGAAACGGGTATCATATATACCAGCCGGTAGAGGCTTTCATACTAGAACAACAGGACATATTCAGTAAGTTCGAACATCTACAACCCTCTCGCAGATTATTGCAATTTGCAGAGCGTTATTTGTCAAATGGTAAGATGGATGAGTGCCATAATGCAACAATGTCGCTTAAAAACTGTATGCTAAGAATACCAGGTGGTTATAATTCCAAGTCAGAAATTCCTAAGAAAGTTGAAATAGTCCAGAAGTGGGACGGCAATAGACCTCAGATCAGGCCGTTACTAAATAGATACTACATCTACATGCAAGATTTGAGACTTAGGGACATACAAAAGAAGGAGGCTCATCACTGGCATCCTAATTGTAAGTTCTGTCCATATTGGAGGCATAGGTGAACAAGTAGCTTGTTTAGACAAGAGCGAAAACCGGTAGAAAACAATAATAGTGATAATGATAATCTGTTATGGACAGTTGAATCGGTGTTTTGTGAATGTGCACGCCATATTGAAGACCATGAAGCTATATACTTTTTGTATGATTTGCTAGTAACTGGAAAGTCCACCTATCTAAGAAATGTGAGACTTGTAGCGAGTTCGTATCATACCGCAACAACTCGGAGTAGGGAATCATAATTGAATGGATTATGCCGTGTTCAATTCCGAAAATCTCAACTAGAAAAGGAACAAGAGCAAGCAGCCAATGCTAAAGCTAAAGCCAAAATCAAAATAATTACGGAGGTTGATGCAAAATCTACGCGCGATAATGTTCCTATCAATACTGTAAATTCTATGGTCTTAAAATATTATTTCAGAAAAATACTGATGGCAAACCAATCATAGCAGACGCAAGATATTTTTTTACCCAGTCTATGAAGGCGAGATATAGGTCAGACATGTTTGTGCACATTGACTAAACAGATACAGATACTGATCGTGGTGAGTCAAGAGCGGTAGCTAGAGTTAAGTGCATTCATATCTTTTATTTATATCATCATCATTAATAGCAGAATCCGAACTACGTGCTTTATTAGTCACTTATAGCATCCTCTACAGTCACTCTTACGTGTCTACCCTTGAAATATTTGAGAATCTCTTTGTGATTCTGCTGGGGCACATAAATCACAACTTTCTTTTTTCCCATTGTGGTTATTTTACCAATAAATTTGATTGTAGGCATTAGTTGGTAAACTCTTAAGTAGCCTTTAACTTAAGTGGGTATTTAAGAGTATGTCTGGGAATACTTTTAATAATATCCTCTACTTAAAATAAAGCGATGAAAAGTGAAAATCAATTACGTCAAAGGTTGAAAGAAGTTAAAGAATCCTGGAATAAAAATTATAAAAAAGACTTTCAGAGAGAAGACCAGTATATGGATTTGCCTACAGATGCACTCATGTCTGCAGCTGCAGTTGAAAGTGAAATTACCACACTAGAATGGATTTTAGACATGAAACATAGTTACAAGTATACAGAACAGTTTTGAATCAGATAAATAAAAGTGATAAATGAAGTTGTGGTTCACAACACGCGTGTGTGTATTCTTTTATCTTTCTAATAGTATGAGAACTTAAACTAGGTATCGACCAGTTTGAATTATCTACTCTGATGTTTCTGAATAGGTCGTCTTCTCGCATCGAGACAATCGATCATGTCCAAGGTTTCTGAAAAAGCTCTATGGTGTCTATCATGCTTTGGAACGAGGTTCCTTGGTCATTCATAACCCCTATCATAGCTTCATCCAAATATTTCTTCTCTGTGTCAAATCCAATAAAAGATATACCAAGTCTTTTGCAGGCAACAGCTGTAGAGCCTATACCACAAAATGGGTCTAACACTACAAGGTTGGCATTGTCAGCAAGCCCATGTAATTTTATGCATTTTTCTGGAAGTTGAACTGGAAAGGGAGAAGGATGATGTCCTCTTTCAGATTTGTTCTGTATTGTTTTATAAGGTATATACCAGACATCACCAGCATCACGTTTGTCTTTATTGTTAGTGAATTTCCATCTTTTGATGTTACTTTTGTCTTGATACGGAACACCTATTGCTAACCTATCTAACTGTGTATCCCCTTTCTTAGTTAAATGGAAAATAAACTCATAGCAGTTATTCAAATATCTATTACCGGGAATAGGCTTAAAATGACCTATTGAAAAATCTGCTATAATGTTAGGGTTATTGCATACATCAGATTTTTTTACAGAAATTGATTTTGCCCATACTATAGTATTTTGAAGAACAAAATGCTTCATCATACGAAACGCAACTGACCACGCTATGGATTGATTTGATGGTATATTTCCGATATTCAGGAATAGAGAACCGTGGTCCTTTAACACTCTTTTTATTTCAATACCTATGTCTTCAATCCAATCTAGATATTTGTCTGGAGATAAGTTGTCTTTGTAATTGTTGTTATAATTAATCCCAATGTTGTAAGGGGGCGATGTAACAACAACATCCACAGACTTATCTTTAAGACATTCTTGCATTCCAGTCTTGCAGTCCTCTAGGTAAAATTCAATAGTCTTACCGTTAACCTGTAAAAGTTTGTAAGCAGATTTTTGTTCTCTCTCCATCATACCTAAGTTAAATGCTGACACATATTTAGGAGTTACTGTATCACAGTAACTGCACCTTAATTCCTAGAGTGAATGAAAAGTACGTGAAAACTAATAATAAATAGATAGTTAGTTGCATTATCTGTGAGTTTAGTCATCATAAATCAGCAAGAATAAGATCTATCTCCTATAGGCTAAACGCTGTCAGCAAGCGAACAGTGCAATGTGTTGAATTCATCCAAGCAAAATAGTCTTGACCAAGGTAAGGCTTCCTTCAGTTTCGTTAGGGAAAAATAGATGTATACTTATCTAGTAGTTAATTGCTAATAAGATATATAGTTTTATGCCTAGAATGGGGGCCTTAGAAAGAGAAGAGACCAAGAGTTTAATACTTGTGTGTAGGGCAAGAGGATACAATCATAAACAAATTTTATCAGTCGTAAACGATAATTTAAGGAAATATAATAATATCCTATCAGAGAAAGGTCTACTTAATATTATACAGAAAACAAAAGGTGATGCTCAGGAATGGCTGAGAAATCTTTCAGTAGGTAAAGATGATTACATCGACGAATACAGACAAAGGATTATGGAATTAAATGAGCAACGTAGGGATTTATGGGAAGTCGTTAGAAAATATGATAATCAACCATTTGTTCAAATTGCTGCTCATAAAGAAATTCATGCTCTTACAAAATCCATTTTGCAGCTATATCAAACACTCCCGTTAATACTAAACAATAACAATAATAGTAATATACCTCTTGATGTTATTTACGAAGATACAACTGGTCTATATCCAGAGGTTTCTGTTTAGTGTTAAGTAGCCAAAGAGTTGTTATTCTCCATAACAAAGCTAATGATGAAAATAAAAAAGGAGCGACTAGTGGCCTACCACGTTTCAATAACCAACACAAGTGTGAAACTGTCTATGCATTTCTTGCCGCTCAATAGGATGCTATCTCTTAATTTTTCTTTACCTATTATTCCTTTAGCCCTATACTACAGCAGACAGAACTAGGACTAGAAAAAGATGGTAAGATGCTGCTGTAACCAAACCATCACCAGTGATAAACAGCAGCTCACACCACCTAGCTCGAATGCTTTTGTGCGTCATATTCGGAACGGATATGGTAGAGCGCGTCACGTTACGAGACACACTTGCAATATCGCTTCACATTCAACTTATTTAAAATATGTCAAATAATTTGACCTGGAAAACAACAATCTAACACATCATAAGATAATAACTGTATTCCAAATTTTGAGATACAATGGCGCAAACTGCCGAATTTGTACCCGCAACAACAGCAATAATAATTAAAATGCAACCAAGCGAGCAGCTAAAACAACAGTAAAAAGTCTCCTAATCTAACAATAAACTAAGAGCTCTAGCGATGCAATAGGACGCCCATAGCCTATGGAATACGTGTACCAACCCGCTTTTTTCACTGAGAATGTTAAGGGTGTCTTTTTAGCATCTTGTATATAGTTCTTGTACTTAATGACAGTCCAATGATTCTTTTTAGTCTAAACTTGATCCTGTTACATCCAAATCTTTTGGTTAACCGTAGATCAAGTATTGTCTCTTCTAGCTCTGGTGTCATCTTTCTGTATTTGATAGTATTGAGGTCTTGTAGAGAGATTTGATAAACCTTCCATCCCCTTTCAGTTTGTATCTATTATTTCACTTGTAGTAAGTCTTTCTGGATACACCATATCTCTTAATATTGCTTGTATTACCAGTCCATCCTCTTTCATGTATTAGATTAAACTTTGTTCTGATTTCTATATGGGATACACTTCCACACAAAGTGTAACCCATGTCGGTAAGCTATAATGTCACCTATGTCAGCAAGTGCAACAATTGATTTTTGGCCTTGGTTCTGGTTTCGGTTTTGATATCCTGCGTAAAAATATAGGTATAATATACGTGTATAATATACCTAAATATATTATAGGTATAATCTTTAGAAATTTCTAACGGTCCTTTTATATACGTGAGAAAGTTCTAGTACATTGATGTTAACAAAACAGACATCAATGATCATTGGTGTAGGCATACTAGTGATTGCGTTGTCATTGCTCGCAATAGCACCTATTGTTAGCAATGAAGCTTTTGCTGGAGGTCATCACCACCATCACCACCATCACCACCATCACCACCATCACCACCATCACCACCATCACCACCATCACCACCATCACCACCATCACCA
>JBEDUN010000068.1:0-4884 GCA_040414675.1 Nitrososphaeraceae archaeon | reverse complement strand
ATGTCAAAGGCAGGTCAAGCGACAAGTGGTAATATGTCAAAGGCAGGTCAAGCGACAAGTGGTAATATGTCAAAGGCAGGTCAAGCGACAAGTGGTAATATGTCAAAGGCAGGTCAAACAGCGGGCGAAGCAGCAAAAAACGCTACAAAAGCAGGTGGTGGAGTTCTATCTAATATTAGTAAAGCAGTTGGGGGCGGACTCAAAGGACTAGGCAATCTATTAACGGGCGGCAAAAAGTAATAAAAAGTAATGTATTGCTCTGATTACTAAGGGCAATAATCAACTATTTTTTTCTACATCATCACCAATGTCTTTCTGCAGGTTCATTATGTAAATTATCGATAAGATTAGCAGTCTACTACATATTAGATTCTGTATTTCCTATTTTCTTTAGTTCCTTTTGTGAAGTCAGGTTATCTTCATTACTTAATTAAATCATTCTTTGCAGACTAGTCAAAGTTTCTCTATTAAAGAAAGTATGTATCGATACCCTGTATACTTCTAAATATCATAATACTCATAGTACGCAACACACGGAAAGTGAACCCAATAAAATTGTCTGAATATGATGAGATTAATAGAATAAAGGAAGGTGTAACCAATTCCGAGGATTCCATAGAACAAATAAAGGCAATCAATGCGCTTGCACATTATGGCAATAAGGCAATACGGTCTATAACCGAAGTAATGGAGTCAAGCGTTGATGATGCTGTTAAATTGTTCGGCTACAAGTCTATTCATAAGATAAAGGCACATTCTTTGGACCAAACCAATTCAGGTCCGACGCTTTAATAACTTTATCCAATGCAAGTCATGGTTTTGTAACTTTATTGCAAATAAAAAAAGTAGAAGTAAATCCTATTTCATCAATTGATAAATTAAGACGAATTCTAGATTTATATTGATGCTCTTCGCTCACTCGACAGGAGATATTCATGTATTCATTAAAGCAGATCTAGTCAGTTATATCTTATAAAAATGAGAGGTATATCCATACTGACACGGGCTGGACTGGGTCGGACCATCGATATAACCTACATCAAACAAACAAACAAACAACTAGATAACTAAACAACTAAAATCAGTCGGCAGCTTCAATCGGCTAAATGTAATTTATTTTCATAAATATAATATTCAAAAGCAATCATGCCGCTTTAAAAATAATGATTATCTACGATAATTTCAGTCCTCCAAAAGACCAAATTCCCACAGAATATAATAAAGAGCAAACCCTGAGATTTATTCGATACATCATAGAATTCCAGGCGAAGGAAGAAATAAAACAATTACTGGTACTAAATGTTATCATGTTACTTTAACAGATCTTATATAATCCAAACTATGTTGGGAATCGACAAGAAGTACTTCCTTTGGCTCTAGTCTCTAAACGTTATTACTAGGTATTACAGATAGTGTTAACCGAATTCAAATACTCAGGAAGCTGATTTTAGCAGAAGTCGGTCATTAAATTATTAAATTATTAGATTACAGATCATCAAACTGAGAAAGGAATTGCCGATAGATCGGTCACTTGTTTTGCAATCAGACGATACCAATCTACCAACAAATCGGTTCGAAATCTTGAATAAGATCATTATACTATGGTAAACAAACTATAAGACTGTGGTTAGACCCAATATTTTCGCTAGGAATAATGAAAATGTGAAAACAAGACATAAATACAGCAACAGCGGCCATCTCAAATCCAGAATGTAGAGGATATTTTCATTCAATCTAAATTACTGGACTTGATATGGCCGAGTTGAACGTTGGAGCAGCTTTTTAGGCTGTACGAACGAAGCAGCTATTTAATGTGCAGCATTTCTAATTAATGCTGCATTACAAAGACTTGATATTTGACTTAATTTCCACAGCCCATCATATGATAAACATGAATAAATGGATCATGTTTGCTGTGATGACAATCTTGACTACTTGATAAATGCCGTTACTAAATTTTACGCTATCCAATCCAAGAATCTTGATACTAAATTAAACCAGTATGAACATTATCACTAGGAGTAAACGCTGATATAGCAAGTGCAGCCTTTAAATTATCCACGGTGGTTGTTGAGACTGTCTAAAATTTCTAGTTAGTATAAATTTTTTATTTACAGCTTCTAGCGGAAACTAAGAGGAAAATGTCCAACTACCAAGCCCAAATTTGAGATAGTAGCAATGATAACATAAGACAACTGACTTGAATACTATTTTGTAAAATTATAAGTTATGTAGTAGTGCTTATTATACTATGTTGCACAATATCTCATTTAGATGGAACAAATGACTGAAAATCTACCAAGCTATCGTGTTAATGACATCTTAAACCAGATTATTCAAGCAGACTACGGCGATCATTATTTAATAGTCTACCCCGACTTGCCTATACTTAGAGAATTGTATTCCAAATATGTTCAGAATCAAACAATAAACAATAATGAAATCATTCTTATAAATCCGTTTTATGAAACTCCTAACTCGGTAAGACAAATTCTTTCAAAGAGCGGCATAAATGTCTCCAAATGTGAAAAAGAAAACGAACTTGTGATAATTGATTCCATGCAAGAATATTTTGCTGCACAACCAGACATGTTATTTAAAAGAAACCTGGTCAATCATGCAAAGCAAAATGGAAAGAGAGGTCTTTCGATTATAGGTGACATAGGGTCCTATACCCACAGATCTCAATATAACGACCTTGTTGATTATGAGCTATCATTGCCGATTAAATTTGATGTCGACGTGAAAGGTTTTTGTTTGTATCATCAAAAAGATTTTGACAAATTCTCTGATGAGCAAAAACAACAGTTAATTGGACATCACGGTAAGACTCTAAAAATAGACAAATCATAATCTTTCTACAAATAGAAGTGTATCCTGATGTGTTGGTAACGGGCGCGTTAGAATTATGATATAATATGCTATACATCTATGTTTGTATGGGCTGCATAATCTACTTTCTTAACCTATAATTTAGATGCATAGCTTATAATATACACAGATTGGTTAAATCTCACAATATTGATTAGTTTTTTACAATGCCTTAAAATATAAAGATCTTTATATATCTTAAAAAGCAACTGTTTAATGAAAGCTTTATGATTAATTGGTCTCATGTAACAGAATCAAAAAAAGGAGTTAGGGCTAACGATAGAAAACCGTGCGGTAATGTGATTGCAGAATATAAGGACAAGTTGGTGATAATAGAAGGTGCGACTGTAAAATCTCATGAATATATAATACCCAAGTCAACAGTGGATCATTATGATGGAAATAATATTTATCTTAATATATCTAGGGAGGCTCTACTAGGATTTGATTTCTAAAGAAATCCGAGTATTAGATGATTTACTTGAACTTTTCTAAACAGACAGTTAAATTGCGAATTTGGCACTAATTATTCTTAGGTATATTATTGAGTAGTAGATTTCCGCAGCAGACTGCACTTATTGTGCAGCTGATATTCGCTCTATTGTATGAAAGATCAAGATCTAGGCCCTTTGTCCCTTGTAAATATTGGGCAAATTTGTTACTATGTTATCTATCATGAGTGACAATAGCATATGCCAATATGGACAGGGACTACAAATATGAAGGTTTCAAATATTAACTGAGCATATGTGTGTGGAATTCTATTAACCGATTTTGTAAACTTATCACAAAGACTATAATTGATTTAATGAAATAGATATAATCTTGTCTAACCGTACGTCAAAGATATTATTATAGAAACGAATCAAATGTTCCTTTCTGAAAATACAAGCTTTATCTAAAGTAGTGCGCAGCTAATATTGTGAGCGGCCGATACGACAAGCCTATTCTAGCCATGACAGTAATTGAGGCCTACACTTGGGATGTTGGTCGTGGTATAGCACGTATTGACTATGATTCTATGAACTATTTAGACATAACTACTGGTGATGTTATAGAAATTTTAAGAGAATGCAAACGAACTGTTGCCAAATGTATGCCTCTTTACCCTCGTGATGAAGGAAAACGGATCATTAGGATAGATGGTCTCATAAGGAATAATGTAGGCGTTGCTATAGGAGACACAATTAAAATAAGTAAAATCAAAGTGCTTACAGCTGAGAAAATAATAGTTGCCCCTTTAGAAGCAATACCCCCTATTGATGAGAGATATCTAGCTGACGCCTTGGAGAGCGTACCTGTTACAAAAGGGGATAATATTATGGTTCCATATTTTGGCGGAAGACTTACTTTCCAAGTTATTGCTGTAAGTGCAACGTCTAGTACCGATCCTAATATTAGAGATAATACAAGTACTATTAATAATACTAACACTAAGCCTGACATCAGTCACACTATTACTAATGTTGCAGTTTTGATAACAGAAAAGACAATATTTCAGTTCGCAGAAAAAAGCCAAACTACGGGGTTAACACTTGTAGCATATGAAGATATTGGTGGATTAAAAGAGGAAATCCAAAAGGTTAGGGAAATGATCGAGCTTCCACTAAGACATCCAGAGATATTTGAGAAACTTGGAATTGAAGCTCCAAAAGGTGTTCTACTTCATGGTCCTCCCGGTACAGGAAAGACATTACTTGCAAAAGCTGTTGCTAACGAAACAAATGCTCATTTTATTAGTATTTCTGGTCCTGAAATTATGAGCAAATTTTATGGCGAATCTGAAGCGCGGTTAAGAGAGATCTTCAAAGAGTCTAAACAAAAAGCACCTACAATTATGTTTATAGATGAAATCGATTCCATAGCTCCAAAAAGAGAAGAAGTGGTTGGAGAGGTTGAAAGACGAGTGATTTCTCAATTGTTGTCATTAATGGATGGATTAGAAGCAAGAGGCGAGGTAGTTGTTATTGCGGCTACCAACAGAATAAATGCAATAGATCCTGCATTAAGAAG
>JBEDUN010000067.1:0-65773 GCA_040414675.1 Nitrososphaeraceae archaeon | reverse complement strand
TCACCTTTTCAGCTGGAACTGCCTTAATCTTTCTTACTACCACAGTATCTCCTATGGCCACACCTGCGTTATTTCTTACCAAACCGTCTACTCTGATAATACCCTTGCCTTCATCTGAAGGATAGAGAGGCAAACATTTGGCAACAGTTCTACGCTTACCTCTAATCTCTATAACATCATCTTTAGTTACTCGTACACTATCTGATAAGCAGAATATCGGTAAACTAAATATTCTGATGATAGATGTAAGGATTCTACGAATCATCTACAGAATATATTTCGATGAATTTTAGTTATTTTGTTTAAATCATGAAGGTAATTTGTGATACGAGTTTTCTAATGGTTCTAGTTTCTGAACCGACTAGACAACTTGATATGATGGAGAGTGATATGGGCAAGTTGTGCTTCATCGTTCCAGATGTCGTGCTGGAAGAACTAAAGCGCATTCAAGTGATGGCGGGACCAAAGCGATCAATGATTGCAAGGAACGCCATTAAAATTGCTCGATCTAAATTCAAATTGGTCAAATTGACCCGATCCCAGTCAGTGGACGACGCTATATTTGATTATGCCAAGACGAATAAATGCGCTGCCGCAACCTTGGACAAAAATTTGAAGAAAAAGCTGATTGAAATTGAAATATTGGTTTTTACACTTAGTAAAAATCGAATAATAGTCGCCAACTATAGTAGATATTAACCTTTAAATAAAAATAATTTTAAAAAATATATCATGCTAACTTATGATTCATTTCAGATTGCATGGCTAGGTCATGATGGATTCAAGATTATTTTTACAAAAAAAAATGAACAAAAGACTCTTTACATCGATCCGTACAAATTGAGAGAATCGAGAAAAAAAGCTCACGATGCAGATTTAGTTCTGATCTCTCATAATCACTATGATCATTTGAGTTTAGACGATATGCAGGAAGTCTTGAAATCGGATACTATGATATTGGCCTCTATTGAATGCATTGAAAAGTTATCTGCTCTTCCACATGAATTGAAGGGAGTTGTACCAGGGGACAAATTGGTGATTCAAGACGTGCCTGTTGAAGTCGTACCTGCATATAATACTAACAAGAGCTTTCATCCCAGAGGTGATAAAAAGGTAGGATTTGTAATTGTATTAGATAAATATCGAGTATATCATGCGGGTGATACAGATATGATCCCAGAAATGGAGATCACTAAACCGGATGTAGCTTTGGTACCAGTATCTGGAACGTATGTTATGAATTCCGAAGAGGCTGCCAAGGCCACAAATGAGCTTATAAAACCTACTAAATTCGTAGTACCTATGCATTATGGAACTATCGTGGGCTCTGAAAATGATGCTATGAATTTCCGTGACTTGGTCAAAGTCTGCGAAACTAAAATTCTGAACAAAGACTAATTATATACAAGATCAAATCCTAAAAAATTTGATCTGATATCTTGTTATAAAAAACTTAAATACGAAATCTTTTTATTCTTTTGCAAATGGCAGCAAAGAAGAAAGCAGCAAAGACTGCGAAGAAGGGAGAAAAAAAGACAAAAAAGTAAGTGATAATTGATTATGGCCTATAGTCAGTTTAACTGTCCCTTCCTTCTTTTGTGAATAATTGACTATGGCGAGAATTATGTTTGATTTTGTCATCTAGATCTAATAGGATTTTATGTCATACGGATTCAATCATTCATATTCTTCACGTAAAGCGATATTGAAAATTAGTGAAAGGAACTCACCCAGATAATGATTTAGCCTAGGTGTTGGAAATTTTCAATTTGTATAGTCAATCTTTAGTTGGAATGTTTGATGGTATGAAACAAAAGCTGTTATTCTATTTTCACTTTGCAGGGCCTTCTACTATATGACTACATTTAATGTGTTTGTTTGTTATGAAGCGATAAAAAGGTGCAAGTGAGAAGTCAAGCTATGTACATTTGTTAACATATAATAGTAAGTTTGCCAACGATATGAATCGTGCAGATGTGGCAGAGTGGTCTTCAATGTTCTAACAACATGAACATAGTAATGCGTCGGCCTTGAGTTACGAGGCTAAGAGCAAGCCGATTCGCCTGTTGGCGATCAGGAGTTCGAATCTCCTCATCTGCGCTTCTTTTATCTCATACTGTTTCTTGCAGACTTTGCATGTTTTTTATCTCTAACTCTTTGGCCATGCTCAGACTTCAATCTTCTATCCAGTTTGGATACCATGGCCTTACATGCGCTCAATGGATCAAAAGCAACACCTTTTGCATCAATAACTCTTTTATCTGTAAATAACCTAGCTCGCATCGAATACTTTCTAGTCTTATGTTTGTCGACATAAACAATTGCTAGTTGAATATCTCCCAATTTTCCTTGAATTTTTCCCAGAAATTTTAGCATCTGCGCTTCGATTTCAGAACGGGTAGCTTCATCCACCATGTGCGTCACATGGATGGTAGGTTTTTTAACCCGTGGAAGAACTAATTCCAAGATATCTTTTGGAGTAATAATTCCTATGGGTCTATTATCTCCGACAATAACGATCTCTTCGTTATTATCGAAATAATCAATAATATCGTTTACTTTCGTGCCCCTTTCAACAGAAATTGAGTGTTTCATAATCGATCTTACCTCAAGATCTTTGATTGTTGCTAGACTACCAATCCCTTTCGATTTGGTGGACCTTTCTCGAGGAGTAGATAGAACATCAGCAATATCTAGAGCGTTGATGATACCAACTAATACTCCTTTTGGATTAATTATTGGAAGTCGCGATATGTTATATCGACGCATTTTAGAAAGCGCATTTCCTAGGGTATTTGTTTCTTCAATCACTATTGCGCCAGACATAACGTCGTCTACTCTGGCATGTCCGAAATCCGAAGTCTTCAGGATATCAGTTTCACTAATTAAGCCTACGAGTCTACCGTTATCAAGTAATGGCAACGCTCTATTCGCACTGACAACCATAAGCTGGGCGCATTTTTCAAGCTGCTCTTCCATTTCCACGATAGGTGTATTACAGATGAAGCTCCTGACTTTAGAATCCGGGAGTGCATTTATATTCACGAATTGTTTTGCAAATATCATACCCCTGTAAATTGAATCATTATCAACAATCGGGATTTGATGAATTTTGTTTTCTGACATTATGCTCAAAGCCTTACCTACTGTCTCATCGGGAAGAAGGCTAAACACTTTTGTCTTCGCAATATCGAGAACTTTCATTCGCTATTATGTCGGATTAGTTCCAGATTAAAAACTTTCTCATAATTCATGAGGGGAATAGACTGAAAATCTATTAGTTGAACTAGATCACTTGTTTGGACAATCTCATATGAATATCAAGACGATATTGTGCAGGTTAAAACTAGAATACATCATCCTATATAGATGCCTAGTACTTTACAAAAGCGGAGATTTCATCAATGTTATTGTGATCTAGCCCTATAACCTACCTACAAAATATGTTAAATTTCAGACAAAACAATTGGTTATGACCGATTCCAGTTTCACATAACGCGCATCAAATTGTTAGAGTTTTTGGCAAGGTTCAGCCACTTTGCTAAGATGCTATTCCAGCCCCTATTAATCTCCATCTATCAGTTATCCTCCTGCTAATTGCTACACGACTTCTAGGCATCATGCAAACTGGCTTTTTTAACTTAATTTCTACCTTGTTATCTCTGGTGTTGGCAACGGTTCCCACTGTTGCTGCGGTACCGATGTTTAACCTCAGTGGTTCCTTAGCCTTGATTGGATCAACTTTAACTAATTCTTGAGTACCAACTGCGGTATCAAAAAGGTTCACCTCAATGAGGATATCTTCAAGATCGTTAGGTAACTCGCCGGGTTTACCAACAACCGATCCAATCAGTGAATCGCTTTTTACATATGTCGGATCCAGTTTTGTACCTAGAGCAATTAGTCCTCCTGGTTTAACTGTATCTACCAAACCCGCCCCTGTTCCTAATGTCGAGATGGTGGAAGTAATCGGTTCGTATTTGCCTTTCTTTTCATCATAAAAACCTGGTCTAATTTCTACTTCATCTCCAATATTAAATTCTCCTTGTACTAATGCACCACCAATGACTCCTCCCTTAACTTGCTTAATTCTAATTCCTGGCTTGTTAACATCAAAAGAGCGCAAGACATGCATTATAGCATTCGCTTCCTTCATGCGTTTAGGGGTTTCAATTGCATTTTCAATTGCCTCGATGAGGGCATCGATATTCAATTTATGTTGAGCAGATACTGGGATTATGGGTGCAGTTTCAGCTACACTACTTTTTACAAACTCCTTTATTTGTTCATAATTCTCCATCGCTCTTTCAGAATCAACTAAATCTACTTTATTTTGAACAACAACAATTTGTTTAATACCAAGAACCTTCAAAGCGAGCAAATGTTCCCGAGTTTGAGGTTGAGGAACTCGATCATTTGCAGCGACGACTAAGATCGCACCATCCATAAGAGCAGATCCAGACAACATATTTGCCATGAGGCTTTCATGACCAGGTGAGTCAACGAAGCTAACGACCCTTAATAATTCACTTTTACCTTCACATCTATTACATGTTGGACTAGTGGAATAACAATCCGGTGGTGGACATTTTGGGCATTTATAAAATGCAGCGTCAGCATAGCCAACCTTAATCGTGATTCCCCTTCTTAGTTCCTCACTATGTGCGCTTGTCCAGACCCCTGTTATAGCTTCTACTAAGGTAGTCTTTCCATGGTCCACGTGCCCCGACGTACCTATATTTATATTTGGTTGGTATCCATATTCCTTGATATACCATTCTGGTAGCGTATCTCTCCAGTGCAATTAATATATTGAATTTGCCGAGTGATATTAAGGTAGTTATCGCATTTCCATGAAAGTTAATCGATCATCGTGCTCAATAGCCTCATCTAGAAGATATAAAAGCAACTACATTTCAGTAAATATTATAGTCGTTATTATTGTCACTAAATATTCTATGATCCTAATATAGCCAGATCTTACCGTGGTTACTTTCTATTTCTTCTTTTCATCGTCCTTTGCAACTTGATCTTTGTTTGGGGATAATTCGGGTAAGGCGCCTTCTACCAACATGCAATTCAATTGATAGATTTCCTCGGTTATTAAATTGCCTCTCACAAGTTTTCTAATTCTATTGCCTTCCTTTATATCGCGCATTCCAACTCCTTTTGATAGAAGTACATATTTCTTGACTCCACCATGTATGTCTGAACGCATGGGTGTCCCTGATCTATCACTCCCTCCGGTAATCTTGATTTTTCCCCCAGTAATACCTACTGTCGTAGAGTCAATCAAATCACCTATCTTAGAACCTAAGAAAGGCTGCGCTGCTACATCTTTGAGCTCTTGAGTTTGACTTTTACCTCTAGAATCAGAAATAATAACTTTGAACTGGGTCAATTATCCATAAAACAATCGCATAGGACTATTTATTCTTTGCAGATTCATTGAATGTCCAAATACTTGTAATTCAACTTCAGTAATCGGGACACACTACAAGTGCAATATTAGTTCATATACTCTTACCTTTTAGAATGTCGAAATTTCAAATAAGGTGCTCAAACATCGTCAAATTATTTTCTGAAATACGCAATTAGTAATATCTGTACTTTTGAGAAGGCTTTGGTTACAAATTTGCCTACCACAAATTTTTGATACATTGCAATTACTGCAATTTCAGTAAGGATCGTTTTCTGAACTTGACTGGAAATTTGTAACTAGATTTGTGACTCTTTCTTTCATTAACTCGATATACTCTTCGTAAGAAAGATTTAGTCCACAAAAGTGACATCTCGCATTTGTAGCCTCGTCATCTACCTCTACCTTCTCCCCGCATTTAGGGCATTTTGCTTGGAGAACCACGCATATAATTACATATAGAAATATTTAAGCCGATACTTACGAGCATAGAACCAAAGGTTCTTCGATTGTATATCGCAATTGCTATTGCTATAGTACTTGGTCACTGCTTCACGCTGCATAGAGTAATCGTCAGAACAAATTTCAGGATTGATCAACAATTTGTTTTTGAATCTTGTGTTCTGTTTCAACTTGCATATGCAAGTACGATTGCAGGCACTAATTGCGTGGAAAAAATGTGCACTAGTTGACACCACTATATAGTATCAATAAGAAGCAGAACCAAAAGATGCGCTGTGTAAGATAGTGAATATATCTAGAACTGTACAATCTAGTTCTCGAAGACTGACTGTACCATACTAACTCATGGATAAATTAATTGTGTATGGATAGGCTGCTAGAAATGGCTTACATAGTTGTCAATAAGCTAATTTATATTGTATCTGTGGGTAAGCAAATTGTATAGCCTAGTATGAGCAGTAAATATGATATTGGTAACGAGGTACTCATACATACTTTTTATGACGGTAAGGCTAGTATACTTCTAATAATCAGATTTTTATAGTCATATTGATCAGATTATGGACACTTGATCGTAAAAAATACCGACCCGTATAAATTAAAAAAATGTGTTTCATGTAAGCGCGATATATCGATCAACGAGAAGTATTTTACATATCCACTATCCTTTCAATGTATTTGTCTCCCTTGCGCTGCTAGAGAAATCCCCAAAATAATGGAAGCCTTAAGAAACGATCTGAAGAAAATAAAAGACTCGCATCTAAATAGGGTAGAATTATAAAACAAATTTTCACTTTACGGTATGGACTTTGCCATCCAATTACTTTTCCGATAACATCTTTAATCCTGAAATTACAATAAATAGTGGTCAAGTCTTTTTATGGGAAAAACTAGACCATATATGGTATGGCACGTATGGTAATCATATTTTGAAAATATCACAGATACCTTCTGAACAGTTCTGCATTGATGTCAATGATAGTGATAATGTTATAGCAATCCGAGAGTACTGTTTCGAATCGTTTCCTGAAATGCACGGTTGGCAAAATTGGGTATTCCGATTAGATGATGATATTCCAGAAATTTTTTCATGTTTATCGGCTGATCCTTTAATTGCAAAGACGATAAGTAGAGGGTATGGTCTAAGAATAATGCGTCAGGAACCTTGTCAATGTATGGTATCATTTGTTTGCTCTAGTAATACGAATATTATTATGATTCGCAAAATGTTGAGAAATCTTTCCAAAAAATTTGGACAAAGGCTCAGTGTGGATGGTAGGGATTTTTTCACTTTCCCTTCGATAAAGACTTTACATGAGGCCGAGATAAGTGAGTTACGATCCTGTGGTGTTGGCTATAGAGCTAAAGCTATCAAGGCAGTTGCAAAGAGTATAGTCAATAATGATCTAGATATTCCAACCCTAGCGAACCGTAGCTATAACGAAGCAAAAAATGCCCTCTTAGATATATATGGAATTGGTAACAAAATTGCTGATTGTATACTATTATTTTCTCTAGACAAGCTTGAAGCATTTCCGATCGATGTTTGGATTGCTAGAGCCTTAGAAAGACATTATAAATCGGTTATTGGAGCAGATTGTAAGACTACTTTCAGACCAGAGAGTAAATTGACCCCATCTCAATATAGCCGTATTTCAGCAATTATGAGACAATATTTTGGAAGGTACTCAGGTTATGCCCAACAATACCTATACTACTATATTCGAGAAGCAGAAGGACGAAAGTGGTAATCCCTCACCTTTGTTATATTTTTGATTTTTAAGCAAGCATATAGAATTCTATTCGTTCATAACAATCTACTCTCCAAATTGCCTTAGATTATTGGATATTTGAGCCGTCACACACTATATAATCTCGAACACGATACGTAGCATTAAATAAAAGTTCCAGGGGAGTGATAAAGTGAAATAAGAATTTCGTTTTGATTCAAACTTTACATAGTAGCATATTTTAAGGATATACATCTAACACTTCGAAATATGAGCGCTGCAGTTTTCTATGGTCCTGGCTGTATAATTAATAAGAAAAATTATCTAAAATCTATTGACGACAAAGAAAGAATTATCCTTAAACTGAGGGCCTGTGCAGTCTGTGGATATGATGTTCGAATATTCCGAAATGGACATCTTAAAGTAACTCCACCAGTTATATTGGGACATGAGATTTGTGGAGAAATTAGGGATGATATTGTTTCCTTAGCCCATGGCAAGGAAGTTTTTTTAAAATCCGGCACTAGAGTTGCAGTGTCACCTATTATTCCATGTTTGAATTGCAGGTATTGTGATAGGGCTGAATATAACCTATGTCTTCATTTAAAAGAAATCGGATCCAGCATAAATGGAGGGTTTGCAGAGTATATCGACATACCCCCCAGATTGGTTAAGATCGGAGGTCTAATTCCTATTCCAAATAGTATTAATGATGACGAGGCTGCTCTTCTTGAGCCCCTCGCTTGCTGCTTAAATTGTCATATCAATATGAGACTGAGAGATCGTCATAAAGGTACAATGGCAATCATTGGCGATGGTCCTATAGGTTTACTTCATTTGCTACTATCTAAGAATGCTGGGATGAGAACTATCCTAGTTGGAAAAATACTTGGCAGGTTGGATAAAGCTACTTCTCTGGGAGCAGATTTAGCACTTTTGTTTAACAGCGAAGATGAAGTAGACGGAAAGTATCATGAAGATACCTTGAGACGAGTTCTGAATTATACCGACGGTTATGGTGCCGATTATGTTATTATCGCTACAAGTAGCCCGGGTGCTTTTGAATTTGCATTAAAAATTGCCGCTAAGAACGCTAAGATTAATATTTTCGCTGGAATACTTAGTTTGCATTCTTCACCTTTAGATCTCAACTGGCTACATTATAATCAGGCTACCATTACAGGATCTTTTAGTTCTACGCCATATATGCTCAACAAAGCCGTGGATCTGGTATCTACTGGTCAGATCAAATTATCGGAAATAATAAGTCATCACTATTCCCTTGTGGATATTAATGATGCACTGCATGCTACGGAGAACTACCTGGGGCTGCGGGTTATAATAAACAAGTTTTAACTCCATAACTTCGTCAGTCGTCAATCTAGATCTCATTTAATAAATTCTTCAAACGTACGATGTCTTAATAAGGACAAATTCTTACCAGAACGATAAAGGAACGCTTATAATAACTCCCAATGAAATTTACGATATATAGATGTCTGAGTTATTAACCAAAGTCGGTAATCACAGAGTCAAAAAAATTAGTGATTTTGAATTCACTTTGGAAAAAGACGAATCACGTGGAATGAGAGTTCCAATTACGATTTATGCAGACGATAACCTACTTTCGAAAATGTTAATGGATAGGACCATACATCAAGCAGCAAATGTATCCACACTTCCTGGAGTTCGTAAGCATGTTGTTGTGCTGCCTGATGGGCATGAAGGTTATGGATTTCCTGTAGGATCAGTTGCAGCTACCGATATTGTAGAGGGTGTCATTAGCCCTGGTGGAGTTGGATATGATATCAATTGTGGTGTGAGGCTCATTAAGACAGACTTGGTTGAGGGGGATTTAAAAGCTGGTATAAGAACTATTATCGAGGAGCTCTTTAGAGCCATCCCTTCTGGAGTAGGTGGCGAAGGGGCGACCAAATTAACTCGGTCAGCATTGGATGATTTTCTCATAGAGGGGGCAAAATCCATGGTCTCTCAAGGATACGGATGGGAAGAGGATCTGGAAGTATGCGAAGAAGGTGGAATGATGGAAGGAGCAGATCCCAGTAAAGTTTCCGAGACTGCCAAAAAACGTGGAAGTCATCAATTAGGCAGTTTGGGATCGGGAAATCATTTCCTAGAAGTACAAAAAGTAGACGAGATCTTTGACAAAAGCGCTGCAAAATCCATGGGATTTCAAAAAGAAGGTCAATTGGCTATTCTAATTCACTGTGGTTCAAGGGGTTTCGGACATCAAGTTTGTAGTGATTATCTAAGATTATCTGAAGGAGCACTAAAGAAATATCATATTACGATACCCGATAGAGAACTTGCATGTGTTCCTAACGAATCCCCCGAGGGTAAGGCATATTTAAATGGAATGTTTTCCGCTTTAAATTTTGCGTGGTCCAATAGACAAATGATAACTCACTGGGTGAGAAAAACTTTTGAGAAAGTTTTGAGGCTCAGCGAAAATGATTTAAATATGCGAGTTGTCTACGATGTGTCTCATAATATTGCGAAAATAGAGTCTCATAAAGTAGATGATCAAGGGATCCGCGATCTAGTTGTACATAGGAAGGGAGCTACAAGGGCATTTTCATTGGGTATGAATGAAATTCCAAGTAAGTATCGAAATTTAGGACAACCTGTGATTATACCAGGATCTATGGGGACAGCAAGTTGGCTTTTGTTGGGTAATGGCAAGTCAGAATCCTTGAGTTTTGGGTCAACCGCACATGGAGCTGGGAGAGCAATGTCGAGATCTGCTGCAAAGAGAAATTATACTGTGGACGGTGTAAGGAAGAACCTAGAATCAAAGGGTATTTACATAAAGTCATTAACAAAGGATGGAATCGTGGAAGAAGCTCCCTATGCATACAAAAATGTGGATTCTGTAGTCAATGTGTCACATTCACTTGGGATAGCAACAAAGGTAATACGATTGGTACCTATCGGAGTGATGAAAGGTTGATGTCAGATGATGATACTGATCTAGCAATCATTAAGGCTCGCAAGATGAAGGAATTGCGTGAGTACATGTCTTTAATGGAGAAGGAGAAATTAAGAAGACAAGAAGCCGAATCTAAGTCACGTAGGACTGACAGAGAGGTGATATTGGATTATCTATATGATAGGGGAGATGAGGTATTGCGATTGGCTGAATCGCAGTTTCCTATTCAGACTAAAGCTATTGTCCACAGAATCGTGGAATTGATCAAGTTCGGCGAGTTGAATCAATCTATTTCAGGCGGGGAATTATTGGCATTATTCAGGTCTGTGGGTCTGAGCGTAAGAGTGAACAATAACATCAAAATTGAAGATCATGGAAAGTTAATTTCATTTTCTGAAAGGCTAAAGCAGCAAGATGATAGGACTGATTGATAACTTTGAAATATTCATGGATGGATTTTTGTTTGAAATTACTAGTACAATTAGATGAGCTTTAATTCAATTTTCCTCAGTCACCTTACATATTAAAGTCCATCTTGCATCTTCAACAAGACGGCTGACTTGCCTAATGCAAACTATGTACTTGCCAATTCACAATATCGACATATTTCAGCACGATCTGTAGAATCTTAGCGACAAGCAATTTAACGAAAAATAAAGAGAACGTGTATTTTGTAATTCAGTGCGCGTGAGGTGGAGGTGCGCTGCTTTTGGAGAGTGCTTCATTAAACGTGCCTGAAGCTTTTTCATGAAACTCGAGACTTGATTGGTCTACTTTAACTGCCTGGGGAGGACAAACAGAAACACAAGCCATACACCAGATGCAGTCGTGTTCTCTTATCGGATCCGCCTTGTCTGTGTAATCTTTTCTCTCTTCCTTAACTGTACTTCCGGTTCCTGCGCTCGTTGCATTGGCCATCTGTTGAGGAGCTTCATCTTGTTCTGTCCTATACCATTGGAAGACTTGTACTGGACATGCCTCTATGCATGCTCCATCAGCAACACACGAGTCCCAATCAATCGCAACCATAGTACCGTGTACACCAAGGGGAACTTGTTGTTCTCCTCTAGCAGAAAAGGCTGCCTTGACTTCTTCGTTCTCTGCAGCTTCTGCAGCTCTTCCAGGACCCCAAACATAATGGTAGTGTTCACCGTCAGAAAGCGAATGTTTACCAATTACTTGATGGTTTTTCGGAAAGTCTGGATCTATTGGCATATTATATCTAAAACTAATCGATTTACATATTATTTAAACCATATGCGTTTCCTGGTTAGTTGCAGCTTCATATATGTAACCATCAACGATTGATGATAGATGGATTCTATGAGGTGTCAGTTAATATCATAGAAGCAACATTTGTTTGCAATAATGCCGGTCTTTGGGAATTTTTAGGATTAAAATTTATAAAGTTATTCAATCCGCTTCTCATATTTCGATTCTGGAAATTCCCTTAAGATAGATTGTTTATTGCCTCAACCAAACTAGAGGCGATGAATCTTATTTCTTGATCAGTAACAAGTGGATGCACAGGTAGCGATAATACATGCTTACTGGCCCAATTTGTATTTTCTAACTTCAGAGCGTTCATCTTTACCATTTCGTCATAGAATGGAGTCTGGTGCACTGGAGGATCATAGTAAACAGAAGCACCTATATTGTATTCAGTTACCAATTTTTTCTGTATATTGTCTCTAATCCCATCCTTTTTGAACGCTAACGTATACAAATACCAGTTAGACTCTTTATTGACTTCGTGAATTCTCGGCAGGATTACATATTCATCTATATTTGAGGCCCTGTTATCCGATGATGATAGCAGCTCAGTCATCAGTTTGGCGTTATGTCTTCTACGCTCCAACATCTCGGGGAGCTTTAACATCTGGGCTTTAGCCAGCGCTGCACTCATTTCAGGTAAGCGCGAGTTTAGTCCAAGAATACGAGTATCATAGCCTTCTACCATGCCGTGGTTTCTGATCATTTTTAGCCGTTCCGCAATATCGTCGTCATCAGTCACCACTGCTCCTCCTTCTCCAGATGTCATTACCTTGCTTGCATACGTACTAAAGCAACCCACTATTCCAAATGTGCCAGTTTGTTTTTTCTTGTAGGTAGAACCTAGGGATTGGCATGCGTCTTCGACGATAAAGACGTTGCCATCTGAGTAACGTTGTAAAAATTCTTCAATTTCGTCCAAATTTGCTGGACTCCCATAGAGATGAACAGGAAGAATCACTCTTGTCCTATTTGTAAATTTTGATTTCAATTCTTGAGGATCGATGTTATAATCTTGTCTATTTTTACTGATATCTACGAAAACAGGTTTGCCTCCTGCTGCGACAACAGCATTTGCGGTAGCTACAAATGTGAATGAAGGTAAAATGACTTCTTCGCCATACTTTAAGCCAAGTGCAAGCAAAGATGAATACAAAGCTGCAGTGCCTGAATTGACTGCAATCGCATGTTTTACGTGTAGAAATTGTCTCAAAAGTTGCTCAAATTCTCGCACTTTTTTGCCGCCGTCCTTTGAAGGTGATGTGAGACTAGAACTTTTATCTAAAACCTCTAAGACTTCACGGCGTTCCTCTTCGCCAATCATTGGCTTGTTAATTGGAATCATATATTTGTCAGTACATCTATTGCCATATATTTTCCAACTGCAGGTTGCCAGTCAGTTCTCAAACCTGTAGGCCAAATCTCAAGCAGCACTTTAGGATAAATAAAGTCCAGTTAGGTTTAATGAACCACGATTAGAGTCCTTCATTCTTCACTAGATAAGGACTACATTATTGTAATATCATAATTCCTACTTGCTTCTGATGAAAATACCACGAAATACGATATTCAATATTTTAGAATAAATAAATGTTCACTAAATAAGTAGATATTATAAGTAGATATTTCTATCTTTAATGAAGAATGATTATATGAACATCGTTATTCAGAAACATTTACACAGATTCAAATGTTCCAAATATTTTGAATAATTTTCAAGTTTTTAGATTTTCCCAAATTTGACTTAAGTTTTGGCTTTTACAAAAAGAAAACTTAGCGAATTCAAAAAAGTTTAACTGGTTATTGCTTGTAAATTGCACATTCTAAAGGGCATTGACATTACTTATAAATAGAGAACAAATATTTTTAAGAAATGTGATCCTAGATGCACGCGAATCGAAGGATCCAAGGTTTTTGTTAGCGAGTGACCTGATTTTACAATTACTTCATCATTTTTGATTCTACTCTCGAAGTTAATAAAAGATATCAATTTACATGGTCAAAAATTGTTACCACTTACATTATAATACTTGCGAATTAGAAGTGTAGTATAGTTAGTATTTTGATTCGAAAGGACCAGCTGGCCATAAATAGGAGGCAGATAACTCTAGATGGCTGGCTAATTGAACAGTTTAGAGATAAGCTTACTCATGCATCAATTTTATCCAAAAAGAAAAATAGACCTATTCTACTCTATCGAAATACTGTCGAAGAATCTGAATCTGCGGCAGAAGAAGAAGTTGCAACAATCAACGAAAAATATGTCGTAGTGCAGGTCTTGACTCATGGGGGCTTTATCCCACCAAGCTTTCAACAACAGTATGTTTTCAATTTAGATGATTTTGCAAAATGGATAATAAAAAGAAGCAGAGATTTGTACTTGCAATGCATAGACAATATGGACGAGCAATTACAGTAAATTTGGTAGTTAATCCAGGAAATATATAGCAGATTCTCTTAGTTATGTGTTGATTTTTCTCTAGATTTGTTTATGGTATATACTATTTCAAGTACCATCAATTTTGCTCACAATGGACTTTCTTGACACTTATGGTATGATTTTTATCCACGTTTACCCCAGTCATTTAGTATGATCGGTAAACTAGAAATTGAGCTCCTGCCCTTCTCAATGAGGCAGCAAGGAACTGCGGATAATAGACTTTGTATAGTCTTGATGTGTCGATATGGTTTTCTATCTGGCATCTCGATGGAAACTTTCGCTCAGAATTCATTCTTTTGATGATTTCTGAATATTTAACTACATGGTAATAAAAGAACAATGTTACAAAATGATAATTAACAAAATAAAGAATTTCAAGTCAGACAATTTTGTATTATTCGCATCTCTGCCTGATATCGGTAAAGTTGGGGGAATTTCCTCTTCCTACCTTGCTGAAAACCTCAAGACAGATTTCGTAGCTGAAATAATTTCTAATGAAAAACCCTGGGTCATATATAAAAATGGTGTAGTAAAATGCGCCGTTGATTGCTATCAAATCTATTACAGCAAAGATGCTAATTTGTTAATTTTCACAGGCAATACCCAACCACAAGATTCTGGAGAGCTGTACCAACTCTGTAATCTCCTTTTGGATTACATTCAAGAAATCGGACATGTTAAGCTTTTGTATTCTTCAGGGGGATATCTTAAAGAACAACTAACAGGTGCTCCAAAGGTTTGCGGTGTAGTAAATAATCCCGATCTTAGAAGCATATTGACAAAATTCCAAATAGAACTTATAGGAAATGAAATCGATAGTATCACATGGTTCAATGGTCTAATACTCGGCCTCGCAAGCGAGAGAAAGCTAGATGCGATTGGCCTTTTCGGAGAAATTTCTGAAACATCATTACCCCAACCCCTTGCAGCAAAAAGCATTGTCAAGGCCTTCTCAAAAATTGAAGGAATAACACTCAATACTAAACCATTAGACAAGCAATATGAAGCAATAGTTCAGGGCTACCAAGATCAAAAAAATTCAAAGAATTCTAATCCCGGAATAGCTTAAGATTGGTATAACATATAAAAATCACACGAAAAAAAAATGCAACTTGTCATAGACATCAAAAGAAGTACTCTGTTTCTTTGTACTGATAAATTGAATCAGATTGCTTGTAATTTTCACATGATATTAAAAATGAGTATATCTGATAGCGGATCGTGCTTACTATGGATTCTTATTTGATACGATTTCGCTTCCTCTTGAAGCTGTCAGATAGAAGATTTACACGTAGGCATAAGAAACCTATAGTACACTCCTAAGTTTTAATCAAACTATAACTTTATCGTTACCTCTATATAGTAATCGTTTCTATAATAGTGTTTGACGACGTTTTTATTCAATGCTCGTATAAACTAACGATATTAATGTGAAGAATAGAAATAATCTGGAAATAATTGCGTTGATCTTGGAGATAGCCAAAGGGAGAAAAGCAACACAGATCAGGATTATGTACAAGGCCTACCTTTCGTATGTGCAACTTAAGGAATATTTGTCTCAACTATTAGAAAATGGTTTAATTACATATCAGGAGGGAGAGCGGACCTACAGTACCACCGAAAAAGGCCTACATTTCCTACGAATCTATCAACAAATTAGTGAGGCGTTTGTAACCACCAAATCTTCAGTTGCTACAGGATAACTTGAGTTAGTTTAATTGAGAAGCAATGCGCCATTGGAATACGCCACTATGCTAATATATAATATGATCTCTCATAGACAAAGCTTCTTATAGGAACGGAGTACAAGCAGGGAGCTTTGAATGAAGACAGAGACTGATATTCGAACTTTAGTAAGAAAAGCCGTATAGTCTGGTGGTTATGCCTATAATTGGGTATGGCTAAAAAGTCTCATTAGAAATTGTCACATGATCTCAACAATGGGAAAGGAATGACGTTGGTTCTACCAAAGTGCTTGCAAAAGATGCTAGCTCAACGTCTTCGCAAGCACAATGTCGCCTTGCCAATATGCTACTTTTCAATCGAATTCAGAAAACTACCATTATGTCCTTCCAAAAATCCCGGATGAGTTGAATAGTAATCTATATCTGGCAATTAATTTACTATCGTGTACTAAAGAATTGGATTCAAGTGTTAACATACAGTTACTGACAATTAATCTCACCTTGGGAGTTATAACGATGGCCACTCTGGGCACCTGGGTGTATCTGCTGTTATATTCTTTAAGGTCATATAGAAGGTCTCCTGTGCTAAGCAAGGCTATCCCCAAGCAAAGTGCACTTCAAAAGATTAGTGTGATAGTGCCAGCCCTTAACGAAGAGAAGTATATTGCAGAATGTCTTGATAGTTTACTAGCACAAGATTATCCTAATTTTGAAATTATAGCTATAGATGATTCCTCTACTGATAGAACTGGGGAGATTATGGATCATTATTCGAAGAAGGATGCAAGGATCATAGTAATACATGCTGATCCTGCCCCTGAAGGTTGGGTAGGAAAAAACTGGGCATGTTACCAAGGTTATGTGAGATCTAGCGGTGACATTTTATTATTTACCGATGCAGATACGGTACATAGCCCTCAACTTATGACGAGTGCTACTACTGCACTAGTAGTGGGACAATTAAAGGCATTAACAGTTATACCAAGACTTATGTGTAACGAAATATGGACTAGAATTACAGTACCGATGCTTTCAATCTTTTTGCACACTCGTTTTTCTGCTCTTCGGGTCAATGACCCAAATACACGAATAGGTTACTTTTTTGGAAGCTTCTTTCTAATAACTAGACAAACATATGAAAAAGTTGGCACTCATGCAAGCGTAAGGCAGGAACTAATCGAGGATGGAGCATTAGGGAGTAAGGTTAAGCAGGGCAAATTTGAAATGAAAATGTTCCGTGGCGAAAGTGAAATCCAAGCCGTGTGGGCAAGAGACATGAAAACATTGTGGAACGGATTGCGACGATTGGTGATCCCAATGTATTCGCAACATAAGAATCAGACTATTTTGCTGACTGTAGCTCTGTTTTTTTTATTAATAGGTCCATTCATTGTATTGCCGTACTCTTTATTTCTGGAATTTGCAATCAAATCAGGTAATATTTTGGATTTTATATTATTTGTATCGAATATGGGCACAATTATTTTGATTATCATAACTGATGCTATACAACTGAAATTTGGGATACGCGCGAAATCGATATATGCCCTTGCTTCGCCAATAGGTGGTGCAATAATATCTGCATCTTTTATATCATCAAATCTGGACGCAACTAAACAAAACGCTGTTGATTGGCATGGTAGAGAATATACAGTAAAACGTGATCAGCATCCAATAAGTTGAGTCTGTTATCTGCTATTACTATAGTTCATAAAATAGCAAATAATGGAATAGTCGTACCAGAATTAACTACTTTAGATCGCAATAGCTAATAGTTAGAACAGATAGCTAATTGTTAATAATGAGTTAGGTTATAAGATTTAAAGATGTTTTCGTGTTCGGTCGAGAAAGAGATCACCGAAGTATTACACAAATGCATGGAAGATAAACCAATCACAAAAACAGACTGTCTACTTCTTCTCGAATCTGAAGATACCCATTCGATCTTGCGCTCGGCGAGATTGACAAGAGACAGATTCAAACCTGGGCTTATCACCTATTCGCCAAAAGTATTCATTAATTTGATCAATTTGTGCCGTGATACATGTTCCTATTGTACTTACAAGAAAATGCCCACTGATAGAGACTTGTCTATGTTGAGTAGAGAACAAGCGCTTTTGATCGCTCAGAAAGGCAAAATGGCGGGATGTACTGAAGCTCTTATTGTTACAGGCGAAAGACCAGAGACTAGGTATTTGGAAGCTAGGGAATGGCTGCAGTCATTAGGTCACAGCTCGATCATCGACTATATACGAGATGTTAGCGAGTTAATATTACAAAAGACGGGATTGTTACCACATACTAATGCGGGCAGTCTGACCAAAAAAGAAATGTCTTCATTAAAAGATACGAACGTGAGTTTGGGAGTGATGTTAGAGTCAGCAAGCGATAGACTTGTTAGGAAAGGAATGCCTCATGAAATGGCTCCGAGTAAAAATCCAAAGGTGAGAATAAAGACGATCCAAAGTGCAGGAGAGCTTAGAATTCCTATGACTACTGGACTTCTAGTTGGCTTAGGCGAAACTCCTGAAGAGTTGATTGATTCATTGTTTTTATTGAGGAACATTCAGAACAAATTTGGGCATCTCCAAGAGGTAATTATGCAAAATTTTTCACCCAAAGCAGACACCGCAATGGCCATGTTCGATAGACCCTCTCACTCTTACTTTGTAAAATGCGTGGCTCTTGCACGACTCGTCTTGAATGATATGAATATTCAGGTTCCACCAAACCTTAATCCCGGCTGTCTTGGAGATTTTCTAGATGCCGGTATCAATGATTGGGGGGGAATTTCTCCAGTCACGATAGATCATGTTAATCCTGAGTACTGTTGGCCAGATTTAGAGAACCTTGAGAGGATAACTACCCAAAAGGCCGGGGATTTGAGAGCTCGCCTTCCTATTTACCCAGAATTTCTAGACGAGTCATTGGGTTTTGTATCAGAGCGCCTTAAGCCGTTTATTGATTCACTGGTGGATGAAAGCGGTTTGGTAAAGGAGTACAGTAAGAATTGAATTTGGATAGCCTATTCAAAAATATCGATCCCGTAATTTCTGGGATACTTAATAAATCACTTAGTCATAAAGAAATTTCGGTTCAAGAAGCTGTAGAGCTGCTTGACACAACTTCCAAGGAGATGATCATGGTCTGCCTTGTGGCAGATGAGTTGAGGCGGCAAAAGGTCGGAGATTATGTTACATATGTAGTTAATAGAAATATTAATTTCAGCAACGTATGTATAAAAAAATGCGGCTTTTGCGCTTTTAGCAGAGACTTTAGGGAGGAGGAGGGATATTTTCTACCGATAGAAGAAGTTGTTCGAAGGGCAAAGGAGGCTTGGATGTTAGGTGCAACCGAGGTCTGCATCCAGGCAGGTTTGCCCCCCAAGATGGATGGAGATCTGTATGTTCAAATCTGCAGAGCCATAAAAAAGGAAATTCCAGACATTCACATACACGCATTTTCTCCGGAAGAAGTACTATACGGTGCTATCAGGTCTGAAGTGAGCGTAGAAGAATACCTAAAGGGGTTGAAAGACGCGGGTGTAGGTAGCCTTCCAGGTACGGCAGCAGAGATCCTAGACCAGGATTTGCGACAGATAATCTCCCCTGGAAGGATTTCCGTTAAAGATTGGATAAACGTTGTTAGGTCTGCACACTCCATGAATATACCTACAACGTCTACCATCATGTTTGGACATGTAGAGACATCATTACATAAAGCCCGACATTTAGAAACAATAAGAGAGTTGCAAAAGCAAAATGGCAAGTTTACAGAGTTTGTTCCGTTAGGCTTTGTACACCATGAAGCACCAATGTTCAATTTTGGACTTGTTCAGAACATGAGGCCAGGACCAGATGGCAACGAGATAATCAAAATGCACGCTATATCAAGAATAATGCTTGATGGATTGATTGATAATATTCAAGTATCGTGGGTAAAAGAAGGACTGCGTATGTCACAAATACTTTTGGATTGTGGAGTAAATGACTTTGGTGGAACCTTAATGAATGAAAGTATTTCAACAGCTGCTGGCGCTCAACATGGACAACTCATGAAGCCTAAAGAAATACGCACCATAATTCGTTCTGCTGGCAGGATTCCGGCCCAAAGATCCACGTTATACAAACTCATCGATTCACAGCCTCAAGTAAAAGGTTCAGATAGCAACATACTAGATAACGTCGATCCCTCGGACTTTGGGTCTTATCACGAATTGATCAAGCTGGATAAATTCAGGTACCACTCTGTAAGAAAGTAAAATATCCAAGGAAGAATACTGCAATTTGCAACCTGTAACTATACGAAATTTGCAGAATAAATTTATAAATTTGGGACATTCGAAAATAATAGGGCGTCTGCCGGTAACCTTTAAGAGTAATAAGCTAGGAGTTCACACAAAGTAGATGGAGTCTTCAGTTGCACTTGTATCCCATAAATGGCGTACATTACAGCATAATGGGGTTGCTTTTCCACCTTCTTATACACCGAAAGGATTAGCCATTTATATAAAAAATGAAAGGGTATTGCTCAGTCCTAGTCAGGAAGAATTAGTTTATGCATGGGCAAAAAAGAAGGATACTCACTATGTAAAGGATCCCGTATTTCAGCTGAACTTTTTGTCGGATTTTAGAAAATTATTGCCAGAAAAATACAGAGATGTTAATGGTATAGAAGAAATCAATTTTGAGGAGGCATTTACTTTAGTGGATCAAGAAAAGAGGTCCAAAGAACAAGAAATCGAGAGGGTCAGGAATCTAAGTCGTGAAGACAGAAAAAGGATATCTCTTGCAAAAAAGGCTGAACGGGAGAGACTAAAATCCCTTTATGGCAAAGCAATCGTCGATGGGGCTGAAGTAGAAATTGCCAATTGGCTAGTCGAACCTCCTGGTATATTTATGGGAAGAGGCCAGCATCCATTGCGTGGTAGATGGAAACCTAGGGTGAGGCCTGAGGATGTAATTCTTAACTTAGGCGAAGACGCATCAGTCCCCGAAGGGACCTGGGAAAAGGTGGTCAATGATCATGCTTCGACATGGTTGGCCACATGGCTTGAAGTGCTTACAGGCAAAAGGAAGTATGTTTGGCTCCATGATTCATCTGCACTAAGACAAAACAATGATAGGGAAAAATATGACAAGGCCGAAAGATTGGGAAATCATATCACCAAGATCGAAAACGAGATAATAGAACGGATGATAACTCGACGAGATCAAAGTCAACGAAAACTTGCTACTGTCTGCTATCTTATATCAAAACTTGCAATGAGGGTAGGTGATGAAAAGGACCCTGAAGAGGCCGACACAGTCGGTGCTTCGACTCTTAGGGTAGAACATTTAAAATTTCCACACTCCGATGGTAAACAATTTATCGAGTTCAATTTCTTGGGCAAAGATAGTGTTCCATGGCAAAAAACCCTTGAGATTGGCTCGCGTGATATGCATGGGCTATATGATAATCTAAGACTTTTTATGAAGGACAAACAACCTGGTGACCAAATTTTTGATGGAATAACTTCCAGTAAAGTGAATTCCTTTCTGCGCACTCTTGACAGTAAGAGAGTACCTGGTCTTACCGCAAAGGTGTTCAGGACTTACATCACTACTAGCACTGTAAAGGAGGCACTGGCAAACCAATCAACAAAATTAAACATACAGTCTCCGGAACCACAAAAGGTATACGTCGCTAAAATGGCAAATCTAAAAGCAGCAATAACTTGTAACCACAAAAAGGGAATAGATCCAAACAATCCGGCCAGCAAAAAAGCATTAGAAAGATTTGAGGCTTCTACAAAGTCAAAGGAAGATACTATCAGAAAATTAAATGAGGATATAGCTTCCAAGAGATGGAAGACCGAGAACCAGAAAAATAGGCTGGAGGCAAGGCTTGAAAAGGTACAAGTTCAACTAAAGCTTCAGAGAGAAACTCGCGATTATAACTTGGGTACCTCATTGAGAAACTATATTGATCCGCGCGTAATGCGAGCATGGCTCGAATTTGTACAGCTTGATTGGAAAAAAATCTATACAGCCACACTCCAACGAAAATTCATGTGGGTGGATGCTTACACCAAGTCTGAACTAAGACGATTCTATCCAGGAAAAGACTATGCAAGGAAGGGAATTCAAGTTGTTCAAGAAGAAAGTTAGTGATGATAGCGATTTGTATTAATGATAAATTTAGTTTACATTTTCGATTGCAATTTGTTCATGTGATTTGGTTCCCAATAAAATAATAAAAATTCAAACGTTCACTATCTCATCATGTGTTTAATAATCAAATATCCTTAGACGAACTAGAAAGGGTACATTATTGACTAGTTTGAATAGAATATATATGCTCGAAAGGAATTTCCTTAGCAAATGGCCTCTGAGCTTTGCCGGGGTAGCTCAGCATGGCCAGAGCGTTCGACTCATAATCGAAAGGTCGCGGGCTCAAGTCCCGCCCCCGGCACTGTTTCTCCAAGTAACTTGATGCATACTTTTCAAACATGATGTATTGAGCTAACTTATGATAATCAACAACTAGCCTACTTCCATCCTGTTCTATCAAATACCCATATTCCATTCTATCGCGTTATCGATTTTGTAATGTGATTCTCATATGCCTAGATGATATATTTGAAAAAAGCCAATTCTAATTTATCAGTTTAATTTGAAAAATGAGGCTTTAATTCTCTTACCTGATGGAAACCAGCCGAATCCTTTTTTCTTGCATTGTTCTAAACTATGATTATGTCTCAGTCGAGAACTTATTCATCTTTCCCTGTAAATATTACAATAGACGTCAAAGGTACTGCTGATGTTCATGAGGTTGTTGAAAATTTAGTCAAGCAATATGGAGACCTAAGCGCCCAAGACAGGTTCAGCTGTCGCATTTTGCTTCCTAAGGGAGATACGAAAACAACCCAATTAAGCAAAAAAATTGGTATAGCAATACAAACGGGGCTTTTACTGGGTTTACGAAAAAATAAGCTAAAGCCAAATATTAAAGAGATAAGATATATTCACGATGAAAATCATTATGGTTGGGTACTAGCAAGTCCTTCAATACACGAGACATTTGAAAGATCATCTGCATGAATCAAGAATAAGGATAAAATCATTTCAGATTCAGTTCGATTTTGTATGTCTGATATATTTAGAATTAGTTCAATACATTTAATCTCACGAGTCTATCATTATATGTCATCTAGTTACCTAAACCATGAATTATGGGGCCTTCGGAGGGATTTGAACCCTCCTCGAGCGGTTTCTTCCAAGATTTCAAAGCTCAGCACTCTAATCTTGACCACAGCCGCCTATACTCACCAGGCTATACTACGAAGGCCAACTACCAACTCTAAAACTACGACAATATATAATTGTTAGAAGAGATCCATATCCTAATACAGATTGGCATGGTATGTCAAGTATTTTTCAAGTACGTTCCCACGTGTGACACCTATCGACTAGGCTATTATGGAAAATGAATCATTTTGAAGGTATGATACCAAGCCTAACTGTTTCAATCCCTTTTTCTTCTAGTTTATCTGCAAGTGCATTAAGTCCTATAGAATCACCTGCAAGATGACCCATGATAACTAGGTTTCCATGTAGTTGTTCTTCTTGCAATTTCAATATGTCGCTATAGTCGATATGAAGATAGATTACAGTGTCAATACCATGTTGAAAGTATAACTTTGCGATAGGATATCCTCCATTGGTTCCGGCGGCCACTACTAAAGCCCATCGGCCTGCACGGTTAGACGAACTTCCAAAGACAGTCTCTACTCTGGTCTTGGCATTTTTGAATTCCCCAATTGTTTCAATCGACTCTAAAATGTCTGAAACGTACTCTGTACTACCTGCTATTATCTTTTCTAATATCGTTCTTCTCATGACTTCATCACACGGCTGATGAATATTGATAAGTGGCATCTTCAGCAACTTGGCTGCATGGATGACCTGGTCATAAATAGCTGCATGTGACCTTGTGCTGACCCTCATCTCTAATTTGCGGGTAGCCTCTGTAGCTAAGTCTTTTGAAATATTATTCTCGGTCATGTATTCTACATGACGGTCAAATACCTTGTGAAAGTTAAGAGAAGAAATTCCTATAGGATGATGTGCTATTACACCATCACAACCGAGATTCTTAGCAAGTATCAATTCTGCAATACTTACATCAATTGCAATTAGAACCTTGTGCATACTGTCTCCTCTAACATGTATGTTGCTATCTGCTGGTAAGCTTATCCAGTTTGCTAGTTTGAGGCTGATTTTAACGATATCCTCAGTGTTAATTCCCAATTTGTTAGGCGTGATTTGTGATATTACTAATAAATGCTATCTGAGAAGAATGTGACAACTACCAGTCTGTCTGAAATATATGTGATATGAATAGATGGTAATTGCAAGCTTTAAATTTATAGGAACCTATCAGAATCTAGAATCTAGAATGAGTTGCTCCGATGAATACGAATATTCTTCTCATAGTACCGAAGATAATCTTATCCAGATTACACCACGGGTCAAATCAAAATTGCAGAAGGCAAAATACGGAGTTTACAATCATTCAGCCGTAGAGTTATGTCATTGGACTAAAAAGTCGTTTGCAGACCAAGGTGATTGCTACAAGCACAAATTCTACGGTATTTCTACCCATAGATGCATGGAAATGACCCCAACTGCAATGAATTGCGAAAATCGTTGTATATATTGTTGGCGTCCCACAGAATTTTATGATACGTTAGAAATGCCTCCGGAATTGGTAGACGAGCCAGATGTTATAGTAGACAATTTAATGGAAGCAAGAAGAAAATTAATTAGCGGATTTTATGGACATTCAAAGAATAGCAAGAAAAAACTCAACGAGTCTCTTTTTCCTGCTCATTATGCCATATCTCTGTCTGGCGAACCAACCATGTATCCAAAACTACCGCAATTAATTAAATACCTGAAGTCATTGAAAGCAACAAAGTCGATCTTTCTCGTCACTAACGGTCAGGAGCCGGAAATGCTCACTAGATTAGCAGCTGAGAACGCGTTACCAACTCAGATATATCTTTCGACTAATGCTTCTAACAAGAAAATGTTTTACGCGATTAATCGACCACGTCATAAGGATGCCTGGGAGAGGTGGTGGAGAAGTCTCCGTTTTCTGGCTTCTGTACAAACTAGAACTGTATTACGCATGACCTTAATTAGGAATTACAATGATTCTCTTGATTTCGTCGAAGAGTTTTCGAAGATGATGGAAGAGGGAAATCCTCATTTTATCGAGCTAAAATCCTATATGAATATCGGTATGGCGACCATGAGACTTGAACGCAGCAACATGATGGAAATGAATGAGGTTCGAAACTTTGCCGATAGACTCTGTTCGAAATTGCAAGGTTACTCTGTTATGGACGAAAGCGAAATATCAAAAATTGTTGTAATACAAAATAATATACGATATACTGATAGATGGATAAAGAGCTACCTTGCATAGATGATTTATCACTTCGATCAAGGACCCTAGTCAGCTTCTAGTGTTTTGAACATTTAGCAGTAGAATGGATCGAATAAATTCATTGCATGCAAAACTGGTCTTTTTCATACGAGATTCCAAATCTTCTTGACATAGTATAGTGAGATATTGTGTAAAGTAATTTTTATTCTTAGCCAAATTCTGTTAACAACCGATATTTTTATAGTCATTTTTACATCCTACCCAAGGTCAATTAATTGAAGCTTGAGAAATTCATGTTAATGTTGAGCTTTGGGTTAATACTTTTCTCTATTGTATCAATAACTGCTGCGAGTGCTCAAACACCGACACCTAGTGTGAAGATCACTTCACCAACTAAGGGACAGAAGCTATCAGATGGAATAAAGACATTAACGATAACGGGCACCTCGTCAGATAGACCTGATATCAAATGTACTGTTGGGGTTCTTATAAATGATATTAAGCCTTACAAGACTGTCATACCAAGTGGAACAGGTAAGGGGGCAGAAGATTTCTCTTCTTGGAAATACACTTTTGCACCCTCTAATGATTCAGCGATAAAGGAAGGGAATAATAGAGTGACATCGAAAATATCCTGCATAAATGTCAAAGGCACCTCCGCCACTACTCCCTCTACGCAGTCTGTTAAATATTATAGTGTGAACTTTACAGGGATATCCACTTCATATAAACCAATTACGCCATCACAAGGTGTTAACTTTGCAGAAATGAAAAAGCCGAAAAGTGTGAGTCCCCTATCTACAGCAGCAACTACTACTACCCTAAACAATGGCATAAAAGAGCACAAGAAGGCGGTAGAATCTGCACTAAACAGTTCAGCAAATAATGGCATTACGGAACGTAAGAATAACATAGCTGAGCATAAGAATGCTCTTACTAATGAATTGAATACCTCACGTCCGAGCTCTGCATCTAATGAGAAGGGAACAGTTTTCGTTCCACCATATAATATCAAAGCAAATTCTGGTACTACAAATAGTAAAAGTGTCACCAATCCAAGTTTAACATCCAGTAATCAGCCTTCGTCTACTCCTAGCAATGTTATCCCAGGCAAAGTAGTAATTTCAAATCAACCGCCTTCCAAACAAAACTCTACCTCAGTTACTTCAAAGCAGGCTAACAACGTGCCCCCAAGCACTCAAGCTACATCTACTCCTAGCAATGTTATCCCAGGCAAAGTAGTAATTTCAAATCAATCGAACAATCCTACTACAAACATGACGACAAGTACCACTAGTACTGCTCCGCCGTCACAGCTAAACCCTGCATCGATCCCATCAAAGCCATCAATAACTATAACGATCAATAATAACAATAGCGCTCAAAATAGTCAGAATACGACTGGTGCAACCGGCATGAATTCGCAAAGTGGTAATTCCAACCTCTCGAACAATAATACCACTACCACGATAATTAATGAAAGTCAAGGCCTTGGTAGTCCAATACCTGGTACTCTGCCAAACGGTATAGGTCCGAGTTTGATATTTCCAATACCGTTCCATGAGTTGGAAACTGCTAAATTGCCGAGCCCGACTTCTCAGTTGCAATCAAACCCCTCAATATTAAACAGTAATATTGGGACTGAGAAAGCAAGCAATAATAACGGCTCACCACCGAATGTCGCAATTAAGCAGTCAACTTCAGTTGTTAACGGACAGGAGAAAGTTACATTAAATGGAGCAGCGAGTAGCTCATCTAATGGTGCAATCGTATCTTATTCTTGGACTCCACTTAGCAATAGCCAGCCACTGGTAGCCTCACAGGACACTAATTCCCCAGTATTGTCCTTTGCTGTTCCAAACGTTCAATCCGATAGACACTTTGCCTACAAATTAACAGTGACAGATAGTACAGGACACTCATCTTCGGCAACTGTGGACATTCTTGCGAGCAAGTCTAGTCCATCCACTGCTTCCATCTCCTCAACTAATCAATTATCATCTAACTCTGTCACACAGAACAATAATGACGCGAACAGTCACATCCAGGTTAGTAACACCAATAGCAACCAGAATGTTAATGTCTCTACAGCAATTGCGCAGTCCCAAAATATCCCATCGAAATTTCTAGTTAATAATAACCAAGTAAACATGCCTAGTCAAGATAATACAAGTCAAAATAATTTGAATGCAGTAAATATACTCCAAAATATGTCTCCTACAACAGTAAATGATAATACAAATCCTACTGCTCAATCAGGCAGTCTGTCAAGTAACTTGGCTGCTACTAATCAGCCAAATATTTCTGCTCAACTTGCTCCCCCTTTTACTTCAGCTACCACATCCACACAAAATCTCAGCTCATTTGGACAAAATCTCAGCTCATTTGGTAAAGTAGTACCAGTGGCGGTTGCAGGACCTGATCAAATTGCAAATGGTGGGTCGACAATCGTCGTAGATGGTAGTGGAAGCTATGATCCTGCAGGCGGTTCTCTTTCATATAAATGGGATCAGTTATCCGGGCCTCGTACAACTGTAGGTGGTTCTGAGACTTCCGGATGGTCGTTCAAACTTCCCGAGGTTTCTGAAAATGCACTTTTAAAACTGCAACTCACGGTAACAAATAAGGATGGCGTGTCTAGCACTGATTATTTGAATATTATGGATAGGGCAGTTACCAATCATTCTGACAAAAACCATAACCACGGCGATGATGATCACAATAATTAGATTTGAAAAGATACATTGCACATTATTTCTATGTCCTGTCCTATAACGACACATAGTTGAGCTTTTTCCCCCATAGAACTCTCTTAAACAAGTGAATATCCTTCGAGTGTAATGTCATACGCCAATGTCACCAGTAAATGTTTTATATGACGTTTAGGTAACACTCGAACTGATGAATCGTCTAATTCTCCCAGCCCTAATGGCAGGAGTATTGGCAATGGGATTAATAGTGGGTCCTTCTCTACTACAAAAGTCTCAATCTAATTTTGCCTATGCTCAAGCTTCAGCGGGCGCGAAAAAACATGTCACTCTTATCGCGAGCGAAAAAGAAGTTCAAGTTGCTCCTGATAATGCTCTTCATCCTGGCGGGATAAAGTACAATGCAATGGTATTCAATGGTTCAATCCCTGGTCCATTAATTTCAGTCGATCAAGGAGATAACCTAACATTGACCCTTATCAACAAGGGAAAGCTTGTACATAGTGTTGACACACATGCCGGATTTGGAACAAATTTTGCAAACTCGGGTCCTGTATCTCCAGGTCAATCTAAAACATGGCACCTTGTAGCTTCAATTCCAGGATTCTTCTTCTATCATTGTAGTGCTGATGCGCTCAACGGTATTTGGGAGCATGTAGCAAGCGGAATGTACGGAGGTATGGTTGTACATCCAACTAATGAACAGAAGGCAAAGGAATTCTATGTGGCATTTGGTGAAATCTATGGCTCTAATATTCCAGCCCCATTGTCTGGCAAGAACCAAACAGGTCCAGCCAACTTTAATATTAGCACATTCTTGGCAAACAATAATGATCTAGAACTCACCAACGGTATGGCATTCAAATACGTTCCAGCAGTAGGTAAGGTCGCAAAGATCGATCTTAACAAGAATGCTACTGTATTCACAGTAAAGCCCGGTGAATTGACAAGATGGTACATTTCTAATGGTGGTCCGAACCACTTCCTTGCATTCCACTTCATAGGCACCATGGAAACAATTCGTGATGGAACTAATGGTCCAGGCAACGATTACGGCACAGTTGACAAGAATGATGACACTTGGACAATCCCACCTGGATCTGGTTCAGTGGTTGAAGCAACATTCCCACAACCTGGTCTCTATGTTGGTGTTACACACTCATTATCTGATGTGGTAAAGGGTGGTGCATTCGCAGTCCTTGCAACAAGCAACGCTACTGACACAGACCATCCACCAGGAACATGGGTGCCTCCAAAAGGCAGCAGCATGGTATCTAGCGAACAACAACCAAAGAAATAATCGCAGCATGCGGTTATACCAAACAGGTTAGTTAGTTAGCAGCCTAACAAATGAAAAGGGAAAGAATTTTTTTCTTCCCGTCTTAATTTTTATTTTACTTCCTATGTATTGATTAGCGATTACGATTATCAAAATTATAACTCGAACTTTAATTATTACGCTTGATCTAATCGAATTATCCTATTCTACTCTGATTCGTCACTGACCTATTGATTCGACCTTTATAAGGGCTTCAATAATGAAAAAGTGCCTATTCAGTATTGAGATAAGTTTGAAGTCATGGATCAATTATGTATTATACATCTATTCGATTACAAGTCACAGTGATTGCTAAACATTCATTTTGGAGTGAGGATGGCATCAATAGGTCTTATCGATATTTAGATGGTAAGATATCAGTTTTTTCACGCGTCTTGAATTATAATTATTCAGAGTCAATGACTCTGGCCTTCAACTACACCGACTATTTGGCAGTCCTGACAACTGCTACCGCTTAGCTTCTATCTACGATTGTATGACATAGTACTATAACACAATTCGCTTTTACGGATTCTTTTCTGTCCTCCTGTAGGGACTGGCGTCACGGTGGTTGTCCAATAAGCTAGTCTTTTCATACTAGATATCTATTCTCTTCCATCTAGAGATTAAATAGCTTATAGAATAGTTGATTTTTATATTTAAAATGAAACTAAATTACTAAGCGCTAAAAGTTGTTATTAAAACCTAAAGATTATTGTTAAATTCAAAATAAAATAAAAAAGGAAGTTTCTTATTCCTGATTTTTCGACAAGAATAAAGAATCTTTTACTTTGTCATGTTGCCGCCAGTTGCATTGCCGCCACCTGACATATTGCCAGCTGCTGGTGGAGCTTGTGCATGGACTGGGCTACCTAGGTTTGCTGTTGGTGTTACAATACCTGTTGTAGCCACAATACCAAAGGCCAATGCTGCTACAAGTATTACACCGAATGTTGCAACTTTTAGATTTCTGTTCATTAACAGAGTTAGTTGATAGTATTTTATATAAACATTATGAATAATTTTCGGAAAGATAAATTTCATAAACCTATTGTATAGTTTATTGTATACTGCGTTATAATACATATAATATCATTAAAATAACCTAGAATTGTTTCAAATATAATCGGCTCATTATAGCAATAGATTGATTTTGTTGAACTCACTTTTATTTCTCAATATACCATTCTATGAATTGCAATAGCGCCTTACTTCGATGTGAAAATTCTTGTTTCTTCTGTATATTTTTCAACTGACCAAAGGTCAGATGGCTACCACTGGGAATGAATATAGGATCAAACCCCCAACCTCCCTCTGTTATAGCTTTAGCTATATGACCTCTAATCTTGCCCTCAAAGATTTGTTGTGACTTACCACTAGAAAAAGCAACGATTGAAACAAATTCTGCAGACCTATTCTCATAATTTCGAAGCAAATCCAATATCCCAGTGTTTCCGATTGTTTTATACACAAATGCAGAATACTGGCCCGGGAATCCGTTCAACCTATCGATAAATAATCCATCATCTTCCACTATTACTGGGCTATTTATATAAGAAAATGCATATCGAGCCTTTTCAAACGCTATTTCACTTATCGAATCTGATTGCATCTCCTTTATTTCCATTTTACAGAATTCTATCTTTAATTCGTATTTTTGGAGAATAGATTTTATTTCCCCAAACTTATTCTCATTAGTACTGGCAAAGCTAAGCATTAAAAGTCATACTTTTAGACCATCAAGAGTATTAAAACCAGACCAATTCAAATTGGGAAAATTTGAATTCTCTATAAGAATAGTAATATTTTATTACTATCGGGCAGACATCCTTTCTAAAAAGCTTCCATTTATCACGATATGTTATTATAATCTTTGACACTAGGCGACATTTTGACCCGTGTCATCTGAAACACCATCATCTCTGCTCTTCTGATAAGCAAGCTTTATAGTTTCGTTTACCATGACAGAAATCTCCTTAATATCCTTTCTTGTCTGTCCAGTAAGCTCCTTTATCGAATCAACATATGACTTGCACAACTCTTCCATGCGATCTGCTTCCTTTCTTAGGGATTCGATTTTCGTTTCCAAATTTCGCATCTCATCAATTTTTCTAAAGAAAAGCTTAACCACATTATCGGGGTCGCAGCCCGAACCAAGATCGCGATCCGACTCAGCTTCAGATATCTCCAATAAAATGGATTTCAATATTGTAAATTCGTTCATTCCGAATCCCAACAACTCTAGATCGCTGCAATATTTTATCTTCGCTAAATTCTGACTGACTTCATTTTCGACCCATTGTTTGGTATCTTGGGCGGATTTCAGTTCCTGTTGCTCCTGCAATATCTTCTGCTTTATTTCTAGCTCTTCATTAGTAAGCGACTGATTGCGTGAAATCTTCTCAACGATCTGATCAAGATCAAATCTGTAATTTTCTGCATTTTGAAGCAATATTGCAAGTCTGCTTAGATCAGCAATGTTTAATCCATATTTTTTAAAATATTGACCAGCCGAAGTATACTGCTTTAGTTGCTCCGCTGTTGTTTTGTTTATATGCAATAATCTGTTATGCTCGACGTGCATAAGATTTTTTTCTGCATCAAGTCTTTTTATCTCCGTGTCCAAATTTTCTTTTTCCTTTATTTTCCGGTCTAAATGGGGAAGAATCTCTGAGATCGGCATTATTTTGCACCGTTCCCATATTTCACTGGCAATTTCCACTAAACGATCAGGCGGAAGGTTGTAATATTTGGATTTATCATATATTTTAGATAAAAATATATCAATTTGTTTAATTTCATCATCTGCTTCCAAACCTTGTAAATGACGTAGCAATCTGAAACCTCTGGCGCATTCGCGAACTGACATGCCATGTCGTCTTATTTCTACGCTAAGCATTCTAAGTGCCTCTTCTGTTGGCTTGCCTACATCGGAAATCCATAAATTAACAATATTGCTGACTGTACCTGCACCAATACTAAGTTCGCCTGCAATCTTGTCTCTGCTCCACCCACTGAGCCATTTAGCGATTACTTCTTGTTTTGTTTGTTCAGAGATTGGGATTCTCAATATATTATATTAAGCTCAGATTTATATAAGCGTCACTTTCGTCGTCACTTTCGTCGTCACTTTAGATAGTTCGAATTCTTAACTAACATATGAGCATACAAAAAATCCAAAATATAAAAGTCTAGGTGCAACGCATCTATGTCATTCTGGCATATCTTCCTCTATTTTCGATTTCCTGAACAGTCTTTAGAATTTCGGCAGTTAACTGACCATTAATACTGGCTTGTTCATAACCACGCAAAAAATTAGAGTACAGGTTCTCATACCGATCCGCGTAAGCGCTCATAAAAATCTCCTTTATTAAACGGATGTCAACTGCTTTGTCTTCAAAACGTTCAGAGAAATAAGAAAGTCCAAAATCCATTAGAGTCATCTTGTTATTTTTCTTATTGAAAATAAAGTTTGAAGTTGTAAGATCGCCATGAATAATATTTCTGGCATGTATACGTGCGGCAAATCTTCCTATTTCTTGTGCTAATTCTCCGTCGATTATATCTTTGACACTGTCTCCTTCAATCCATTCCATTATGATCTCAGCGCGCATGGGGTCGAGATAATAAATAAATGGAGTTATTACTCTCGCCAATTTCGCGGCTGAAAGCATATTTGCTTCATGAATCGTCCTCTTTTTACGAATTTCGCTATCGAGTAATACATTTCGATATGGTTTCGCTTTTCTTAACTTTGATATAGCCTTTTGGCCATACCAGTCTATCAAATAAATATCAGCCTCTGCACCTTTCTTGATAATATTCCGACCTATTTGTTGAGGCAATAATTACCTAGATCCTGAGCAATTATCAAATTGAATATAATACTTTTTGTTCTCGCAAGGGTTTTTTCCACGATACCCGCGTTCCTTATATTGGCCAAATTATCATCGTCCCTATTTGCCCTTATTTCCTTACTCAACAGCTCAGATCTATCTTTACCTTCACCTCCAGTATATTAATAGTACTTAGATTCTATCAAAATTTCGTGGACTATTGTGAAGTTGTTTAAAGTCTTGTAGACTAGACGGTTGCTTACAATAACTCGATTAAGTATTTACCTACCATTTTCTAATTCAATAATTTCAAAATATATTGCTCTAATCTTAAGATGGCTATTCCATTTGTTATTTGCCAAAATAAGAGTTTGAATTAAACTATATGGATTCTCAAATACCAAATCCGAAATATTGAATACGATATAGCACTCGAGATTAATGAGGATTGTAAATTCATAGTGTTTTCTGAGCAAGACTCGAATGAAAAGATGTTCACCGCAGTGAAAAGAAAGATTCAAGATGCTGCAGGCAAAGTTTGCGAAACGATTATTCCAATCAGTCATGAATATTACTATGGCAAAGGCTCGACTATAGCGATTTGTACGCTTTCAAGTATAGATTTATTGCTGAAAATCTCCAAGACTCCTAGCTTAATGAACAAGATATTAATTGTTGGAAGACTGCTTTCCGAAAACAGGGGAATTGATGCAATGATAAGATTCAGTATCAAAAATCCTAGCCTACATCATATTTTAGTATGTGGTGCTGATGTAAAGGGTCATAGAGCAGGTCAAGCGTTACTATCTCTGCATAAAAATGGGATAGATAGTCACGGTAGAATCATGGGATCAACATCACCTTTTCCCATATTGTCTTGTGATATTAAGGAGATTGAACAATTTAGAAGTCGGACTCTGGTTCATGATCTGATTGGAACTAAGGATATAGATAAATTATGTGCTAGAATATCAAACTTGAATTGACTTTGAGAATGCAGTTCCTTGGTATTTGTATCGAGTCTCTTGTTTTTGGTAGCCGTGAACCAGTTTTGATACGATATTAGTGTTTTTAGTCGTAATCTATTATACATTCTTGCACGTTCTTTGGGGTTCCACCTGTAGTACTTTTCTAATAAGTACAGACAAATGATACAATACTAGAATTAATTGGTCGTAACTTTGACCAGATGTCAAGGTGAAATCAATACAGGAAAAGTCACACTTTCTGTTCTGTTAGTATTGACATTACTACTATTGGTCACAATGCTTGTCTTTGATATATATTTCGTTATACTGAGTGATATGTCTGCTTGGCCAGCCTTAGGAAAATTGACTATTTGTGCACCCATTCCGTTCGGAGCTTTTTGGTGCTCTGTATTCTTTACTATCGTACTCGCCGATGAAGAGAATACACTAAAGGAATAGTCAACTTGTTTCATTTCTACCTGAGTTTTTGGATCGAAGAAGCTAACCAAAAATATTGTATTCTGTCCTGGTTTTAATTCCTGAGGATCCCAACTTAATGTTACTATATAGTTCTTGTTATTAGACTCCTTAGTTATCGTAGACATATGTGTATAGTTGTCTGGAATTGAACTTGAAACTTGTGACAAATTCTTTGCGTTTGTTTGCATATAATGTGAAAGCGTTTTCGTTTTTGTGTCTAATAATATAGGATGGTCAATGTTGTCTAAGAATGTCACATATGAATTATTTAGTACCTGGCTTTCCTTTGCACCCGCGTACTTGGGGATCATATCCGTTACATTTACAATAGTAAATATCATTGGAATCACTAAACAAAATTCAATGGGGATGATCCCGATCAATCTTGAAAACCAGTTGCGAAGATTGTTGTGAATGACTACTTGCGACTGGATAGAAATGACGTTGTATCTTGATTCCCGAAAGAACGTTCGGAGCAACACTATGATTAACGATTTCTCAGTTAGATAAGCAATGATTAACAATGATAACTGGTATATATCATTAAAGTCTTGCGAGACTAGATCATGTAACTATTAGAAATAAAAATGTGAACCATTATAATATATGGAGCTAACTTCAGGATCACAAATGACAATTGAGCTATAATATGTTGCAGGAAAACTGATGGCATTATTACGTTCCTCTGCCTGAGTGGAATCACAGTTTTAATATATTTCATCTTTTTTATCATAATGTCATATATTGCTGGTATAGAATGTTACCGACAATAGTTACGCCTGGTCATTACATTAGGCCATCGGCTACATCAATGTCGGTAATTCATTTTATGTACTAAATATCCTCACTTTTACTATTAAATATCCATTTTAGATTTTTAGTATTGAAAGAAAAATCTGCTGTTAAGAACTAAATTATGAAGATTGAGCAATCCTATTCATATTCATATTCATTCAGTATATTGTTGATACGTCTCATCATCTCTTCATTTTTCATTGGTTTTAATATGAAATATTTTTCATCAATATGCCGATCTTCTCTGTATTCCTCGTAGAATAACTCACTAGCAGTCACAAAGCAAACTTTGACATCTTTGTCGATTTCTTTCAATTTTTGATATAGCTCGAATCCCCCTATTCTTGGCATCTTTATATCAAGAAGTAAAAGATCAAACTTTCCTGGAATGAAGCTTTGTAGCGCCTTAACTGGATCGGTGTAACCGTCTGTTTCAAATCCGTTCTCTTCTAGAAGAGTTCTTAGAGTCATATTGGCGTCTGGCTCGTCGTCAACAACAAGAATAAAATTACTTCTTTTCCTTCGAATCCTATTATCATTACTTTTGGAAGCCATAATGATTCTGCCTATTTTTTTTATATTTGTTTTCGTTGATCCTCGAGTTGGAATTCTTGTAGTTGACAGGACGAGTGAGAATTCTTTCCAATCTCCGCAATAGGGATCGTAAACGAGAACGTTGCACCTCCGGATCCATTAATATTATTCTTGGCCCAAATTTTACCACCATGTGCCTCAACAATACTCTTCGAAATGAACAATCCTAATCCAGTTCCATGAAATGATTTTGAAACGAACTTTATAAACAATTTAGAAAATACTTCGGGATCTATACCTGATCCATTATCTGCCACTGCAATTACAATACTTCCTCGTTCTCTTTCTTTCTTAATCTCTTCATTAGATTCTCTAGTGTCGTTAAATCCTGATCGTACCTGATTAGACAGAATATCTAGTTTGATATTAATTATTCCTGATTCATCTGTGAATTTGATTGCATTGCTTATCAAGTTCGACAAGACCTGAGATATTCTAGACTTGTCTACATCAACATTAACTGACATGTCCTTAAATTTGCTACTCAGTGGTTCATACAATATCTCTCGTCTTCTATTGCCTGGATCAATGTTTTTTGTTTCTTCTTTAAATTCTAGTATAGTATTTACGATAATATCTTCTATATCAAATCTTTCCTTTTTGAGTCGAAGTGTTTGGCTTTCTATTTTTGTTACATCTAAAATATCCTCTGTTAGTCTACTTAACCTATTGGCATTCCTAATGACTGTACACAACATTTCCAAGTATCGCTTTGTATTCGGTTTCGCATCATCACTGCTAGATGATAGAGCGTCATCCTTTGTTATTCTAGAGTGAAGTATTTCCGACAGACCAAGTATAGGTACAATTGGAGTTCTTAATTCATGTGCTGCTACATTAATGAAATCTTTTCGCATTTTGTCATTTATTTTTAGTTGTTCATAGATCTTTACTTGATTCCATAGACTTTCGAAAATAGAAACATAAGACATTACTGTAGGTGTACTAGTGGAGAATGTAGCCAAGCCTATCGCTTCGATAAAATTCTCTTTCGAATCGTCTAGTTTTTCTATGACCAAGCTCAATTTTCTATCCACTACTAGTATCGTTATCGTAGTAACTGCACTTTCAGTAAATTCACTATAATCAATCCGCTGTATATTAAAATTGCAACAGTTTATTGTCATTAAATGGTCGATATTCGCATCAAGAATTTTACTGGTAGGTACTATAATCCTCACCCTCGGCCCGGTCTCAGATGAACCTGCATGGATCAGTTGATCTATTATTCCGATGCGTTGCTCACGAAGAAAAGCATTAGTTGTGGGACACAGTAGCAAGACTTCCTCCTTAGCTGACTTTACCATATCAATGAATATTTCCTTTGTGAGTTGTTGATCTTGAAGTACTTCAGTTGTCCCTAATATTTTACCTTCCTCTAGTTCAGCAATCTTTTGTTCAGCTGGGCTTGCACGATTCCAAAAGCTTTCAAATATATGTTGTTGTTGTTCAACTACTTCCTTCACATTACTATAAATGAGATAAGGAATTGCTTGCTTCTCTTTAATGTTTGCAGCAGCTAGATATTGTTTTCTATCGCAGATTCCAAAGTTACCCATAACTCCGTCGAGATGTCGCATTTCAGTTACGACATTCAACAGCTCTTTGCAAAAATGTAAGTTAAATTTATTAATTTCAGCAATGAAGCGTATCTTTATCCCTCTCCGTTTTAAATCAAGATATGCCTTCCTCAGCGGTTCAAACCCCATACAAACTGAAGGTGAAATAGCATCGCCACATGCGTCAAAGTTGCGCATGGCACTATAGAAAATATTCAAGGATTTGTCGGTGGCTTCCTCGCCATAAAATACTTGGGTAGTATCAGTATCGAACTTTTCAGTGTCTCTGTTTCTTTCTCCTGCAGCTGTTGTCTGGGGAGACATTATATTTATCGGAACTTCTAATCAAGTCATTATATAAAAATATTTGATTGGTGTTTGAAACTATACTGAAAAAAGGGACAAGCTATAGGTACAATACTGTTCCGTATCCAATTATCTCTTATTCTTTACTCTAACTCTTCTTCCACCATTTTTATTAGGTTTTTTATCAAGATAGGTTTCTTGATAAAACAGCCCACACCTATTTTCGGATATATGTCCCGAAGTGCACTGAGATTTACCTCGCCGGTTGACATGAAACAAATTCGCACATTCAGGTCTATTTCCAAAATCCTTTTGCATAGTTCAAACCCGTTCATAAATGGCATATTTATATCAACTAGAAGTAGATCACAGACATTAGGCATAAACTCGGATAATAACGTGAGAGGATTGTTATATGTACTTACTTTATACTGCTCATTATTATTTTCCAAGGCTAGTTTGAGAGTATATGTAATGTCGGGTTCGTCATCTACGATAAGTATAGTCCTATAATTTTGCCTAGCCAAGCGAGTAAGGTATAATCCATCTTGTTTTTTCTTCTCCAAAGTGGAGTCAATATTTTCAGATGATTTAGCTCGGTTACTTTTGTTAATTCTACTAGAAATATCACTCATTATTAGGTTGTCCTTTACTTTTATCCTCACTATACATCTTCAGCTTATACACTATCTTTGTGACCTACCGGAATATATTCTGATACTATTATTATAATTCGATACCCTGTGTCATGGCCTATAGATAAATTACTATTGTACTCACAATCCATTAGCTAGTACAAACTTAATCTAAAAACTCTTGAAAAATCTGTGAACTGATTAATTGTGTAGACAGGTAATTAATTGAAGGTATTCAACAAAAGCCGAATATATTCATCTTAAATAACAGCTAGATGATGGAGATTAGATTCTTAATCAGAGGTGTATTGACCGGAACAAGAATGTCTTGATAATATTCGATATTTATGAATCCCGATAGCAGATCAGGGATAGGCTGGGATGGTAATGATGTACACCATTGACTGTGATATTTTCGATCTCTTAGTTCATTAGCAAATACTCGAACTAGCCCTTCTACTCCTGCCCTCGAAGAAATATGTGGATCATAGGTTGGAAAAGCCGCTGGAATAACAAAGCTTTAGGAAACTACAATTCATCCTCAAGGCATCACACGCGTAGTAACTTGTCCAGGAACAACAAATTACCCACTAAGGTCCATATTAATATCATTATCAAAAGATCTAAATCAGAGCATTCAATAACTTAAAGGGGTATTTTGCCTACATAGCTTACTAACACATTGATACCACCAATGGTTTCTACTATCATCTTAAACAGCGATATATATCATTCCTGTCCACAACATTGCCATTCACTGCAATGCCTATTCCATACACAGACTCTATTTGTGATACGACATAATATCTCCAAAATTGATTGTGTTGATTAAACTAATACTCTAGTCGTTGTAATTTCGATGAGGCCGCAAATTTGAGTAGATATTTGTTTGCACTGTTCGGGAATTTTTGGTATGATGTTCCTCAGTATAGTAAATATTAATTAATACCCAATAAACCAATTGTGTTTATCAATTAAAATTTCTTGTTTATTGTGCAGCCCTTTGTTATGGTACTACTTATCGAATATAATGCCCAAATCAACAGAACCATAGACATTAGCCTAAGAGGGATTTGGTAATTAGATATGAATGAAGATGCTGCTATACCTAAGCTGCCAAAAGTAGAAACTAGTAGTAATCCAGCAGATGAGCAGCTAACACATGTGCTCGAAAAAACACCTATAGCAGAACCAGAGAACAGCGATGCTGTACTTGTCCTCAAACCTTTAGCATGTCTCAATAGGTATAGATTCATGCTTATAACTATACCCAATAGAATAGATATTATAGTCGAGAGAATGAATCCAACTACCGCATCACTAGGTAAATAAAATACCACAACTGGCGAAAAAAAGAGCAGCTGATCAAAGGTGCAGAAAATAACCCAGAACACCGAAGATATTATACCCGTCAACGCAATGTACACCCAGTTCAAGAAAAAAACCATACTTATCGCATTGATGATGCTAGATAGTTTCATCCTTAACCACCAACAAATGCGAGTGGACTCGCTAATCCATAGATCAATCTTTCTTTTATCTGAGTTCATAGATATAGTTTATCCATTCAACTTCTTATCGATTATTGCCTGGAATGCCGGAAAGGGATACGCGCCGAGCAATGTTTCTCTATCTGTTCCATCACTTTTTTCTATTACAAATGAAGGTGTTCCTTGAAGCCCTGAAGCAAATGCTAGAGTGTTATCTCTTTCCGACAATGACTTGTATTTATTACCATCAAGACATGCATTAAATCTCTGGGCTTTCAATCCAGATACTAGTAACGAGAGCCTTTTCAAATTGTTTGCGCTAGCCCATCCACTATTTTCTTCTCCTTGATTTTTGTATAATATGTTATAAAAATTCCAAAACTTTCCCTGATCATTAGTACATTGTGCAGCTATAGCCGCTGTGTTCGAGTCAGGACCGTGGGTTACGAAATTTTTAAATATCATATTGACTTTTCCGGTTTGAATATAAGTTTCGTTAATCTTTGGTTCGGTTTCTTTTGCAAATCTATCACAGAATCCACATTGAAAATCCCCAAATTCCACAATTGTAATCGGTGCAGACAAATTTCCTTGTACTGGAGAACCGATTTGGATTAAGTGTTGGGGAAGTAAATTATTCGTGTTGGCTCTTGTTTGTTTCAGCAATTGTTTGCTAAATTCAGGTCCAATAGGGGAAAAGAGCACTTGCATCTTTCTCATTTGGTTGCTCGCCTTTCCTTCCGCAGTCCCAGCAGCCAGAACTGAATTAAGTGTTGGCTTAGGAAGATATGTCTGCAGTATATAGACTAAACTTATACTTAGAATCATTAGTACAAATAAATAAAAAATTGACGATATGTTTTGCATGGACATTATAAAGTGATCTCTGTATAATAATCGTATAGAAGTCCTAGGTAGTTTTTTTGATGAGAATAAGTGTAGACAATACGCTTAGCGATCGGCGGATGGTCAGACTATTTGATAATATTATTTCCCCATAATTTATGAGTTAAATAGAAGTTGAATAATCGTTTGGGAACGACTGTTTAATTAGATTATTTCATTGAAATTGTATAGATCGAGTTACAGTATATGGTGAAGTCTAGGTCAATTTTCCTTCGTCTATAGAAATTGTTGTCGCAAAATACATGCAAGATCATTGACAACCCTCAAAGTGTTGGAATTGCCTCCAGTCTTTACTATAACCAAAGTATATACAAGTGAGCTTGCTATTACGGATATGCAAAATGAAAAGGTCGCTCTAGTAACGGGTAGCTCTAGCGGTATAGGACTTGAAACTGCCGTCATGCTATCGAACGCTGGATTTAAGACTTATGCTTCAATGCGAAATTTGGATAAATCAAAAAACATAAGAGAAATTGCCAATAAAGATAATCTGCCATTACATGTTATTCAGCTCGATGTTAGTGACGATGGATCTGTTAGAGATGCAATAACCAAAATAGTAACTGCAGAGAAGAGAATCGACGTCCTAGTCAATAATGCAGGCTATGGACTTTTTGGATCTGTTGAAGACATGTCAATGGAAGAGATAAAAGCACAATTTGAAACAAATTTTTTTGGTGTAGTACGAGTAACTCAGCAAGTTTTACCTGTAATGAGAAAACAAAGGTCTGGCAAAATAGTAAACGTTAGTTCAGTAGGAGGACGAATAGGTCTACCTGTACTGTCTGCATATCATAGTACTAAATTTGCATTGGAAGGATTAAGCGAATCTATTGCATTTGAGCTAGAGCCGTTCGGGATTAGAGTGATTATAATCGAACCTGGTGTAATCAGAACTAATATTATTAATTCTAGCATTTCCGCAAAAAAAGGCCAAGACCCAAAATCTCCTTACTTTTCGCTAACCCAAAATCTTGATAACAGATTTAAGACAATGATGGCAAGTCCTACTTCACTGCATCCACAAGAAGTAGCAAAGGTAATATTAGAAGCTGTTTCCTCGGAAAATCCTCATCTACGATATACAGTCGGAGACGATGCGGATGTCTTATTACGTGCGCGAAAAGACCTTTCTGACATTGAGTTCAGAACTATGATAAAGAAGAACTTTTCAAGATAAGGTCCAAGTGGTAGTGCTAAACAATAACTAATTGACAAATAGTGCTGAACTTGATTACCGTACTCGACCATTTAAATTCAATACAAGCTTGCACTAATTCATTTCTTATGCTGTCATTAGTTCTGACTCGTAAATATTAACTTCATTAGCATTGATCCGAATTACATTGAATTCGAGGAAATTCCATGCACCATGCTTAACTTGAACTTAGACGGATTAGAAGATATTTGAGTGTAAAATGAAATTTCTCTTAATCCTACAATCATGTCCTATCACAGATGTTTTGAAATATTAAGGACAGAATCAGACTCCAATTATTCTTGTTGTTCTAACTATAATCTGTTAACTGAATAGAAATAAGAAAACTGAGGTAATCAAATCTTGACATTTTTTTCTACCCCTCTCTCCCTCTTGAAAACGTGTTCCAAGTTATATAACTTACATCTGGCAATGGTTAGTGTTGGATGGAAACCCTAGAAGAAGTTTGCAAACTTGCTTCGTTCTTGCAAATCGCTTTGGGGCTACACCATCTACGCATATTCCTCAGGCTATGAATTTACCAATATTTTTCGTAGTCGAATTCATAGATTATCCAATGTCTATATTGTTGAGTCTCACTAGAAATTGACAAGTAGTTTTAGTGGCCAAGTCTGGTAGCAAATCCTCTCTAGCTATATTTTTAAGTTAAATCTAGCCAACAAAGTTTCATGATGTATAAACGTGGGAACTCATCCTCCACTGCTAGGCAATTTGCAGTATGCTTCTTAATGGTACCTGCTTTATGCTTTATTGTACTCGTACCTACTAAGGCTCTTGCTGATAATATTATTACAATTCTTCCTGGCGCAAGTGAGAGAACTAGTCCAAGCTATTTCGATTCAAACTATTACTTGACCAAGCCAGGAAAGATTGTAAAATGGTATAATACTGATGATATTTCGCATAAGATTATTCTTTCCAGTATTAGCGACAACCGTAGTTCTGCAGCAACACTACAGATAGCTGAATCTGGATTAATACCACATAATGGGAATTTTTCATACAAATTTGATAACGATGGAATTTATGAATATTCATCTCCGAACTATCCATGGATGAAGGGTACAATCTCAGTGTCAGATGATACCAACAGTACCATTGTTTCCCAAAATATGAAAAATAATGTCAACATTGAATTGACTCAACAGCCTACTAAAGCAAAGGTAGATAAAGAGACACATTTTTTGATTAACTTTATCAACCAAAAAACTAATAGAAATCAGAAACATATTGACTATGAATTTACCTTGTTCGATGACAACAATACTATCAGCAAGAACAATAAGGCACTATTTAAGCAGGGCCTTCATTCTAATGGAGGTGTAGAACAGGCGATGTACATATTTCCAAGTTCTGGTAGATATGAAGCGGCAGTCACAATATACGACGTTTTGTTTTCACCAGTTGTTCCGGATACAGCTAGATTCATTATCAATGTAAAGTGAAAATTTGAACGAGAGTTAGGTGAGGAATTACTTTTAAAGTAACTTATTGAGGTGCTAATTTTAATCAAGCGAACAGTTGATCCTACTACTTCTAGTTGTAATCTCAACTTATAAGGAAATTTGCACGACGAATTTGATAATTACATACTTTAGCCCATTCCAATGATTTCTATTAGTAAAACTCTATATACTATCTTGATTATATTAATTAGTAAAACTAACAGCTTTATTTGATTCCTTCTCTCAGTATACCAAATAATGAAGGTTGGCCTGTAGGCCTATTCTCCTTTTAGGTCATCACCTCTGAAAAAGTTGTATAGGACAACTAAAGCAGAAGGATTGATAATTCCAACCAACCTTCATTAAATTTTATGCTGCTGTCTATATATTTATTGCAAGTATAGACCTAGATTAAATTACGTAGATTTATTCATTTAGAGTTCTTAGGATTAGTTAAAGGTCCATCAGATAATTAAATAGCTTAGATTTGCAATATCTAATGGATAGAATTCATAGACTCGCTACCGTACGTCGCTTCAGATAATATCGTTTCCAATATGAATCTATATCGTGGATTAGCTTAAGATAGGCCAGATACAATAAATAAATCAGACAATCTTTCAGGTATATGAATGACTTAGCAGATGCATCTGAAATTTACCGACCAACCTCAATCCCAAAAAATATTAATGGGGAACTATGTAACATACCAGAATTATCATCCGTGCCAGGGAGCAATCTCTGTCTTTCATTATATATTGTAATACAAATGACCTCCGATTTGTCAATTTTATGTGGTTGTGGTTTTACAACATTTCAATTATATAATTTTATGCTGGACTTGTCTATTTTTGTTAACATGATATTTTGCAGAATTTTTACTAACAGATCACTGTGACATGTTCACGTCAGAATCTAAGAAACTTGCATAAGCTTTGTCGCAGGGAGTAGATAAACTATCTACCAAGTTGCCGTACGGTGGTGGCATAAGACTTGACCCATTATCTGGATAGTAATCTAGACTTCGATCCGATATTGAATTGGAAGAATAGGTCGAAGTGATTAGGAAATACAATAAGAAATGTTACTAAAATTTAAGGTCAGAAGATCGTTGTTAGAGTTACCACGGAAAATATAACAATGACTTCTTTCATATCGTTCTCTCTTACCACAGTTATGGCAGCAGGTCGGTCAGGTGGGATGAAGTTTGAATTAGTATCTCTGGATATAAAAGATCCAAATATTCTATTCCACCCATACTAGATTGTTACACACGACATAATGGAGTCATATTTCGGAATTTCAGAAAAAGACAGGATTACGGTCAAGGCAATTAACCTGGAAGATATTTAGAAATACAACAAGACCTGTACTAGCCAGACAGGGAAGTAGAACAAACTAGATGGCGTTATTGATAGTGCGGGCGATTATGTAACAGGTGTAAAAGGAGATAGTAAGCGAGGATCTTAATGAAATAATGAGAGAGAATATAGCACGTGTTCTTAGCGAAATATTTACTCATTGTTATACACAAGAGGGCGTTTGGGCCGCAGTCTCACAATACAAGGCCCTATTCGATACTATGGCAAAGGTGAAAGCAGAACTAGAATTCTAACGGCACGTACAATAAAGAAGATAACTGAGAAAGAGAGATAGATATTTCCTGCCGACAACAGACTGACAGACGAAAAGTTGTATTTTTTTAAGGATTGGATAGGTAAGAAAGTAAGGTGTACGTTAAAAGAAGACGATGACGATTAAGATTAATCTTGAGAAAGATTTTTCGTAAATCTATAATAATCAATTTCGTTAAGATATGATCCTACTGCTTTAGTGACTGCTATCGTACAGCTTGTTTATTCTACTATTGCTGATGCTAAACTATTCTGGCTCATCTGGGAGTCGGCATTACATCGATACTATGTGTCGAGATATCTGCGAAGAACATGAGAAAGTACTAAAGCAGGCAGTCATAAAGCACTTTAATTCGAACAAAGCACTAGTTCTACCTAGATACTATCCTAATAAAACTTGGTCTTTAAGCTATTACTGATTCGAAATAATGCTTTTTCTACTTCATCGGTTTGATCAAGTTAAGGACGTTTCAATGAGAAATAATATTGATCACTTGTTACGACAAACATACCAAATTTCATGACCTATCAAGGATTTTGTTTGTAATTAAGTGTCTACTATGCTTGTCCCCAGATACAATGCATTCTTTTAAATCGACATCCACTTTAGCTATTCCATCAAGTGTTTTTTGAATTATTCTATCATGAAAGCCGTGACATATTGTGTCTTGATTATTGATCGCTACTTTATGCAAGATGCAATTTCTGCTAATCAAGGAAACGGCATCATTCTCATTGCGAATTGAAGACACGAAACCCATTTCATTTGAAACAGAATTAAGTACTTTCAAAGAGTCTTCCAAATTCTTTCGACCTTCGCTTTTACCTATTTTTTCTCTAATGTCCTTTGCAATGTCGTCGGCCACAGATCCAATTATTTTCTTTAAGTGTTCTTGCCCTCCTGTCTCTTCAATTTTATTAATTATGCGAGATAGGATAAGGTCATATTTTCTTGGAAATAACTCACGACCATTTTCGGTTAGCTCGTATAATTTTATTGGTCTACCTAAGCGTACAATTTTAAAATACGATTTTACTGTCTTTTGTGTTTGCATAGAATCTAAATGGATCCTAACTGCACTCCTTTGAATCTTGAGTTCTTTTGCGATTTGTCCTGAAGTTTTTGGACCCCCAAGTAATAACTCCAGGATAGACTTCTTAGTTTCCCCTAGAAATGTTGTATTGTTTTCGTTTGCTTCACTCAAATATTTTGTATATTAAATACATTATAGTGTATATAATGTTTCTAGTGCAGAACGATTATAGACACTTTGCAGTATCTAAAGTATTTATAATGGTAATATACATGACAAGTTAATGAAAGAAAAACGTACTTTCGGGACGATTGACTTCGTTTTCGCGACACTACTCTTCGGAATTACTTCGAATATACATGGAAATCAACTACAAACTGCTATGGCTATCCCGTCGCCAAGTAGCGAATCACATAAAATAGACCCAGTTTCAGTGACCGCTGCTGACAATCTCAAGGCAGCATTTAGGGATCTTTGGGTAGATCACATCATTTACACTAGGAATTTTATCATTAGCTATTTAGCTGGCTTACCTGATACTAACATTGTCTCAGCTAGACTCCTTAAGAACCAAGAAGATATTGGCAATGCAATCAAACCCTTCTATGGCCAAGCTGCAGGGATCAAACTGACAGACCTGCTCAAGGGTCATATTATGGGAGCTGTAGATCTTCTGAAAGCCGCCAAGAATAGCAATACCACTGGAGCAGCGACAGCCGAAAAAAAGTGGTATGAGAATGCAGATCAGATTGCAGCTTTTCTTGCAGGTGCCAATCCTAGCTGGTCAAAACAAGATTTGATGACCATGTTGCATAACCATCTAGCCTTAACTAAATCAGAAGCGGTTGCACGACTGACTGGAAATTATCAAAATGATATTGCATCATTTGACAAAATTCATGGTCAGGCAATGATGATGTCTGATGCTCTAGTTAATGGTATAATAAAAAAATTCCCGGATAAATTTTCAACGATTGCTAGCTCAGGTCCCTTCTCTTCCAATTCCACCCACAATACAAATACGAAAACTTAGACTCTCATGTTATGCAATGGTGGCTTATAAAAAGCAAAATCAAAATTTAGATCGAAGTAATCCTGTACGCAGTATAGTGAGGTAGCTATACATCCTTCAATTTTTTTATTTGCAATTAATAAAAGGAATTGATCACTACCAGATTGTCTATGGTTACTTTCACTATGTGAATTTTTTTGTGACAATCTACTTCTCATACTGATATTATTATACGATTGATTAGTCTTCACAATTTTGCACATTATCTTATCAATTATTTGCATTTTTTGGAGATGTGCAAAAATGGACATTATATAGAAGACAAGTATACAAGAATAATGACGAGGCAAGATACTATAACCAAGAATTTCGTTGACTACTTTACCATAAAAATAACGAGGCATTCTACATAATTGATCCAACTACCGAAGAACGGATGCGGGACATCTCCACTTACTGGGTATTCCATTACGATCTAAAGTGATTGGAGAACAGCCTTTCAGAATATGTTCTGCAGCAAACTCCACTTTCAACAGATATCCACAAACGAATATGATTACAAAAACAAGAATGATAGTTATGAAAAACTAAAGTTAAAAGATCCTTTCTCTGCAACTTCTACACAAATCAATCTGTATCACTGTATGTGTATCTAAGTGATGATTAACCAAGTTCTTCTATTGAATCTTCACTATTTCGTTGCATTAGTTCGTCAAAGGATTCAGTGCCAATAGAAAATCACTACATTATTATTCTTAACCTAGGAATGGAATCCAAAAATTGATACTAGTAATAAGTATCGACATTACAAAAATGTCTGACTTTTAAAGATCGTTATTAGTTTCATATTCGTGGTAATCCTTGCCCTTTTAGCAACAAGTATTTCCACTAATTTGTAATATTGATCGAGGTCTGATGTTTGATTTAGAGCAATGCTCTTTATTCCAATGATGTACAAATCTGACAATTGTTCTCTCAATTCTTGAATCGGATTGTATCAAGAAGAAAAACATAAACCTCCAGGCCAATTTGTTGCATTCTCCGCATTTAGTTACGTAATCAGCGGAGAATCCATGTGCTTCACCAACTACACACGATGACGAATTCTTAAGGTCTTGGTACCATTTTAGCCTTGTAATCGAAATGGGAGAAATTTTGTCTTTGGCTTGAATTAACCGTCCAGACCATATTGGCGCAATTTCTGAAAAGAACAATTCATTTCGTTTTAATTGATGGTGACTTGATTCATAAGATGATGAGACTGATTCCATCTATTTCTGTTTATATATAGAACTCTTAATATTAAATCGTATCCGATTGCAATTAAATGCACATGAATCAATCTAAAAATCTTATCGAACTTGGCAGTCATGAGTGACCATTTCTGAGTTCAATTATGGTATTACAAGATAATTTTATTAAAATTGCAAATTACAAATTAAAGTCTAAAATGTTCACCCTTTTGCTGTCGAATAGGAAAGTTTTCTAGTCAAGTCTCCTTTAGAGTTCAATTACTAATCTTTAAATAAAATATTCGTAATTGTGCTTTGATGAACAGAAATACTATCTTGAGTATTAGCCTTTTGCTATCTATGGCATTGGGTCTCTCAATGTTTGTCAGTGTCAACTTCATTGGTACACCTTTAGCGTCTGCTCAAGCAATAACGCCAAAAATGCATCTGGATGAAGGGATTAAAGCCTTGAAAAGTGGTGACAGTCAAGGAGCAATGATGCATTTGAATGCAGCAGAACAGGGTCTTTCGAGTTCCTCTTCTGGACAATCAGCAAAGATGCACTTGGATGCCGGAATTCAAGCCTTGAAAAGTGGTGATAATCAAGGAGCAATGATGCATCTAACACAGGCTGATCAGGCTCTAGGGAATACGGGCTAATAAAAAAGACTTACCAAGTCTAGCTGATTTTTAACCAGCCAATCTAATTTGGCTTGGAAAATACATTGTGATGTAATTAGGCTATTCCTGAGCGTCAACCAATTATCCATCGCTGCCCATCTGAAACATCGTCGACAGAGCATATCAACAAGACTAGCATTAACTCAACTAGCATCTGCATAGTAAATCCTAAAGAGGCGCATATCTGCAGGACTTTTGCTAATACTGGGATAATTTAAATTCAAAGTATGAAATGTTTTCCAATTGGCTATAAAAATCTCATGAAATATCATCACTTCGAATTTTAGTAACCATATAACAAAGATGTCAGCCGATTAGATTTTATATTTGAAAGTGCTAATATTTGAAACCTAAATTACATTTGATGTCTTCAACTAGAATTTTAATTAGTTACTAAACAAAGTTAGCGTGATTTGTTGCTATCTTGCAGCTATTCACGCTACGATGTTAGCAGCATTTATATCATACTGTTGGCTCCCTTAGGGGACATTTTATAATGTTAGATTTTAGGTACAATTGCTTAACTATTTTCATTTGAACCTCTCTTCAATTACCATTTTTCATTCACCATTTCAATTTACCTAACCTGCCTCGTCATGATTCTGGGTTTTCTCGACCACTCAGTTCGATATCTTTCTAATAATACATCGTCAATTATCGATCTTATATACTGGTTAACTATTATTGCAGAGTGTGAGACTCGGCGGCTATGGTAATACTCTAAATCGAGGACTACTCGATCCTAGCCTTCGTTTTTTCTTTTTGATCTAGTGGGAACAACAATTGCAGCGACATGTAACAAAAATAGCATGACACCTACAATTGTAATGAGATCAAATCTTAGAGCAATATCCATCTTTCATCATTGAAGCAAATTCATATATCTATCTTTATTCGATTAGTTTTAGTATTAGTTGTCGTAATACAACGACTAGTCCTTTTTTGGTTAATTTAATATCAATACTAGAGAACATTCAAATAATTGTCTTTTTTATAATATAAATAGTAATAAATCGTAACTAATAGTTGGTACCTAATTTGTATAAATAAATATATTCAATAACCCATATTACTGATAATTTCTTACTAAATAACCAGTTATACACGCGGACGTTGGCGAATTCAGTTCAGGACTTAGGTAGGAGGCGCATCCCTTAAGGCTGCTGGATTCTACAACGTCCGTTTGTTTTGTTAACTCCAAATTCGAAATGTTTCATTACCAGGAAAATGATCACAGGTTAAATATTTTTAACGATTGTTATTAGGAATAAAATTTCGAGGGCTAATGATTTGAGGATGATAATTAGACGCGATTGAGATAATTCAATATTACTCAAATTTAATTTCTATACGATTTCTTTTGATGAAAAATTCGATACGATTCAATAACTGTTTGGATCAATATTACTCATTTAATTAACACATAAATTCCTCTACATATACAATTTGTACGCTGGATTTCTCTAATTGTCTCATTTATTCCCAACTAAATATTTTATTATCATAATGCTAGATAATTATGAAGTTAGAATTTCAAATTTGATTTTGGTTTAAAAAAAGAATATTCTGTTCTTTTAAATTTGGGGACAAACTCATTTTATTATTATATTAGTGATGCATAGTTCTTGTCTTGATTTTTTCTCGTCTAACTATTGCAATAAAGAATAGTCCCAAAGCTGCAAAACCCATTATTGCCAATATGAGATCTAGACTTGATGATTCAATCTCAGGTATGAAAAGGTCGAGTTTTGATACTATCACTCGTGTTGCAAAAATCGCAAAAGCAATTGCGACATAGAGAATACGTCTTGATTTTATCCTCTTATATGCGATAAGAGACAATGCAAAGAGAATAGCGGCAAATATTCCAGTTCCAAGATCAAAAAGCTCTGCTAGATCTCCCTTATCTAATAAATCAGTAACGTGTTCCTCATAACTGCTACGATGGTTTGATATAGCTAAAACACTATGTGATGTAGATTGAATCCCTGATGACATAATGAATAATAGTATAGAAACTAATTTTGTAGAAACATAGGTATACGAGTAACACTGATTGAATTCTCTAAGATTCACTTCTATATCTACTCTCCTGCTTTTTCCTCATCTATTGAATCAGCTGCCTGGTCGATGTCTGTTGACGCGTCTGGTCTAGAGCCCGATGCCAAGTCTAAGAAGAGTTCAGCTAGTCGATCGGATAGTTTGCTCCAAACTGTAGGATAATATGATTTAAGGAGACCAACTATGTCATTAACGTTACCTTCGATAAAGTATTTTACGAAACGTCCCTCCTTATAACTGGTAACTAAATGAGCATTTATTAAATTTGACATATGCCAACTGATTGTTGGTGCAGTTAGACGCATATAATTCGAAATTTCTCCTTGAGTCGAACCAGGATTTTCTACAAGATATAGAATGATATCCCTCGGAGTCTCTTGCTGCAAAACCGCTAAAATGTCTTCATCTCTTTTACGTAAAATCGAAACTGTATAATACACTTTGTACATTCCTTTGCGCCTTGATTTGATTAATCCGAGCTTATCGAGTACTCCTAGATGATGCTGGGTATCTCCCATAGCAACACCCAGGTTTTTGCTTAACTTCCTGAGATGGGTACCTGGATGATTCTTTATGTACTCATATATTCTTGATCTGTTATCTGATATAACCTGACCCATTTGCTCGCGATCTGAGTGACTGATCGTTCTGGAATTCACCACCGATGCGTCTCATGGAATGCAACCCATCTCGTTCATAATGTTGAGTCATTCCATATATATTCCAATTCAAAATCACTATTCTTTAATTTTTAAATACTTTTCTTCTTTGTGGTACATTTATCTAAAAGTGATAGTTCATGTCAGTTGACAAAAGTCAGGATAAACTGAAGTTGAAATATGCGTACTCGCGCAATCTGTTTACCAACTCATAGAGTATAGTAGTTGAAATTCAATCAAATTATTTCGAACATTCGATCAGAGCAGTAGAAATTTTCCGAAAGAGTGTCCTTTATAATATGTGTGAAATATACCATATTAAAAATATTTTTTGATTTGAGAGATTAAATGTATAGACTGGCATATATTCTCATGTCTGGAATCTTGAACAATCTATGGACTTGTTAGTTGGCAACATTTGTTGGGACATTCGCAGTCGTTTTCCACAGCCTTTTCGAATTCGTTACAGTTGCAACAGTCTGGATTCATGTTAAGACAGAATGCTGTACTGTTTCTGAAAGACAAGGCTGTTTGTTTGCTAGGCCGAAATTGGACTAGAGTACCTAGTAAAAACAACCTATAATGCTGGTCTTTGGTTTGTCCTGGCTATACTTTCCGCACTATAGATCTGTACAGCTTTCTATTTACAGATTATAATAGCAGTAGTAAAGAAAGTGGGATATGCAAAGTTGGCTTAGATGTGCCAGTTTTCTTATCCCTTTTAGCGCATTCGCTACCAATGTCTATTCAGGAAAGCCAGAGCGGCCAATGAGAGAACATAGGAACTAACGAACCAAGAAAGTACAAGATAACTTAGCACAACTAGAAACAACAAGTACTATCCCTAGTATGGCAATGACGAAGAGCGATCATTCAATATTAAAAATAGGCGTTCAAGTGACAACTAAAATCAAACTATTATTACCCTTGATATAGTTGGTTAACAATCTTATCAATTACCTGAAGAGTTAAGACGTTGTAGTAAGCCTAAGTGATCCAATCATCTTTTGCGCTGTCTTCGCAAGTTCTGCATAACTCGATGGTTCCGCATTAAACGTAGCAGAATAAATCCTATTTCCGCAAAGGGCTGCACTATCCATAGTAATGGTCTCTAGCCCGTTGTTTGTGCTAGTGCAAACCATTGTGTAGGCTTTTCGTCCTGCAAGATTGGCACCGGTTGTTGAGTACAATAATTTAAAATCTGAAGTATTATTGTCATTCTTGATAGTGCTTATGTTATTCTTCATCAGAGTATCCAAAGATATGTTACGATTATTCTTTTGCAAATTAATATCTACATAAGTATTGCCATCGCTCGGATCCGTATCAAATAATTTATGAATGTCAAATGCCGGTGTTAGTCGGATAATTGTGACGGTGGACTTGTTCAACATATCCCCAACCTCTTGTAGATCCCAATCAGAGGGAATCTGCATCTTTATCCCAAAGGTGGAATTGATGTAGGTGAAAATATTCGATACTGTGGAATTTTGTGATGCTAAACTAATATTAGTACTGTTAGACAGTATAATTATCAATATAATACCAGCTAGGAATACACATATACTAACCGCATTTATCATATCCGTTCTTAATACATTTGTGTGATTAATCAACATCTATTAAAATTTAAAGTACAAATGCCTAAGTGTACTTGCATTATTGCATTATTATTATAACATTTGTGGTATCAATACGCTGGATTAATTAGATAAGTGTACCTTAAAAAATTAAACTCTATGGATAATGTATCACAACATATCCACCAGAAAAACATAACAGTACACTCAATTCTAGTCTTAACTATAATTTCAATAACAATATCTATGGAGGTTCAGTCAGAGTATACGTAAGCAATTTCAAATTTGCAGCAAGAATATGAACGCATCTAGGAATGTCTTTCAGACAACAACTTCACTTCAATAGCGATTTGCAATCAGCAACGGCATTGTATAAGTCAATACTATGTTCACACGCCGTGAATTAAAACTAATATGTCCACATGCAAATGCAAATGCGATCTCTCAAGAAATAGCCGCACAACTTGCTAACAATGCTACTAATCCTGAAATAACAATCATTGCAAGATTTTTGTTGTCCATAATTTGAAAAAATGAGCCTGTTACTTTATCACCGAAAGATGAGAATTTGTAATGCTATCAATACAATAATATCTATTTAAAAACTTGTCAACTAGTTTGTTACCATTGCTATAATGACATGCCTTTATTTGATATTGAATTTTTGTAGATGCCCACCATTGGGTGCGCGCTAAATCCCAATTCTACAGATGGGACGAGTCTACTAAATCCCAATTCTACAGATGGGACGAGTCTAATATCATAATGATCACACCGGCAGAATGAGTATTTATTCTGCGTTTTTGGTATTTTGTGAATATATAATCCTACAGTTCAGTTATCTTTTCAATCAACTAGTAAAGAACACATTTCATCAGTTAGCACTTCAAATATATTATACTACATGCTGACCAATTGATATTATAAACTCAAATCTTCTTTTATTATTCAATTCCTTAAAATCTATTTTATGGATAAATAGAAGAAATGAAAGGGACATAGTCAAACTCTATAATTCTATAACACCATTTGTAAAATATGCGTTGAATGACAACAACAATAACAATAACAATAACAAGTACGACATGCTTAACTTTGGTTATTGGACTCCAACTACAACTAATCCTGTAGAAGCACAAGCAAAACTATGCGAGTTGGTTGGTGAACTTGCTGATTTACAATCTGCAAAAAAAGTTATAGACATTGGGAGTGGATTTTGTGCTCCAGCAGTGCTTTGGAACTTGCGATATAATAATAACGAACGTAATCTCTTAGATATTTTTTGTATTGATATTAATCTCAAACAATTGCATAGATCTTTAAAGAACATATCTTTTTTGATATCTGTCAGATTAATTAAAACTGATTTGACCTATGAAATGATAAATGCAGATGCAAGGTGTGAACAAACTAATGGAACTAATACTGCTGCTGCCATATCTTTAGTAAATTCTACTGCAACAATATTGCCTTTTGCAAATAATTGTGTTGATAGAATAATTGCTTTAGAATCTGCACAACATTTCAAACCACTATCTAAATTCTTGAGTGAGTCTAAACGAGTTCTAAAACCTGGAGGTTTGATTGTAATTGCACTTCCAGTTATTGGTTCAAAACTATCACACCGTTCATCTTTACATCAATTTGCAAAACTTGGGATCCTTTATTTCACTTGGGCATCTGAGCACTATAGCTTAGAGAAGATAAAATCAGAAATAACAACAGAGGGCTTTGACATACAATACATTCAATGTATCGGACATCATGTGTATGAGCCATCTGCAGACTATTATATTCAAAATAGAAGTGAATTAAAAAAGAGATTTAAGACAAAGGTATTTTCACTTGCAAGATCTTTACATATTGATTTTGTCGAGAGAATCGTCCATATCTCCGCAATGAAGATGAAAGATTTATCTCAAAAAGAAATTATTGATTATGTCTTGATAAAAGCTACACTGCCACCATCTCATACTTGATCAAAGATAGAAATATTTAGCAGACAAACTACGTCATCGAATATAATATTAATTATGCAAATAGAAGTGAATATCTACATATAAGTTTGGAAAAATTAAAGATAGGTAGAAAACGCGTACTTGTATAATGCGCTGGCTTAATCTTGGATGATCGTAGTCAAAATTTCTTTTAGAAGGCGCGCAGCTATTATATTCAGTCTTTATCTATATTCAAAGTCTCAGCTTAGCAACTGGCTCATGTAAGAAAAACTGAATAGTGGGCCTTAATTATATCAGAAGTAGTGTTTTTCCAAAAGGTGTGAAACTTGACATATTAAAAACCTATTCTTAACTGAGAGATCAGATTTATAGATCAACATCTTGTCATTATGATAGATATTCCTGTCTATTATGAGGTGCGATAAGTATATTACTTATAGCTTATTCTTATCGTCTGCAGGCAGATTCCATAGAATCTAGAAAATAAGTAAAAAATTAGCACTATTTTTTATAGACGCCTTTATCCCAGCCTACTCTATATCCTTTAGCATAGTCTCCTGATTGTGGATTGAAAGCTAAGCACATGTTATGATCATACCAGCTTCCTTTACACCCCCAATACCCAGTCATTAGACTTTCCTGTCTGACTTTCACAAAAAGACTTTACATAATTCTGCAGCCCTTGCTGTGTTATATTGTGCGGCGCTTCTCAATATTACCCCAATGCTCACTAGTACGGCTATACTAACGATTGCGATTTTGTTCATCTTGCTGTAGAATACTATTGTTAAATAAAATGTTTCTAGGAGGTATTCTTAAATAGTCACTATATACAGAGAAAGTAGTCGCTCAGTTGGACCATAAAATATCTCTTGGAACATTACTGTTTGGTTTAATTTTCATATTTAGTCTTTTTTCTTCTATATTTCTTCAGAGTCAATACCAGATCGTCTTGGCCCAAAGTCAAGGCAATCAATCTTCTGAAAACAACTTGTCGAATATGATTTTAGATAAATACAAACAAAGAGTTTTTGAACACTTGTTCAATAACAAGACAATTGCTGCTCATATTTCTAATTCCAGTATACCTGTATCGATTGTAGTAGGCGTTGTGACCCCAAACGGTACTCAAGTTTCAGGATATGGCAATATTTCCAAAGCCAATCACACAACGGTTGATGGAAATACTGCGTTTGACATTGGTTCTCTAACGAAACTATTTGTTGGCATTTCATTGATGGATATGGTAAATCATGGCTTGGTAAAATTAAATGACACTCTGGAAAAATATCTTCCGGCCAATGTGACAGTTCCCACCTATCAAGGACATAAAATAACCTTAGAGGATCTCATAACCCATACATCTGGTTTACCATATTGGCCTACAGGCTGGTGCAATACTACATGCTGGCACAACTATACAACTCAACAAGTATATCGATTCTTATCAAATAGCTCTCTAGCAACGCAACCAGGAGTAAAAGACCACTACTCTAATATTGGAGCGGGTATATTAGGACAAGCCCTATCATTGAAGGCAGGCGTTCCTTTAGAACAGCTCTTTAAGGATAAGATATGGAATGTTTTGGGAATGAATAGTACAGGAATTCCAATGAACTCTACCGGTGTATCAGTACCTGAGGATATCAAATCAAGATTTGCAAAAGGCCACATTGCAGGAAATGAAAGTAAATTAGTCTTTATGCCTCAAGCAGTTCAGGGGGCAGGTGCATCGTACTCTACAGTTAATGATCTGTTGAAATTTCTTTCAGCTAACATGGGATTGATAGATACAAAGCTCAATGGCGCTATGCAAGAGAGTCGTACAATACGACATCCAGTTACTGAATTCCAACTACCGTTTGTTGACCCATCTGGACATAAAACGCCTGCTTATGGATATGTTGGAGCTGATTGGAATATCCAAACTAATCTCGGAAGAACGATTATTTGGCGCAATGGTGGTATAGATGGTTATAGCAGCTTAATCGCATTTAATCCAGACAAAAAAACTGGCGTGGCAATGCTGTGTAGTTGTAATTTCTCGGATGTGCCCCCTATAGAAATTATAAATACAGCGTTGACCTTTCTGCTTTATCATTGATTGATTGCTTTATGACGATGTCCTCACTAGTTTCTCTGAACCCACAGCAGAAAGTTGCTTCCTGTATTCCGGGCTGAAAGAAATTTACCCCCTTAGTAGTTAGAAGTTTAATGAGATAGACCATAACCTAAATTTCAGACTATTGCATTTTGAGAAGCCCATTTTTCCATGAAATATTATGACCAAAGCTGTTGGCTGTCAGAAGGAAGTGTTTGATATGCAAGAAGTTCTTGAATATTTTAGAGTTTCCGAACTATGAGGATTGCAGGATCAACGCTTATCCATCATTTACTAAATATGATGGAATTAATAGAACTGCACCAGGTTTTCTAATGATAGGTATAGATCTAAAGGACTTGGTCTAAATATAAAGTCGGTAGGGCTTTGAATAGAACATTGAAGAGAATCAAAAGCAAAGTGTATCATTTTCAGAATATGTCAATGAGATGCATGAATTGAAGAGATCAGATGCTATCAAACTCCTATTTGTATGAAGAAAGGAGATTGTTATAATCATTAGTCTAAAGAACAACTAAGAACTAATTAAATCAGGTAGAGATTGTTATAGTTATTTCCGAATGACCACTTGTATCTGCAGCCAGACTGCTTTTGTTTCCTTTTATTGCCTCAGTTACTACTAAATAAATTATAGTATGATCTGATCTTGTAGGTGCTTTTCCGGTATTAGTTGCATTTTGTACTACTTTCGTAGTCTGCCTTTATCCAATTGAACTTCGGCATGGGCGTAGAGATATCTACATAGTTACCGATAACCTTAACTGGACCAGTCACACCATACTGTTTTAATCCATTAATATAATCATTATATTATATTTGAGGTACATTTGTCAAAATGACAATTTGTGATTGTCATCAATGTCTGTCCGATTCAAGTGAATCATATACTAGGGTTCATGAAAACTATTTTTAACCAAGTGAATGGTTTTTGAAGACCATATAAGATGCAGTTGAGCATAACAAGACATAGTCTAAGGTATGGAGATTGGTATTGCTATTGTGTTAAATTTTTCATTTCATCATAAATGTATAAAAATTGAATTCCCCTTTCGGTTGTTTTGTATCTCCCTTGTAGTTGAAAATGCTCAATCAGGCCGAATTGCAATATGAGGTATAAATACTTCCTGAATATTTTATGAGTGAGTCTGGATCTATCTAAAATCTCCAATTGCTTTACTCCACTACCATTGGCGGTATTTAAAATCGAAGTTATTATGTCAATTCCACTTCTGTAGCAATAGTGCATTTGTAATTACAGGAATTAATCTTCAGACTATATTAGATTAAGTTAACTATGTGAATTAACATAGTTCCTAAAGTCCATACATGGGTTCAGATGTTGATATGGGAACCAAAATAGGAGAATTACAATGACATTATAAAGAAAGTACAAATTTTCACTAGTGCTTGATGACTAAAAATCAACAATTAATACAGACAAAAATGCTGATAATTCGTCTTGCGTCGAACTTGGTCAATAAAAGTAGAGCATGCTAGATCTCTAATATTTTCAGTAGGTCAAAGTAATCATCAAAGGACTTTAAGATCTTTGCTTCAAAAAAGTGGTGATCGTATGCAAAACGAATTTCTATGAATGGTGTTACCCGAGTAAAAGAGAAGATAAGAATTACATTGACAAGCGCTTACCTATTGTTTGATATACATGAAGTTAGTGTTCTCGTCGTATCCCAAATCAGACATAGGTATTACCTTAAATCCGGCATCGTGTAGGTATTTCATTTCTAAAGCAAACAAATCAATATCAGTACTGGATGGTCCTTTTGAATTATCTATGCTATGATAAGCAACAATAGGTATGGCATCAATGAAGCCCTTCCTATTATTATAGGTAACTTGTGAATTTACTTGATTTATGAACTTCTGCATTATTATTTGGTCGTTATGAAGATAATCGACATCCCATGCATTATGACTTTCTTCTCTTATGGAATACCTATTCGCATACGTTAATGTTCCACTATCATTATACGTTTTACAATCAGTTTGCTTATGTGCGATATAGCCATCGCAATGCAAGAAGATCAAATCTGCAAATCCATTGTCTGCAAATCCGTAGTATTTACCAATCATGTTTATGATAGTGGTATTATTCCAAGCATCACCATGCACAACAGCAAAAATGTTTGGATTAATACCGTGATTTTCTAAACATTGTTTTGATCCTCCGATCTCGAAATCTAAATCCTTAGGGGGTAGTTGATTGAGATCGCGGTGAGTCATGCCTTTTGATTCTATATCTTGTCCATCCTGCTGCAATGCAAGAATGTCGTTCCAGCTCATACGTGACAGCTGAACGTTATTATCGTTTACTATAGCATTGCTTCTATCTACGTATCCACACGTTACAAAAAAACTACCCTTAAAGCCATATCGATCTAAGATTGGCTTGGCAGATATAAATTGGGTTTTGTGCACATCACCGAAAGTTAAGATTACAAATTTGTTATTGCTTTTGCTAGAGTTAGCTCCAGTGTTGGAAGCATAGTCAGCTGTATTTGTTTTTGAAGTTAAATTATGACTATTTCTAATATTTCTAGTTGTTACAGGATCTATCTTTGACTGGGATGGCCCTTTCTTGTGTGAAGGTATGGATATGAAGTTGTCGTTCTGATTATTGTTATGATGTTTATGACTAGCACCCAAAACAAAACTAGCAATAGGCCCACTACCTACTGGAATTTCGAGCGTTAACACGATGAGTATTATAATTAAAATAAATATCCTCAATAAGCTACGAGAATTAACATTATTGTGATCTCTTACTTTCATCGAATCACACTATTATTAAAGATATTAGGACTTTCAAAATGAGTTTTCTAGAAGAAGATTGTATAATAATTAGCCAATAAATGTTACAAGTTGTCTGTTAGCATCAGGAGATTGTGGCTTAACAATGTTGCTTTGTATTTGCAGCAACTGTTCGTAGCTGAACAAGTAATTAGAATTATATATTTACTACAAACACATTTTGATATAAATCATGTTTTTCAACCGTGATCTCATTAGTGGAATTGGATTCTAAGTCAATTCCGTTATTATTAGATTAAAGTCCAAGCATCAACTCAAAAGTGCTTAATCTTTAATTTGGAGCTCTGAGTTATACTATAGTTTTATGCTATTTAATGGATAGAGCCAAGCATTAAAAATATGTTATATTCCTCACTACCCACAAAAAAATTGATAAATTTTAGTGGATCGATATTATAAAATTACAAATGGGTGATCTACAGACAGATCATGGGTTATTTGTGTTATGAACTATTAATACAAAAGTCTATAAGAAATTCAATAGAATAAAGGCTTATATAATATAGTCTCATATCAATTAATTGGATATCAAATGAATACAAACGATAATTATGATTTAAATAATGAAAATAACATAGGCCGTAAAATTATTCAAGTATCTAAAACAATACAACATGCATTTGATTTGGAGTTGCACGATAAAGTTGGTATTACTATGGCACAATGGAGGGCTATAAGTATTCTCGCAACACAAAATGGAATTACTCAGAGAGAAATTGCAGATAAATTGGGTTTAGATACATCATCGCTTATACCATTAATTGATAGACTGGAATCAAAGGGATTAGTTAATAGAAGGCCTGATAATACCGATCGAAGAGTCAATCGATTATTTATCACAAAAAAGATGGAATCTCTCCTTGGTCAGATGCAATCATGTGCTAAATTATTTAGGTGCTCGTTGATCGAAGGAATTCATAAAGATCAATTGGAAATTACACGATTGGTTCTGGACAGAATAAGCCAAAATCTTTCAAGTCAATATGGGATAAATTCTGAGGAAAGTACTAGTAGTATTATTGTACAGTCACGAATAATCGATTCATCTACAAAGCGTGGGATTGCTTGAATTGTGTGAGAATGAATCAAGATGAAAGACAATATTAACAATAGTGGTAGTGACCCAAACAACCGGAATAAAGGTTCAAGTGATAAAGCAAATAGGAATTTGTGGTCGCCAAAACCCATTGCCATATCCACGAATTCAGGTGATACAGAAAAGATTTCAGTTAGTGCTTGGAAAGTAGTAGCTATTCTAAGTTTAATTGCAACGATGGTCACTTATGCCGAAACTATGCTGATACCCGCTATCCCCGACCTCATTAGAGACTTTCATGTTTCCTACAATGCTTCATCTTGGCTAATAACCATGTATCTGTTAGCAGGAGCAGTTATGACTCCCATTGCTGGGAAATTATCAGACATATATGGTAGGAAGAAGATATTACTAATGATAATGATTATTTATGCAATAGGTGTTACTGTAGCTGCTTCATCAAATACATTCTATACGATGTTGATCGCTAGATCTCTACAAGGAGTAGGAATGGGAATGTTTCCTATTGCCTATACTATGATACGATCCCAATTTCCACGTAGCAAAATCTCAATTGGACAAGGAATTATTACATCAATGTACGCGAGCGGTTCTGTAATAGGATTAGTAGTAGGTGGTGGTATCATACAGTATTATGGATGGCATGCAACGTTCATTACTGTTATACCAGTCTCAATCCTACTTTTGTTTGTTATCTGGAAGTTTGTTAATGTAAGAGATCATCGATACGAGTATATCGATGGCTATATCGGTAATAATGAATCTAATCGTAGGAACAACGACAATTTGTTTGATAAGAATACTAATAAACAAATTGATAAAGATGGGCATAGCAGTTTAGTACAAAATAATCAACACGTGGACCATACCATCAAACTAAAAAATAGTAATAGTTCTATAAATGCAAAGGCTGGTTTTAAAAGACAGCCTCTAGATATAAAAGGTGCAGTAACTTTAGCCATTGCAATAATATCTGTATTACTTGTCTTCACATTCCTACAGCCACAAGGAGCAAGTTCAATTACTTCATCGGCAGGTTCCAATCTTAATAATAGAACATACACCTCTATGCTTACTCTTTCCTTTGCAATACTCGGGACAGCCTCGTTCGTGGGATTTTTGCTTATTGAAAGGAAGGCTAAATCTCCATTGCTAGATCTCAAGCTTATGGCAAACAAAGTAATTTTACCTGGTAACTTGGTTATGTTAGTTATTGGAATGACGATGTTCATGGTTTTGCAAACCATACCAATACTAGCGAGATCTCCGCATCCCTTGGGATTCGGTGATAGTGTAATTGAAACTACAAAGATTCAGATTCCATTTTCGATTATTCTGCTAATATTTGGTCCTACTTCTGGATTTATAATATCCAAAATGGGCTCAAGGACGCCAATGATTGCAGGAACTATCATCACTACAATCGGATTCTTCGCCGTCTACGCTTTCCATTCAACCCAACTATTAGTATCTATCGATTTAGCAATTGTAAGCATTGGTTTATCATTTGCTGCTGTAGGTGTAATGAATATCATCATAATGGCAACACCGACTAAGTCGATGGGAATCTCTACAGGAATGACAAGTCTAATAAGAATTATAGGAAGTGCTATTGGTCCTGCGATTGCTGGAATGTTTCTACAGTCACAGCAAGAATTAGTGAGAATAAATGGATCGAATACTATAGCATCATTTCCTGCAAGTGGAGCATACAATTTAATTTTCCTAACTGCTGCCTTATTGTCAGTTTCATCCATTATCTTTGCGATTATGGCTGGAAGACGAAGAGACAAAACACAACTGGCGATTTCCGCATGAAGCAATAGAATTGTTAAATCAACCTGACCGATTCGAATTCAACGATTGAAGACTATGATAGGATTATGTGGCTCTCGATCAGTAACTTCGCTGATTGCTCAAACCTAACCACTCTTTTATATTACAAATAAATCACCTAATGACCTGTCACGCAATGTTGGCTACAAGAGATAGTGATCTTCCATTAGAGAATTAGAACCTAAAAAAAGAAAATTGGATGCATTATTATTTCTTGCTATGCTTGACTTTATACTAGACTAATAATGCTGTTTTCTACCAATGGTGATGATGGTGGTGGTGATGATGGTGGTGGTGATGGAAGAAGTGGTGGTGGTGATGATGATGGTGGTGATGGTCCGAGTGTGCGAATGCATTGTTGGTTAGAACTGGCGCTGTTGCTACGAGAGCTAGTGCAGCTATCATTGCGACGACTCCTATTATTGTTGTGGTTCGAGTTTTCAACTCACTAGTGTATTATGAGGTCGATGTATATTAGGTTGAGGTAACAAAGTGAACTAAGTTTGTTACTAGCCAACAGTATATTCGACGAATGTACTGTTAATTGGCAAATTCTATCGATGAAAGTCATTTGAAGATCATTTCGTTAATATTTTTGTGATCACGTTGGCTATGATTGTGTAAAGGTTTTAATTCGCATACAAATCGAGTTGATATCTATCTGAGACAATTATCATTAATCTAATAGGTGTACTCCTAAACTAGATTGCCAGTTATATTAGTATAGATATAGCACTAGTAATTAGTTTTAAATGAATCGAGTAGTAAGAAGCAATTTGAAGAATAATGCTCTATATTTTTGCAGTTAATGAGTTATTTTCTAAAAGAGAGGTTACCTCCTTTGTGATGCCGTTCTTTATCATTCAATGACATAATAGATAAAGCCGATCGTCATAGAATCTAGACGTCTTAGGGGATTATGCTTACCTACCTATGATATATCGACTGAACCCGATCTGACGATCTTTTTGCTTGATTGACAGTAAATATCACATACACAGAGCTAGTATTATACATTAGATAACATAGTTAAATCTAGGTAAATAACATCTCAGTTGATATTGTAATTTGGCCGTTGGTAAATTGTGATCAAGGTTTCTACGTGGTGGTGGTACTTGATTACAAGTCCCAACGGCCTATTCCGCACCAAAGTGAAAGTAATAGGGTGGATAATCTCCGGCACTGTAAAGAAAAATCGGGGAAATCTAGAGAACTAGACTATCTATCTATTTATTAATTGTGATCAAGATTCATATGCTGAAAATGGTCTTGCAGGCAGCGAGTACTTGCACTTAGTATATTGGAAAGACGATATTGTTATTCAATATTACAGATACTACACTGATACCTGGCACATTATGTAAAAAATGAACGCTAAGAACTAGATACGTATCTGAATGCTATTTGATGATTGATCGAATAGAACTAGGAAGGCTACTTCTCGGTAATAAGATCTGTATGCTTGATGATATAAACAATGATAATAGAGCAAACGGTTGAAGAATTCTGTTTGAACACTAAATATGTTGGACATCTGATAAATTCTGATGAGCATCTTGCTAAAATAATCGCTGTAGTCGGATCATATTCTATTAAGAAGAAACCTGACTCTTTTCAGGCATTGATAGAAGCCATAATTTATCAACAACTTAACGGTAATGCCGCTAATACTATTTGCAAGAGATTCTATGCATTTTATGGAAATGTTATTCCAACCCCTGAACAAATTATCTTAACTTCCGATATTGAGCTCAGAAATCGAGTTGGTCTATCTAGAATGAAATCAATTTATCTAAAGGAACTTGCGACTAATATCGTAGAAAAGAAGCTGAATTTGGTTGAACTACCGCTAATGAAAGATGAAGAGATAATTAGTCAGTTGACAAGAGTAAAAGGAATAGGAAGGTGGACTGCAGAAATGTTTTTGATTTTTCATCTCTGTAGGGAAGATGTATTACCAGTCACTGATTTAGGTTTGAGGAATGCCATGAAAAGAACTTATGTGTTAGAAAAACTTCCTATACCTTTAGAGATGGTTAAGATAGCGGCTCCCTGGAGACCGTACAGGAGTGTTGCTACCTGGTATCTGTGGAAATCGCTTTCCAATTTTAATGCTATTGGCTGACAAAGTTATTTTGCATTTGAATATTGCCAATTCCTAATTATTACATAAAAATGTGGAATTCGCCTTAGGATACTAGGGAGATTATCTACCAGATCTTTCTTTAAAACTGGCCATTTCGATAACTAATTAGAAGTGCAGGTCGCAGCATATTACATTCTGGTATTTATTTGATTGGGACTTTGCAAATCATTTATGAGGGTTGTGTTAACCGTACCGTAACTTCTTTTGCGACAAGTATAATGTAAGGAAGAATTGGTGTGTTTTTCTTTTTATATGTTCATACAATTAACTAATAATAAAT
>JBEDUN010000066.1:0-19050 GCA_040414675.1 Nitrososphaeraceae archaeon | reverse complement strand
ATACCGCCATTAGAATACCAACATAAAATTATAGAATTACAGATTACGGTAGCGAGAATATGGGAGGGAGGGATAGTTTACTATGAGTCCCAATCTCCACCTTCCTACGCGAGATATACACCTACGTTAGCCACTGTACTCATATACTTTGTTATTCAATCTACATCAATGCTGAATTTATGATGATTTACTAATAGACAACTTCTTTTGTCTAAGGTCAGAATCGCTTAAATACTTCACAACAAGTATAAGGGTTCGTGTCAAGTCACAGACCTATTAGGAAAGATTCTCTAGTCGTTATTGCTGTCATATCTACTCTTGTTATCTCAATCTCATCAATTAGTAACTATGGTAATTTTGACATGACTAAAGTAGTATATGGTCAACTAGATTCAAGCCGAATGAGTTCCGATACTACGAGTTTGTTAAATCTTCAGGATATCCCGTTAAAAAAAGTTCATGTAGGAGATATCGATATCGCATATAAGACCTTTGGTAAAGGTGAGCCTATTCTGCTTATTCAGGGTCTTGGTGGGTCTATGGATGACTGGGAACCATCTATTTTAAGAAATCTATCCACCAACCATACGGTAATTGTATTTGATAAGCGTGGAATTGGAAATACAACTGTAGGTACCAGTACCAACCCATTCTCCATTCAACAAACTGCAAATGATATCACTGGATTATTAGAAGCTTTGAAAATACAAAAGGCAGACATTCTTGGATATTCTCAGGGGTCATTTAATGCACAACAGCTTGCAGTTACGCATCCAGAAAAGATCAACAGGCTTATACTTGTTGCTGCAGCATGTGGTGGAAAAGAGAGTGACTCTCTTAAATCTCCCTTCAGTCGAGATTTCGACAGACATTTTAGTGAAATATTCAACAGTTCAACAAATAATATTTCTCTTACTCGACAAGATTTAATAGATATGAAGAATATGTCGGAGGGATCAGCTTGGTTGAAGTCCCATCCTAATTTACTTCAGGATATCCCGGAGCATCAAAATGTAAACGTTTCGGACTTTTTTAAGGCTATGTCTTTTGATACGCATATGAAATATTCTGCCGCTGGACAAGCTTGGATGTCCCCCAATTGGAGTGGAGTTTGTGACAAGCTTACAAGAATATCCAGTCCTACGCTGATCATAGTTGGAACTGATGATAATACCATAGCACCAGCTAATTCTTTAATTATTGCTTCAAAAATACCCGATGCTTGGTCTGTACATATAAAAGATGCTGGCCATACAATAATGTCTCAATATCCTGATAAATTCAATAAAATATTGCAGACATTTCTTTCGACCACAACAAATTCCGGTTGACAAACCAGAAGTAACTGCTGTTACGGCTCCTAAGAGCCAAGTAGTGGTGTAGTTTGGAGTTGTACCACTCGCCTCGTAGAACTTGGACAAGTTTAATACCAAATTCTCTTGGCATGTGACACTGAAGGTTGTCACACGTATCTGATTTGACTTCATTCCGATATTGATTAGAAAGTGATACTGTACTCTTGGAAACATGATGACTAATTACTTTGAAGATGTCAACTATACGATATGAATTAGTGAGTATAATATAATAGGGAGAATTTTTGTCTAAGGTGACTCCCTTTAAGTACTTCGCAGCATGTATAGTGTCCGCGTCAAGTCACAGACCTGTTATAAAAGATTCCCGTTGGCCAAACGTAGACCTATGGTGTTCAATTAGACAAGAAATTGAGAAAAGTGAAAAACGAACAACAGACCCAAAACATCCAGAACCTAGTCAAAATAATACAATATTTTCATGTAATTTGCTATCTGTATCTGATTATGGTCTTTAACAGATAGTTATCTGAAATTATCTCTAACACCATCGAAGTCTTTGTTCGACTTTAGCGTTCAATTGTTCGTCTTTAAATTAGATAAATCAGTATAACAAAATTTTGGGTTCTTTAAAGTCGTGTGTACTGAAGTTGGGATATTACAATTGCTCGGCTGGACTACGGCGGTGTTTGGAGCATTAGTAGGGGCCAGGTACGCGGCGAGCGCCTTGAAGATGTCGGTGGCGATGCTCGTGCCCTCCGCGGCGTTCGGGCCGTGCGTGTTGTCGATCACGATCGAGAGCTTCTGCGACGGCAGGTACGCGGCAATCCCCTCGTATCCGTTGAAGACCGGGTTCTGCAACACCCACCCATTGCCGACGGCGACCCCGAGTCCGTAGCCGATCTGCCCAGGCGCACCCGGCAGGCCCTTCGACAGATCCTCGACCTGCTCGCTCGCTGACTCCTTCGAGAGCAGCTTGCCGGTGCCGACCGCCTTGATGAGCGTGGTCATGTCGCGCAGCGTCGACGTCATGATTAGTCCGTCGCCGAGGCCCCACGACGGGCTCCATCCCGTCGACTCCTCGTAGACACCGCGCTCCGCCGTGTACGCGTGGAGTGCGGGTGAAGGGATGGCCGGGAGCTTCGTGATATTCGTTTCGGTGAGCCCGAGCGGATCGAGGAACTTCTGCTGCAAGAGCTTGGTGATCGACTTCCCGGTGATCTTCTCGACAACGTTACCGAGTATGATGAAGTTGGTGTGCGCGTAGTGGAAGCACGCGCCCGGGTCGCAGACGATCGGCTGCGCGAACGCGTACTGCAGCAGCTCGTCGTCCGTCCAGTGGCGGAACGGCTGCGCGAGCTGCGCCGCCTGGAAGGGCGGGTTCTCCTGGATGTAGTCGGGGTAGCCGGAGGTGACGCTCGAGAGCATCCGCAGCGTCACCTTGTCGGCGTTGGCGTACTGCGGGAACCACTTCGACAGGGTGTCGTCGAGGCTGAGCTTGCGCTGCTCCTGCAGCTGCAGCACCAGAGTCGTGAGCATGGGGATCGCCATCGAGCCGGGACGGAACTTCATGTCCGGCGTCGCCGGCACTCCCTCCTGGGAATCCCCTAGACCCGTGTTGACGACGGTGCCGTTGTCGACGTCGACGCGCAGGAGCACCCCCTTGGCGTCCTCCTTCTGCATGACGCCCTGCGTGATCGAGATGATCTGCTTCGACACCTCGGCCTTGCTCGTGCACGTGCCGCCGATGTCGATCTGGTTCGACGAGCACTTCGAGTTGGTCGCCGCGCCCGTGCCGATACCTCCAGCACCGGCTGGGTTAAATGAATGACCGCGGCCGCTCGATAACGAATAGATATCAGGGTGAAGTGGGAAGGAAACCAACAACATGACTATTATTGTGAAGGCTAATATCGCAATTATAGTAAAGGATTGTCTCTTGTTCATTAATACTGATCTGTGACTCCGCCGCAAGTATATAGGCTTTGGTAACTATTTTTCTATCAAATATGAATTGCTACAAGAATGCTACAACAAAAAATCTTTGGTTGAGGAAACAACTAAGAAATGGACGAAATCCATTACAGCATTCGTCTCTTGAGAAATATTATGACTTCTTGCGTGGTAATAAACCCATCAACTCCTGGAGACATTGTTAGTGCACAAAATGACGAGTAAAATTCGCTAGCCTAGGGTGAGCGATTGATAGGAAATCATTTATCCATTTTCTTGTATTCTTCTAAGTCGAATTCCACTTTAGCATCAAGCTCTTTTGGATTGCATCTTACCACAACTGGTAATGGCTTAGTCTCTTCATCGAGTTCGGTTACGGCTAGAACCTCTATAAGATAAGCGAAGAGCAGAGAAACCGGAGATATGAAAGGAGCCAGAAAGAAGAAATGACTGAATATGACGTATGTACCAAAACCTGTCAGTAGAATCTATCTATGTAAAAAATGTAGAAGAGCATACCTAGAAGAGGACATAAAAGCAGAACATCTTACACCTGAGAAACTTTTCGAAATCATCCATGCCGGAATGTCACCACCACAAAGAAGACCATACACACAAGAAGATATAGACAAGGCCTTGAATACAACTGGATTTGTTATGTCAAGAATGGACCACCAAATAATAACAGTCAGGATTGTGAGCCGCCACTGCCAGTATTAGAAGCTGCACCGCCATTAGCACCGCTACTACCATTATTCAAAAATAAAAAAAATGTAGTGATTGAGTTTAGCGGTTAATGAAGATGAGCTGAGAAAAAGAAAGTAATTGATTCGTCTCTTATGCGATTGGTTAGTTATGGTCAGCTACCTACAGCGGTACAAGTGTTACCACTGATGCCAAATGTGAAAAATGTTATAGTTTAGGAATAATATCCGTCAATCTTGAATGTTTGCGATTGTTGTGCAATGTTGTTGCTGATATTGCGTTGTAGTATGATGTGTTGCAGTAACACATCGGTGTACTGAATTTCTGTTTAGTTGGCAATGCGTACTCCACCAGCTGGATTGTCGAGATAGGTAAGGATTATTAGGAGCCGAGTCAACACACCAATATAATATACAAATATGTCCTCACTAACTCATAACAAATAACGACTGCAACAAATTGTCTATGTTGCGTATTTTCTGTTTTATCCTCAGGGTTGTAAAAATGGCAAAAATCACAGGGAAAGATCATATTTAGAAACGGCCCAATCAATTCATACACTATCATGGTCGGGAACTGTTCTGTTTGGTTGGCGTGCTTTCTAGTTAATGCAGCTGCTCGAAGAATGCCATCGACCATAATTCTTTTACATTTTACTTTGTCGTAGGCACCCACGAAGATTCTTCCCGGCCTCTCGAATGAAGGATCCTCACCATGTAAAAGAGCCCACTCCTGCAACGTGCGGTATTTTGCCTGAGGTACAAACCAGCCTATATCCTTTCCTCGATAATCGCGGTAACTAACTACAAGACAGGTTTTTGCATAGGCTTGCCATTCCTTTGGATTAGAGATCCTACATTGTCTAGAGCGTATGCCTGTCTTATCACATAGAGCCAGCAGTATGGAATTCGGTGCACTGAACCAAGCAATTGTTACCTCTTTACGAGAGTGGTCTACAAGATCCTCTAGATTTAGATCCTCCCATAATCCTGAAAATGAATCAACTACCGTTTATTCTCATCCCTAGATGTTTGTATCATTGCATACCTATCCCATTCGTTTCCAATCTCGTATTAATTATCTTTTTTCGCATTCTGCGCTGTGTTTACCACTCGGTACAAGCAAGCAACGACTAGTCCAAGAGACACCCGAAATCAACCTCGTTGCACTCAATTCCTAAGCATACATGGTACCCAAAGAACTGAAGAGGCTTGTTATAAAAGTTAAGTGACCGACTGCTGTAGCGCTTAGACTAACCTCTACGAAAAAAGTGCTATGATGTCTGGACATAATAGTACTAGTCTAGATGGGTATTGTAGTCATAGCCACCACTCTCTACTTAATTCCCTCTCTGTAAAATCCTTCCATTACTATTTCTGTCAATGGTTTTCTATCGTTTGGAGATTCCCGTTCCTGGAGGTTAGATGGAAGACTTTCTTTAGGTCCCATCTTTCCAATAGCAATCATTGACATAACATCATATGTCTCGGGAATGCCTAGTTCCGACCTAGCTCTCTGATAATCAAATCCCTGCATGCCATGGGTAATAATTCCTCTAATACATGCCTCTAAAGCCAAATTTTCCCACGCTGCACCAGCGTCTAGTTGGTGTGTAATGGAAGGCTGCTCATTAAATTCAAAATTCTTTCGTGAAATAAGTACAACTAAAGCCGCAGAATTTTTAGCCCATATTTTATTTCCTTCAACCAATAAATCATAGAGTCTATCCCAACCCTCTGTATTTCTTTTTGAATAGATAAATCTCCATGGCTGATTATTATATGATGATGGTGCCCATCTGGCAGCTTCAAAAAGTGACATTAACTCGTCGTCATTCAATTCTTCTCCAGTCATAGATCTAGGTGACCATCGATTAAGGAATAAAGGATTGATTTCGTAGGAAGATTTTCTTGTATTCTTAATTTCTGGTTTAAGCATAAGATTATACGAACAACAGCAGTAATATGTAAGTGCCGAAGTTGCTGCTCAATATCGTCATTATTTATTCTAGATAGACGGTCTACTCGACTAATTAAAGACACGGCAGGACATTTGCTGTCCAATAGAGTCGCTAGTAACCTCGACACAGGAGAATAAGCGGGAGTTCAGTGAATAAAATGACGGTGGCACCACCAGAAGAACCAAGACATAGTCGTAGTAGGGATTACTGCTTTAGACGGGGAGTTGGCATAACGAGGATGAGGGTTGCAAGGTATGTGAGCAGGAAAATGAAAGTGCTCGGAGTAAGAGTGTTTGAAAACGGCCGAAGCTATGCTATAACCCGTCTGTTAACCCCTGTAATAGATTCACCAAACTTGCTTTACTGAATTAAATTACCAATACATTTGGATTACACACACTAGTGTAATACATACCACCGAACCCTCTTCACTAGTGTGTCGTTTTGTATGACCTACGTCGTTTAATCGCATATGTCTGTTCAGTCAATGGACTCTTGTCACTAGCGATATCGCAAATAATTCCGTGCTCAATGGTTTAGTGCTTCAGTAACATTTTCTGATAGCAGTATAAAAATGGTATTAATAATTTATGATCTGATATCTAATTCCCACCTTTTGAGTTGGTTTTTGAGTCAGAATCGAGCTTTCTGTCTACAGGATTTACCCAATCGTCTAGTCGGCTAGTTGTGGTTTGTGGTTTGTTTTCCTCATCTTCCTCGTTTTCGACTATGCTATCGACTTTCTTGAGATGTTTATTAGTATATAGAATAATTGCAATGACTGCTACAAAGTAAGGTAATGATATCAGAACTATTGTTCCAAATGGAAGCAGAGCAGGCATTATTGTAGCCATTCATTCACATTGTAGATCGCGTTAGTCCTACTGCTTGTTATACCTTAGATAACATTGTTAAGTTCCAGTAGTCATTGGTACCAATACTGACATTATTTTCTGCTCTTTGATTACACGATTCTGACACAGTATTATCGGCACCTCTTGTATTACAATTACCGTTTTGTTTGGCTCTCTGCTTTGAGCCTTGAGTCTGCAAATGCCGCCTCTACATTCGCTTTGTAAATTCCTATTACTAATACCGTGGTTAGTAGAATAAATACAATCTATGAATAGTTATGATGAGTCTTATAATTCACTTGATTTATCTGCTAACCTCAATGTCTTACTGTTATTTCATTTCAATCCGAGTCATAATAAATTGACCGAGTAACCAGTTACTGTAGAGACACTTCAAAATGCAACAGGACTATTGACTGTTAGATGCTAGGCGGAATTAATTCAGGTAAAGGCCAATCTTATAACAAGGTAGTTAGATACACAGATAGAATAGATGAAGCCGACAAGCCTACCCCGGAGTCTTTGACAAATAAATGAATATGAATTTACTAATAGGATACACGATGATTAGTACTAGTGCGATATGTCTAATTTTTGCTGCAATCTTAGCAATTGATCGAATCTTATATCCTCATCATCCACCCGCTTTAGTTACAACAGTTATTTTTATCATAATAGGTACTGTCCTTGTCTATGTAGGTATGCATATAATCGCGCCGAAGAAAGAAAACGGATCAAATTTAGGGTTTGAAAACGGGCTCCGTATTTTTATACCGTTTTTGCTAGAGTTAGCCGTTTTACCGGAGACGCTGCTCTATTCCTGATAGTGACAAAACCAAAATATCATAATCATATTTTACAAACTAGAGCAGGAAAACCTTTTAAAAATCATTATGATATACCGAGTTAGGAACCTACTTTTAGCACCGATATACCGTTGATTCCACCTAACCCGCTTCACTAGTGTGTTGTTTTATAGGACTACACCAATGTCAAATATGAAATATGAAAAATGTCATAGTCTAGGACTCAATTAAGCGGCCTAGGGTGTATAAGGATTATTCTACTATGTTTGTGCTGCCGTAGTTATGGCAGCTGGTGGTAAAGTACGCAGTAATGGTGGTGAATGGAATTGCCGGTTGGTTGCTGTACACTACTTACCGACCAGATTTGTTATTTAGTTCTCTATTCAGTATCATGTCCAGTATTGCTTGTTAGGGTTCCAGAATCTTCACTTCCACTCCCATGCTTTGGCTGATGTAATTCCAGACTCGTCCACCTCATATTCGAATACTCCTACCATATTATTTAGAAAGGCTAATCTTCCAGTTGAGGAAGTCATATAGAACAGTGAACCAGTAAACCTACTTTTTCCTGGACCTGTGAATCGACCTATTCCGGGGCCAGTCCAGGTTGCCATTTCCAGCCCATCTTTACTCATCAGTACTCCCTGACCCTCACCATATATTGCTCCACCAGGTCTGAGAGTAGACCAATATGTTATATTGGCAGTTGTCTCTACGCCTCTATAGTTCCCTGTTACTGAAAAAGAGGTTTCCATTTTTGGAATCCCTCCTTCAACGTCTAAAATTCGTTGACTTGTTACTTTACCATTTTCTTCAAATATTTGATCTCCTAACATCTAGATTCGTAGGCTTTGGCCATTCATAACATTTAAGCGCTTCCGTAAACCAAAGAGCCTACTGCTGCTAAGCGGCTGTAGAGGCGTCGGCGAGGCAGACGCCGATATTATCAAATGCCAAGTGGTTATTGTCTAATATTCCAACTGCTGTCCCAACAGCCATTGTTATGACTAAACCAATACTAAAAATGAATAGCTTTGGGCGTGCCAATAATATTATGGTTAGAAGATTTATCCCACTAATAGTAAGCAGATAATGTAAGATAACGATATTGCTATTTGTCTGATAGGTTGAAATTGGAAAGACCTAACAAACAAACAACATCTTCTGGTAATCATGATATTCCAACAATATTGGTTTCCATAGGCCAAGGAATTGTAAGTAGAGGGATTAGAAGGAATTTGTCCGCGCATGAATTAGTGGATTCTATCTACAAATAGATGACGTGATAGGTCATTGCCTTAACTAAATGCAGATTCTCCACGTTCCTTAGAAGCTAGATCTACTACGGTATGCACATCAGTTACAAACACCTTTCCTCCAATTTTATCTCCACCAAGTCTTTCAACCAGTTTGTTAATCAAATCTTCAACCTGATCGTCTTTAATTACAACCTCAACCTTAGTCCTAGGAATATATTCTGGGGTGTAATGTAAAGTACCTCTGCCAACTGCAAGCGATTCTGGTTTCACCTTTCCCCTCCCTTCAATTTTGTAATGGCTCATGCCACTCGTATTGGCACTTTTTAAAATGTCACTAACGTCATTTAATTTTCTATGTGGTATTATTATCTCAAGTTTTTTCAATTAGAATTTGATGTTTGACCAAACTAACTAAAAAACTTGCCTAAGCCAGAACCAATTGCTTAGTCAGATACGTGTAATATGTCTATTGATCCAATATTTTGGATACTCGGTTAGTCGTTAGCGACACCTTTCTTGATGGATTCTGTACTCAAGGTTTAGTCCTTTACTAGTAATGCATGACAAAAGTATAGAATGATACTGTATTTGTGAACGGCTAACCTACATCAAGCGTTAATATTACATGTCAGTAACTGCCCTGCTGCTATTGCACCAGTTGCTTCTTGTGAGCCAGGCGCGGTTTGACTCCTACAGTCACCTGAGAAGGAGATAGTAACTCCGAGTGTATTATCTGCAATTACTGTAAAAAGGCCCGGACCGATTGTGATATCAATGGTACATATAAGACAAAGAATAGTTGATTCCTGAGGATTGTTACCTATAATTCGTATAGGAGCTGGGCATGCCAATCCTTTAATCACCGAGCCACAGACGATTCTCAGTATTCCTGACGTTGCAGTACTCCTTGGTAGTCCATTATTGATGTTATTTGTTGCTCGTTGATTACAAGAATCTGATAGTGTGCTATCAGCACCTACTGTATCACAATTTGCATTTTGTTTCGTATCTTGCTTAAATAACCTCGAATCAGCAAATACTTTTGTCGTTGGTAAAGTCGCTGTAAATACTCCTGTTAATAACACCGCATTTAATAGGACTAGTATCGTTAGTGTTTGGTTATGACGAGTCGTATTATTCGCTTGAATTGTATGTATATCTGGCTTGGGTAGCATTATGCTGAGTATTGTAGTAGGAGTTAGTGAGTACCTATTTGTATACTAGATAATAGATAGTATTAGAATCATTTGCCTAGACCACTCTGGATTAATGAACGTCTTCAGGTTTTATCTAGTTTTTTTCTGCATGTAGAACAAAACTTGAAAGGTTGTAGACTAGCAACTAGTAACTGGACGTTGATAATCCAAATCAAAGATATATCCTTGTCCTTTTCACTGCGCTAAACCTGTTGCATTTAGATCTACAATGTCAAATATCATTGTAATCCACCACCCTTTCAACATTATTCCAATTGCAATCGTCTGGATTCCTTCGTCTAGCCACCTAGTTTAGGTGTGTTGTGCTCATTCTCATACATCTTTTCTTCTATCTTATTACTGAATCTTTTGATATGCTTCTTAGCATAGATGATCACTGCAAAGACTGTTACAAAGTAAGACAGTCGTATCAGAATTAACGTTGTAATTGGAAGTTCAATAGGTTGCTCTATAGTAGTTATTCAATCAGTCAGTTATTAATTCGGTTTCGGGGGTACTTCAATAATATCGCATCACAACAGGTAACGAATTTACTATCGTGTCCATATTCGGACAATTTAGAGAGAAAGTACGTCAGACGACTCATCACTGAATTTCCTATAATAAGGAATTTCAATTTTTATAAATCAAAATGATAAGATAAAAATTTAAAAAAGTGATTACTGAGATGGATACAAAACCTAAATCTTGTCTTTGCAATCCCTAAGTTGGTACCATCATCAGCAGAATTTGGTCTAGCATTAGGAACAACATACGCCTATCCGGTACTTCTGATAGAATAATTATTACCGTAGTACCCACAAAGACCATCTTAGGTTGGATCTCTATCAGTATAGCTTGTCTATTAAATACCCGCAGTAGCCAATAATCCTAAAGCTAGACACCAAACATCTTGTCATCCTTTTTCCCTCTGGTCACCCTAATTACATACTCTAAATATTTTTTAACTTCAGCATCACTTAACATTGGAGATACTATTTCTGATTCTTTTTGCATAGTATCTAGGTGTTTATGGATTAGTGTTATAACCTTCCGCATTATCTCTGCGTTTTCTTGTGCATTACCTAAGGTATCTAATAGAGCATAGTCCTTTGCATATTTTCTGGGCAAAATACGCAATTCTTCGTCTTGGGCCACTGACAGCGCGACAGAGTATATACCCAGGCTAAAGAGAAAAGAAGCAAGCACAAGAAATGCACGTTGAATTGCTCCAAAAGGTGGATATGAATTGTTGGTTATCCAGTTATTTGTCGCTGGAGAAATCAAAATGGTTGAAAACGCTGCTATTAACAGATAGTTAATGATCCTGTTACGAGAAGAGGAGTCAGTTTGCCGTCCAAGTGTTTTTGCTACTAAAATATACGCAAAAGCTATTACAAAATCAGCTAAAACCCATCCTGAGGTACCTAGTATCCTAAAGACGAGGAACCTAGGGTCCATATATACAAATTGACTTGCACTTGTTAATAATTGAGGGACAAATATCCCTGTCAAAAATAGTACAGGTGGCAAAATTATAATAGTCCAAAATATTGCTGTTCCTATCCGATCCTTAAAATGACGAAGGAAATATGCAACGGCAACCGTTTCCGCGATAGCAATAGCAGTAACCTGAGGGACAAGAAATCCATAGAGGTGAATGACAAGCTCTGTTTTAGACAAGTGTCTGCTTGCCATAGAATTGCTAGCATGGAAATCTGGATTTATGGAGGCTGGTCTTGAATAGATTAATTCCTTTGTATCAAATACAGTAGAAACTGTCACGCTGATGCAAAGGAGCATAGCTGATACTGCAAACGCCAATATCATGACATTGTGCCGTTTGTTGACACTCAACTTGAACCATGATAAAAACTTGTAAGTGCGAAAACCAAAGAACAGGATGGCTACTGCACTTATCAAGACAATTAGAATCAGCAGAAAACTGCTATATTGTGAAAATAACATCATTTGAACAATAATAGCTCCAAAGATGACTAAAAGTGCGTAAAGAAAAATCGGTGTTGCTTTGTACAGCCTATTAAAAAAGGAAGGAGCTTCAAGGTCTTTGCGCAATGCAGCCATAAAATCTCTAAGTGCATACAGACCTGCAAAAAATACAGCGATACTCATTGTTATAAACAATATTACACCAAAAGTTGAATTAAGAGGCTGGCCCAAAACGTCAAGAAAAGTGCCAATGATTACATCGGTAATTATTATGGCCCAAGCTACAAACATCATCAGATAAGTCTTTTTGTTAATGACACTTGTAGTGACTACCAATGAATTATGCCATCTTCATATTGCTAGGTAGATGGATATATGATAAAGGGGACACGATCAACAGGTAATACCATATTTTTGGTAAATTTATACTTTCTCCAAAGTTTTCTTATACAAAAGCATTAAGTCCTTCTGCAAGAGGTCAGAAATTATCAATAAATCTACTCACGACGAAACAATCTCTAGTAGACACGTAGTGATCGGCTTTGTACATGTATTATACTTATTATTGCAAGATCTCTGAAAAATGTAATAATAAAGAACAAACTGCTGCGTACAACGGTTATGGAGAGTAGGTATTAGCCTTAAAGCCCTGACATAACCAAGGTCATCAGTAAAAAATTATAACACAGGAAATCGTGTTTAATGAAAAAAGAGAATTGCATATCAAACAAATAGGAGGCGAACGATCGACGTCAGTGTCAAATTCGTACTCGATGTTTACATGCAGTGAAGTTGTCTATGACCGGAGGGACCTGCGCAGGAAGATTACATATGGTTTTTGACTTTATTGGTATTCCTAGATTAAATAATAATCATTTCAAAATATTTGATGTATAACAAAAGTTAAACAAAACTTGATTTATATCAAACCGAAAAAGAAAGAAAGAAAGATCGAGATAACCCCGGATTAAAGAATATAAGAGTTTGAATTTGTAGATATCTGAACCTATGACGCAGATAACTCCAAAGGTGTACTCAATTGAAGGAATAACTCATCCTGATCCGCGTGGCAAGGTCTTTCCTTACTTGTTTGTAGAAGATGAAGATAATTTGACTTTGATCGATCCCGCATTTCTTTCTCAACTACCAATGCTTGAAAACTATTTGCATGAAGTAGGATATGATATCAAGAAGGTAAAACGCATAATCCTAACTCATGTTCATGTTGATCATTCACAAGCTGCCAATGAAATAAAGAAGAAATCTGGTGCCAAAATCTATTCCCATTGGATTGAATCACGATATCTAAGACATGATCCACCATACAAAGGTCCGCCTACAACACAGGATACGGTTGAAAAACTTGAGAAGCTTGGATTATCGATGGATGCGCTATTAAAAGAATATGGAAGTTTCGAAATAGAACCCATTAGTGTTGATGAACAAGTTTCAGATGGTGACATGATTGGTAGTCTTAAAGTAATTCATACCCCAGGTCATACGCCAGGACATATATCGCTTTATTATGAAAAGGATAGACTTCTTTTTGGAGCAGATAGTGTCAATAGATCCAATTACAGCAATAATATCAGCACAAAGACTCTCTAAAGTTAACTTTGACAAGTTATTGATGGCCCATCAGGATTCTCCACTACTCGAAGGAGCCAGAGGAATTGTCGAAACACTAGTTGCCGAGAGTATACAAAAGCTGAAAATGTAGATAGACAGAGAATCAAGACATATTAGGATTAAAAAATTTCTTGTGGGTAGATGCGTGTCTTAGTTAAATACACAAATATCACATATTTATTCAAAACCATCTTCTACCATTGAAGTTTAAACAATTTTCATCTAACTTTAGCGGATTTACTGACCTTCAAACAGTGCAAACATCACTAGTAATGATTAATTGACCGTTGTGATCAAGTTCATGAAAAGTGTGAAAAAATGAGATCCGAGAATCCTGTTATGAATCAAATCCTTGATGCTTACAAACCAATGTGGTCGCTAGGACATGCCATTTCTCTAATGGGTTGGGATTTTGAGACTTATATGCCCAGGGAAGGAACAGAAGAAAGAGGAACTGCTGATTCCCAACTTCAAATACTGCATAAGGATCTTTTGCTCAACAAAAATTTTGTCAGTCTTGTTGAATCAGCAAAGAAACTTGGAGACCTTAATGACGTCGAGAAGGGCATTGTACGAGTACTTGATAGAGAAATAACAAAGCAGGTCAAGATACCTAAAGAGTTGACTGAGGCAGAGTCCCTGGAAAGAATAAGGGGGAACATGACGTGGAGGCAAGCAAGAGAGAAATCTGATTTTACGATGTATGAGCCACACTTGAAGAAAATGATAGAAATAAAGAAGCAAATTGCTGAAAAGATAGGTTATCAAAAGCATCCTTATAACGCTCTTTTGGATCTGTTTGAAGAAGATCTTACAGTAGATGACATGGATAAAGTATTCAATGTATTGACTCCACGAATTCAAAAGATTTTGAAAAAACTCGTAGATTCTGAAAGCCCATTTTGCAAAGAAAGCAGCCTGGGAAAATCAAAATATGATATTCATAAAGTTGACGAGCTCAATCATGATATTTTGAATCTATTGCAGTATGACATGAAACGTTTCAGAATGGATGTATCTACTCATCCATTCACTGAGAGTATGGGGCTTAACGACGTCAGAATAACTACACGGTATGAAGGAACTGATTTCAAAAAATCGATATCTAGCACTATTCATGAGGCTGGTCATGCATTATACAATCTGCAATGTGATCAGTCACTGTCAGTTACTCCTATTGAAGGGGGATCTTCTCTTGCGCTTCATGAATCTCAGTCAAGATTGTGGGAAAATATTGTAGGTAGAAGCCTTCCTTTTGTTCAATTGATTGCTCCCTTGATTAGAAGACATGTGAGTTTTGCAAACCAGGCAACTGATGACGAGTTGTATCTTTATTTCAATAATGTCAAGGCAGATTATATACGAGTTGATGCCGATGAAGTTACTTACAATCTTCACATAGCAATAAGATACGAGATAGAGAAAAAGATATTTGGTAATGAGCTCAGTGTCTCTGAGATTCCTGAATTCTGGAATGATAGAATGGAGCAGCTACTAGGAGTGAGACCAACTAAGGATGCAGAGGGAGTGCTTCAAGATACACATTGGAGCAGTGGCCTCTTTGGTTATTTCCCAACTTACACTTTAGGGAATTTAGTTTCAGCAATTATTGCTTCAAGGATGCGCGAAGATCTAAAGGATTATGAAAAAGACATCAGGGCAGGTAATTTCAAGCCTATCAGAGAATGGTTAAGAACAAAAATACACAAGTATGGATCTGCTTATGCGCCCAAAACGCTAATTAAAAATTCCTTAAGTGAAGGCTATAACCCGGATTACTTCGTTACCTACCTTGAAACCAAATACCTTGGTACCTGAGCCACACAGCATGTTAAGACCACCAGTAATCTCACTATACAAATTTAAACCGAATAAACACAATTCATTGTCCCATGTCAACCAGTTTCCGATTTTCTTCAGCTGGTAGAGGCCAAAGCCTAATCAGTTTAGCCAGATCCGTTACAGAATCGGATAAACCACAGGAATTTGAATCAAAAGTTACTGACCGAATTGGGCAATATGTAGTAATCGATAGCGAAGTGGATGATGAGATGATATTGTCACATCAAGACGAACAGATATTCAAAGCAGATGAATTAAATTATGAGGATGTACAAGAAAATGAAGCTACTACAAAGCGGGAGTTAGAAAAAAAGGGAGCAATCAAATCAAATGTCTAGCAACTATCATGATTTGATGGTATGTCCCAGATGCAAGAAGGCAGTAGCCATGGTTACTTGGTCTAACGAAGGCAGGACTGAGATGTTGTGTGATACGTGCAGAAGGGAAGTATATCGCTTTTACAACCATTAAGAATTATACACTAAAAATTTGACGGCATTGAAAGCGAATCGGAAATTGTGTTTTTACATAGCTGGATTCACCATACAATTACAAAGAAAAAGAAGAACTAGCGGCTATAATGTTAAAAGACTTACAACCGGCAAGTATTTGGGTGCAAATAGGAGGTTATGCCAATACAGATGGAATAGGTAGCTAATACTTAGGCGAATTGTCATATGGATTAGTCATAGAAAATCACACTATTTCCCCACTAGATTATATAAAAAAAATTTAAAGTATATTAGGAATAATAATGATATCAAAAGCATAATTTGTAATGCAAAAGTTGATACCAGCACTGTCTTCTATTGGAAGTAGGCAGATACCTATCATTGCTGGAGGAGTTATAGTTGTTCTTATAATTCTAGATTTATTAGCTACGCGTCAGATCTTGTACTTGAACAATACTTCCGAGATTGTACTTTTTACACTCACGGTTATAGGTGGATACGGCATTTGTTCATGGATTCTTTTAGAATATACAAGGAGGATAACTGCCAACCTTAGATCAAAATCCAGCCTAGCTAACGTTATGCACTGGGCAGTAACAATAATTCAGTTTTCTATGTTTGCAATCCTGTTGTATGTGTTAGTTAACAACACTGTAAATTGCTATTCATACTTCAGTGAATGTACCAACGTCAGACCACAAACAACTTCTGTCTATGTAATTACCTCGATAGGGGCAAGCATAATCATGGGAAGTATTGGTTTTAAATTTTTCTCTTGGTACAGGATAAATAAGAGAAATTTCATGGTGCTATTTTACGGACTAGCAGCTGTGACTTTTGCCATAGCAATTGCAGAGGATGCTTATACGAAGCTTGTCTTCGTACATGTACTAGAAGAAAAAACACCTCTAAACATACCCCCACAAGCCTCGTTCATCTATAAAACTATTCAAAAATATCATGGTGAGATACAATACAAAGTAGTAAATCCTGTTACTACTACACTTTGGATCTTACCTTCTTCACTTGTGTCACTTAAAAACAGCCTGGATTATCTGGCAGCACTACCTTATATTTTCACATGGCTGGCAGTAGCTACGCTCTTACGCAAGTATTATCAGTCAATTAGACCAGGTAAATTCCCTATTAAATTTTGGATTATGCTATCTATTCCCTTGGTACTATATCTTGTTGGAAGCGGGTTGATAATATCATTACCTGCAGATATGCCTTATAGATTCTACATTAGGTTGATTTTCAGGGCTGGTACGATAGGTAGCAGCGTTTTATTTGGTCTTGCTTATTATATAGCAACAAAAAATCTGCCTGGTGTAAGAGTAAAGGATTATCTTGTTATATCTGCGATGGGTATTATACCGATTGGTATTGCTAATGAGATCTCTGCGCTACAGCAAACTTTTGGAGTAGCTGCTCATTCATTTGTATTCTTATCTTCATATTTGTTTAGCATAGGACTGTACTCTTTAGCAATATCAGTTTCGCAAGATAGTTCATTGAGAAAATCAATCAGAAACTCTACTATGCAGGTAGCCAAACTATTGGATATCATTGGCACTCCGCAAATGGAAGAGGAGATAGAAAGAAGAGTATTAAACAATGCAAAAGAGGAACAGTCTGTTCTTTTAAAGCGGTCAGGCGTTGAAACATCACTTACAGAACATGACATGAGACAGTATCTGGGAACAGTACTAAAAGAAATTAAAGTTCTCAAAAATATTGATGAAATACTTAAAAAAGGCAAAGATATTCTTGATTCTTCCAATGATTTTATGGTCTGTTCAGGAGCTAGTGAATTACGCTTAGCATATAATAACCATTTTAATAATTTTAAAATGATAATTGACAAATATAAAAATGGAGAACACAATGGAATAAAAATTGTTACTACAATTGTAGATAATGACGGTGCAGATTTAGTAAAGAAATTTCTTGACATAGGAGTGCAGATAAGACACGTTGAGAATATCCCTCCAATAGATTTTGCTGTTTCAGATAAAGAAATGATTGCAACAACCGAGAAGACTGCAGTGGGGGATAAAAAAGAAGGAGTAGGAGAAGGAACATCTGGAGAAATAGCAATAAGAAAACTGTTGGTCAGCAATGAACAGGCCTACATTAGTCACTTTGTATTTATTTTTAATGAATTGTGGAAAGATGGCATTGACGCGCGGAAAAGAATATTAACTATAGAGCAAGGAATAGAGCCAGAATTTGTCGAGGTCATCCGTGACCCTAAAAAAGCAAAAATGATTCTTATTGACTTGGTAAAATCCGTAAAAAAAGAGGCTTTATTCCTTCTTCCCAATGACATTGGAATGGTTAGAGCCGAGAGAATGGGTTTGATTGATCACTTGATAAAGGCTTCCCAAGAAAATCATGCGGTTGTAAAGATTATCTGTCCTTTAAGTAATCAAAATTCTGATATTGTAAAGAGAATATCCAATGACGCACCAAATATCAAAGTCTTGAATGGTACTGATTCCTCTGCAGGGATGTTTCTAGTTGATAACACAAAATACTTTAGAGCTGAGTTGAAAGACCCACAATCTATAGAATTTGATCAAGCAATAGCATTTCCTATTTATTCAAATAGCAAAACTAGTGTACAATCATTTAGGTCAATATTTGAAATACTTTGGAATGAACGCGTACTCAATGAGGAATTAAAAGGGACAGAGGCCATGCAAAAGGAGTTTATCAATATAGCAGCTCACGAGCTTCGTAATCCCATACAACCAATATTGGGATTATCAAATAATCTACTTTCTCAAGAAAAAGGCGATATCAATGAGTATAGGGAACAGCTAAATATTATCTACCGGAACGCAAGAAGGCTCCAAAGGCTGACAGATGATATCTTGGATGTTTCTAAAATACAAGGCCAAATGTTGAAACTAAATAAATCTCGATGTAATTTAAAAGAAGTAGTCGCAAATACTATTGCAGATTTCAAAACTCATCTTACACATGAAGATAAACATAATGAAATAAAGCTAGATTTTGAATCAAGACGAGACGGGGATATTTTCATATATGCTGACCCAGACAGGATAACTCAAGTTATATCTAATTTATTAAGTAATGCAGTCAAATTTACTGAAAAAGGATCT
>JBEDUN010000065.1:0-28913 GCA_040414675.1 Nitrososphaeraceae archaeon | reverse complement strand
AGGAATCACTATGACATACGCCGCATGCTTGTATCTTGATACGAACTTGTCTAGCCCCAGGCTCTGGAATATCTTTTTCCACAAGTTCAAGAGGGCCATTGGGTTTAGAGACCTGAACTGAACGCATATATCATCATGCTCTTCTTGATATTTATGACATTTGGCTATTTTTCGATGGCTTTCATGAACTGAATCAAACTTGCAAACTCTCCAGATGGATGTGCCATATCCCATAAAAAAAATTACTATTTCTTTGAATGTCTTAAAACACCTCTGAAGTTTACTTTCATAATCTTATCGGCATCGCTTTAGGTCTCTTCTACTAACGTTGTCTCTGCTTCATCAAAACCAGCATTATTAAATGCATAATCAAACCTACCGTATTCGTTGACGGTCTTCTCCACAATAGCTTTGACATTATCATCTTCTTCTTTTGTCAAATCTGTCTTTACAATTAGGCTTTCGCTTCAAGTATCTTTGACTAATTGTGCTTTTTCCTCTCCTTCTTTTTCACGACGAGCTGCTACCACAACCCTAGCCCTTCATCTTTAGCAAGAGCGACAGTAGTCGCCCTTCCAATACTAGAACTGTCACTTATTACTATCGCGACCCAAATTATTAAATACTGAACTTTGGTCAAAAAGTATACAAACAATGATTTCAATAGGACGCAAACTATTTGAAGAAGTGGATATACCTACTGAAAGTAAAATCATATCTGAAGATGCAATCACCAAGACAATAGAAAGAGAGAGTAGCTGGACTGCCGAAGTCAAAGGCACAAGTCCATTTCCGAGCGGGAACGGGTCAGGTAGTGGCACTTCTTTAATACATAGTAACGGTATTTCAATTTCGAATTGGGAAGGTACATTTACTACACACGATGGAGAGCAAATTACATTTAAGGGAAGGGATATGAATAAGAATAATAAATTCATAGTATTAAGAACATATTTTACTAACTCACCAGAGTTACCATGGATGAATGGACTAATCTGTTTACTTGACGGATATTTCGATTCTGAAGATAAATCTTTTAAATGCAATGGATATGAATTGATGTAACAACATTTCTCGATAAAATCAAATTCGTTACTGTATTAACTTTTCCATAAATATGTTAGTCGATATCGGTATCATTATTATTTCAGTTTATTAATATCAGTTTTCCTTGCTAGTTCCTTCTACATATCGAACTTGTATAAATAGACTCAACTTCGACTACACATCATCATCCTCCCAATCTAATTTGTTACGCAATTGAGGACTAGATGCAATTGACTGTAAATGCTAGTGTATTTTCAGTCTTTTCAAATTCAATTCTTTTATTGTTTTCGTTTAATTCATCGAACAATAATTGGTATAGATTAGCCAAATAAATAGACCATTTCATTCCCATATCGTGTTGTATAACATAGATATGCCTATTTTGGTCATCTTTAATTTCCTCGTGTCTATATACATAGCCAGATATTTTCATCCAGTTTTCTAAAAATTGCAGAGCTGATTTTATTGTATATTCCTTTTCAAGAAGCAATATACTGTCTTTGTTTGTAGATTTGGCAACACTTTCTGCTACAGAAACTATATCTCTCTCTGATAAGAAGTTCATTAAATTCATAATAAGAGATCTTCTAACAGCTATAAATCCTGCTCTGGGTGCATTGGAGTGCCATTTTATGTGTTCCTTAAGTATATGGTTAACCAAGGCATTCGTGCTTATATCTTGTTGATCGGCCTCGTGTCGTAACTGTTTTATCGTATCATTATCTAGTCTGAAAGTGATACTCTCACTTTTGTTAATATCGGTTCCTGGTTTTGTTGGCAACCTATCACTCCCATACAATAATGATTTATTTACTGACAATACCCTCAAAAATTAGGTATTTAAGCATTCATTGATTTCTATGAAATTTTAAGTGCAGACTGTTCAGATGTCACCAAATTCTTAATACTCATAACGATTACAATTACCTTAGCCAAACCGAATATTGATGTATTTTTATTCCCCCAACATAATTTCAACCTTATTTTTTATTTGTATTTATTGTGATGAAGAAAAGCGAAACATAGTGAAACATAGCCTTGTTCTTGTCACATTAATGCCTGCAAGCACAACTAAGAATCTGGGCAACTTAACCATTAGCACATAAGGTCGCGGATTTAACTTGATGAAGTAACGAACATAATTAAACAACATTAGATAGTCCTCTATATGCAGTTTTCATCTCTTAAGAAAACCCTAGAGAATTCAAAAAAGATTATAAGTGCTATCACGGTATTATAGACAGATATTAGTAACAGTAAACAATCGATAGTTGGGTTTCTGGGTATATTTGTTCTGCTATTACTACTACTCTTGAAGATCTTAAGGTAATATCTAATAACAGTTTCTTAGTTGTTTTTTCTATTGCAACAAAACTTGCGCGCTATTCAGATACACATCAGAATAACATGCAATTTGCTTATTATTGCATTGTGAAAAGGATATATCACGCTTACAAGAGAGGTTAACGATAAAGTAGAATAAAATGTTTATACAAATCCGTCCTAAAGGTAATTCTAGTTAACAGGGCAACCATTTACTATAGTAGAATCGCTTTACAAGGTGAATCAACCATAATACATATAGCAATTTTTACAATTATAGATACAAAGCATATTAGAATGTAATACTATACCACAGAATATATTGACTAAAACTCATGTTGCTATCAATTTTCCTATAAAATCCAAGACGATGACTTGCCAAGTGCGACAGTACTGGATACGATCTCCATGAAAAATACGCGTAAGGGACTTCCAATAGTCAGAGCTCACATAGAGCAGATATTTCCGAAATTAACACCCGCACAGATTCGTCGCATTGCATCTTACGGACACATACGTAAGACGGAGCGTGGAGAAGTACTCTATGAGCAGGGAGTCAGTACGGCGCCATTCTTTGTAGTCGTCACTGGCGAGCTCGAAGTTGTTCGCCCCTCGGGCTCCGTTGAAACCCTTGTTACAGTCCATAAATCTGGCCAATTCACTGGCGAGGTCGGCACACTATCTGGCAGAAGGACTATGTTCCGAGTACGTGTTACTAAGGCGGGTAAAGTGATAGAATTGGATAGGCAACATATGCTGACTTTGGTTCAGACTGATGCAGAACTCGGTGAGGTACTACTGAGAGCCTTCATTCTTCGTAGGGTAGAATTGATAGCTGCTGGTGTTGGAGACGTTATTCTCATTGGCTCAACATATTCTGCCAATACCCTTCGTATCAAAGAGTTTTTGATGCGCAATGGACATCCCTACTCCTATATTGATCTAGAGCGCGACCCTGACGTACAGAGTATGTTGGATAGTTTTAAAATTTCTGCGAGTGAAATACCAGTATTGATCTGTCGAGGACAACTGGTTTTGCGTAATCCCAATAATCAAGAAATCGCAGAGTGTCTTGGCTTTAATGAGTCTATTGATCAAACCCAAGTGCGAGATCTCGTAGTCATTGGCGCCGGTCCCTCAGGACTAGCTGCTGCGGTATACGGCGCTTCAGAAGGCCTAGACGTTCTCGTTTTGGAAACAGGTTCTCCTGGTGGTCAGGCTGGCTCAAGCTCAAGAATTGAAAACTATTTGGGATTTCCTACAGGTATTTCTGGCCAGGAGCTAGCGTCTAGAGCTTACCTTCAAGCTCAAAAATTTGGAGCAGATATATTAATTGGAAGAGCCACCCGGCTTATCTGCGACCGTAAACCGTACGTCGTCGAAGTCGAGAATGGATCTCGAATTTCTACACGTACTATTGTAATTGCAACCGGGGCTGAGTATAGGAGGCCACCATGCAAAAACTTGTTACGCTTTGAAGGTGCTGGCGTTTATTACGGTGCGACTTTTGTGGAAGCGCAATTATGTGGCGGAGAAGAGGTGATTGTGGTTGGTGGAGGAAACTCAGCCGGTCAAGCAGCCGTGTTTTTGGCAGAGACTGCGAAACGCGTGCATATGCTTGTCAGGTCAGGCGGTTTAGCCGAGAGCATGTCGCGCTACTTGATTCGTCGAATCGAGGAATCTGCTACGATAGTATTACGAACGTACACTGAGGTTGTAGGGATTGAAGGTGGTGAACATTTAGAAGTTGTTCGCTGGCGCAACAATCAAACAGGAGAGACTGAGGAAAAAAAGATAAGACACATATTCGTCATGGCTGGTGCCGATCCAAATACTAATTGGCTCAATGGCTGCGTAATGCTCGATAATAAAGGCTTCATAAAGACAGGTAATGATCTGTCTGCCGATAATCTTAGTGCAGCAGGCTGGTCTCTTACGCGTCAGCCATATTTGTTTGAAACTAGTTTGTCTAGTATTTTTGCGGTAGGTGATGTACGCGGTGGCAGTATCAAACGTGTTGCATCTGCTGTGGGCGAAGGATCAATCGCGATCTCGTTTGTTCATAAATCACTCCAGAACTAGAAAATCGATAAAATACTATCTGTTTTTATTTCTATTTTTGACCTATCCTAAGTTTAATGATCTACGGCTTAATACTCGACGAGGTCGATGTATCTGTCCAATTCATGTATATTGATTACTGTAGATATGACTGAGGTTACTTGCAGCGTCTTTTCTAGATGATTATTTGAAACAATAGTATCGAAGTATTTAACGTTCCTCAAAAGAGGAATAGAGTAATTACAATCAGCCAGCCAGATTATATTTGTATTTACCATAAATACGATTATGTATTGTGCATTAATCTATTTTGTAGATACAATCAAAACTTGATAATTGGTAGGTTGTAAAATACATCACTAGGTGGAATAGTTCGTAAATCAGTAACTTTTATATTATTTTTTGACTGCACGCACCGAACTCCAAAGTGCCCATCCAGGATTGACACGATTTGGATAGATTTCCAGCATCTTGTCATAGAGCTCTTGCGCGGTTCTAGTCATTTCGACTAACCGGTCGAAATCGCGTATATACTGCCGAGTCTCTTCGATGATGCGGGGATTATCTTCGTTTTCAGGTCGCTTATGTGAGGCAACAACCGCGCGTGGGTTAAGAGATTCGATTTTGTCAAGCGCAAAGATCCATTCTCGACGAGTATTCGAATTTGACTCGGCAAGGTAGAGGTGAACATCATTGTACGCAGCATCACCAGCGACCACTAAGCCTATGGATGGGACATTTAAACAGGTCGTGTGTTCAGTGTCAGTATGACCCAGTTCCACTGCGACCAAATCGTGTCCCTCGAGATCAATTACATTTCCTTTGAGCTCTTCAGCCATCACGATCCGGTTTGGGATCTGGCCAGGAAAGCTCGCTTTCCAAACTTTCTCAAGTATCTCTGGGGAAGCATGTTGGCGCATAATACTTACAACATTAGATGTAGCGACTGCTTTAGCATTTGGGAAGCGCTCAAGAAGAGCTCCGATTCCAAACCAATGGTCCCCGTGGCCATGCGTTATATAGATTGTTGTCAGGTTCTTGCCGCTTGCAGCAACCCAATCCGCTAGTGCATCAGTCTGCTTAACTGTCATATATGCATCGACTAGAACTGCATCCTGTTTGCCATAGATGATGGTTGAGGCTATCGCCTGAAAATATGCCTCTCTCACGCCAGGTGGAAGGTCATTTGTGGCAATAGGTATGCCGGGCGTTACAAACACATCCCAGTTCAGGTTCGGAATATCCCTGGTCTGGACTTTTGTCATAATGGTCAGTCCTTAATAGAAGAACAATAGCTGCTGGGTATAGAGTGGAGGGTATTGGTGAATAAAAAATTATTATAATCATTAGATAGTTGGTTCTCTGGAATTTTGACTACTTGCTCTTGGTTCATATATGCAGTGCCTAATTGGATTAAGTCATTTTTAATAACTTTTTTGGTTCCATTCTTTCCAACTATTCGTCGCATATTTTAGTCCATCCTACATTGCCAATTTCTGCCTACTTGGAAGCCTTTTCTCCTTTAGTTAGGCTATTTGCCGCATTTAGAATCAACTGTGCAACCTCATTTGGATGTGACAGCGGTGATGCATGGCTAGATGGGAGTGAAATAGTGGTAGCGTTGATTTGTTTTGCAAACATTCGCTCAGCATCAGGGGGAATTGCGTGGTCGTTCTCAGAGACTTGATACCAACTAGGTAATTGCTTCCAAGCAGGTGGACCAGATTTTTCTACAAGGATAGATTTACTAAATGGCTTTTGTTCATCTGCCAGGACTTTGACTTGAGCTGGATCAGTATCTTGAGCTAATGCTTGGCCAAATGCCTTGGGGTTGACGTAGACAAATCCTCCGTTATCAAAGACCAAAAATCCCTTCGGAAATTTTGTAAAATCTAAGAAATTCCCTAGTGATTGGCCTTGCTTAGGAGCAAAGGCAGCAATGTAAACAAGACCTTTGACATTGGGATTATTATAAGCTGCGTTAGTTGTTACAAATCCACCGTATGAGTGTCCTACAAGAAGTACTGGTGCGCCAACAAGATCAATTGCACGCTTTACTGTTGCGACGTCATCTGCTAAAGAATGGAGCGGTAGTTGCACAGCAATAACTTTATGTCCTGCATTCTGTAGAATTGGAATTACCTTGCCCCAAGAAGATCCATCAACATATGTCCCATGGACTAGAACAATATTCATTTTTGAGACATTTGTTGTCGTGGTATTCATGCCGGATGTTCCTTGAGATTGCATTACGGTATTATTCTGCTGTTGTGCGTTGGCCACTCCAGAATGGGTGGTACTTAATACAAGACATAGAACAACAGATGCTGTGATCACATACGATAAACGTAAAATTGTGGTTATAGGAATCTGTTCTTTCATCGTATCAGGATAGTAGCCAGTGTTATAATAGCATGATGGGTACATTACCATGCATTGTATCTAGTCAAAAGTCACAATTATCAGATGCTGTAACATATCTAAAAATAAAATTTAACCCGATGAAAAGTCATCTAACATATCCAATGTGGGAACAAAAAATAGAGTCCCAGTTTTGGGTGTGCTGAAATCCAATAATCTGTCATAATTTCCTTTAGGAGAGCCAATAAACATATTATTAAGCATTTTCTTTACAGTATTGAATGTACTAGCGTAAGCGATAAAATAAGTGCCCATTTCATTGGTAGATATGTTTCCAAAAGGCACGTTATCGCGAATTATTTTAAATTCGTCGCCAACGTTGGCCAATGCAATGTGAGAATTTGAAGGTTTTATGTCATCCGGCATTTCGATATCATTAGATTTATACCTACCAATAACTTTTTCCTGCTCTGTAGTAGACAATTTTTCAAATGCATTCAAATCATGGATATATTTTTGAACAAAAAGATAACTACCGCCTTTATAAGCAGGATCTTCGTCTCCGACTAAACCAAAGAATGCCCGTTCTCCGCCATGTGGATTTTCGGTACCATCTACAAAACCTAAAATGGAGCGACTATCCCAATATCTGAAACCGTGGATTTCTTCTACACATATTGCCACCGTTTCTAAAACGTTAGATACTTCGTGTGCCATATCATAACATACGCTACTATCATTCCCTCTGATATGAAAATGCAAATCCCCGTTGGATGAAACTGCTATATGCCTTTCACCAAGTATAGGTACAAAGTTCTCTAATTCTTTAGGTATTGGAACAGGAAGATGAAGCTTATGCCAGGCATTATATCCTATTCCCATTACACAGCTTGCTCCGGAATCAGGAAAACGGTTTTCAGCCGAATTATTAAGATTGATAGTCAATTTGCAAATTCTCTCAAAAGCAGTTTTAACGTCTAAATCCTTCTTAAAATTCCATACCATAAATATCGCATAGTTACCATGATAATCTAATACATTCTGCGGCTTGACATTCACGTTAGATAATTAGATAAATTAGTTATTCATTTAAAGCTTTACAGATTTAAGTCGTAGAAGTCTTGGTAGAAATATCAACATGGATTAATTTTACATGTAATTTTCAGATAATTTCACGCTCGAATCACTAGTGATATTCGGGAGATTTAGCGGGAACTGAGCGGCACATAAATCAGAGATATTAAAATTGCCCAAACCTACTAATAATTAGTAGATCCTATAAATAGGTAGGAAAGCTGGTCAAGGTCAGGATCAATTAGACGATGATCTTTTGCGGCATACCACCATTGTACAACAGCCAAATATCCGACTATGCCTATATTGATTCCATAAATCACCAAAGAGAACTGCTGATTTGTATACTCTCCAAGCAGAGCTGTTGAAAAAGGTATAAACGCTACAAACATTAGATAAAAGATGACTATCCATACAAATACACAGTTTGCTCGTTTGATGTAATTAGTTCTATCCTTTAGGATCTCTATCGATTTTTCAACTATACTCTTTTCCTATGGTGAATGCAATCTATGTTATAGTCCTACATAACTCCTGATACCATGCTCCATCTCCACATACATACACAGTATGCTTTCCATAAATGTTGATTAATTAAAGATCTTAGAAATGATTCAGCTACTATCATATTCCTATGTCCTGAGATGTAAAGTCCAGGAATTTGTTCTCGCATTGGTTCCACAGCAACCCAGAACGAAGCCTGATCAGGACCAAGCTGCATCATCATGGTTTCATTGTGAACAGGCGACATCAAAAACAAGTTGAAGCATAAAAAAAGATTGTACAGAATCAGAAAGAATAGTGGTCATTATGTACGATCAGAGGAATTTTAGCTATAACATTAGTCCTTTAAGCGATACAAGTATTTCACAATTATCTTGTAAATGGTGGTGTTGTTGATGTCGAATTGTTTGGAGTCTTTGGGGTAGATTTTGGGACATCACAGATCCCAACCCCCGGGATTCATCAGCATTTACAAATTTCATATGTGAACTCGTTGGATCACAGCAATACCTTATTTGTTCCTGTGTAACTATTTGTGGCGTCGCATTTGCACTTGCAGTTTCACAAGATGATAAAGACTCATAAAATGTAGTCAATTGAAGTTGAAATATTAAATGGCTAAGGGCGAGGGTCAGAAATACAGACAAATATGCTATGTGATTTATAACAACTGAATCCTTCATTCGATTTCTGTCCCGTATTCTGGTGAGCGACAATTAGATTTCCGATCTTTTACTATTAGGAAATCGTGTGCCCATATTCACATGATGTTTGGTCCAGAAGTATGCATAAATTATAAACCACGGCCATGTATCTTGCAAGGAACTTATCATCTTCATAGTAACAAATGATATTCCACATTCACATGTTTATGATATATTATAATGATAACGGAGTAATGTTGTGTGTGTCCACTTACTTCTTCTATATATTTGACGGTGCTTTGGATTTGTTATGCTGGCAATAGGCATAAGAACTAATTTTTGTATTTGCAGAAATAATTACCAATTCCTGAGTAATTCAGTTCTTATTCTACCAAAAGCTAAGCATTTAATTTGACAAAACCATATATAGTACAAAAAATATCCACATTCGTGTCTATAACAACGGATTCTTTAGGATGGACACCAGGTATATGGAATACTATCACCCAGGCAGTAAAGGATGAAACACAAAGTATCAAAATAGCACAAAAAATTGTTCGGACTATACCATTAACGGGTGCATCAAATGCTACGGATGATGTTATTAATCAAGATGATAACATACTAACTATTCCTGAAGGTATTTCGACTGCTTTCATTGAAACTAGTGTGCAATTTACCCTGACTAAAACACAGGTACAACAAGAGCAGCAGCTATATACTGCTATAACACTAGCAAGACGTGCAGCTAATCTTATTTCCATAGCTCAGGACATGATTATCTTTCAAGGTATTGATGCATTACAAGGTCGCCTAGGTAAGTTGGTTACAATTGCACGTCGAAATAATTGGCCTGGTCTCTTGGCAGCTGATCCAGCTCGACAAAACCCTATCAAGGTACAGCGACTACCCCAACAATCTGGACAACAAGGACCTCGATATGGTGAAAATATATTTGGAGCAGTTACGCGGGGAATTGCAGATCTACAGGCCCGTGTACACTATGGACCATATGCACTTGTTCTTCCTACTGCTATTTATGCCGATACTTACGCGCCTATAAATGATATTATTTATGCTGATCGTATCAAACCCTTGGTGGAAAGGGGTTTCTTTGGAACAAGTGCACTGCCAGATACTCTAGGAATTTTGTTGTCGTTAGGAGGTGATACCATGGATTTGCCTGTTGCAGATGACGCAACTCCAGAATTTCTCTCGATAAATAATCAAGGGGGATATAATTTCAGACTGTTCGAGAGATTTAACTTTCGATTAAAAATTGCCGATGCAGTAAGATTGCTGCGGTTTAACCAATAAAAGAGCATATTATGATGTAAATTAAACGGAATAATATTATTGTGTTAAAGAAATGGCGACGACGTTTCACGAATTATTCGTGATTATAATTATAATTGCGTTTTGGTCAGCTCCACATAAACATGATCATGTATGATGAAGCAATTGTGCATGAAGATCTTGGTATAAATAATAATCAAAATCATAGACATCATATAGATGATATATAAGAGCGGTGACAGTGGTTTACATACAATTGTGACCACAGGTCTTCTTGCCACATATGAAACACATAGAATGGTCGTGATATCATTTAGTGCCGTTATCGCTATAACCGGTTTTGTTTTGGCTTTGTTATGGTGGTATGCTACGCACAATCGAAACTTGGTAGATCATGATATGAATGAGCATCTAATCAAGTATCATCTTAGGAGGATTTATGTAGCTCCACTAATCTTTCTTGCTTCGATTGGAATTTCATTTATCAATGTCCAGGCTGCTCAGGTTTTTGGGCTATGATACTTCCCGCCAATATTATAATATATATGAAGCATATCCCACGTCATCGTATATCGTAAAGAAAATTCACTTAGGATATTTTTAGATTGCCGTTCATCCTCATTATTTAAAATAATACGGATGTTAAGAAATATCGGAATAGTCAAAAGAGCTCAATACATAAGAGGATTTTTGCAATGAATCCGTTATAATAATAAATAAAGACATCTTCTGGGTAGAAACTGAATTATTACAATCTAGAGGAGAAATAGCAGTACAGGAACAAATAAGGATCTTCGGACAAGCTATGGCAACAAGTACAGGAGAAACCACGAGCACCAAAGAATCTAGCTTAACATATTGGTTATATCAAAAGAAAATTTAGGAACCATATAATGCATTTAATATTTACGATTATTTTCGCCTGTACTTGAGCTTCATTTTGATCCCATACTTTGGATTAAGCGTTATGCCTGGCCGAAGCTTGATTCGTTGATTAGGCGTAAGCCGCATGCTCCAATAACTTGATATTGTAGCTATCAAGAGAATTCCTTCCTGCCATGCAAAGGACTCTCCAACGCATCCTCTAATTCCTCCTCCAAAAGGAAAATAGCTGAATCTGGGCAGATGCGTCTTAAACTCTTCAGTCCATCTGTCGGGATCAAATGTTTCTGGATTATCATAGTACTTGGGGTTATGGTGCATCACAAACTGACTGAACATAAGTGATGCGCCTTTTGGAAGGGTATATCCTCCTAATATGTAATCATTTTGAACGAACCTTCCCATGGTCCAGACTGGAGGATATAACCTCATAGCCTCTCTAAACACTTTTTCCACATAATTCAGTTTAGGTAGATCAGCAATTGATGGTGGTTTGGAATCTCTGCTATTCCCACCCAACACCGCATCTATTTCCTCAAAGACCTTGCGTTCAATCTTAGGATTTTGTGAAAGCAGATAGTACGTCCAAGTTAGAGCGTTTGATGTAGTTTCATGACCAGCAATCAGTATAGTTATTATTTCGTCACGTAACTGCTTGTCTGTCATTGTTCTACCATCATCGGCCTGTACCCTTATGAGCTTTGAAAGCAAATCCTCTCCTGAAAAGGATTTATCATTTTCAATCTTTTCTCTTCTTTCGGATATTAGTCCATAAACTATAGTATTAAGCCTATTTTGTGCGCGTTTCGCTTGTGCAACTTTAGGTAAAATGGGGACACGGTCCAATATCTGACCAAGAGGATGTTGTAGTCTACTTCCATACTTTTTAGTAATCTCGAACGCATTACCAAAATCTTTTGCCTGTTTAGATTCCATTTCATAGTCCATAACAGATTTACAAATTATGGATAATGTAACCTTCATCAATTCAGAATGAACATTTACTACTGAACCATTTTTCCATCCCTGTATCATGCGAAGAGCCCGATCTGTCATAATGGGACCATATGAAGTTATTTTTTTAGGAAGGAATAATGGTTGAATTAGTTTTCGTTGGCTCTTGTGGAACTCACCTTCACTGGTAACTAGACCTTCACCAAGCAATCGCTTCGCACTTTGAAGACGTGGACCCTTACTGAAATTATTCTGATCGTAAATTAAAATTTTTTCGATATAGTCAGGATTGTTGATAAGGTATACGTGTAAGCGGCCCATTTTGAAATGAGATAGATCCCCGTATTCATTGACAATCTTTGAAAGAGTACTAATCGGATCCTTAAGAAAACTGCGTACTATCTTTCCAGGGATATGAGATGTAGGTCCCGGAGGAAATTTTATGCTTGACTTTTGCATTAATTTTGGATTAATGCGACTTGTATTTAAGTATCTTCAATTACAACTTTCGCTTACTAGATATGTACTATATCATATGCCTAAATTAAACGATGGTTTAAGGAGTCATCAAAATTAGATAAGAAGATATTCATAATTTCAATTCTCAATATATATCTACAATTCTAATTGAGTGTTGATTTCTGTAACCTATCGATGACAAATTGTTGTTTCATTTCACTCTTGACTAGTCGTCAGTATAAAAGAATAGTATACGATTTACGAATTAATAATTAATAGGAGTTCAATCTTATCATTGTCTTCCTTCAAGTTCTTGAAGTCTTGCTGCTACTGCCTCGCCGTTTCTCCATGATCTAGTACTACCAAGGATAACATCTACTCTCAATTATCTCATTGGATCCTGTTTATCTACGAGCCCAAGAATAGATCGTATGCTTTACAATAAGATCATAGTACGATCATACTAACTTGATATTATCTACATCGCCAGCTAACTTTTCCATAACTACTGAATTTATCAAAATGTTGTTTTCTTAATGGACGTCATCTCACACTTTATTCGTGAAGGAGTGATTGCCAATCTTCGGGCACCTGTCCAGCTGGTCCGGGCACAGGTTGGTCTAATGGATGAGCATGGGGACCTGCAAGCTTAGGCCCTGTAAAGAAATCTCCTGTACGGTAATCATAAAACCAATTCTCTCCGTGTTCGAAGCTTGTTATAATTGGATGGCCTGTGCTCGCGTTATGTTTTGAGGCATGTTGGTTTGGCGAGTTATCGCAGCAGCCGATTTGTCCACATTGGGTGCACCTGCGGAGGTGAAACCACCATCCTCTCTCTGCCAAACAGTCAACACAACCCGTACTGGTCGGTTTTGCTGTTGGATTGATACCATCTCTCAAGCTTCACGTTCCTCCTGTCTCATGTGTATTAAAACTGACTGTTGTAGTATATATTTATGTGGTATGTCACTTCCAATGTAGCAAAAAACCAACAACCTGACGAACCAACAGTACCGACCGCTGAATAGATTATGCTAAGATCAAGTTTTAGATCAATACGAATATTCTGTAATCAAACCCGATAGATCATGTTGGAAGATTTCTACGGTGATTCAGCGTTTTTTGTAGCCATCTAGAACCTCATCAAAAGGATTGTATGAAATAGTTAATACAAAGAGCAGATTTGGGTATAAAGATGAATGAATATTTAATAGCATGGTGGAATGTTGAGAATCTTTTTGATGTGGAAGACTCAGCAGATAGACCTCCGCGGTTAAGAGAAATATTAAAAGAGGAACTCATTGGGTGGAACGAGGAAGTCTTGAATAACAAATTATCTCAACTTGCAAAAGCTATATCAAAAATGAATGCTGGTAACGGCCCGGATATTCTTGGAATTTGTGAGGTGGAAGATGGACAAGTGATAAACAAATTTGTAAATAAAATAAAAGAGATGGTTCCTCGAGACTATCAGGTTGTGCATGAGGAGCTCAATGACAAAAGAGGAATTGAAATAGGCTTTATTTTTGACGCTTCAATATTTGAAATAGACAAAGATAACCAAACAGGCAAGGATCTTGTATTTTCACATCATGTTTTAAGAGAGGAGGCTACTCGGAATATTCTGCAGGTTAATTTGAAAAAAAAATTCAAGCACTCCCTTGGTCTTAGTTGGAAATCACTGGCCTTCTCGGACTTATGGCGAGCTTGAAACAGAACCCTATAGATTCGCCGCTGCAGATGCATTATCCTATTTCCATAAACGCATTTTGGATAAGCACGGCGAAGATACATCTATAGTTGTAATGGGTGACTTTAATGATATGCCATTTAACAGATCGTTAACCGATTATGCATTCTCTACTCCGTACAGAGAACAAGTAGCAAAGTCGGAATATGTTCCTTTCTTTTATAACTTAATGTGGCCGTTGATTAGTCAGGGCTTTGGAACTCATTACTTTGCTAAGAAAGAGCCCGATCCTTGCAATGATAAATATATACTGCCTATCCAAATATGTTTGACCAATTTATGGTTTCAAAATCCATTGCTTTAGAAGAAACCATAACTGTAAAAAATAATTCAGTTAAGGTAAATAAAGTGATTGGAGAATATGATCTATTTGAGGACATGTTTTCATTTGAAGTGCCTAAAAAATTTGGTAGACCTACTAAATGTGGAAGACCAGACTATATGAACTATGAGGGATTCAGTGATCATTTTCCAATTTCGTTAATTATTCAGGATTCATGATTATTGGATTTAATAATAATTATAATAATGATTTGATACACCAACGAGTGATAAAGTAGATTACGACTACGATGCAATAAAACATCTATAAGTTCAACATATATCTTTATCAGCTTAGATCATACGAGATTGACAAACGCAACAGTATTACTTGTAGACATATTTGCAGACAAACACAAATATCTATTATGATTGTCTGAATATCATATCAAAAGATCAAAAATAAATGGTATTAATTTCTACAATATAATGCAACACAGACAATCATGTAACGCCATCAAATTATGAATAACTTAAATTGCGAAGTAGACAGAAAATGATAATTTTGATGTATATATCTGTAAAATTTACCTGGTAACACTATATCAGAATTCACATCTTCTATAAATATTACCTTTGTAATAACAGCTTTAAGGGTCCAGTGCATATGGTTAATAAGAAAATACTAGTTATTGGTGGTGTTGCAGCAGGTACTAGTGCAGCATCAAAAGCCAAAAGAATTGATCCTGATGCTGACGTAAGGATAATTCAAGATGAAAAAGTAGTCTCTTATGGTGCTTGTGGAATACCATATGTCATCGAAGGTTTAGTAAATGATTTTCAACAATTAATAGAAAGACCAGCGGATATATTCAAAAAAGAATACAAAATAGATGTTATTACCAATACCAGAGCACAGAGAATTGATAGGGCTAAAAAGAAAGTATATACAATAGATCTGCAAAGTCAAGTAGAAGCAATTTATGATTATGATTCTTTAGTGATAGCTACTGGCGCAAGAGCGATCGTACCTAATATAAAAGGAGTCGACCAGACAGATGGCGAAGATATTTTTCTAATACGAAATTATGAAGATGGACTAAAAATATATGATTCTAAAAAAGCAAAAAATGCTTCCACATGCGTTATTGTAGGTGCTGGCCTTGTTGGGCTTGAGATGATAGAGGCATTTAAGAAGAGAAGTGCTAGAAGAAAACTGGACATAACTTTGGTAGAGAGGAGTGACCATGTCCTTCCTACAATACTTGATAAAAATATGGCAAAGATAATACAAAAAGAGTTAGAAAGTAATGGAGTGAAAGTTATTACAGGCGAGCAAGTAGAAGAAATAGTTGGTAGTAGTAGCAGAGATGACAATGTCAAGACCGTAAAAACTAATACTAATCGTCAGATTGATACAGAATTCATACTAGTTGGAACTGGCGTTAGACCTAACTCTGAAATTGCTAAAGATGCAGGTATAGAGCTAGGATATGCTAATGCAATTAAGGTTAATGATTACATGGGAACCAATATTCCAGATATATTTTCAGCAGGGGATTGTGCAACTGCTAGGAGCTACATCACAAATGAGGACATGTACCTACCTTTAGGAACAACTGCAAACAGGCAGGGACGAGTTGCAGGAGAGAACGCTGCTGGAGGAAATGCAAGATTTAGGGGAATTGCCGGCAGTGCGATAACCAAGACGTTTGACTTGTATATTGGTAAGACTGGCCTTACTAAACAAGAAGCTTTGAATCATGGTTTTGATCCTATCGAAGAAGAAATAGAAAGTGTAACAAGAGCTGGATATTATCCAGGTAGTAAACCTATATGGATAAAGATTCTTGCTGATAGAAAAAGTGGGAGAATATTAGGTTCACAAATTGTTGGAGGAGAAGGAGTCAAGGAAAGAATTGATACAATTGCATTAGCTCTCTTACTCAAGTCTGACATACAAGATTTGTCAAGCTATGATGCATGTTATGTACCGTCGGCTTCGCCTGTGTGGGAGCCTTTGAATATTGCCGCATCGCAGACAGCTAAGAAGTTATGAATTAGCATATTAGTGTTGAGGAGTGTCAGATACTGATTGTACTACATCGCTTGGAACATTACCTAGGTAGCGTGTTGTATAAATCAACTCAAAGTAACTGACAGGATTGTTTAGATTTGAAGAGTATTTAAATCAAAGTAATATTATGGCTAGTTGAACTACTGATTAGAGACTTGACGTAAGTTGTGTGGTAATAAGATGTGTACATTGCCATGCATTGTATCCATAAGATGTATTATTACTACTTAAAGAGAGATATCAATATGCAAGATAGTCGATATGCTCAACTCAACGGTCTAACCTAGACCAATTGGAGACTGAAACGGATATTTCCAAACCAAAATGTAATACATCTGGCAATAAATCTACCATCGGACGCTTATTCGTACTAGACTTAAGCATTGGTCGCATCACCTCATAGACTTTTAAGCTGTGGAATCGCCGCCTCTACTAATTACAACTCAATTTGAGCAAAGGTTATCACAGTTTCCAATGGTAATCGAATAAACACAGTTGACAATCGATATTATTGAGATGCAATATGATAAATAATCAAACGGTTCCAACTTTGGATGCCAACAACATACATGTTACTCTGACTTACTACTACCGTATTGTCTCTCCACCATCAACTACAATTGTCTGTCCGCTTATAAATGATGTATAGTCGCTAGCAAGGACCAATGCTACGTTAGCAATCTCCTCCGGCTTGCCAGCTCTTCCAAGTGGAATAGATCTGACAATATCGACCCTTTGTTGTGTTGTGAGTCTATCCCAATTTCTCTGAGTGGCAATAGTTCCAGGTGCAATAGCATTACATCTTATCCCATATTTGCCAAATTCAGCTGCTATATGCTTAGTGATTCCAAGGTTAGCAGCCTTGGCCACAGTATATGGTGCACCTTTAATATAGCCACTTATTGCAGGTGTAGAAGAAATATTAATTATAACTCCACAACGTTGTTCAATCATTATAGGCAGAGCTGCACGACAGCATCTATAAGTTCCCAATGCATCAACATCAACTACATCTTCTAAATCTCGGTCTTGTATTTGCTCAAAGCTTGCGTCCCACAGTTGGTCTTTAATTGGATAGCCAGCATTATTTACCAGTATATCAATCTGGCCATATTTTTTATTCGCTTTACTAATCACATCATTTACTTCATCTGTTATCGAAACGTCAAGCTTCAATCCAAGGGTATTAGTTTGATATTCTCTTGCAATTTGCTCAGCTGTACTTTGGGCTTCTTTTTCTTCTCTTCCCGTAACAACGACATTTGCACCATGCTCAGAAAAGAGATTTGCCATTGCTCTTCCGTTACCCCTGGTAGAACCTGTGATAACAGCAATTCTACCATCAAGCAATTTCATCATTTTGTCAAAACAGGTATAAGAAAAGATCCTAAAATAGTTGGTGTGATAAAATTTGTAACGGAAGAGCACAGAATTTCAAATATAGTTATAACTGACAACACCTTATATTGTATTTGTAAGAGATAAGAGATAAGAGATAATATTAATTCATTTAAAACCTTCAATATATGGTGAATTTTGAGAATCTGTTCAAAACTACTTCATATCTGAACTCCAACATTTTTAAAAGGCAATCAATTAAGATTATTGGGTAAAGTTGACGGTATTGCAAGATAGTAATAAAAGCCTATTCGTTACGGGAACTGAGGTCTGAAGATGTCTGATGTCGATAGAGTCGAGACAGACAGCTCTAACCAGTCTCAGAATGAATCCAACAATATGTTAGTTGTTTCTGATCTAAGCGTAACCTCACAGAATAAAAGAATCCTTGAAGACGTAAGTTTCAAAGTCAAGAAAGGGACATCCCTTGCAGTCGTTGGTCCCAATGGAGGCGGCAAGACCACTCTGTTTAGAGCACTGCTGAATCTTATCCCATACTCCGGCGCGATAAAGTGGAATGATGAAGTAAGAATCGGCTATGTTCCTCAGAGTCTTGTCTCTACTGATTTACCCATACTAGTCGAGGAGTTTCTGAGGTTCAAACACAGGACAAATTACGAGACATGCATAAGTTCAGTGGGACTAGAGAAGGCAATTCTCAGACAAAGCCTTGGTTCACTTTCAGGAGGAGAGCTCCAACGTGTTCTGATCGCATGGGCTATAGTGGACAACCCAAGTGTACTCCTGCTTGATGAACCGACCTCTGGTGTAGACATAGGTGCCGAGGAGCCCATCTATGAAAACGTGGATCATCTAAAAAGAGAAGCTGGAATAACGGTTCTCATGATTTCTCACAATATGCACGTCGTTATGCATTACTCAGATTACGTGTTAGCCCTAAATAAGGGCGTATTGTTCTACGGCGATACAAAGAGCCTGACTCATTCGCAACTACTGAGTATAATATTTGGAAGTGAGTTCGCTCTGACTGAAGAGGAACATTATAAAGAGTAGACAGTACTCCTTGCTGGATACCATTACTTTAACTTTAGGTGTCATAGTTGGCGTATTTGTAGGCTCAACAGCAGGTTATCTTGGTTCGATAATGGTATCAAGACGCATGGCCTTGGTCGGTGATGCACTTTCGCATGTTGCTCTCCCTGGCCTTGCACTTGGAATATTGTTCAACTTCAATCCGTTCATTGGTGCATTCGCATTTTTAGCGACAACAGTGATTGTCACGTGGTATCTTCAAAAATCAACAACTCTCTCAGTCGAGGCCATCATAGGAGTAATCTTCGTTTTGGCACTATCAATTGGCATTCTTATAACCCCAAAAGTAGATCTCCTCGAGGCATTATTTGGTGACATTTCGAAAATAACTCTCGTGGACACAGTGATAACAGTTCTAGTATCCCTCATCGTGATTTTGATAATAAAGAAAATTTACGAGAAATTAATCATTAGCATGATTTCTAAGGAACTCGCCGTCGCAAACCGGATAAAGGTCGAAAGTATAAATTTGATCTATCTCTTGCTAGTCGCCACAATAGTGGCAGTAGGAATAAAGGAGGTTGGAACGCTGCTAGTAGGAGCGTTAGTGATAGTTCCTGCAGCCGCAGCAAAGAATATCAGCTCTACCCTCTCTGGTTATTCCCTTATGAGTGCTATATTCGGCCTTATGAGCGCAGCGGCCGGTGTGATTCTATCAATCTACGTGAATCTCCCAGTCGGGCCACTTGTCGTGATAGTGGGCACGGTCATCTTTGCTGGAAGTTTCGCGATAAACTCATTTTCAAAGAGACTTAAGGTCAAGAGAGCATCAGCAGCATAGATACATCAAAGGTAACGTAGAAACTGAGTGTGTGCGTATTTGGGAAGTAGAGAATATGTTATACTGGTCCACCCTCATTTGATCAGGTGGGCTTTTGTAACCAAAGTTGCCATACTGGTTGAAAAAGTTTTAGCTGATCTAAAAGGACTTTTTGAATGATAAATCTAATAGATCTCTAACTTATCACATATAGTAAATTTCTCCTTACTAGGTATAGTAGTCCACATCTACTAAGTTACAAATCACTACTGTTCTTAAATAACATCATTACCAAATAGATGGTATATGCAAGTAGGAATTGATAGCTTTGCAGCTTGGGATAATACTGGCCTCTCAGCCAGTCCATCTGAGCGTCTGCAAAGATTAGTTGAACAAATTGAATATGCAGATAATGTTGGTTTGGACGTTTTTGGTATTGGCGAACATCATCGCAGGGAATTCTTGGATTCAGCTCCAGCTATTATTCTAGCAGCTGCGGCTGCACGAACTAAACGCATACGTCTTACTAGTGCTGTAACGGTATTAAGTGCTGATGACCCTGTGAGGGTATTTCAAGAATTTGCAACAGTGGATCTATTGTCACAAGGTCGGGCTGAAATGGTCGTTGGCCGTGGATCGTTTGTCGAAGCATTTCCTCTCTTTGGATTAGATTTGGAGGACTATGACTCACTTTTTTCAGAAAAGCTAGATTTGCTGCTAAAGATTCGTGATAACAATGAGCATGTACATTGGTCTGGCAACTATCGTCCTGCTCTGAATGGTCAGGGCGTGTATCCAAGTCCATTACAAAAGCCTTTGCCAATATGGATAGGTGTTGGCGGAACTCCAGAATCATTTGTCCGTGCCGGGTCGCTTGGTCTCCCATTAATGGTAGCAATCATCGGCGGCGAAACGCACAGATTCAGGCCACTTATAGATCTTTATAGAAAAGCTGGAAGGCAAGCTGGCTATTCACCAGATCAATTAAAGGTAGGCGTGCATTCACTTGGCTATGTTGCAGAAACTACCCAAGAGGCAGTAGATGACTTCTATCCAGGCTATGCACGTACAATGTCTGAGATTGGAAAGGAGCGCGGATGGCATAAAATGACGCGTGAGAGTTTTGATGCGCAGAGAGGTCCTCAAGGTGCATTGCTTGTAGGAAATCCAGATGAGGTGATAGAGAAGATACTTAGACACAGTAAAGCACTAGGCAGCATATCTAGAATTACATTTATGATGAACCCAGCTTCGTTACCTCATGAGAAGCTGATGCGAGCCACTAAATTAATAGGTACTCGCGTCGTACCTGCACTTCGTGACGTGTATGAAAAAGAATTAAAGATAGTATGATGCAATTTTGAACTATGCTCGGTTGATCAGAGATAATTAATGATGCGTACTGAGATCGGAAGAATGGACTACCAGAAAGGAGGACATGTACGCATCATGGTTCTATCACAATGTTACATATGATCCATAAGCTATAACCCAGGCAGATATGAATATTTGTTAGCCATTTTTCTTATTGCTTCTCAGGCTCTTGTGCAAACTGCACGCGGCAGAGGAGGAGATTGGTAACACAATTGCAGAGCAACAACTAACATGTTTTATCACGATTAGACCTACAGGCTAAAATAGATAACGTCATGACTCCAATTACAAAGACTTTCAATCTAGACTGAAGTGTAAAGTCTGAAGGTATAAGTCTAGATAAACAGACTGATTTAGCCAGACCATTTAATATGTAAATTAGTGAAATTAAAGAAATTTAAATGGTTTAATTGTAGAGGGGTATAACCATCGTCGCATTAATCTACTCAACAAAGGCATAGCAAAATATGTAAGGCCTATGACCAGTGTTATAGTCATAAACAAATCAAACAAAAATGGCTGCAATCCTGAAAAAGACCTAAGAATAACTGAGGTTAGCGAGCTGATGCAATATGCTCCAATAAATGTAACTATTGCCATTTTCCATTTAGGAGGAGGTACTATAGATTTCATGTCTGGTATAGTAAACCATGTCTCCAAACCAGTTGCCTTCTGTGAATATGGAGTGCAGTACTTGTTTGCTTCCTCTCTGAGTTTGCGCAAGTCTTCTGAATTTTCCCATGCTTCAAGAGCAGCCTTATCCCTAAATCTATGAATTACATGTCTTGCACTTGAATTAGTGCCAGTTTCCATTATCGTTGTTGTTCCTAGGTAACCAGGTACTTTCCTTTCTAATATCAAAAAGCGTCCAACCCATTCTTCATAATCCTTTTCACAACCAGGTCTAATCCTTGAATTAACAACGACAGTAACTTCTTTTGAGGCGCGCTCTGTATCTTGGTTTTCTGCACCCATTGTCAGAATATAGGGAAAAGAGTTAATAACTCTAACCAGATGTCCTATGTTATCTTTTTGTACAGTTTTGCTTTGCTTTAATGCACATTAACATGATAACAACATACATCGTCATGTATTCCAATCCTACAGTAAACCAAATGAGGAATATGCGTTTAATCCTGGTTGATAAATTGGCTAAGAACGAGACATTAACGATATTTGTCATGATTGATTTTCAATAAATGAAAAAGGTAATTGATTTCATATGACTTTACGTCCTAAGGAATCAACGACGTCATCAATGCTAAAAGCAGTTCCTAGCTGCCTAGATCATAATGATGATCGAGAAAAATTTGTAACTATATCGTATATTATGATAGGCATATTGCTATGCATTATAAACTGGACTCGACATAATCGTGCTGAATCGTCTGGCAACGTGTTCTAGATCAATTGATCGGCAGTTCCTGCTCGATGGAAAATATCCCTATTACTGTCTATCTTAGGGCCCAATATACTAAGGTGTATACTTGAATCTACAATGGAAGCTATTTTTACCAGAGTTATTCCATTCCATTCCATGGTCATTATAATTGTATTTGCTTGAACGTGCAACAGTCATATCCGCGCCTGGTACTACCGTAAATGGTACATTACTTACAACTGAATCTCTGCTTTTGTCTCCTCCTTCAATTGCTTCTGTATCTAATTCTAATGCATCTTTTATTCTAAGCCATCTTCGTTTTCCCTCAATACCAAATTCTATAGGAACAGATTTTACCCCTAGCATTTCACCAATAAAATTATGTGCCACAGCAAAAAATCCTCCTGCTTGTCCTGAATAAATTTTCAGGATTAGATCTTTTTGTTCTTGTGCTGCTCTTTCGTCTATATACAGCGCTGCTTTCCATTTTGGCCCTGTAGCCATGTTACCCGGAGTATTAAACAGAGCAACCACATTGAGATTGCTCAGATCTGTGTTTCCATAATTTCCCTTCTGTATATGCCATGCACATGTGACATGACAGTTGCCTTCAGTGGGATTTGAAAGGAAAACACATGGACATACTACATCACAATTACATCCCTCAAAATAGTCTCCTTCAAGCATCCAGGCAATACTTGAAACTTGTGACGCTGCCATGAAAGGTTCTATAAAAGTGAGTATTTAAGGCTTTTGTTAGCAAAACAGTATCAATTTTCACAATTCCGATCATCAGGAGTAACAGATCATATAGTTACTAACCTGCTAACACAGCTTCTCTTTTTCTTATTCATGTGTTTTATCAGAATTATTTGATTAGCATTAGCATTTCTGACCTTCTAGATACGTAAATTTCATAGCCTGTTTGGTAATAACTGAATACAGTAGATCAATATTGATCTTAGTGGTGACAGGAATATCTGCTAACATTTGATTTCTTAAGATCTCGAAAAGAAGTTTGTGGGTTGGTAGTGGTAGTCAAATAATCACGCTTCAAATGAAATTGGTCTTACTAGGCAGTGAAAGAATCACTAGATTACTTAAGTACTACAATGTATAGATGATTGGTGATTCCGATGGCTTCTTCGTCTTCATCCAATCAAAAGGTTGCCGTTGTTACGGGTAGCTCAACTGGGATAGGATACGAAACATCTCTAATCTTGGCAAGGAATGGTTTTCTTACTTATGCGACAATGAGAAATCTTAACAAAAGTGAGAATATAGAATCGATTGCTGCCAAAGAAAACTTGCCTATTAATATTATACAACTTGATGTCACAGATGATACGTCAGTCAAAACTGCAGTACAAGCTATATTGTCTGAGACAGGACGAATAGACATCTTGGTAAATAACGCAGGATACGGACTTAGTGGTGCATTTGAGGATCTTGCAATGGATGAGATGAAAGCACAATATGAAACCAATTTGTTTGGATTGATAAAAACAACTCAAGCAGTCCTTCCGATTATGAGAAGACAAAAGTCAGGAATCATTATAAATATTAGCTCTGGAGCTGGAAGATTTGGTTTTCCTGGAAGCTCGGCTTATGTTAGCACAAAATTTGCAGTTGAAGGACTAAGCGAGTCTATGTTGTATGAATTAGAACCATTTGGTATAAAGGTGGTTTTAGTAGAACCAGGAGTCATTAAAACAAATTTTACAGATGGCATGGTAGTTGCAAGAAAATCTCAAGATCCAAAATCTCCATATTCTCAAATAATACAGAAAATGGTTACCGGCCTAGAAGAATTGATGAAAAATGGATCTCCTCCTGATCTTGTAGCAAAGGTAGTACTTGACGCTGCTAAAAATGAAAATCCTAGTCTTAGATATTTAGCTGGAAATGATGTAGAGCAATGGTTAGGGACCAAAAGGAATATGTCTGATGAAGAGTTTTATAAAATGATGAAGCAAAATCTGAAGATGTAGAGCGATATCCAAATCAACCTAGATATTACTCCAAACAACTAACGCCTCATCTTAAATAATTATGATCTGACGCACTGCACAACTGTGTAAAAAATGATACTTTTTCGATACTTATCCGGAATCCGCTTGAATTATCTTAATCTAATTCAGGTTACAAATCCTTTAAGATAAGCACATAATCTGATTCAGGTTATAAGTCCTTTAGCTTAGCGAACTATTCATGCTTACAACTAGAAAACCTCTACATTAACAAAATTAGGTATTTGTACATAGATTCAGTCAGGCATTCATTTTCGCAATATTGAACCGGGCATGAGATAAACTTCAAACGCAAGACCTGCTTCTTTGACAGCTGGATCATTTGCACCCAGAGCTAGTGCCTCTGATTCATTTACTACATCTACAATACCCAGTCCCCAAGGCCCAATCGGATCAAGTACAAGTCCGAAAATGATTGCTATACCTTCATCTATCAAACCTTTCCAGTAAGTAGCATGGTCTTGCATTACTTTCATTTCAGCTTCTGTCATATCCTGAACAAATGAGGGTCGTGGAGGAATAAGCTTGTACAAGAATCGATTCTTTTCATTTTTTTCCATCAAAAGTATTATGATCACATATACGAAAACTATTTCTATGAGGCGTGGGCCATTTGATTATTTCAGTAGTTGATTTTTTTAGCATCAGGCGAAAATAACCTGTTGCGAGAGAGCAACGATATTGACACCTCATTTCATCTTATGTAATTGACATAAAACCTACAGGATTTTCTATATATGACTAAAGTAATAATTAGCAGTTGCTTTAATGAGGTATGATATGGGCTTGGAAAACGAGGGACAAATAGTAACTGCTAAGCATAAATTCTATACCTCAAGCGAACCAGCCGATCAGACTGAAGCAATAGATACACTTGCAGCATATGGTGAACAGGCAATAGACGCCATAACAGAAGTCATTAATCTGTTTGACGTAAGCGATCAAGTTAGGGATTACGGACTAGAGACTATAGAGGGTATCAAGGGACAGAGTTAGTAAGGAGAAATTCTGTTAGTTTCAACATTTTTTGTGTGAATTCCCCCATGCTTTATTAACGTCTGTGGCTTACACAAAAAATTTCTGAAATATGCTGCATATTTCTTTCTCTTTTTTGCGCGCATAGATGATCCTTTCATGTAGAGAGCCATAATGCCATAATGCAGACACAAAGAAATTGGTCGTCACTACCTTGAAATTGGCAAGCCCTGACAAGATTCTTTGGCTAAATGTCTCTATTTCATCCTGGAGTTAGATTGTCATGACATCAACACAATTTAATTCTAAATCACGTGGTAAGTATAAAGCGAAGGCTTGGGCTGCTACAAGGACTAATTCGTCACTAACCCTACTAAGATCCCGCAGCGCGAAGTGGGTGAACACGATGTTCATATCGAAATCCTTGGCGTTTACTTTAAAACAGACTCTTCACGAACTTATATTGGGTTACCCCTAAATAATAATATGTATAAGTACTATCAAAGAGCAATCTAGCTAAATAATTCTTCTCATTATCAGGATTGATATGTTGATATTGCTATTAAAACACTGCTTTCCACTTAACTATTAGTTCGGAGATCTTCCTATATAATGCGATATTATTGGCGGGGGACAATCCTTGATAAGTGTGCGGATTCTATTTTCCATAGCTTGGACATTCTTGGTAACATATTCATGCTGACGCAAATGATCAGTCCAGGTATCAGCAATTCTAATTTCGATGTAATGACCGTTATCTGTTGGGTCTCGGAATAATTCCCAATATGCCATTCCCTCGCTTCTAAGCATTCGCCCTAGTTCACGTACGCTTTGTTCAAACTCATTTGTTAATTTGGGATCAATCTTGTGATATTCGATTGTTATTAGAGCTTGATTTTCATTTTCATCTTGTGAATTGTCAACCGAATACATAGCAGGAAGAGACCAATGATCACTTGCTGGTGTAAAGTCAAGGTCATCTAGCAAGGTACTGTTATAACGTTTTTTAGCAATAATGGTGGCGCCTAAGGCCAATGAAGCTACTGACAGAGTAATCGAGATACTAAATAGATTAGCTACTGTACCCCATAATACACTTCCAACCACAAAACCACCATTTAATATAAGTAGATAGATTGCCAATACCCTGGCTCCAATCCATCTTGGTGCAGATTTTATTCCAACGGTGTAGAATTTTGATATTATTGTAATGTAAGCAGCTCCTCCTAGCGCCATTGTCATACAAAGGATTCCAAAATTTTGTACATACCCCATTGTAAACATCACAATTGCAAGTAACACTATTGAAATTGCGATAAGAGATTCTACTGAAGTCTTTGGCCGTAACCTTGGCAAAATTACAATTCCACAGACTATTGCACCCATGCCAAAAGATCCTAAAAGGAATCCAAATCCAGTGGAACCAAGTCCTAGTTCGTGTTTAGCTAAGATCGGCAAGAGAGATAATAATGCACTACTACATAATGTGAACAAACCCGCCCGTATAATTAATACATGTGCAGCTTGAGAGTAACGTACATATCGCAATTGAACTCGAATAGCTCTGAATAAATTCTCAGGGGGTAGAGAGCTTTGTTGTCGGACTTTGGACTTTTTTGGTAGTCTACTTAGGACTATGATCATGGCAATAAACGAGACTGAATTAAGAAAAAATACAGCCCAAGGAGCGATTGCAGCTACAATAAAACCACCAACAATTGGACCAATTACACGGCCAATGTTACCACCAAGTGCACTAAGAGTTAGAGCAGCAGATAGTTCGGATCTTGGTACCAGTCCACTCAAAGTGGGGATAATAGGAGTTCTAATCATAGTGGTACCTGCTCCTAATGCAAATGTAAGTATCAACAGTACTGTTGGTGTGGTCAGACCAACAAAAGTAAGTATTGCCAGTAGGGCAGATATGATAAACAAATATGCGCACGCAATAAGAAGAATACGTTTCGGATCAAAAAGATCTGATAGTATACCTGAAGGTAATGCAAATAGAAATATTGGTAATGTGCTTGCAGTTGTGACAAGAGAGACGAAAAAGGGATCAGGTGCAAGAGATGTCATTAGCCATGATGCCCCTACATCGTACATAGCAGCACCAACAGAAGAGAAAAGGGACGCAGTCCATAACATCCTATATAGAGAAGATTTTAAAGGACTCAATCCGGATGCTGAAATATGTTCCTGATTGTCCTCCCGCCTTCCTCTTTCAACCATTAAAAAATAGATAAGGCTTAGCCATACATATTTCTGTATGGTACTCAGTTATTGATGAGGTTAGTGAAATATGCCTAGTTGGGATCTGCGTTGGAATTAATAATGATTTTTCAATTTAGAATGAACTATTGCGATATTTAATTGAGTAAATTTGTAGCTTTTTCTATTCAAAATATGTGTATTCAGGCTAAACAGCAAGATTATTTCATATATTTTTCCAATATACCATCATTTTATGAAAGTAAGTATAGCAGCTGGCAGAAAAGAACAACCACGTAAAATAAGAACTGTAAGAAAATGTATTGCTGGGCTCTGGGCATATCGTTAGAAGGTGCCTATCTACGCAATGAAAAAAGAATAACTACTTACAATGTATATGAATAGATGGACAGCTAAAACGCGACTCTATAAAATTGCGGAAGACCCTTAGATTTATTTGAATTAATGACTGGATTAACAATTCTTTGCGAATATGATAGATTATATAGATTTAAATTATTATTGAATCATGTTCAATAAAATTTGTATATTTAAGATGCATATTCAATGATGAGACGGTTGTTCGGAATCTGTACCTGGAGGCGTATATCGAATTCTGAATTAATATTCCCTTAGTGGGCGCACTCGTAATGACTCGCTCGACCGCGAGCTCAAGGGACTAATTATTGTAAACGATTCTCATATGTGTCTGCTAAGATAGGCTCATTTTTAGTTGCCTGGATGCCACAATACTGCTAGCTAGCTATTCTTTTTTCCTATATTCCAGTTTATGTGATAGAAATCGCATTAGTACTTGTATTATCCACTCTAGATATTGCTACATATCATGCATAGTATAGTACATACGGTAGTTTCTCTTTTTCCCCAACTGACTCAGAATTGAGATAAATTAGAAATTCTGAAAGGAGTGTGGAGTGTGGATTTTGGTAGAGATGTTGTGCGAATTTCCATAATTATCTATCGTGCGGCCAGATTGAGTGCGGCCAGATTGAGTGCGGCCAGATTGAGTGCGGCCAG
>JBEDUN010000064.1:0-51151 GCA_040414675.1 Nitrososphaeraceae archaeon | reverse complement strand
TTACGTGCTTCCTCTACACTATCTAAATTACTGATTTCTACTGTCAACTCAACTCACTAACTCTTAATCGTTACTTTTTCATCTAATCAATATAATTTAGAGTATATGCCAGCTATATACGTTACTAGATCGAAATTATAGATGCGCGCATTGCTGTTATGTATAGTAAGAACTAGCAAAATGTTACTTATACGAATAAATGAGTTCCCACGCTGCCATAGATGTCAGGGTATCCATAGTACTTTATTGGTTTTATTATTATGATATCGCGCGCATCATATAGGTAAACTACGTTTTTGTTTTCTAGAATTGAATATGTACTATGGATACTATGGCAACCCTGACAGATATAATATCACTAGTGATCTGAGCGTAAAAAATTATGAAAATCACCAACAAAACTAATCCGTCAGGGTTGATTTTCTATACATTAACAATCATATTCTATCGAGAAAAAGCGTGTTGCTACGTATAGAAAAAGTAGAGCCTAAGAAATTTAGCTAAGTCTCAGGTGGCTAACATTTGTTGCGCGTCTTCTAAGTTATACATACCGGTTAGCTTAACTCCTTTCCATATCGTTTTTCTCACACCACTAAATACCTCACTTCTTCCTTCTTGATAATTGAATTGTCTCTTCAAGATCTTGCCGAAATTTTCCTTCGATTCTACTGCCAATTTTTTTTCCTTACAAAACATTGCATAAGTCTTGTAGAATTCATCTTTTGTTACTCTATCTAACTCTGTAGAATCATCAGCTACTACCTGCTCTATAAACGATCCAATTGGATTGAGAACCAGTTCATATTTTTCTCTGCGTTCGTGTATCGTCTTTTCATTAACATAAATGCCCTTATTATTTTTCATTATCCTTTTTAGTACAATGACAAGAACGTTAAAAATGCCGGATAGCTCTTCGTCAGCAGTCAATTTCCTAAGAAGATCTGGATCAGCTTTACCCTCAAAATTATTTGGAAAACTGATGATATTATTTCTCCTAAAATATGCATCCGAGGTGTCATGAGTAATTGGGATTTTGTTGGCGCTAAAGAACAGTTTAGCATAAAGTACCGCATCATATGCTCTTTGATTCTTTCGTTGTATCCGGATATGTTGTCTTCCTGTTAGTTTCTTGATAACTGCGGTATCCTGTATACTGGTGCTAGATAGCTCGCTATCGATATTAACACCTTTTCCTTCCAAGTCAGATAGTGCAAACGGATCAGTTATCATATCCCGCAATGGGACATTACTGACATTTTGCGCACCATGTATAGATGTCAAAACACTTGTGAATACGCTCTTTCCATTGCCTCCATATCCAAACAATATTGTAATAATTTCATATGGATTATCTCGCAAAAGTGTGTATGCCATTGTTTCAACCGCAGTTCTAATTTCAGTAGGATAGATCACTTCCTTTAAGAATTTGCCAAATAGCTTTGGTTTTGCTTTTGGGTTATAATTTAATGGTATTTGATTTAATGACAGATAGTCTGGATTGTGTTCTCCAAATTCGCCGGTTTGAATATTATATAATCCATTTCTCATGTTAATAATATTCAAATCTTTATCAAAGTCATCTTTGTCATGATAGCAGCTCCGAGTTATATGTCCCTTAATCTCAGTTAATGCTTTATTGGATAGCGAATATTCACAAATGGCCTCAGCTTCCTTTTCAACTATGATTTCTCCACCTGTAGTATAAACACCGTCATTATAGTGCAGTAATTCCTTTGAAGGGAGCGCTACGAATTTGTATTTACTCTTTATCTGCTCACTAGTGGATTCGATTATATCCTTCTTCTCACACTCTTGCGTCGCTTTGTCATGCTCATTTTTTATCCTATTAACGTATCCTAATGCACTGTTCCATATTTCATCTAATTCATCAGTTGGTAGAGGCTGCGGATGACAAAGCTTTTGGTTTATCTCTGATAAGAATTTCCTTAGCCATTCCTCAGTTTTTCCTTTGTTTCTATATCTTAGAAGTAATGAATCTGCGGCAGATAACAATATCTGATGTCTTTCGCCTTCATTTATTTCTATGATAGAATCAATCTTTAAAGATGTTGTTATCGAATTCAATTTGTTAGTCTTGTAATCTTTATGAAGATATTGTGTACCATTTTTTAAACAAATTGAATCTATGTGACGCATCATATCTAAAGCCTGTTTCCTTTCAAGGGAGACCGGTACTACAGGTTTAATCAATTGGTATCGATGTTCTTTGTGATCGTTTTGTTCCTTATTCTGATGTATCGAAGGCGCGCAATTGGATATCCCATGTTCTCCTTCACCTTTAACCTCAATTCCTGTCTTATCTGCACTTTTCTTTGGAAAAGGTATAGGCGAATAAAAGTAAATGTGTGCCCTGTTCTTATCATCTAGATGCTGTTCTACAATGAATTTTTCTGCGATTTCCTCTAATGAGAAGGACTTTCCATTTAGAGTACAGAATTCTTGGATTGCTTCGTGCTTATCCAGATCTATCAACGTAAAGTACTGCCCAACCTTGTCAGGCCTGTGCCAGACTTTACCCGCAATAATAGCCATACCACCCTTGAATGCATCAGTATACTTCCACTCAAGGTGCTGTAACTTGGGTATCGGCGAATTCTGGTACTGCGCCCATTTTACGACAATCGTCTTTCTTTTGGTTTGAGCAGGTATCACGTTGACTCCTATATAATAGCGCCAGAAATCTGCCCATGCATTATAATATTCCGTTGCTTCGCGATGAGAGGCAAACGAGGATGATTGAGGATTTGTACCGTACTTGGCAATCATTTCCAGTACTTTATCCATATGCGATGACCGGTCATCGTTATGAGCGAAATGCTTATTTTGGTCCTCAGTGAATTTATCTTCGGTAGCCATTTCCTTTAACCTCTGGACTTAAAGCAAGTGGAGCGCAAGATGGCATTAGAATTCGGGCGATCAACCTGTTCTAATGCATTTTCTTTTATCTTATGACATACGTGTAGACACTGTAGTCGGTGATTGAACAATCTGTTAATGTAGAATCCAGTACAATCAGAACATTTCTCAGTTAAACATTCTGCTATTGAATCTACTGCGACAAAGTCATTTGGCATCTCCTGGTTCACCTTGCGTTGCCACTTTAGAGACCCTCTTAAGTACGCTAGTTATTACATCATTGAAGCTCTCGCCGGTACTGCCAAGTTGTTTCAATATACTATAGTTCGTTTCGGATATGAGGATGTTTTTGAACTTACATATCATACCGATTGTAGGTATTCTGAATAATATATATCCCAAGGAATCCTTTACTTTCAAGGTTGAAAAGTAAAGGTAATGTAAAAAGGGATCATTCCTTGGGTACACTCAATAAGAATAAGATTTGGAGCATTTTACCGTGGCTCTCCCAAAAAAAAGGCTTTGAAAAAGGAATTACACTCAATGACATTTTGAAAGAAACAAAAGCAAAATTGCCCCCAAAAGGGTTTACTAAGCCAACTGTTCTCTCGGCATTGGAAAAACTGCAGGCAGATGATAGAATATTTAAATCTAAGAGAAGATATTTCATAGCAGATATATATGAGGATGACGGCTGGTCAATTTTTGCAGGATATCTTAACTTCTTACTTCAACATACGACCTTTCACAATCATCCGATAAAGGTAACAAGGATCAGCCATCCCGATCCTGAAAAGGACTTCGGAGAGATATTCATGCAATTCTCAAATTATATTGGTGCATTTGTTTTATACCTATTAATCGAGGCAATGCGTCCAACCAGACACCTAGTCCCGAGGACATTGAGAATAGAGAAGGCACTAAAATTTATCCAAACTGCGATGCCGCACGAGGATCTTCTTAGAGCATTTTTAGTCTTTCTGGGACCAATGCATGATAAGGATATCGTTCTAGGTACAGAAATAAGAAGAGAAAGCATAAATAAATATTCCAATGCCTTCAGGAACATCTATCCATCTATTCACCAACTTTTAGAAGGGGGATATATTCAATATTTTAAATATTGGTATTTGGATAATCAGGTTGATAAATGTAATCACGTTTGGAAAAAGACCTTTGTTCATAAGTTAGGAAGGAGGTATCATAGCTGTACCAGATGTTATTCCGTGGTACATTCGAGTCCATCTTCTACAAACTAAACTAACTAATGATATTCTCATTTTCGTAAATACCACTGGCATACAATTTCTTAGCGAATTCGACTTTATTCTTACCGTCCATATTTCCAAGAGCTGTAATTAAGGCGCGCATTTGAGACTGCATTGTATTGAATTGACCTTCTATGACTGACAGTTTATCTTCCTTCTTCTTCTGTTCATCTAGTGTTTCACTATATGCATCATAAGTTAATACCATCCTGCATTTTGCGCAAAACTTTGAATCAGGTTTGTTTGGTTCAGAGCAGTTAGGACATTGTCTTGGCCTTAATGCATCTGATAATTTCTGATCCTTTGTAACTATGCCATACGCTTCTAGCAAACTCTCACTTGCTTCATTTCCTAAGTAGTGAATGTATTTCTGAGGCATATTGGAATTCGCGCTCCAACCCGCGAACTGGCGTAACGTATGTTCTTTGAGTATTTTAGATTTTTCTGTTAATGCGCTATGTCTTCTTACGTATGGATTAGAGGTGCATTAAAAGCGTGGAATGCAATATCTTTAATAATCTCAACGGATAATAAATCATAATTGAAACTTTCATCGAGGACAACAAGACATGGTACAAGTCAAATTAACGTCGCTTTAACCAAAAAACATCCACTTTATAATGAAAATGAAAGGGTATCTACGTACTTAACAAGTATAGCTGCAGTTAATGAGTCTACTGCAATAAAATACAATGAAAGATTAAAGAAATTTGGATTGTTTGTGTCCACTCATTATAACAATTCAAGTATTGATAATGTTGTTGTTCATATCAAGAAAAATAGGATAGATGTCTATGATATACTTGGTAAATACATATTATATCTAAAGCAAGACAACAATACCATATCACCAAATTCCATAAAGAATCATATTATAACTATCAAGAACTTTCTGGAGTATTCAGATATCGATATTAGTCCAAGGAAATTCAAACTAAAGGTAAGACTACCAAAAATAATTCGAAAAAATAAACAAGCATTATCTAAAGAAGATGTTGTAGATATTCTAAATGCATGTTCAGATATTAGACTAAAAACATATGTTATGTTCTTGGCGGCAGGTGGTTTTAGAGCTGTTGAAGCATTATCTGTTCGAGTCAAAGATATTGATTTAGAAGCCAAACCATCTCATGTCTTTGTAAGAGGAGAGTATACCAAAACTAAAGCTGATAGAGTGGTATTTCTAACAGAGGAGGTAACACAACAACTAAAGTCTTGGCTGAGCTACAAGTATAGAAAAAGAAGAGTTTGTCATAGCCTAGATGGAAAAGTAGTAACAGAATATAGAACACCTTCTAAGGAAGGAACAGACCTACTGTTTGCTGTTTATCAAACCAATAGAAAGCCTAATCCAGACGGTCTTTATGATGATATAGCAAAATCCTTTGCCAAGACATTAGATAGGATGGGTAAAGGTGAGAGAGAAGATGGTAACGAACAACGAAGACAAATTACTTTACATTCTTTTAGAAGGTTTGTAAAGACTACGATATCTGATCTAGGATATGCTGATTATTCAGAATACTTTATAGGACATTCTGGCTCTACGTATTGGCGCAAAAAAGATTCAGAGAAAGCAGAAATATTTTGTAAAATTGAACCTTATCTGACATTTCTAAATGTCCATCAACTAGAAAGACAGGGTGCAGATATACAAAGCAAGGTTGAAGAATTAGAACAACTAAATCAATCGATGAGAGACCGAGATAAAATGAAAGATGACGCTATAGCACATTTATCAGACCAACTAGTGTCTATAACTGCAAGATTACAGGAACTCGAGAGAAAACAACAACCGTATGTATCATAATATAATTAATTTTTCAGACTAATCATTAGAATGAAAGTGATCAAGCAATGACTTTATTCAACGAATATAGAGCAAGTAATAATATTCTGACTAAAGACGGTATAGCAAACTATTATGGGAAGGTACTATCATCCGAAGAGGCAGATCGATACTTTGACTTGTTAATGCAAAACATCAAATGGGAAAGTGACAACCTTGTATTTTTTGGTAAACATGTTACTACTAAGAGAAAAGTGGCATGGTATGGTGATTCTGAATACTTGTATACTTATTCAAGTACTACAAAGCGAGCGTTAGCATGGACGAAGGAACTTTCGGAACTTAATCAAATAGTTGAAAAATATGCAGGAACAAAATTTAATTCCTGTTTATTGAACTTGTATCATAATGGAAATGAAGGTATGGGATGGCATAGTGATGATGAAAAACCACTAGGAAAGAACAATACTATTGCTTCGTTGAGCTTTGGGACAGAACGAAAATTTTCATTTAAGCATAAACAAACTAATCAAACTGTATCAATAGTACTTGAACATGGTAGTTTGCTTGTAATGAAAGGTGCTACTCAAAGCAATTGGTTACATAGCTTACCTAAATCTAAAAACATAACTCAACCCAGAATAAACTTAACTTTTAGAACTATACATGAATCACAATAGATCAAATTCTATAAACAATAATATTAACAGTGTTAGTAGAGGTTCCTTGTTATCAGGTAAACCTCAGGTTTCGAAATTTTTGATATGTCATTATATGATGTTGCTTCTCTATCTAATATGTATGCCATCATTGTCAACAGCTGTTCTTAACGCAGTAATTAGATAATCAAACCTGTCATGATTAATAGCTATTGTCATATACCCCACAAAGACAAAAGTAGACTGTATATATGCAGCAAACTGGAATCCCAACAATATCTATACGTGCGAACATATGGATTACTATACCAATAGTTGCTTTAATAGTGGCAATTCTGAGTGCTAATTTTCTTATCCTCAATTATGTGCATGTATTTACTTCTATGCTTTGGACTGGAACCGACATTTTCATGGCTTTCCTACTTGGGCCCATTTTAAGAAATGTTAGCCTTTCTACACGTAAAGAAGTTATTTTTTGGCTTATGCCAAAGATGATCTTTTACATGCCAACAGTTGCGGCTGTGACAACAACTGCAGGCTATTACCTTGCTTCAAGGCTAGGTTTAATCACTTTGCAGCCACCTACGGTTTATTGGATATTTGCAGTTTTGGTTATTGTAGCGTCAATGCTGATACAAGGTCTAGGTATATTACTCCCTACTAACCTTCGAGTCTACTTTGAGCTTAGAAGGAATGAACCGGACATGTCAAAGATCCAAAAGTTGATGAAAAGATATGTCAAAGTAGTTGCTATGCAGGCAGTGTCTCAATTTATTATCATTTTCATTATGGCAGAGTTTGCTACTGGATTCTCACTTCGATTATAAATTCATACCCAGTGATTGAAACAATGGAAATTGAGCTCTTGAATAATTGATACCAATAGAAAATTACCAAGATAGATGTCGGATCCTAAAGAAACATTTAACTCAAGAGACTGACTAAAAACCTAGCCATTTATTCAAATCTAAATTGCTAAAGAAATTGGAAATGTCTAGAAGCATAGATATTGAAGTGGGATTTGTAGAATCAGGTTTAGACATTTATTATTCTTATTCAAATAGATGTTCTCCATGATATAGCTGATTGGCAATCTGATAAGTATGTCCTTGTGAGCGCATTGTAGGCGAATGTGCTGCTATATACCTTGCTGCTGCAACAAGCAATAATACTCTTGTCATATTACCATTCTCATTGTTGTGACGATCGGATAGAAGAGAATACTGTCTGAATGCTGCTTCAATCATCTGGATAGAATGAAAATTACGATCCTCGCGTAGCAACGCCTTTCCGATAACCGTCAAAAGTTGGTCTTGATTTCCATTGTTATTATAAAAATGATCTACTACTAACTGTCCAGCTTGATTTACTTGCTGCTGCTTATCTAAAAGTGACAGAAGTTCTTCTTTTAGCAATATCTCGGGATCTTTAAATGTGCTATGACTGCTGCTGCTTTTCTCCTCTATCTTTCTTCTTGTTGGCTTTGGTAACGGTACTGATGGAATATTTAGAAAGCGATTCAGATAAACTCTCATTGCACCATCAAATACGCCTCGCAACAATTCTTGTGTAGCTACTCTTCTTAATACTTGATGTACAGCATTAGTATATGTGAATGTGTGCAATACTGCATCCCAGTCACCAGATTCATTACGAGTATGGAATTGTACTATACGAATAGCTGCAGCGTATGCCACTATACCGGCTATTTCTTCTTCAGTAGCACCTTGGCTTAAGGCATCTAATAATGAGTTTGCTATTAACTGCGGATCATCGTCTAATAATATATTGACCAGTTGGTCTTTTGTTTGATTCCGTCTTGTTATTTTGTCTTCTTCATCTTTCTGTCTTTCTCTTCTTCTGCAACCATGACTCAAAACTATTGGTAATTCTTTGAAGGCTTTTCAAGTATATCCACCAGATCTATTGGATATCTCCACGAATTAGATTCTTTCATTCTCATAGAATTAGCATATCCAGGCACAAGGCAACTAACCACTGATTCTACTAATTCCTTATTGCTATCCCATCCATTAACTGCATCAAGTGCCTCTAATGCTTTATTAGTAAAGTCTAGAACATGTCCGATGTCAAGCAAACGATGGTCAGTAGCTGCTGAAAAAAGCATGTCAGCTATCTGAGAGCTATTAGTGCCAAGCCTTACAACAGTAACTATACATCTCTCAGCAGCTTGGGCATCACGAGATTCAATGAATTGTCTGAACCAGCGTTTAAGTGTATACAAATCTGGCCAAGGCTGCGGTAACGGAGATATTTTAAAGCGTGGCGGCATGGAAGCGCAATCTTGTGCTACAGCAGAAAGACCATGATATAGTGCATGAGCTCTATCTTCATGATCAAGGTAAGGAATAATATTCATCATGCAAGTATGTGTGGTCAAACCCTGACCCCATCCTGATTGTTTGTATCTGCTACCAAAATCAAGACCAATACGAAATGCATTTAACGTCTCTTTGTTACTAGTATCTTCTCTGCTGATTGCACCATCACCTAACATTGCAATGACTGTCTTTGCAATCATCAATGGAATGTTTCGTTTCAGTCCATTCTCTAGTAATGTTTGATGATAGGACTCGGCACTTACTGCTGCTGCAGATGAGACATTTATCCAAACCTCATTTTGATTACGAATTTCTACAGGAAAGGAGGTAACATCACCAGCCCATTGATCGAATGTTCCTCCATTTATAAGATCAAATCGTGCATGATGCCAATGGCATGTAAGAATTCCATCTTTGACAGTACCTTGGTTTAAAGGAAAGCCCATATGAGGACAGCGATTATCTACAGCATATATCTTAGAATCATAAATGAAAATTGCGATAGGATGTTTTTCAATTGTGATAGATAAACAACCTCCAGCAGCTTCTATATCTTTTGTGTTAGTAGCATATACATAATTATGACTGTTATTTTTTGACAGCATATTATTATAGTATATGTATCTATTAATTTTCTTCCCTATAGGTATATTCTGCCGCAACCGCGTCTGTGGGTTCACTTGGTATCGGAAGAGATTACCAGACTAGTCTGAAAATCCGTAGGTTGCAGCCACCTATCCTAGTCTGATTTAATTTAATCTTATGGGGAAGATTATGTGAGTTAATAATACTATCGTACTCTGGCTACAATATAAGTAGTACTCCTTTTAGTTTAAACTTGTCCAAGCCGCGATAGGAATCCACATGGCCCCAAGGTACAATTGTATTTTACGATTGGTAAATTGTATCGATTTATCCTTCACTCCAGTGTTGAATCAATTTTTGTATAACCAATTGTTGTTACTCTATTAGACTTCAACGATTCTAATGCTTGAAACGTACTAATAAACTAGTATGTTATGTATAATCATTTATAATAACCATATGTGAAAAAGACACATTACTATTGGATACCTTTTTACATAATGAGGATACATTTATACATATTCTAATGATGCCCTTGTATTAACAGAGAGTGTTACTGTACTATAGTAGTACTAAAATATGACCTGATTTAATATTAATAAGATGAACGATACTAGACTAGAAGTTCCATACAGAATTTTACCATCTAAGAGTAATCAGACAATTGTATTCTATCTGAGAGATTGCAAAATAGGAATGCAAGAGTATCTTAAAGATAAGTCTGTGGATGTAGTTGTTACATCCCCACCTTACAATATAGGAGTAGTCTATGGTAACGGAGGATATAATGATAAGAAACCTGAGAGCGAATATCTAGCCTGGATTGAAACAGTTGGCATTGAAATTAAAAGAGTGCTTAAAGATAATGGATCATTTTTTCTCAATATCGGAAGCACTCCAAAAAATCCATGGAAGGCTATGAATGTTGCTAATGTTCTGAGGAATCATTTTGTGCTTCAGAATGACATAGATTGCATAAAATCTATGTTCATTCCAAGGAAATACCTCGGCAAAGCGAACCGCAAAATTATATTAGAAGACACAACTATAGGTCATAGTGATCCTGTTAATAGCAATAGGTTTCTTAGAATCAATAGTGAGAAAATATTCCATTTTACGAAGACAGGCAATGTACAGATAGATAGACTAGCAGTTGGTGCACCATACCAAGATAAATCCAACATAGGTAGGTATAGTGAAATTGATTTAACTGATGCTGGTAACACATGGTTTATTCCACATAAAACAATTCAAGATAAATCTGAAAGGCCACATCCTGCTACTTTTCCTATCGAACTACCAATAAAGTGTATAATGTTACACGGTCTTGATGGCGGTAGCATTACTCCTACAAAACCTTTATCCGTTCTAGACCCTTTTTGTGGGTGGGGTTCTACAGCTGTTGCTTGCAAGAGGCTTGGAATTTCTTTTATTGGTTTTGATATAGTTAAAGAGTACTTGGATAAAGCAATAGCAAGAGTTACGAAAGAATCAGTAGAATAAAATCTAATTTTATCTAATCTATCTTGGTTGGTTATCTACATGATATAATTTCAAGAATTAGCCATTCCTGTCATACCAATGTAAGACCTCATCTCACATTCTTCCATATTCAGGACAAAATTCACATTTAGAAACACATATCCCATTGTTACAACCTGAGAACTGAAATACAAGATCATAGATGGAAATATCTGAATTAATGCGCCTATTGTATAGGAATTGAAAGATTTAATGGATACAGAAAGAAATTATACCAGAAGACGAAAATGAAAATGGATGATAAATAACACCTCATTCGTATAGTCGAAGATTTATTAAAACCATTATTATTTGTGATTTGAGTTCATGTATATTGGAAAAGGCTAAGTCAAAAGTGTAGGCTAACGTGGTATTAATACTCCAGTAGTGCTGAGATCTAGGCAATTTATGCGAACTGATACAAATGAGCTGCTTGAATCATGATCAGATCTGGATTAGTTAAGTCCCGTCCAGCTAAAAATAAAACCCCTGTTCGTTTGCTTTAATGTTATCTGTGCCTTGCCTTAGAATGAATTAATAAAACTGATCGTCGAATTCTGATGGGAATGCAGAATATGAATAACACAACGTCTGGAGATATAAAAGCCAGAATATTCATTAGTTGTGGCCAAAGAGAGGGAGAGGAGTCAGAGTTAGCTAACACAATAGCAAACAAATTGACTCAAAGGGGGTTTGATCCTTATATCGCAGTCGAGGAACAGGTACTTAGAGGGTTTACCCAAAATATCCTTCCCAGGTTAGAAGAATCAGAATATTACCTTTTCATTGACTTCAGGAGAGAGGCAGTACTTGATGAACATGGAAATCACATAGGAAATAGGGGATCTTTATTCTCTCATCAAGAATTGGCAATAGCCGCTTTCTTAAATAAGCCAGTAATCGCCTTTAGAGAACAAGGCGTAATGGGACGTGATGGCGTAGCAGGATTCTTACAAATTAATTCGATAATCTTTGAAGATCGCCTACAACTACCTGATTTAGTTGAGTCAATGGTGATAGAAAGGGGCTGGAACTCATCGTCGAGAGATGAACTAGTTCTTTGCAGAATAGATGATGAATCTCAACAGGTTCCTTATGGAAATAATAGGATACCTGCTCGATTCTATCACATACAGGTTAGAAATCTCAATCGAAGGAATACAGCAAGGAATTGTACAGCTTACATACAATCGATAACAAACCTTCATAACGGCCATCAGTATTCTCCAGAACCAGTTGAAATCAAATGGAAAGGTGTTAAATCTCAGAGTTCACAAATACCTCCTGGATTTACAAGAGAAATTGATGGTATCGTTGTTTTTCCACAAAGCAATCAGGTATACATTGGGATAAACACTTTCTTAACAGACTATGGAGGATATTTAGATCAATATCATCTTGATACAGGTAGATATCTACTGGAGGTTGTGGTGTTCTCTGATAATTTTAGACCAACTAGGAGACACTTTGTAGTGTCAATAGAGGACAACATGCGAATCATAAAACTTCAAAGTGAATAGCTATGATCAATATTGTGATGGCATAACACGTGTTAAGACATGCTAATAAAATCTTAATTCTTCTAGTTTTACCTTGTCTTTAACATTCATAAAATAATCCACAATTTTGTCTCTGTTGCCTTTTTTTAAAATTTCGAAACAGGACTTATCCTCGAACATCTCTTTATCTGATGATACGTAATCAAGTACTTGTTCCAATACCACAACAAACATTTCTCGATTCGTCAGCACATGATAAAGATCTTGTTTATTCTTTATTTGGATTACTGAAGTATCTTTTCTGGCTACTGCAAGAGCAATTTCCACCACAAAAGCCATGTTATCCAACTCAAACAGATCTTCAACGTTAAACTTTGCATCCGATCCCTTTCCTTTCTCATAAGGACATTCAAACCTATTCTCTACATGACAAGGATATAGTATAGAATAGTTATTTTTATCAGCTTTATTATCTTCCAATCCTTTAGCAACTAATCTGTTAATACCAATGAATATTGGATCATCTCCACCAGAACTTAACAAACAATGAAAACACTTTGACTTACCATAATTTGGATTTCTTTTAAATTCCATTAACTCTTCATAATCTGAATACCACTCCTTAACTTTCTCTTCAAACTCTTCTTGAACTCCTAATGGAAATAGGGATCTTGAATAGTCATCTGGAAAATATTGAAGTGCTTCATTAGTTTGCAGATGTCCTTCTATCCCAAATGAAAAGGCGTTATTATAATTTGCTATCTTCTTCCATTCATTTAGAGAAACTATCTTTCTTCCCTTCCAATATCTTAGTTCGTTACCACTACCGTTAGAATATTCAAAACTATCCAGTCTTGAGGATAAATTATTGATTGATTTGTCTAGATTCAATATTCTCTAATCGCTCCTCTAAAGATTTTAAATGCATGATTGATGGACCTTCCTTAAATAATGCAAACTTGGCTTCATTGCATTCTCTTATCACTTTCAAAGCTAAAAGTTTGTCTCTAGGTGTTAGGTTGCTATTATTGTTCTGTCCTTTGAAGATCTCCCAGCCCTTCCTTCTAACTTCTTCTATTCCTTCAATGCATTGTTTATAATAATATGCCAAGTCAGATTTTGCTAAATCAAATACAAATCGTTGCGACAGTGTTTTTAGCACTCTAATATCTCTACTAATAGTTGATTGGTCTACGTTTAACTCCTGAGCTATTTCAATTTCCGTCATTGATTGTGCCAATAGTATGGCAACTTGTCTACGTCTATCTTCAATTTTAAACTTATGCGTTACCAAGATTAGATTATGCAGTATTCTTTTGGTGAAGGTTATGTTTATGTATTTTGAGGAACGATAAGCTTACCATTATATAATAAGCAGTCATGAGCATCCCTGAATTCATATATTGGTGTATTTGTACGAGGAGGAAGCGAATGCCATATCCTTGTGCTGCGAGGCCGAGACACCGTCACTCAGTATCAAGGCAAGGACTACACCTACCTAGCCGGCTCTTCGAACATGTACCGCTTCATCTGGAATGGCAGCACGTTGGTACAAGACCCGAAGTAGGGGGCCGGTCCCGTATCTAGTTTCTACCATTATACTATTACTGCACCGATATTGAAGTTCTTTATGTAATAATTTAGTCAAGTAATAGTTTTGTTAAGAGTGTGGACATATATCGCCTGAACAACCTTATCGCCTGAACCCAGTAAATCGTGCTCAAAATAATAAAGATAAATCCAGGTGATATGCCAGGCGATATATCCTCTTGAACTAAATCGTATATCACCTGAAAGAAGCGCTGAAAATTGCGCTCAAAATGAACAGTTAAGGCGATCAGGAGATACAGGCGATATTTGTTTATAATATATAATTGTCATTGCCGCAACCATTAACCATTATCCTTTATTCCTTGGTATATGATCGCCAATGTGTTTTTTCTTCAACTCTTATTCACTTTACTTAATCCAACTTGTCCAAAATGGAGTGCCTGTTTTTAATCTTGCAAGCCGTAAAGTGCCATGCAACTTCAAGGGCTGCTAAAGTAGTTACAAATCCTATGATTGGATACAATACTAGAGTTTCTATCACACTTTAGATTTTAGTCAATTACTTTAATTATCTATATCATATCCATTGGTGATTTGTCAGGTTTGCTGCTGATTTTTATACTGGTTTTTGCTACCTCTAAATAGTTTATTGACAGATCTACGAAACACAAGCCTTCACAAGTTCTGACAAAATATCATAGGTTGTTGTGCTAGACCGGTTGGCGACCACAATTGGCTGGCAAAACAACCTTATCTTTCAAATAACATTAACACGCTGACTTATTATCTATGACTTCTGCTGATTATTGCAATTGTAACGAGATTGAAAAGGTTGTAGATTATAATGATATCTGGTAATATAGACCTGAAGACGAGGATTAACGCAGTAAAAAGGCAGGCTGGTACATATATTCTATGTGCGTCCCTTTGCTAGTCTAGAGCCTTTCAAGTATTACCCGTGATGCGTAAAGAAACTAGCAAAACCGAAATTAGTAGGTAGGTGGATAGATAGTAGGCAAATAGATCAGAATTTCTACTTCTATTCAATAATACAGTAAAAAATAAGACCAGTCTTGTTAGTTCGATCTTATACCTACGTGTGCTGCGTGTGGTGCCCAAACAGGTTAAACTAATTACTAGTCCACCTGCTATGAAAGCTGATAATAATGCTAGAAAATTCTTTATTCTCGACAAAAACTAGGTCTTAGTATATAAGAGTAACCTGCAACTAACCCTGAATTATCTTTACCACGCTCATTAAAACCAGAGTAATACCATAAACCGGTGTCGTCTACTACTATAATACACCAAATGACTAGATAGCTCAAATCAAAACCGTTAATAAAACTCTCGTATATCTGGAAGCCCCTTTCTACACCGTTGGAGTGGAAAATGGTCGTACAGAAGTACCGCTTTGGTTGTACTCAAATTGTTGATGACCTGCATTTTTCGGTTTGTTTGCTGCGATTAAAAATACTTATTCTTTCTTTGTACTCTGATAAAAGTTAGATAATCTAACTAACTGCAATTAATTGCAATGAAAATATTTAATTATGTCGAAACGTAGCACTTGACACAGAAAATCATGTTGAGGATAGATCACATGAAGGCTGTTAGATAGTTCTTTCATTAATAACCACTACTTGCCTTTGTGCGATCTATCCATTGCTTAATAGGACTGGAATATCTGTAGACATAGATAAGAACAAGAACAATATCAAATAGATCTATTGCGTAATTAGAAGATTAGAGCTATATTCGATTGACATATATGATATTTTTGATATCTATCTGATATCCTACAGAAGATTATGCAAAAAGCCTTTGTTATTCAGATCATTTACTGGACTAACTGTACTAGAATTTGATCAAATAAATAGAGAGATAGAATTGAAATATGAGGAATATGAAAGAAGACGTCTTTCTAAAAGGAGAGGAAAAGGGATGTTGGTGCAGGTAGACCGTTTAAACTGAAAGCAAGTGAAAGACTTCTAATGCTTTTGATCTATTATCGATTGTACATTACATACACACTATCAGGATTTCTATTTGATCTTGATCAGAGCAATGTATTTAGAGATTTGACTATTCTAGAATCTTTGCTAAAGAAGTGCATTCCATTGCCAAAGAAGTTATACAGACATACTAAGAGATTAAGAACTACAGAGGAAGTTGAACATTACTTTCCTGGATTCAAAGCATTTATAGATTCTACAGAACAGGAGATTAAGACCTAAGAACAATAGAAAGAGAAAGAGTTATTATTCAGGTAGAAAGAGGAAGCATACTGTCAAGACACAATTGATGGTTAATATTGAAGGTTTGATCCTGCATAAAACAGGTCACAGTAATGGAAGAAAACATGATTATGACATTTACAAACACAATCATCCTATAACTCCATCACAGGTTGACAACATAGTTGATCTTGGTTATCTTGGTATTGAAAAGAACTTTCCCACAGTAAAGTCCGTACTTCCTATCAGAAAGAAAAAGAATATCTTGCTTTCAAATGACAATATAAGATACAACAAGAATCACTCAAGACTCAGGATCATAGTAGAACATACCATATGCAAGATCAAGAAGTTTGGAATAATGGGTACAAAGTTCAGAAACAAACTAAGAAGGTACAATAACATATCTGATATTGTATCCAGTATACTGAACTTCAGAGTTATGCAGTCTAACAGGATTTCAATCTAAGAATACAGCGAAAATAGACAACAGTAATAGATCATAACAGCTAATTACGCAAGAGATCTAATATCAATGGTGTTAGTAAGTGAGATCCGCTCTGCTCTGTGTTCGTTGACCATATCATGCGATCTCACTAACTCTCCATTGAATTGATAATTATGGTCAAATGATTGCAATTGTTTGCATGGTGTTTTATAACTAGTCTTTGATAACAAAAAGTGCACTGATGGTAGGTGCATACGCAATTCAGGTGGTTAGCAAGTGAGTGATGCCATCTAATCTGATTCCAACAAATTTACTTAACTTGCTTACCACTTGTTTTTGTTTGTTAGTTAATCGGGTATTAGTTATTACTGGCTACGACATAAACTGCGATCTTCTCTCTGATCAGTCTGTAGATAAAAGGTCAACGTCAATGAACTATAATCCTTAGCTTATAATGTCATAGTGACAAAATATCTGGGTCGAAAGTCTATCTGGTATGTGGGGTTGTCTCAGCTGCAGCTGGAACCGTTTTATAGTATAATTTACAATAGTAGATGCTATTTCGCATACGAAATAGCAGTGTTTGAATGACAGAAGGACAATGGCGGTAAGTGGGATCTAGTTATTCGTTCGTTCGTTCGTTCCACAAGACATTCATTCATGATCCCACTAACTCCATTGAAGTTTTATCATATGGAAGAGCGTTAGCCTATAGCTTTCATATGACAATATTAGCGGCTGTATTTATAGTCCAAGGTAGCCGGAAGTAAGTAGAATATCTAAATATCCTAAACTTGGTATAATTATAAGTATTGGCATCTATCATCTCCTTCCTATATAACGAGTTGATGAGTCTCGTTTCATTTTCCAGATGGAGGGGCCTAGGAAGCACGTCCAATGTCAACCTTCATTCATTATCACACCAACATTACACTTACATGTAAAAGAGAAGAGGAATGGAGTAAATGAGAGAATTTAGAATCAATGGGTGAAGCAGCAATCTGTAAATGCAAACATCCCAAACTTTATCACATATCTACTTCAATTACAATTGTAAGCACTGGAAAAATCATGCCAATTGAATTTTGCTTGGAATGTGATTGCACTAAATTCGTCGAAGAAGAACGTAACAAACGCTTAAAAGAATAAGAGGTTTTGTCTAACACTTCATTTAGTCTATCTCTAAATTTCTCAAGTGGTAGAAGTGGTGAAGGTAGTAGTGGTAATGTTGATCACCATCATCAATTATCTAGTAGGTGATCTTGATATACATGCATAAAAAAAAGTTATTACGAATAGCTTGTTAAAATCACAGATATAACATAATTGGCTATTGCAAGTCTATCTAGAGTCAGAGATATGACTGATTAATTTCATCGTTATACTATATCTGCTCGGGTCTGGTTAGTACGTCTAATTTTCCTCTATGTACTCCAAGGGATCCACATATATTGAACCATGCTCTCCAGGTTTAGAAACGCCATCGTATTTATTAACTAATGAAGCGCATTTTCAAATGATTTCCCAATAAGTCTACCTCTAATCCTGTTGTTAATTCTATCTATTGGAATTGAATTTGACGTAAGCATCTTGCTGAAACTGGATCGATCAATAAAGACTGATTGGTCTATTGGTTTAAGCGCCATAATCCTACGACTTGGAGCGACCACGATATCTACAACGACTTTTCTATGATCAGATTCTGCTGGTGAGTCTGGTGGTTGTACCATCATATCATTATTGGTGGTGGTCTCGCAAAACTGATTATATATTATCTCCCTTCTAGGGACATGATAACAACAAACTTCTTAAACTCGCTAAACAACATCGGTGTACTGGATTGGGTGCAGCGGTAAAACAGTCTTCAAAGGTCATAAATTACTCGAGTTTCTTAAGGACATTACGTTAAAGAAAAAGGTTAGTAGCTCTCTGAATAATAATTGCCATTCATCAATTGAATTATTCTGTATTCTTTGATCCCTGCATTATCTCGTATAGGAACCACTTGCGACGCTCTGTTTTGTCCAGAATGTCTTGAAGTAGGTTGCTGGTTGGAGAGTCCCGATTTTTATCGCATACTGCGATTGCATCACGTATCATCTTAGCTATATGGCCATTGTCTTCCATCAAGATCCGAATCATATCTCCGGCTGGGACCACAGCATTATTGTCATCTTCTATGGTTTGGAGCTGTCCTATATGACTTATACTCCGTATTGTCATACCGCCCACTCTTCGCACACGTTCTGCCATTATGTCGATTGACTCGAATATTGCTTCTGCATGCTCATCGAAGAGCACATGATAGTCTCTAAAATGAGAACCATAGAGGTGCCAGTGAAAGTTTTTTGTCTTGACGTAAAGAGCAAAAGCATCTGCAATAAGTGGATTAACTGCCTCAGTTATAGCTTTAACCTCTTGCGTAGAAAGATCCGTCTTTGTAGCAAGCTGACTTGGTACTGGATAAGATTCTATTTTGGTTTCAGTTGATTGCATTTCTTTGTACCCTTTGAAAGTTTCGTATCTATTGCTTATTAATGTTTTATTTCGACTATAGTACATGTCATGCTGATGCATACTACCCAATCTCGTGAGCAAACTGTCAAAATTAAATATTTGCATAACAGCTTTTTTCGTAAATCTTCATCCTGAGTTGTCGTGCGGAATATAGTCATATAGTCATATAGTCATATTCTCTCTTATTATATGGTTAGCAAGCAAATATTTTCGTTAGAAATATAAATTTAGTCCTAATCAAACTTCAAGAATAGCCACAAATCGATACTATGACCAATTTTATTTTATTTTATTTTGACTGGGCAGGTAATCACGGCCATAGTATCCTAATCATTATTACTTATTAAATTAAATCTTAAATTATAGCTTTATATCATTATCCTATGCCATCGGTCTTGATGACAGTAACAAATTGGCTCATATAAACAAGATTGAAGGGATAAGCAATGCTCTATTTCAATCCTCCTCAGCTGCAACTGGCTTTTCCTGACAGTGATCAAGGTAGAATATAAGTCAATGCTACAGGTACAAAAAAAGATGTAGACGACGATTATCATAAAGTATGACGCATTATATAGTTTAGAGCCTATTCATAATAATACCATGTCTAAAAATAAATTAGATTAGTATTTTTCTCTCTATATTGCAGATACCTAGTAATCTCTTGTACTTCTATTGTTAAATTCACTATCAGTATGCATAGGTGATCACTATTGTAAGTCTTTTAAATGAGTTTGAATTACTTGGTCTAAGTGTAAAGAAAATTAATGATTTAAATGATAATTATGAATTGGAAAATCTGATCGAAAATATAAAACAAACGTGGATTCAAGACTATAAAACTTGTTGTAATGATAGATGATAGATGAGAAATTCAGATCTTTCAGATCATCTGGATATTAACTAATTACCATAACCGATCCAAAATGTTATAACTGAAAGAGCTCTTCATTTTTCTTCGGTCAAGTTAAATTCCCATCAAAAATCAAGTTATTTTAGGCTACAAATAGTACAGCATAGAGAAGAATAAGAATATGATGATGATATACTCTACAACACCTTTGATTTACATTCTAGCAGGATTCTTGGGACGATGAAAAGGCTAAATTAATTAAACTCTATCCTGTGTTATTATGATCTAGATCTATCAATGACTTCTCCTATTCCTTGCAATCCAGACAGAGACAAGAACAGCTCAACAGAAGTTACTGAGATATTTCATGGAATTGAAAGTGTTGTAAAAATAGCAATACAATTCGTGGCTCAAGCAGAAAATAGAATTGATGCTTGTATAGATCAATCAAGACCATTATTAATCATTGATATTGCAGGATTAGAAGATGCATTTCTTGCCGCAAGGAAGAGAGGTGTTAAACTAAGATATATTACTGAAATTACTGTAAATAACCTGTCTTACTGTAAACAACTACTGACAATGGTAGATGAGCTCAGACATTTAGATGGAATCAAAGGTAATTTCTACTTGAGCGATATTGCTTATCTAGCTCCTGCAACTTTTCACCAACAAGGAAAGCCTGCTTCACAAACTATCTATAGTAATGTCAAGGAAATTGTGGAGCATCAAAGAAATGTTTTTGATACTATATGGATTGCAGCTATCCCTGCAGAGCAGAGAATTGGACAGATAGAGGATAGAGGACAAGGAACAGATTATGAATTTCTTCAAGTCATTACTAATAAAAAGAAGGCAAGTCAGATTTTTATTGAGATGGTAAAATCGATCAGTAGAGATGCCTTTTTATTTCTTCCTAATAATAAAGCAGTTACAAGCATTGATAAACTAGGAATCATCGATTATCTTATAAAGGCTTCAATTGAGAAAGATGCGAATATAAAAATCATTTGTCCTTCATGCGACGAGAACATAAAAATTTTAGATAGAATATCTAAGGAGGCCCCATCAATTAAAGTATTAAACAATGATACTAACTCGCTATTTACCATGTGTATAGTTGATGGTGAAAAATTGCTTCGAACTGAGATTAGAGGAGATACAGCAGCAGCTACAGATGCATATAATGACTTTACTGATGCTATTGCTTTTGCTATTTATTCTACCAGAAAGATAACAGTAGATTCGTATAAATCAATATTTGATCTACTTTGGAATGAACGCCTACTAAATGAACAGCTAATAAGCAACGATAAAATGCAAAGAGAATTTATCCATATCGCAGCTCATGAACTAAGGACTCCAGCGCAATCTATTTTAGGTTATACTGAATTAGCAATGATGGCAATAGATGATAATAAAGTTACAATTGACAGTGGAATAGCCGAATATATTGCAGCAGCATATAAGAACACCGTAAGACTTCAGGAATTGACAAGGGAAATTCTGGACGTAGCAAGGATCGAAAGCAATACGCTTAAGCTAATCAAAGAATGGTTTGATTTAGTAGAAAATATTGATGATGTCATAACTGATATAAAATACTCACAGGCTATAAATACGAATATAAATACAAATACAAAGAATAATATAGAAATTGCATTTAACAAACCAGGCTCTGCCTTATTCATATATGCCGACAAGATAAGAATCACCGAAGTTTTGTCAAATTTAATAACTAATGCAATTAATGCAAACAGAAGCAGCGGTAGCCCTGGTAGGATTACAGTTTCTCTTCATATTAGCACAAATTCAAACAATGTTACTAACTCGCCTGGTTACAGTGAAAATAAAAAAAAGTATGTTATTGTTAGCATAAAGGATGAAGGCACAGGTATAGATACTGAAATACTGCCCAGACTATTTACTAAATTTGTATCCAAGTCAGAATTAGGTTTAGGTTTGGGATTGTATATATCAAAGAATCTTATCGAGTCTCATGGAGGCAAAGTATGGGGAGAAAATAATATTGATGGGAAAGGAGCTACCTTCAGTTTTAGCTTGCCAACAACTGACTAACTAATATTTGATTTAGTTTCCTAACATCTTAGGAAGCAGTTTTAAGTTTTTTGTTATCTTGGTTGAAGATTACGTTCAATTGTAGAGTATGAGTATGCAATACTTTACCAATCCCCTACGCTAGTATAAACATAGAGAATGTATTGATTATATTATGTTACTTACATTTTTGATGCAAGGTTATATCGGATTTCGAACATATACTCTCCCACATCCTTTACAGTAATAAATATCACATGTTAAACATTTAAGAAACAAACTTGTTGAATTATCGATTCTCACAAGTATAAAGCCGTGCTCATGTGGGAGAGATGATCTTTGGAGTTTTTATTGCTACTAATTGTATTAGCTAATATTACACAGTTAGAATAATTATCTTTCTCACTGCATTTCGATAAAATTGAATTCTGATCTAGTCTATCTACAAATGGAAGTGACAATAGTAGACCAGAAAGCAAATCGCAATGCGAGAGAAGTTTGGTTTACTTGACAGAATAGTGTCAAATGTTCACATCGTAATATCATTAATATATATCCAATAAAACTGTTAAAAGTATTATCTATCAAGCTAAAAATGGAGGGAAACTTCCTACTCTTGTAGTACTATTAGGAATACCTGGAAACAGTAATGATCGGGTAGGCATTGAAATTCATTTTCACAATGGGAAACTTCCAATAATAAGAGATAATTCAGAAATAATCATCTTGCATCTATGCGTAGTGTACAAATACACTGGTCATTTGATGAGATTCAGTCATAGTTACATTGATTGTACTCTATATGCTGTCCGCGTCTTACATTGAACTAAGAATCATGGATAAGATGGATTCATCAGCTCATCTTTGAGTGCTGCACCCAATTCAAGCAGACTATCTTTGAATCTCAAACATTAACATTGCATTGTTATGGATTCGTACATTTAATGGTCTATTAAATAATTCGTTGAAAATGGTTTCAAGCATTATCTTGTTGTACAAAGCCCAATTTTCCCCTAAATCATGCTTCATTATGTATGTATGCTTGTTATTATCCACAATATGATTGATATCTACTGAACAGTTTTTCATACGTATCTCAAGCCATTTTAGAAAAGAATCTTGGTCTATACTCCCTTTCATAAACAAGACCATATCTTCTATCGCATTCTTTCCAATCTCGATTGCCAAATCATGTATCTCATCTTTAGTCATTTTTTGAAGCATCTGGACAACTACTGGTTTGGCAACTGGAATACTTCCTGCATCGGGCATAAACATATCCCATTCTGTAAACTCTTTCAGGATTTGGTTAAGAAACGAATTTAAGCTCATAGTACGATGTCCTGCCTCTTCACGAATTCTGTCCAAAACAGTCTTGTCAATTCGAAAAGTTATAGTAGCTGTTTCATGACTTTTGTTGTAATTTGCTTCAGAATATGAGACAGAATTTGTTGTTAGCATTTGATAATGTTTCGATATTTTATAGAATATTTAATGCTATCTACAATCATCACCATTATTTTATATGTAATGCATTCCCCTATACCTTTTAATAAGTTCTCGAGGTGTAAATAAAAATCGTATAATACAAGAATGATTTAATATGTAAATATCTCTAATGAACTCACTGTACCTATACAAATAGGGTAATGAACTAAAGAATGCAAATAATTGCAAAATATTGCAGTTATAACTTAACATGGTTATATAAGGACTTTATCTGATTTTCTCACTAATTAATATGAAGATAATGAAAAACTGTTTTCTAGTTTGCATAAGGAGTAATTGAGTTGGAGTCAGAGCAGTTTATCAATCTTAATAAGACTTTACAAAAATCAAAAGTCATTACTTATTCAGAGAATACTAAGATTGAGAAGGCCTCTAATCTATTCGTTAGATGCCTAGAATCAGAAGGTGTTGAATATATTTTTGGTTTGCCAGGAGAGGAAACAAATGACATTATTATGTCGCTGTCAGGTTCACATAAGATCAGATTTATTTTGGTTAGACATGAGCAAGCTGCTGCTTTTATGGCTGATGTATATGGCAGAATAACGCATAAGACAGGGGTATGTCTTTCCACTTTGGGACCTGGTGCAACAAACCTTACCACTGGAGTTGCTAACGCGAATATGGATAGATCTCCAGTGCTGGCAATAACAGGACAGACAGAATCAGATCTGCTACATAAGGAGTCCCACCAAAATATGGATGCAGTCACCATGTTCAAGTCGATCACAAAATGGACCTGGTCAATACGTAATGCCGATAGTATCCCAGAAATTGTAAGAAGAGCATTCAAGCTATCATTAGAAAAAAAGTCCGGGGCTGTACATCTTGAATTAGCTCAGGACATTGCAAAGATGTATTCAAGGATAAAACCAATAACTGCTCAAAAATTATCAAGATCTAGACCTAACAGGAGGCTTGTTAAAGAGGCTGCCAAGTTAATTTCAGAATCCGAAAGACCCATAATTCTAGTAGGTAATGGATGCATTAGAGGAAATGCCAGTACTCAGATAAGGAAGTTTCTAGAAAGAACCGGGATATTTTCTATGAACACATTCATGGCAAAAGGAGTCATATCTGACAAGTCAGAAAGACATTTGCAAACAATTGGAATTAGGGAAGCAGATCATGCATTGATTGCAATGAAAAAGGCAGATTTGGTAATCGCAGTAGGATATGATCTAGTTGAATATAATCCCAAGAATTGGAATGGAGATTTAGCAAAGACAATTATTCATATTGATTTTACTTCAGCCGAAGTTGATACATACTATTCTCCAACTATTGAAATAGCTGCAGATATTGAATACAGTATAGACGCTATTCTAAAGGAATTAGAAAAACAGAAAATGGAAAATCCCAATTTGATACGGTTTCCATATAGAGATATCCCAGAGCAGTTCAAGAAAATCAAAACAGAGGTTACGTGGAGAATTGAAAGATTCAGAAATGATATGCATTATCCCATAAAACCTGAAAAGATAGTATCTGATGTACGAAATGCACTTGAAGAAGATGACATAGTAATATCTGATGTAGGTGCGCACAAATTATGGATAGCAAAGGTATATGATACCTATATTCCGAATACGTGTATAATACCTAATGGTTTTTGTTCAATGGGTTTTGCTCTTCCCGCTGCTATAGCAACTCAACTTGTAAAACCAAAACAAAAGGTTGTCGCGATGTGTGGAGACGGGGGATTTTTGATGAATGTTCAAGAACTAGAAACCGCAGTACGTTTAAAATTACCCATAATAGTCGTAATCTGGTGTGACTCTGACTATGGAATGATCTCTTTAAAGCAAAAATACGAATTTGGAATGAGTGCATTTACTAACTTTAATAATCCAGATTTTGTCAAGCTGGCAGAAAGTTTTGGAGCAATAGGATATGATGTGAATTCTACAGAGGAATTTGGCGAGATATTGGAAATGGCTAAAAAATCCACATCTACTCCAGTTATAATCTCAATTAAGGTGGACTATTCAGGAAATCGTATTCTGATAGATGATAGTTTTGAAGGCTATATCTGATCAAATAGCAAGCAAACAGCTAAAAGTTTATTTTCTCAAAAAATGATATTATCTAAATATTTATCTTCAAGATAATATAATTAAATCAATTTAGAGATTACTAAAATTACTATTCAAATTATTTATTGTAATTGTCAGTTCATTCTATTTATGCCTAACCAACTGCTTGTTGCAAGTAATATTGTTCTTTATCTATTTTTTCTGGTCTTATACCTTCAATCTCCTGGAGATTTTGCATTATACCTTTACCCCTTTTTATCTTCCCATCAGGTAATCTTATAGTACCATTAATAAAACCACTGCTTCCACATATAGGATTGAAAGACTTTTCAACTTTCCCCTTATAGTACTTTGAGAGAGTTCTTTCTGATATTCCATCAGGACTTGAGAAGAACCTTCCTGTTCTATATACAATCCCAGGATGATCCGGGTAGATAGAAGACGAAGATGATATTCGTGGTTCTTTCTCCCTAGTAAATGTGAAAATGATTCTAAGGTTTTCCATTTTCTTTGCCAATTTTAATAACCATTCATAATAAATTACATTCAGAGAAGGTTTGTCATCTTGCTTATTAGCAACATACAGAGTTGGATTGCTATAGAAGAGTGTAAGATTAATGTCTGTATCTTTAGTATCCTCCATATATTGTATCAAGCATCGTGCAGATTCTGCTCCATTAGCACCTGACCAGTAAGCTATATCCTTTTCCATTCCTGCAGCTATTTTCCATAAGAAATGATTCTTGTTTGGATTCGGTCTTATGCTTATCTTATCTCCTATTTTAAGTTGCTCGAAGAAATATGCTGCAAATCCGTCAGCTTTCTTGGTGATTGGATTAATATAACCATAAGGCTTTTCATCCTTAATGGTTAGCTCAATCAAATCTCTAGTTGGCGAGGATGCGATCGAATATGTACGTTGTACCATACTCTGTTCCAATTTGCCAGATACTGTTGGGCGCATAAGCAGAACATTTATAGTTATAAACTCACCTATCGTGAATTCAAATCTCTGGGACTTACTTACAGGGGTAAATGTGTAGGTATATGTATCTGGAGTCTCCTTTACACGATCAACTATCTGCCATTTGTATTCTTCTGTTGTTGTTTTAGACATTCCGAATCACCTAATTCATCTAAATTCATATAAATGCTTTAGCATAATCTCTAGCAAAACTAGAAAATGATATAGCCTTATTACCTGTGATTTCCTGAACAACAGACGATATTGCCGATGCATAACCACCTCTGATATCATTATACATCTCCAGCCAGAGAGGAATTAATTGGTCTGAGACACCTATATCTTTCAATCCTTGCCTTGCTTCATCATCTGTTATATTAATATAAGATATCTTTTTCCCTATTTGGTTTGAAAGTATTTCTGCGGCTTGTTTGTAAGATAAAGATTCAGGACCAGTAACGTTATAGGTTTTATCTATATGTTGTTGTGGATCATTGACAGTTAACAGTTTTACTGCCACATATGCCATATCTCGTGCATCAACAAAGCTTACTTTACCATCACCTGCTGAAATATAGAAAGAGCCCTGACTTTTTATCGTATGGCTAAAGAACACTACAAAGTTTTGCATGAAATAGTTTGGACGCAAAATTGTAAACGGGATAGATGATTCTAGGATAACCTTTTCTGCTCTACGATGTAATCTTGATATCGTGGTTCCGGAATAAACATCTAGCCCCAGCAACGATTGGTTCACTATATATTTAACTCCTTGTTTTTTTGCTATCTTGACAATGCCTGAGGTGATCTCGGCCATATTCTTAACAATTGGTACTAGCAGAAACAATTTTTCACCACCTTCAAATAGATTGTCAAATGTCTCTGGCTTGTAATAATCTAGGTGAACTATTTCTAGATTGGAGGAGGTAGGGTAATGCTGCTTACCCAGGCCACGAACTGCTGCTCTAACTTTTTGTCCTGAGGTTAAGAGATTATTTACTACTTCGCCTCCAACGGTACTACTGGCTCCTGTTACTACAGTGGTTACGTCATTATTCATATTCTGGCTAACCTCTTGCTAAAAATTTCAAAATATCTAATATCCGATTTCTTGTCATGTTATATTGCTATCCTAGTTGCCCATTATGAAATGAAACTGTCTTATTTTATTTGCCACTCAAATTCACTTTTGGAAACAAGGTAAAGGTATCCGCAACAGGGTTTGAAAGTACTGAATTATCTTTGGCGACTATTGCAACTCTAATAGTATATGGAGAGTTTTCCACTAATAGCGGCCCTTGTATATGAAATGTGCCAGTACTTTGGACAGCTTCTTGACTTCTAAAGTCAGGACCCCATGTAATAAACTGGCTAGAATTATATCTATGCGCGGGGATAACCTCTAGATCCAGTATCCCATCTGTATCGTCATACCTATGACTGAAAACTGGACGGCCAGCTAAATTTAGAATTGTAACTTCATATGTTAATGCGTTTGCAGGAGGTATTGCTATGTTCTTGGGTATGAATGATAACACAGTTCTCTGTGATTGACTAACATTAATAGGAATTTTACCACCAATCAACATGTCCATATTCTTACCTGTTTCAAATGCGCTTCCTACACTTATTCGTGCATGTATAGAGGGGTTAAGTTTATCGTAATACTCATAGATACCTGATTTTGTGAAACTGTGAATATACGACCCGCCGTTGGAAGGAATGAAATTTGAATCAAACTTTACAGGAGATGAATAGGTACTGTTTGAAACCGTAGTAACAGTATGATACACGTGATCGTCATTAAACCATATGACAGTCATTCCTAAGGGAATCGAAACATCTATCGGATTAAAAGATGATTTTCCAGTTGAGCTAAATGGAATTGTAACTGCGTATGAGGGCTCTTTTCTTAATTGGTAGAATATGGGTGGAGGAAAAGTAGTCTGCGCCAGACCTTGTGCATACAACGCTGCATTATAAAAAAGTGGTGAGATCAGTATCATAACAACTGGTAAGAATGCCAGCAGCCTTTTTTCCTTCTGAAGGTTTCTATTGTTTTTGACATCTGAATTTTTCAATGCGTTTTCAATATCTGCCATGTTCTATACTTGAGTAATATATCCAGTTCATTCTTTTTAATCTCTGGGTAACAAAGTTAACCGGCATAAGCAATTATTTGCAAGACTTTGTATATACCTGTGATCAATCATATCGATGATTTCACTACATATTTAACTTGAAGATTTTTATTAATGACAATTGGGTACCACGAAATACGTGTTTAAGTTTTAGTATTAGCTGATCATTAAAATGCCATAGAATTAGATTGTTCACAAATATGGCAGCATTATTTTATTTTATAGTCTTGCGTTACTTTCTATTTACTACTGTAATAGGTACTGTTTGAAACGTTACGCAAGGAAGGAGGGATTTGTAATATTCTCTTATCAGTTACAATAGGTTCAGGAGGTAGACCGTACCAGTGTCTAAGTCTTCTCTGTTGAAGATTCATAACATCACTTGAATATGTTGGTCCAATATGCCCAATCCACAAGTAAACAAGTATTACACCAGCTAAAGAAAGTCCCATGACCAGTATAGCCCATGCGACAGGAACAATGCTATTCTGATTGTTAGATATCATCCTATCGTGATTTGATGACACGTTATTGCGATCCCACATCTATGAAATAATTCTGCATCAAGTTTTATAATTAATATCTAACGAAGTTAACTTGTATTTGGAATACTTTGCAATTATGCTATATTACAGATTGTAAAATGTAATGAATTCTTGTATTTAGCATACCTTCCAAAATTGTATACTGAGCTGTGGCAATGATTGAGATGATATTAGTTAGGCACTACTGTTGATTATCTCTCTTGACAAATCAAGTACATTGACCAATCAAATATACGATATATAGTAGCAATTTCTAATTTTTTTCTAGTTCTCCAAGAACTAGTATGTATTCATTAGTACTCTGTGTTACAATCTCAATTATATCATTTTTTATATTCATTAGTATATCTATCTTATTCATTCCCATTAATTAGAATATCTACTAGTGGTTTTAATCTGATTCTTTGCATAACGGTCCATATTCTATTGTGTATATTAGAGTTGATGACCTTTGTTCAACCTAAAGTGAGGAACATACAAAATTAAAGTATAGAGTAAGTCAGTTTATAACACACTCTTCTCTTTTAGCAATACAAGAGACAAATTAGATGTAATACTCAATTAAAATGTTCGCTAGATTTCTATGATAGAGTTATGGTCATTCTGTATCATTTTTGTCAGCAAATTTCTTATTACTTAAGAATTATCATTATACATGAATACATGACTACGGGTAGGTACTTTAATAGAGGGGTAATGGCATTAGATTCTCCATATATTGGACACGTAGTAAGAGAGACTTTTGACAAAATAGTTGTATTTGGAGAAGGAAATGATAGGTATGACATATCTAAATCTGAAATCCAGACAACTGGAAGAAATGTGTTAATTGGTCTTTACCTTCATGAAATTGCAAACAAGTATAAAGTAAACCGCGAAGAGCCATTACCCACAACTGTACCATTGGAGCCATGGATTCAAGGTGAAAATATTGATCTAGCCAGCTTCGAAAGAAAATATCCTAAAGGACTATTCAATAAAGGAGTCAGGGTTCTGAATGAAGACCACGTAGGACATGTAATGAAAGAAACAGATGAAAAGATAGTAATATTTGGTGATCACAACTGTAGATTTGACGTTCCCAAATCAGAAATAAAAGAAATAGGTAGAAACGTAATTTTGAATTTAGATTTTCCAGATCTAGCAAATAAATACAAGATAGATAGAAATGCACCATTACCTACAGGGGAACCAATTGAGAAGATAAATGATGAAGCTTACCCCGAAGTATATCATAAACAAATTAAAAGACAAGAAGGAAAAAGAAAAAAACAACAAAATGAAAATAAAAAAATAACTAAAAAGTCTATCCTGGCTAATAAAGAAGTAAAAGAAGGGAAGAGGAAAGACGATAATGACCCAAATATTCTCACCAAATCCATAGTCAATATGATAATGGGAAATAATAATAGAAATAAAAATACAACCAAAACATCATCATCAACAGCAGTGATTGCTCCTTTTGAGATAGTTGATACTAAAACACTGGTAGCTAGAACACAAGATCGGATGTGGAAGGCATTAGATGGTCGATACTTATATGATTCCTCATTAAAAGATAGTCAAGCTTTTCTCTTTAACCACGTCAACTCAAAGGTTTCACTCGTGATAATGTATGCAGATTTAGTTGGCTCAACGAAGATGAGCATGACACTGCCTGTCGACAGGATGGTCACAATAATTAGAGCATTTACGTATGAGATGACTAATACTGTACGCAGCTATGGCGGTTATGTGCTAAAATATGTTGGTGACGCAATAATTGCTTTTTTTACTTCTGGTTATAACAAATTATTAGCATGTGATAAGGCAGTTCAATGTGCAAATTCAATGATAACAGTAATTAAAAATGGAATCAACCCTATATTAAATCGATATGACTATCCAGAGCTTCGTGTTAAGATAGGTATCGACGAGGGTGAAAACGTTATAGTTCAATATGGACATGATAAAAGCTCTTTTATCGATATTCTTGGATACTGTATGAATGTAACTGCGAAGCTAACTTCCTTAACTAATGCAGATAAAATTACAATAGGCAAAGATGTTTACGATATATTGCATCCAGAAATAAAGGTTAAATTTGAAGAAGTTAAATATGATATTGCTAGCTGGAAGTATACTGACCGACATACAGGAAAACCTTACAAACTTTACACCTTACAAGGTTAGTAAAGTATAATGTTTTGTGTTATTAGATGCTCTTTCAATCTGGGGTATTTACATTGTTTCCATGTCACTTCTGACAAATCTAATATCTTCCTACATGTATTAGCAGTTTAGGACCAAACCGCGCATAATGATTGTTTGCTGCTACCATTGCTAGATTTAGTCTATTTCTTTGTTCCTCATTACTGGCTCTCTTCAGAGATCAGTTTATCTGTTCATGAATCAGCGTTATGTTATCGGGAATCGAATTATAATTCTACTCCACGTCTTTCACTATAGTCAAATGTAAATGATTCATTGGACATAATAGGAAAGCTAGATAGCTCAATTCCAGCACTACAATGTGGACAATTATTATCTATCGGTCTCTAATCTTCGTAGGAATGTCTCTGAGGGAGTAAGACCGTTTAAGCTGCCATTTTCTCTGGTTTCATTGTACGCTTTTACAAACATATCATGTCTATGTTTACCTTCATCTATATTTGAATATCTTCCTGTGCTAGAAACTCATTTTTTAACTATCTTATCTTTCCAAATGTATAATGCAGGACTAATTCCAAAGATGGGAAACGAAATTTATATCCCAATTTGATAAGTTGTCTCTGAATAACACGTGAACTCGATAATATTGCTGCATTATCTAATTCCTCTCCCACTGCCTTTTTTATTACAAATTCCGGAATAGAAAACATTGTAGGCCGTGACAAAACCTTTCCTAATGTCTTTGTAAAATCAGCGTTTGTGATAGGATTTGGTGATACTGCATTAACTGGACCTATGATAGATTTGTCTGCTATTGCATATAGAATTAGTGTTATCAAGTCGTCTAGCCCAATCCAACTCATATATTGACTACCATTTCCAATTCTACCACCGAAACCCATCTTAAAAGCAGGAAGGATTTTTGAGAGTATACCCCCTGAAGATGACAATACTGTGCCTATTCTTATATTTACTATTCGAATACCGGATTCTTTAGCTATTTGAGTAGATTTTTCCCAGTTCATACAAACATCTGACAAAAAATCATTTGAAGAGGAGTGTTGGAGTGGGCTTTCTTCCGTCAAAATCTCATCATGTCTGTCCCCATAATATCCTGTTGCGGACGCAGAAACAAGAACTTTAGGCGGTCTATCTAGTGAAGATAGAAGTCTGCATAGAGACTTTGTCGTATTTATTCTACTATCAAAAATTCTCTTCTTCTTTTCTTCGGTCCATTTTCCAAAAATGTTTTCACCAGCAAGATTAACTACCGCGTCAATATTGTAGTTGTTGTCATTTAGAGAGGATACATTGGCAAAAGCTGTTGCTGGATTCCACTGAATAAACTTGATATTGTTTAGATTGTTATTGTTATAGTCGTTATCATGTTTCAAAGGGGTTCTTATCATCCGTATTACCCTATGTCCTCCAGTGGTAAGAAATGGTATTAATGAAGAGCCAATAAATCCACTGGAACCAGTAATTGCAATAGTCAATGGCCTACCATCTCCTCTTATTTTATTTATAGCAGAATGAATTTGAAGATCCCCTCTCGTGACTGAATGTCTATAATAAAACATTTGATTTAGCTTCTTGTCAATTAAATTTGAAGCAATCCTTTTACCTATTATGCTTCTAGATGTGGAGTATTCTATATTATCTTCTAACATACAAGAAGACAATCCAAGCGGCTTGAACAAATGGGTATGTGTCCAAGACTTAAAAATTCCTTTAATCTGAGTATCCCTAAACTGTTTGCCGTCTATATAGTCATAATGCTTAACGAGCAATGTGCTATACAAAGGACCACCAATCTTAATCTTTATCTTAATTGTACCACCATTTCGTATGTTTCCTTTTCGTTCAATTACCTTAAATCGTTGCCAAGGAGGATTAAGTCGTTCAAATGCGCCTTCTTTTACATGCCATTCAAATAGTTTCATTTGTGAATATATCGTCAATCCGACTAGTTCGGATAAAAGAATTGCAAAGTGTTCCCATAATATTACACTAGATGAGATACGCTTTCCAGATTAGTATTACGAATCTTTCAATCAAAGTACGAATGCTTTGTAAAATAATAGATGTATAGTCTATCACTAGCGATTCAACTCATCTGACTTTTTCTTGATATCTTTGATCATCTTTGAACCGTATGTTCTAACTTGATCGCTTATATTAGACGAGCTAATGATTTCTGTTATAGCTTCTATGGCTTGTTCTCCGTATGACGCTAGTGCATCGATCGCTCCAATCTGAACAATTGGATCGCTTGAACAATAGATTAAATGCTTTATTCGATTAATCGGATCTTGTGATGACAATTTTTATATCTCGTGACAAAGATTGCGATTAGTCTTTATTCTAGTACTATTTTAATATTTATTAGTAAATAATAGAGTTACCACTAGAGATAAGAATCTAGTAAACTTTCTAAAAATAGTATCCGCCAATTGCATTTAGTATAACGCGAAAAGAAGCAGCAGCCGTTATCGGAATATGACCGAAATTAATTAATTTCCTGAAAAAAGTATCTAGTGCCAACCTCAAAACTAATTTTATATAGCCTTTAAATAATAGAAATCTTATTTGTCTGTACTGTAAAAGCAGCCAAAACAAAGGGTTGTTGGTAGTCATAATACAGGAAACCTTGGCATACTAGTTTAGCTAGTCTTTGGCATTGCTCGGTTTTCTTACCAACAACCAATCTTTAACCACAGAGAAGTAATGATGTTAATTCAAACCCAACTTATTATAATTAATAAATGAATAATGTGTTCAAACGGAAATAATGGCTTTACCAGATTTAGATTAAACTAAGTAGGTAACGTTGGAGTTACTTTTAATTTTACCGATTTTATAGCATCTACAAGTGAAACATTCCTAATAATCGTAGTATTAAATGTATCAAAACTTGAAAGTTTATTAGTATTATTATTATTGAATGCCATTCCACCGACAAATATTGGCAGTGAAGAATATCTAGTTCTGATTTTTCTTATCAAGTTCTTAGTAGTTTGAATATTATCATCCAAAGTTACAGATATTAAAATCACATCTGGCTGAATATTATTTAATGAATGAATTATGGAATCTGCAGGCATTGATGGAGAAGCATTATAAACCTTGTACCCTTTTGATAATAGAATAGATTCAAGAATATTGCAGGCCAAATTATGCAGCTCACCATTTGGTGTGCAAATAAACACCTTCCCTTTACTTTTAGTAGCAGGCTTAGGCTTAGATTGCCTTTCATTTATTACTTTTATTAACCAATTTGCCGTGTTAACACATATATGCTCTGTAGCAACATCAAGTTTTTCTTCAGCCCATAACTTTCCAATTTCGTACATTGTTGGTCTTAGCATATTGTCAAAGAATTGCATTGTTCCAAATAGATCTACATATTTATCGAAAATTTTAATTACACTGTGCAAGTCACCGGCAGAAAGCATTTCAAATAAATTTTGACTTAATCTTTGAGTCAAAGAATCATTTTTTTTCTTATCTATTCGGCTGTAACGCGTTATAAATGAAATTATAGAGGGATCGTTGCGATATTCCATTGGAATCATTTCTTCAGTAATTGACGACGCTTTCCCTAGGTACTTTATTGTCTCTTGTTTTGACGTCCTATTTGTTTGATCCCATATGCTCCTTACCATGTACGCATAATCTATACCTTTTACATTCTTTCGTCGTATGAAAACCAACTGAAAAATATGACACTTTTTGACTATTTAAAATGATGTGTAACTTCATGCCATAGTGCTAAACTGAATGAATGACCAGAAATGTGTTTGAAACTAACTCAGGGAAACAACAAATTAGAATATTTGATAATTAATCTACCGGATTATAGCATAACATATGATAATCAATCGAGATACAATTCGTCATAGTCCGTAAATTCGTATTTTATGAAAGACATTGTGTGAGGATGCAACAACTAGTCCTGCAACAATTGCTCCGATGAAATTTCTCATTGTCATTACTAAATTTGGTGAGCTTGCTAGAAGAGATTCTCCTGATATTGTGTATATATTATCAATCAACCAGAATGCTACAGTAACCCATCCTATAACACCTGCAGTAATAGCACCCAACCTTGCGCCATTTCTGACAAAGAATAATGAAAATGCAATTCCAAAATACCATAAAAAGCTCAAAATAAGCCAATTCGTGCTTAGTATTTCTGATCTAGGATCGAGTACGTAGTAAGTTGACCCCACCAATGCCATCAATACTAATGAAATCATCAAAATCTTATTACTTGTAGAGTGAGTAACGTGTTCCTCCCTCCTAATGACATCATCCTTTTGTTTCTTGTCTTCATTTCTGGCAGCATTTATTGCTTCCTCAAACTTTTTTAACTTTAACGGAATTATGTGCCTTATTGAATCATCTCTTACTATTGCTTCGTGTTTGAGACTCTCTATCAAGGGCCTTGCTAAAGATGCCTTAACTGGAGTGATAAGATCAATCCAATATGAAGACAGTCGTGGAGTTAGGAAAGGAATAATTATGATCTTTAGGGGTTTGTTAATCATTTTTCCATACTGTCTCATCATATCAATGTACGACATAATATCTGGTCCGCCCAGATCAAATGATTTACCTTCTGTTGCATTCGTATCAATTGACTTGACTAGGTATGTGATTACGTCATCTATTGCTATGGGTTGAGATCTTGTCAGAACCCATTTAGGACATACCATTGCTGAAAGTCTCTCGACAAGATATTGAAGCATTTGGAATGAGCCTCCACCTCGTCCAAGTATGATTGCTGCTCGAAAAATAGTAACTTTTGCATTTGATTTTGACAGAATCTGGCCCACTTCTAATCTACTTTGCATATGTGCAGATAGTTTGTTCTGTTGTTCTTCATTTTCATGTACTAGCCCTCCCAAATATATTATTCTCTTTACACCACATTCTGTTGCTGCATTAGCAAAATTTGATGCAGCTATTCGATCACGCTCTGCAAATTTTTTCCAATCTTTGGACGATCCTTCCATGGAATGAATCAAATAAAAGGCAATATCGACATTGGTCAGTGCAGTGATTAGATCTTTATATTTGGAGGCGTCAGCACGTACAATCTTGAGATCCTTATCTGCTGCTTCTTTGTTAAAGAAGCCATTAATGGACTTAGTATTGCGTGTCATGCATCTAATTTCATAATTATAATTGTGCTTCTCTTTAGAAGACAAGAGCCTATCCACCAAATGACTCCCAATAAATCCACTAGATCCAGTCACAAGGATCGTTAGATGTTTTCTGTTTGAATTGACAATATATGAATTGGAAGTAGAACTTAATTCATTTTGCTCCAACGACTATTCTCTGATCTCCGTATTTAATTGATAGAGATATAATAAAATATAAAGGTGTCCAAAGATTTAGACTAGTGCCAACTTACAAACCAAGATTAAATTAATACTTCAGTAGTTTGTACCTTGCTAACCAACTGATCATCACAACTCTAAACAAAAATGGTCGTTAGGCACTATTTGATGTATGATGGGTAAATAATATAAGCAATGGTCAGTAAGTCTCCATATGAGTGAACGTAAAACATCTGAACAACAAAAGATGGAAACTCAATGGCCCGATCTATTAGGTCAGCTTTTCGACCGATTGACCGGGAAAGAAGCGATCATCTCCTATGGATTTAGAAACCTCGAAATAGAAATTCCACGTGCAGCTGGACCTGATGGACAAAGCTTGGGTAGTGCAAAATGGGTTCTTAACGGCGATCTGATCATAAAGGCCCAATCTAACATATCCAATAAAATAGATAGATAGCTATCTAGATGTTAATAGCTGCTTTTTCGAACCTGACATGATTAATAATGAAAGAACTCAACAACAATTATTTTTGATGAATAGGTCCATTGTATTACTTAACTGTTTCAGAGGTGGCATGATAAAAATTGATATCGAAAACCAATTTTTATTCGAAATTGAGATTAAGAATAATAAAATTATTTTTAACATTGTTATTTCAAATAATTATGTAACTGACAGCGATAATAGAAGCAATGTCAATACAAACAAGATAACTCTAAGAGAGAGAGTATCTGAAGCAAAGGAGTTTGCAAAATGCATTAAAAATAGTAATTTAACATTATCGATTCTTTACAAGAATAAGGAAATAATAGTGATTGGAAAGGAGGCTAAACCTAAGCTATCAAAAATAATCTCGCGTAGTAATGATATTCAGATAAAAAATATTAGAAAGCTCAAGAGGTTTGATAGTGAATTACTTAACCTACGTTTCTAGAAGGATTGCACAATATGAATAACAAGTCTCTCTTCATATTTAGGCGTGATTTACGTCTAGAGGACAATACTGGGCTTTTATCAGCATTAAGTCAATCAAGGCAAGTCCTCCCCTGTTTCTTTTTAGATAAGCAGCTACTCAAGAATACGCCTATCAAGCATAAAAATAATAATGCTATACAATTTATGATAGAATCTCTACATGATTTGGATCAACAACTGAAGATAAAAGGGACTAGGTTACATTTGTTTTTTGGCAAGGCGCATGATATAATTAAAGAATTGATATTCAATGAGAGTATTGATTCAGTCTACTTTAACGATGACTATACACTATTCAGTAGAAAAAGAGATGAGAATATTCAAACTATATGTAAAAAAAGGAATGTGAGACTAATTCGAAGTACTGACTTATTGCTAATAAATGATCCCAAGTTTATCACTAGACCTTATGACGGAAGGCCATATACTATATTCACTCATTTTTTTAATAGAGCAGTAGAAATTTCTGTTCCTAAACCACAAAAAAACAAGTACAAAAATTTTTCAGCCAGATCTAGTCATGCCATATTGGGAGAATTAGAAGATTATAGAAAAGAAGAGTTATATCGTCAGCTTATCGGTGTTTATAATACACGGATTTATTCTTCGGGTGGGAGGAGTCGATGTTTGAAAATTCTTAGTAGTATAAAGAAATATCAAAACTATGATCAAGAGAAGGATTATCCAGCAGAAGAGATGACAACAGGATTGTCTGCTCATAATAAATTTGGTACGTGTTCAATACGAGAGATCTATCATTCCATAAAAGAGAATTTAGGGATCAAATCACCTCTATTGAGGCAGCTTTTCTGGCGAGACTTCTTTACATACATAGCATATCATTATCCCCATGTATTCAAGCAACCGTATCAGCTTAAATATTTGGGGGTAAGATGGAGTAAAGATTCAGAGAAATTCAAACGTTGGGCTAACGGTAAAACAGGATTTCCTATAGTGGATGCAGGAATGAGACAACTAAATATTACAGGATTTATGCATAACAGAGTAAGGTTAATCGTGGCATCTTTTTTAACAAAGGACTTACATCTTGATTGGAGACTTGGAGAAAGATACTTTGCTGAAAAACTTGTTGATTATGATCCATGTGTGAATAACGGAAACTGGCAATGGTCAGCATCCACTGGATGTGACCCACAGCCATATTTCAGGATTTTTAATCCATGGTTGCAACAAAAAAAGTTTGACCCTTATTGTAAATATATAAAGGAATTTGTGCCCGAGTTAAGGAACCTCTCTCCGCAACTTATACACGAATTATATCAAAATGATAGACAGTTAGAACAGAGTAAGAATTATCCTTCTCCTATGGTAGATCACAAATCTGAGAGCAAAAATTCAATTCATTTCTATAATCTAATAAGAAATAACAAGAACAATTAGTTAACTTCTTGTTATCTCTATCGTATTAATGCGAATAACTCATGGAGACTAATGTACTAATGAAATTACTTCAGTAGTATTATCGCAATATCGGGGAATTCAATAATTTTCTGGCTATCAAAATTAATACTATGCATCTAATTGCCATATTAAAAAGTTAGTCACTAGTTATTACAGTTGAGCATTATTTAAATACCTAATCAGCTCCTTGAAAGCTATGGAGGTCAAAAGAGAATCAGTTTGGAAAGTCGATCAGAAAATGTACATCCTGTATTGTACTATTGCAGGATTCATTTCCGTATGGGCAATTTCAGGATTGCTTGTGCTTGTTGACTACATATCTGGCACTCCTGTTGGAACGTTCTTTGCAGTAATCGGTATTTCTTTGGGTATTAATGATCCAGCACTTGCGCAGTACGTGGGCTTTGGTCTTCACTTGTTAACAGGTACTGTAGCGGGTAACATATATGGACAAGCTTCAATATTCTGGAGTAAAATTGCACCTATTCCGTATCGACGTGCAATGATGATTGGATTAGGTGTTGGATTTGCTTTGTGGGGCATATTATTCGTACCTCTTGCTACATTTGGAATACAACCAAAGCTAGATTATTTTGCTACGTCAGCTCCAAATCAGTATATATATGATATTTCTAATTACTTTCACGGTCTGTATCCTTTGATTCTAACTGGCTCTTTGGCTTTCCATTTTATCTATGGAGCTTTATTGGGATTTCTGGCTGGTAGAATGTCAGAAGTACAAGCTTTTCATAGTCTAAAGTAAGAAGGTCTACATGTGATCAAGTATGGAGCTAGGATTTATCATATAAGGAGGCAATGAAAAATTAGTTTGATACCAGTATGAGCTGTTCAATTTATGAGAGTAGCAATGTAAGGAGACGAAGATTATAGAAGATATATAGATAATCTATGGTTGAGCTAGATGTAGCGTAAGAATATACTTAGATAGTATTACTAGAACTCTAACATTCGAGGTGCTGCTAATACAACAGCATAAGATATTATTGCTATCGTTTAAATGCTTATTGAAGAGATAATTTAGATAGTAGATGATAATTTGTTAGAACATTATAACGACTATGAATGATATTGAAATGAAAATTGATGTGAATCATAGAAATATAATGGGTCATAAAAGTAATTGATCCTTCTGAATCCTAGTATTCTGCTAAGCTACTTTGATTTCATATATTATCAACTTGTAGGTCTTTAATGTACTATGTATGATTAATTCTCAACAATCAGCATAATTGGAATTAAATTATGCTACAAACTCATCTTAGGGAAGACAAATAGGAGCGAATTTTTGGATGACATAATAATGCGCTATGGGCAGCAGAGTCAGTTCCAATTCCATAACTTACCGTAGAGTCTCCAACAAAAAATAGGCCTTTTACCTGTTCATTGACTTCATGCGGCATTTTCTGTTTCCAAACTACACCAGGCTTCTTAACCACACTTTCCACGAGCTGCCAGGCCATCGGGCGCTCCCAAATAAGTGAAGCTTTAAAATGTGGATACATTTTCTCTAGATCTGATTTCATCGCATTAGATATTCTTCTGATGCTTTCAGGCTTACCGGCGTCTTCGGATGACGTTGGTGTACCTGCTAATACAAGATGCTCACCTTTAGGAGATACAGATCTTGTAATATTTGATATAAAGAAGATTCCTTTTGCAGTAAAATCATTTCCAACAGGAAATACTACTTGTCTTTCGTCAATTTTCTTGGAGAGAGCAAAGTGTACTTCTACTACCGAAGTTGTCACATTTAGCTTATTCACTTTAGTAATAAACTCGTGGTCAAAAGTACCTTGTTCAAACAAGTCATTTATAGCTAGATATGCCGGATAGGAAACTATCACACAATCGCTGGGAACAAATGCTCCATCAGAAGTCACGACACCCTTAACAGATCTATCTTTGACTATTATTTTTTGGACACGGGAATTCAGTTTAATTATTGAATTCATCCCACCTACTTTTTCGATGTTATGTGAAAGAATTTTTGCAATAGTGTCATAACCTCCGTTTTGTGGATAGCCAAATTCGCTTGTGCCTCCTCTCAATGGATTAGCTCTCATTATGGTACGTGCAAATTCTCCAAGAGAAATGTGATCAGGAACATCTGCAAAGGCAAGCATACATACGGCGTCAAAAAACGATCTCGTATCTTGATCCAGATCTTTTGTGATTCTTGTTAGCGGTATAGAGTCCCAGCGTTCAGACTTTTTTATTGAGGAAAAGGCTAGGGGTAAAAGTATTTTTAACAACTTTATTCTATTACTAAATGAAACAAGTTTCAAATTCAGGATGTCTCCTATACCTTTCGGGTAATTGTAGAATTTTGACCGGTCATAGAATGCGATATTCTTAACTTTAATCAACTTCAAATTACTTTCGATTTCCAATTTCTTAAAAATCCCATAGATTGCTGATTTCTTATAGAATGGCATAATGTGAAAGCCATTATCAAGTATATGGTTTCTAAACACCATTGAAGAAGTTCTACCACCGACCTTATCAGATTTTTCAAATACTGTAACTGGGATACCGGAATGTACTAATAGAGCTGCTATGCTCAGACCACCAATACCAGCACCTACTACTGTGCAAGCACATTTGATCGGCATACATACTTTTGAAATAAGATTAGAATATATGTCATCTTCCACTAATCTCAACTAGTGCCTAACAATAGTGCAGATAATGGATCGCATTTATTTAGAAGACTTGACACTTTTCTGTACAGTTAAGTTAATGCAAAAAACCATCCAGGGACACACTCTTTGTTTTTGTGGTACTATTGTCAATGATGATGAATATTACTATAGCATGAAGAAAGGAATAGCAATTACTGATCATGTTACAGGGGAACTTATCTGAAGTAAATGTGGTATGGTTTATGATAAGCCGGAAGAATGGAATCAAACTGCATCTCCTGCACTTACAATAAAAGATAACAAAAATAAAACAACAGTTATGGATCAACATGTACTATATGGACAAAGTATGGATCTTTACTCGACATTTACAAGAACAGATAGAGATGCCAAAGGTAAAAAATTAAACAATGATATGCGTATGAGATTTAAAAGGTTAGGTGTATGGGATTATAGAATCAATAATAACTATGCTCTAATAAAACCAAAGGTAATTTTAAAACTGTATCAATCAAAGGAAAAGCTTTGTCTGTCAGATGCTATATTGGAAAAATCAGCATATCTTTTCATCAAGGCTCATAGAGTATTGATAAGGGGAAGGACTATTGATGGCATTTTAATGGCATGTGTGTATATAGCTTGTAGGGAAGCTGGTAATACGAGGACATTAAGTGATATTGCTTTGATTAGTGGTCTGAAACGAAGAGATATTGCAAAAAACTATAGACGACTAATTCGTGAACTAGACATAAAAGTTCCAGCACCTGATCCTATGAAATGTGTTTCAAAAATTGCAAATAATCTTAATCTACCTGAAAAAACAAAACAAAGAGCAATAAGCATGATGGAAGAGATATTAAATAGAAATCTTGTTTTAGGAAAAAATCCAATGAGCTTTGCCGCAGTAGTAATTTACCTTTCATGCATGAAAACTGGAGAAACTATAACTCAAAATCGTATCTCTGATGTATGTGGTCTTACGGAAGTGACGTTGAGAAATAGAATGATAGAACTAAGGATGCACGGAGTTGGCTGAAATACGACAAATACTAATACTACTAATATTTAGTTGGTGGTGACAATTTCATGTTTAGAAAAGCTAGCTCAGAAAATGTGCCACTTAAACCACTTGGCCAGCTATTTGGTATTCTAATAATATTGTTCGGATTATTTACCTTTCTATTGCCCTCAATTTTTAATCTTCCATCTAATTTTAATGATAGTTCTATGTTATTCATGGGTATTACGTGTATTGCAATTGGCGGAGCTATCGTTGCAGTGGTTAAATTACTTTAGGCTCAACTTATTGCGTACCTCAAGTTGGTTTATCAACTGAAATGGTAATTCTGAACATCAACAACTGTTTTTATAATTTTCTAACTGGATAACAGATCCAATCAAAACTAAAAGTGACACGTTAACTAACGTTCAAATAGAGCAGAGATAATTTGCAGATGCAATTTTTTAAAATAAATAGCGACCATAACTTAATTGCTATTCGAAATAAACATCTTCTTAGTATTATTTAATTACTGGATTATTCCATCCATTATCGTAAAAAAGTTTTCTGTTGATTGTTTATTGTTGCCTATAACATCATCGTTATTACCTTTGCCTGGTTCTGTCATGAATAACCTGATCTGTCCTCCATATCTTAATAAATTATAAAAACATGGAAGTAACATTATTACTTGATATTGAGTCTACATAAACGATATAGTCAAGATTGGTTAGTCTCGGTACGTGGAAACAATTCTTCATAGGGTTCTAGAATTTCTCTAAGAATCACTCTTCCCTTTTCTGAAGGCTTATATTTGATAATCCTCTTGTTGCCCCACGCTTCTTCAGTTCTGATTATTAATTTCTTTTCAACCATGTTATCAAGAATAGTGAGCCAATCAGTCCAGCAAGAACAACCCGAATATCTGTTTTGTTGGATCTGATGATGCTTTTAAGCATATTCGATCATAACACGATGAATATGAAATGTGATAAATGTGGGAATGATTCAAAATATCTAATCAGAGTTCTTTCAGATCAAGATACAGGCGTTACAGGTACTAGCGCAAGAGGCACAGTACGAACAGCAAATCCTCCAATAGAAACTGAATGGTGTCTTGCGTGCGTTAATGAGCAGCAGTAGTAGCAATATTAGTTCGCATGTCCTAGTATTCTTATTAATCAAGTCAAAAAGAATTTCGCACTTTATTAAAGAAATCGATATGAAATATACAAGAGAAAATTAATTTTGAAAGTTATAAATAGAATATTGATTGATAATTAAATAAGCTAAAATATTTTGTCACAAATTCACGGGGATGAAAAGAATCTGATTGTCGATGAAAGTGATTCTACTTTTCTACCAGACTCAGGACTAAAATCTAATGAAGAGTTATCTTCAAATTTAGACCCACATGCAATAGTTCCTTCTGCATATTCCAAGGTCTTAGTTCCTCATGACAATACCGAAATGTCAGATAAGGCATTAGGACATGCCATTTATCTAGCAAATGCAACGGGAGCAGAGATTAATATACTGTTTGTTATGGAAAATATTAAAGACATATCCGAATCTAGTTTGGTAGCTTCTTTTTATGAAAATGGAGCAATGAAAAGGTCTGAAGATCATCAAAAAAACAAAAGTGAAATACATAACGATAATATATCTAATCAGTTGGTAAAAGAAAGAACAGATGAGATCGAAGTAAAGAAAACTAAATTAGAAAAAGATAGTGAAGATATAAACAATAAGGAAATCGAAAGTCCAATAAAAGAGAATTTGGGAACAGATGTTAAGATCACAGCTCATGGCCAGGCAAAACAAATGATTGAAGAAAAATTAAATCTATGTAAAAATGCAGGAGCAACAGGTCGTGTTTCATTCAAAATTACAACTGGCAAATCCGTTGATGATGAAATAATTAATCTTGCAAACACTGGAGAAGCAGATCTGATAGTAATGTCAAGCAGCACGATTTCAGCATCAATAAGATCCATTGGAAGTAAATCAAGAAAGGTTATTGATAATGTTAGTGTTCCTGTGTTAATCATCCATAACAAACATAATAATTGAAATTGAAATACTTATCCAAATTAAATGATTTAAGTGATCTCATTAGCACAGATCTTTCGTGAATAAAATATTTTGCTGATTGTATTGATATAGAAAATAATAAAATCTTTGCAAAACGATATCCAAACAGCAAACAACGCCATAAAAACTCAATCTGACAAACCGGACCCAAATAACATAAATATTTATGATGTACGGTTACAGTAGATCTAGAAATTATTATTTAGCAGGAATTAAATATCGAGGACCCCAAATTATGATAGCATAGAAATTTAGGGATCGGCACATGTGATCGGATTACCAGATGTGATATAATCACTTAGACTGTTACCACTATCGTCATGGCCTCCAATATTGCGATCCGACCCACCTAATCAGTTTGTATGTATACCTATCATATTGTCTGCATTATGATCTCCGTTTACCTGATCATCTAGATTTTGACAGTTGACGTCTAATGACATAATCCGTCTCCACAAGCATTATCCTGTGTAGCTGTTTATCGCAAGGATTTGGAGTGATGATGTCCACATGCAAATGCGATCGAAGAAAGCCGTGCTAGTTGCTAATAAAGATGCTAATGCTGAAATAGCAACGATTGTAAGATTTTTGTTATCCATAATTTCAAAAAATGAGCTTGTTAGTTTATCAATACTATATGAAAATTTTTAATGTTATTAATCTGATAATATCTATCTAAAAACTTGCAGAATGATTGGTTCTGATTACTTGTAAGCTCCCGATATGAATTCCACAAAATCTAACTTCAATTCTGCAGAACTCTTCAAATTACTTTATTACCAATATGGATCTAGTATGCAAGACCTTTTGACAACTATTGTAAGATTATGTACTTAAGAAAGCATATCTGCCATGAGTCTGGCCACAATGTAGACTTCTGCTTTGACTATATGAACAATATGATCAAAGCAATCTTCGTTTACAGCGATTATTCTGCTTATCCCAATATTAGCCATAGTAAATAATCTCAAACTTATACTATAAAAAAGTATAAAGAATTCTTATACATGATAAGTATAAAATCTAGTCTTATATCTCAGAAAGTAGGGTGTATTTGCAATGTTGTTATTTGTGATCGTTTGTATCTAAGAAAACAGATCTAGATAAGTAATTGAATTGAGAAATTGTGATTGAGAAAAAGCTGATGATACCTTATTTACCATAAACGATCCTAAACGTTATAGATAGATCCGAAAAACATCAATTGCTCAAATATCTTTTGAAGACTTCAATAGCAATTGCACTACTATTTTATATTTACTGCAGACCAATTTGAGTTAACAAAGAATGGATGACGATCATAACGTAACTAATAATTATAACAATAACATGAATAATGATATTTCTTCAGGAAAAATACGATTAGAACATGTAATCTCTTTTGGTGACGCAATATTTGCGTTTTCTATAACCTTTATGGCAATCTCAATACAAATTCCTAATCTTCCCATGAATAATGATATACAAAAGCAAGTCATTTCAGCGTTGTTACTGCTACGTCCACAACTTGAAATTTATGCATTAAGCTTCATGATTGTGGGTGTTTTTTGGATTTCATATCATCGTGTGTTTAACCACATACGCTGGTCTCATTCAATCTTAGTTTGGCTAAATCTATTGTTCCTATTTTTTGTCACACTTATTTCATTTGCTACTGCTCTTGACTTAAGGTATGGAAGGTTTCACTCTGTATTTATAATATATACATCAATACTTACTATAACCAGCTCTATACTTGTAATCATTTGGCTACATGCGTCAAAACAGAATCTGTTAGATAAATCAGTGTCCAAGATTCAATCCAAACTTATGCTGTATGATTTACTTATTCCAACTGGAATATTTATGATTTCGATAGGAGTTTCATTCATAGATATTAGAGTAGCTCAGTATTTTTGGATACTTATATTTGTTGTAAAAATAATAGCAAGAAAAAGATTTGCAAAAATTATAAAGTTATGAACAAAGCCAGTAAAGTAGGTTGACACATACTGATATTAAAATGAGGATGATACAGAGGCGGACATTACTTAGGCCTTATCATAGATATAAACCTGTTAATCTATAAGTTCCTTGCCATATGGAATAACTCTTCATAGTCAGTTGATGTGATGCTGCAAGCGTATACAATTAATCTCGCCGTCTATCGAGATATAGATTCTTCTGATTCGGCCTCCAATTTCTTGTTTACCTCTTCATTCAGCTGTTCAATTTTCTGCTTTCTAGTTTCACTTATGAATTCTTCCAGTTCCTCGGTGGGATGTTCCTGATGCACTGTATTCTTGCTAGTAAGATGTTCAGAACTATTATTATTGTCCCTCTTTTAACCCATTTTTTGTTAGAATATTAAATACTGAAGGTATCGCGAGGCAATAACTAACATGTATACAATTTGATGAGGAGTCTTTTTTACATTCAAGTCTTTTCTCCTTCGTATTGATATTGACAAATACGTGTTTATCTGTTGAATAATCAGTTAATACTACGTGGGAATCAGATATGCTGTCTATACTGATAAATTGTCCATATGTCTGTAATCCCTTCTCATATCTTGGGAACGCAGATAGTATATTGTCTAACCATTCATCAAATTCTTGTGTTGCTGGTCGCTTTTTGTCATTTCTATACAATTCCTCTAATTCACGAAGTCTATTATTTCTGAGACTCACAGTAGTCAAACCAACTTTGGAAATTCAATCGTAGATCAGTATGATATGCCTATTATGCTTTCAACAAAAAAATTTATATAATAGTATTATGAGTGAACATGTCGATTATTTTAAATCATTGAGTCCAAAAGTTGTAATTATCCTGATTTTAATTGTTATAATATTTGGCCGATACTATTGAATTGAGAGTGGTGAAAGATTCTTAGTTCCTAGACATGAGCTTGAGATTATTATTAGATAACTCTGGTGTTGGGTAAAGATATCCGACCTAATAGCTTCTTCGTGTGTCTTAGTGTGTTGATATTTTACGGATAACGAATATTTTCTCATCAGTTTGCTGATAGACCATCATATTGTCTTTTGGCTTTCGCTTAACAGTAACCCATCTCCTAGTTCTGCAGCTAAAAATCTGATAAATCCCGTAATCGACTGAGGAAATTTGATGTCTATGGTTTCATAACTAATTATAGATAGAGTTAAAAGCACATGGCATACACGAAGTATCGATGGTTAAAATAATGTCCAATGTCACAGTTGTGGTTTTGACCATAACATTTGGCATTTTATTGGCAAGTGCTGGAACAACTGCCTCATTAGTTGGGGCAGCAAGTGGTAATATGTCAAAGGCAGGTCAAGCAGCAAGTGGTAATATGTCAAAGGCAGGTCAAGCAGCAAGTGGTAATATGTCAAAGGCAGGTCAAGCAGCAGGCGCAGCAGCAAATAATGCTACAAAAGCAGGTGGCGGAGTTCTATCTAATATTAGTAAAGCAGTTGGTGGCGGCCTTAAAGGATTGGGCAATTTATTAAGTGGTGGTAAAAAGTAAGAAATTGGTTTAGTAAAAGTGGATAAATCAACAACCAACTAATTTTTCCTACTTAAACTATCCAACATCATTATAAGATTAATTATTATTTCTGCGAAGTGGTATGATAGATTGTGAATTGCAATGCTAATTAACTTTAGTGAAATATCACATCCTGTTGTGTGTGAAGGTCATGAACAAAAGGGTGTAGACTGACATATTTAATCATAAAAATAGCTACAGTATGATGATCTGCAGCATATATTAATGACCGTTAACTCGAATTGAGTTTGGCCACTTTTTTAACTTGCTAGGTTAGCTAGATTAGACCGAATTCTGACTGTCTATTGAATCTATTTAGAAAATATGATCCAGTATAATAATGCTGTACCTTCAATTCGACCTTTCTCAGGATTTAGTTCCGTTGCTATACTTCCTTCACAATCAGATTGTTCTCGATAATCTCGCAAATCAGAGGCTTTGAATCCTTATGGCTGCTTTACAATGCTTATAAGGAAGATGAAATTGTTACTAAATATTCATCGTGGTTAAGTTATTACAGACAGTTGTACAATTGTCGATGATTGACAGCCTGAGATGCCTTGATTCAATTTTATGAATGGTGTTCCTTATAGCCTATTCGAAAACTTGCAGCAACCCTGTGCAAGTTAGGCTGCTGACATTAGCCACGGACACAGCAGTGATACTATGAATAATATATCAAATCCATCAGCTAGAGAAATCAGTTAAACTATCCCAATTAAGAAAAGCCCGGTTACAACTATAGATGTATTTCAACTCAAAATATTAGAAAAGTGTCAGCGAATTAATGTTAATTGGTATAGCTAATGATCAGGGATTTTTAGAATATGAAGGGTATTATATAGTTTAAAGCACAGATAAAATCATGTCCAATAATAATTTAGAATTAATCTTTATTGTGCATGTATTGACTTACTCTATTTCTCGGTTGTATCTAATTGGATTATCAGTATCCAAAAGGAGTTCTTCATTATTGTAAGACGACTAGATGAGCTTGAGTCCCTTGGCATAAGTGTAAAGAAAATCAATGATCTAAACGATAATTATGAACTAGAGAATCTGATTGAAAATATAAAACAGACGTGGATTCAGGATTATAAAACTTGTTATAGTCAAACGAGTAACTACCGAATTGAAACAAGCCTCAGTAGCTGCGATCTTGATATTTTAGTTTGAAATTTCGGGATGATTCTAGTAGCAATCAATAAGACTAACAATAATATCGACTATTTGCTTTGTTTCAATTGGAGTTACTATTTGTTTCTCCTTCTCATGAACAGGAGGAACATTGAAATATTGATTATTTGGTTTGATAAGGCCTCACTCCTGTGATTGCTGTGATAAATCAAGGATTGAGCACTTCTACCAAACAGAGTTTACGATCCTATTTACATACTCGACAACATGGTTTAAGACAGTCTAAGACTAATCTTATAGACTTATCTCAAGTAATTACACTACATCCATAAATTAATCTGATTTTGATTTTCTATTATTGACTAGTCCTTCCAAATCTAGTATACCCACTTAACGTGAAAACATCACATTATACTCACTTCATGTTTTAAAAAAAATCAACAGCAGGTTTTGTTTAACTGTAGCCTGTAAACAAAGGTAATTACTAGTAACTGCAACTAATGTAAGACTTGATTCGATATCTAAGGAAGTATATCTACCAACAGTCTGGTTACAATGTAGACTTCAACTTTGACAATATGAACAATGTGATCAAAGCAATATTCATTTGCAGAAATGATCTTGCTAATCCCAACATTAGTCATACAAAAGATCTCGAACCTTATATTATAAAAAAATATAAGTAATATTCTTAAATCTGACGATATTTGCAAGCCAAAAACTACCCTCTAATGTTGAGTCAACAATAGATCATCCTAGATCGAGACTGTTCAGCTCATATCAAGAATCATCTTAATCATGTGTAGATAATGGTAAGCGACAATATACAATATTATTAAATGAATTACTATGATCCAAGTTGAATAGTTTCTGGTTAAAACATAAACTAAAAATTGAAGCTCTGGTTATTTCTTCTCACTTAATCACACAAAATAAATTATTGAAAGAGATATTAAATATATAGTCAAGTCCATTTCGTGAAAAACGTCCTTGCTGTTCCAATTATTGTTAGTCTAACCGTAATCGTGTTAGCTGTTTTATCTCAACAGGTAACTATGGCCTTGTATTTCCTACCACTTAACAATACTATCGTTAATCAGGAAGGAGAAAATATAACGAATCAAACTACACCTACTACTCCTACCAATAACCAACCTACACTTGCTACACCTACACCTACACCTACACTTGCTACACCTACACCTACACCTACACTTGCTACACCTACACCTACACTTGCTACACCTACACCTGTTCCTGCCAATAATAGAATTACTAGATCTTCCGTTCCCAGTAATCCATCTCAGTTATCATACGTCGATCCCACATTCAAATTCAAGATATCTTATCCATCAAATCTTACAAAATATGGTGTGCTAAATCTGAACCTACACAAGATCACAAATATAGGGCATAAAAGCCTTGGAGAGGTTGCTTTTGGATT
>JBEDUN010000063.1:0-3865 GCA_040414675.1 Nitrososphaeraceae archaeon | reverse complement strand
AATCCAAAAGCAACCTCTCCAAGGCTTTTATGCCCTATATTTGTGATCTTGTGTAGGTTCAGATTTAGCACACCATATTTTGTAAGATTTGATGGATAAGATATCTTGAATTTGAATGTGGGATCGATGTATGATAAAAGTGATGGATTATTGGAAATAGTGGTTTGATTACTGACAGGAGTAGAAGCGGTGGGAGACGTAGGAAGAGGAAGAGGAGTAGTGGTTTGATTACTGACATGAGATGGAGTAGGAAGAGGAGTAGTGGTTTGATTCGTCATATTTTCTCCTTCCTGATTAATGAGAGTATTGTTTAATGGTAAGAAATACAGGGCCATGGTTACCTGTTGAGATATAACAGCTAGCACGATTACGATTAGACTAACAATAATTGGGACGACAAGGACATTCTTCATGAGTTCGACTTGACTTTATATTTAATATCTCTTTGAATAATTTGTTTTTAATATATCTCTGAATGATTAGTCTGGCAAAATAGTCTCTAACCCCAATTTAAGTTAATGCTCTAATTAGACACTATTACAATTGCATCATAGCAATTCATTTAACAATATTGTCTTAGTCGTTTATCTTTATCTACATCTTTATCTTACCTTACCTTATCTTCATAGTTTAGATCCTTCTAATTTTGCCAATAAATCTGCATTCAATTAAAGAAACTAGCATGGTCTCTGATAAATTGTTCAAGTGATAAAGGCTTCCGTCCTGTTACCTGTTCAACTACAGTAGTAGTCGATTGTGCTGCACAACCAGATCTAATAACACTATAGAGCTCTAGTAGTGCATCAATAAGCCAGTCCTCGATTCCCATCCTCTTCATTGCATTGCGAGCGTCTTCTTCTGTTATACTCACATAAGATATTCTTCTGCCTAGAACATTAGAGAGAATTTCTGCTGCTTGACTGTATGTTAGTGCATCGTTACCAGTAATATTATATTTCTTGTATTCATGTTGTTGTAGCCTGTCTTTGGTTCCATTACTTTTAGATAAAAGTATCTCTGTGGCTACAGCTGCAATGTCTCTAACATCTACAAAACTAACTTTTCCATCTCCTGCAGGTAGATAGATTGCGTTTTGGGTTTTAATTGTCTGGCCAAAAAAATTTATAAAATTCTGCATAAATGCGCCTGCGCGTAAGAAAGTATATGGTATTCCAGATTCTTCTATTATTTTTTCCTCTTGTCGATGCATACGTGTTATCATAATTCCAGGTTCAGCTTCAGCATCCAATACTGACAGCTTGACAACGTGTTTAACATCATTTTTCTTTGCTTCGTTTATTATACTAAATGTGATTTCAGACATATTTGGTCTGGGTAAAGTTAGTAAGAAGAGCTTATCAATTCCATTTACTGCATCAACAATAGTATCTGGTTTATTATAATCCATATCAACAATTTCAACTAACTTATTTTCACTTCTAAGTTTATCAGCTTTATCTTTTGAATGAACAGCAGCTCTAACTCGGCTACCTGGAGAAAGCGTGGATTGTGAAGATGATGAAAGCTGCTTTACAACTTCAGTTCCAACTGTGCCTGTTGCACCTGTGACAAGAATAACAGGTTCATTATTTTTGATAGTAGATGTCATCTACATATTAAATCAGCAATATTACTTAAGCGTGGCAGTAACCAATGGTTAAGTAGATAACTAACCCTCAATATACTGAACTGAAAGACCCATATAGATTCGCTTAACTGCACTAAATAAAGTTAGCTAAGTGATCATAGACCAAGATTGCAAGATGCACTATTCTATACACGAGGGTTATGTTTATGCATTTTCTAGTGGATTTGGAAGGTAGATGAATTTTTACTGATGTAAAATACTTTTCATAATCAATTTTCTAAAACTCTCATCAGAAGTACTTTTTCTCATATTCATAAGCTTAACGGCACCTTCTCCTATCAAGTACCGCAAATCGGGATTCTCTGATGTTGCTGCTTTAAGAATTACTTTTGCAACTTCTATTGGATCTAGACCAGCTTCGACACTAGGTCCTAAGGCTGCAATCCTATTTTGTGTAAATTCTGCATATGGCGAATTATTTTTGTTATTAGCAGCAGTAACGACAACATTTTTTCCTGTTTTAAAACTATTTGCTACATTAGTTTTGATATAACCTGGTTCAATTAAGACCAATTTTATTCCAAATTGTTCTATTTCATAAGCCATAGATTCTGATAATCCTTCTAATGCAAATTTTGAGCTTACATAAGGAGAATTTAATGGGAGTCCTACCCTACCAGCTAATGAACTGATATTTACTATAATTCCTGCTCTTTGTCTTCTCATGATTGGCAATACTTCTTTTATAACTCTAATAGCACCAAAAAAATTAGTCTCAAACTGTTCTTTGAATTCTCTAATAGAAAGCTCTTCTAATGGACCTATAAGTAAATATCCTGCATTATTAACTACAACATCAATTCTTCCTTGTTCGTTTTCTATCCTGTAAATAGCGTCCTTAACAGATTTATCATCATCAACATCGAGTTGAATGACTGGCAATGGTAATTTTTCTCTGTTGGCTATTTCTGTTATGGTTTTAGATTTTCCAAGGTTACGCATAGAAGCATAAGTGTGATATCCATTCCTTGCTAAAAGAAGAGACGTTTCAAATCCTATGCCACTTGAACTACCCGTCACAAGAGCAACACTTTGCGCTTTCATGATTATACTAACTATAAAAATTTGGTATATAAATTGGAAAGTATTTAGATGGTAAGTGATTTAGATAGTGAAGCCTAGAACTACAGTAATAGATAGTAGTAATTGTTATTTATGTCGTTGATTTAATCATCTATATTCTGCTTACAACTATGTCATACAATTCTTTGTTTTCTTTTTTTAACTTCTCAAGATTGATGGGATAATATCCTTTACTACTCCTTAAAGCCTTCTTTTATCTTTAACTTGGGGACTAAAGTTTAGCATTTCGCAATCTTTCAAATAGGCGGGATTGTCATTGTGCTTTGTGTAAGGTAACCTTTTTCTAAAATTCTTTGAATGTCACTTAATCGTTGTACGATGACAACTAGTCTTTAACTCTTTAATACTTTGTTTCTTAAATGAAATTTATCAGGTAAGTTTCGCTCCAACTACTATCTCTGCATCCATAAAGTTCTGGAAAAAGGATTAAACCATTTGTCTGACTCTATTTGTTTCCATGTTTCTTTGATAGTTACTCTTTGAAAGATATGTCTCATCCATTGTACCCAACCTGTCCATTCATTATCATCAAGTATATTTCTTTTATGCATCGCATATGCATGGGAACATATCCACAATATATAAAATGAGTGTACATCCTCTCGCGATAGGTTTATTTCACTATCTATCACTCTTAGTATCGATGGGTCTTCTGTGGCACGCTCTACCATCTTGAGAAACTTTTCGCCCAAATCGTTAAGACCTCTAGCTTGCGTATCAATTGACAGACTTTGTATTTGCCTTCTTTGAGAAAAAAAGCGTCAATACCATAGTTCACACTATTCCAATTGTTTGTGCTATACTTAGCATGTCAGAAAATCCTAGTACAATACTTTCAATCATTAAGAAGCATGTAAGATATTAATAATAAACATTAATGACTTTGCGAATATTACGTTACCATACATACATCATAATAATAGTTATCATGGCCCACTTTTCAAAACGTGATTAGTTATCGCGAATATGAAACCATCTTGTACAGGTCTTTGAATACTATCACTATCTTAAGTATCATTAACCCAGAGTCAGATTTATCCTTTAGTAATTGTACACAACTATTGCTCTCCAGACAATTTAGATTTTAGTTCAAGATTTTTGTCTGATGTATGCATATTGAATTTATTAATATGA